>NZ_JBIWLQ010000002.1:29535-551620 GCF_044766265.1 Streptomyces sp. NPDC102283
GCTGCACGGTTGGGTCCCCCGGGTGGCCCCCTCCGGTCCGGCCCGTCAGCCCCACGGGGGCGGGGCGGGCGCGCCGCCCCCCCCCCCCCCGGGCCCCGCGGGGGGGGGGGCCCCCCCCCCCCCGCGAAACCGTCATCTCCCGGATCATCGACGCCCCACGGGAGCTGGTGTTCGAGGCGTTCACCGAGGTGCGGCACCTGTCGCACTGGTGGGGGCCGGAGGGGTTCACCACCACCACGCGGGCGTTCGAGTTCCGTGTCGGCGGGGAGTGGGACTTCGTGATGCACGGACCGGACGGGACGGACTACCAGGAGTGGATCTCCTGGACCGAGCTCGCCCCGCCGGAGCGGATCACGATGCTCCACGGTGAGACCCGCGACGACCCGAACGCCTTCGAGTCGGTCCTGACGTTCGAACCCGCCGGAGCGGCGACCCGGATCGAGATGCACACGGTGTTCCCCACCAAGGCGCAGCGCGACGAGGCGGTCGAGAAGTACCACGCGATCGAGGCCGGCCGACAGACCCTGAGCAACCTGGCCGCCCACGTCACCGAGATCGTTCGGAAGGGAGCTGCGGGCTGATGGCCGGGAAGGTGTTCTTCAGCGTGTCGATGTCGCTGGACGGCTACATCGCGCCCGAGTCCCTTGGGGACTTGATGGGGCAGCAGTGGATGGAACTGCAGCGGTGGGTCTTCCCGCTGCGGTTCTTCCGGGAGAACCTCAAGCTCGGCGCGGGCGGCGAGGAGGGGCGCGACAACGACATCGTGCGGGAGACGTTCGAGCGCACCGGCGCGAGCGTGATGGGCAAGCGCATGTTCGACGCCGGCGAGCAGATGTGGCCGGAGGAGGCGCCGTTCCACACTCCGGTCTTCGTCGTGACGCACGAGAAGCGTGACCCCTGGGAGCTGCCGGGCGGAACCACGTTCCACTTTGTCAACGACGGCATCGAGTCCGCGCTCGACCAGGCCCGCGAGGCCGCCGGCGATCGCGATGTCCGCATCGCGGGCGGTGGCGCGACGATCCTGGAGTACGTGAACGGCGGCCTGATCGACGAGTTCTCCATCGCGCTGTCACCCGTGCTGTTCGGCTCCGGAATCCGCCTGTTCGAGGGCGTGGACGCGGGCCGCGTGGCCCTGGAGCAGGTCCGGGCGGAGCACTCCCCGGGGGTGACGCATCTGACGTACGCCGTCCGGGACCGGTAGGTGTCCCGAACTCGGCGCGCTCCGGCCGAGGTCAGCCGAGGGAGGACGGCCCGGCTCGCCCTGGCGGCGACGAAGGATGCCGATACGTGCTGACCTATCGGGGCGGGGAGCCGGCCCTGTACGCCGACACGGGTGTCCGAAGTGCTGTCGCAGTGATCCCCGGCTACGAGGAACCTCCCAGCGCCGAGATGTTCAGCGTGTTTTGCCTGCCTCGCCGGGCGGCACCGCATCCTCTGCGCTCAGCTCTGGTTCAGGGGCAGCGCGACATCGGTGACCTGGTGGTTCCGGGGGAACGCTCCGATTCCTTCGGCCTGGCCGGTCAGCACCTTGACCTCGTAGAAGCGGTAGGCGCCATTGACGCTCAGTGCGGCGAAGCCCTTGTTGGTGCGGGCCCGGTGGGAGAAGTAGATGTCGAATCCGGCGTTCGGTCCCGCGTTGAGGCCGGGGTTCCCGGTGGGGGCGAGGGCGCCGTTGTTGGCGGGCGACTGGAGCGAGACCTGGTCGTTCGTCGTGTCGATGTCGAACAGAGCCGTCGTGGTGTCCGCGTCGAGGTCGTTGTTCGTGTACGCCGCGCCGGTCACGCCCTTGGCCGATGACGGGGCATCGTCGGGTTCGTCAGAGGGGTGCCGACGGTGGTGGTGAGCGGGGCGGCCGGGTCGCCGATGTTGTGGCGCAGGTTCTGGCCGCTGTCGCTGATGACACGCAGCCGGTTCGTCGCCGGGTTGAAGTCGACCCCGAAGAACCTGCCGGCCGGAGCCACGGTGAACTGGGAGACCTTGGCCGCCTTCGCGTTGCGGGTGTTCAGGGTATAGATGCCGCCCTTGTCGCCGACGCCGTACAGCTTGGCGTTCTGCACTCGGAAGTCGATACCCACCAGCCTGGTGTCCTTCTTGAGCCCGCTGACCTTACCCGGCTGCCACGGCTTGGACGGCTCGCCGGTACGGAACTCCACCAGCCGCTGACCGGAGGTCAGGCCGATCACCGCGAGCCCGTCGTCCGCTGCCCTCTGCTCCCACTTGTCTTCCGGGCCGGACCCGCCCTGTACGGCCTGTGTGGGCAGCGGACCGGCCGCCCACGCGCCTGCCGATGCCGGCACGACCATGGACACCGCTGCGGTCAGGGCCGCGACGAGAACTGCTGTGCGCATCTGTGTCTCCTACGAGGTGCGACTCCCGACCATCGGGCGCCGAGCGCGACGAGAACACGGGCACACCCGGGCCGCGCGTCGCACAGGACCATCAGCCCGCACCCGCACGAGAAGCCGGCTGGCACTCCTGCCCGGCGCGGACAGGCCCACCGCGCCGTCGACGAAGCTCGTACACCGGCCCGCGAGGTCTCGTCGGCGGTTGGGAGAACAACCGCTCGCGGGCCAGGGGAAGCGGCCGTAGATCTTCCATGACCGCCCCCGAAGGGCCCGTGCCGCACGAGCTGCCCAAGAAGTGAGGTGAGACGACGCGGAGCCTGGCCGAGCCGTACTGCCGACCGCCGACGAGCGCCCGTCGCAGGCCCCCCCATGGGAGTCATGGGCCTCCGCGGTGTTCACAACCCGGACGCCACTCCGGGGAGTGACGGGCTGTCCGGTCGGCGAAGCGGTACGGTCTCCGGTCCGGGCGGCGGCCGGAACACCGATAGGGTGAGATGCGTGAAGGAAGCGGAGACTGCGACACGGCAGCGGCATCCGAGTGCCGGTCGCTCGCCGAATGCGGCGTGCGTGGTGCCTGGACGAGCAACGGCGCGGGCCGATGACCTGCTGGTGCTGATCGCCCACGGGAGCACGAAAGCCCTGGCCGAGCTGTACGACCTCGTCGCGCCGCTGCTTCTCGCCCTCCTGCGATCCCGGTATTCCACCGTGGACCAGGCAAAGGACGCCCTGGTCGGCGTCTTCGCTCAGATCTGGCGTACGGCTCCCGCCTACAGCACGGGCCCCTACGCCCTGGACTGGATCATTGACCAGACGCAGGGAGATGCGCGTACCGGAACTCCCAGGCGGGCGGCGTGACCCGGGAACTCCGGTAAAGCGTGACACAACACGATCCCGGAAGACACGCGCGCCGAACTGTTCCCGCTGATGTCCGACCACGGCCGTGAGCGCGCCGCGCTCGAACTCGCCGCGCTCGACAGCCTTCCCTCGCAGTTGCTGCGCAAGAAGGAGGCGTCAGGATCAGACCGTAGACGTGCTGCGTACCCGGTCGAGCAGCCCGGCCGGATTCAGTCGATCCTTTTGATCACGTGGGCGGGCACTCCCGCGACCACGGTGCCGGCGGGCACATCACGGGTGACCACCGCACCGGCTGCGACCACCGCACCGACGCCGATGGTCACTCCCTGCGTGATCACGGCAGCCGCTCCGATCCAGACGTCGTCCTCGATGACGATCGGGGCGTAGGAGAGGTACTCGCGGCGCTCGTCCAGGGGAAGTGGATGGCCTCCGGTGATGAGGCTGACCTTCGGGGCGATCATGACGCCGTTCCCGATACGGATGCCTCCCCTGTCCATGAAGGTGCATCCCTGGTTGACGAAGACGTTCTCCCCGAACGTCGTGTTGAGTCCGTGCTCGGTAAAGAACGGCGGGTAGATCATCACTGATTCCGGCAGCGGGCCACCGAACACAACAGAAAGGAGTTCCGCGCGGCCTTCGCTGTCGGTGAACGGAAGCACGTTCAACCGAGACGTCGCATCCATCACCTCTACGATTCGCTCCACATGACGCGCGAAATCAGGCGTCTGGACATACATGACCTGCTCTGTGCGGGTAGACATGCTCTGATCCCATCACCGCGCAGAGCACGCAATCAAACAACCCTGCACCACTCCGGATACAACCCATGGTTGTGGAATCAGAGTGGATGTCGAAGCATCGCGGACCTGGAGAGGTATGGCGAGGTCATGTTCCTGGTACAGAGCTCCCGCGGCTCCCGCCGAACTCCTCGGCGGTCGCCCGCTGGATGTGGAACCCGTTCTAGTACTCCAGCTGTAGATCGCGATCTCCCTGCTTGAGTGGGTTGTCGCTGGTAGTGGCTGGTCTGTGATCGGGCCTGGTGGCGGCGTCCCCAATGGGACCAGACGAGCCAGTGGGCTGTGTCGTGCACGAGCCGGACGACGAGCGTGTTGAACAGGTGCTGGATTTCGTTGCAGGTGAGCGGTATCCGCTCGTCCGGGCCGGGATGGCGGACGTGTCGCCGGCGCGGACGACAGCGAGGAAAGCGTGGGCGAGCATCGTGAGGGTGACCCAGCGGTGCCAGGACGTCCAGCGTCTGACCTGGTGTTCCTCCAGTCCGGCCAGGCCCTTGCCGGACTGCCAGGTCTCCTCGACCGTCCATCTGCGTCCGGCGACCTGCCCCAGGGCGGACAGCGGCACCAGGGTGGCTGAGTAGCAGCGGTGGATGGCGAGTTCGTCGGTGCGCCGGTTGCGGCGAACCAGCAGGTGATGGCCGGGCTGGCCGTCGGTGATGTCGGCCAGGGCCCAGTCGTGGAAGCGGTTGCCTTTGGCTCCGGCGTCGGCGGAGGGTTTCTGCCAGGCCCGCCTCGGTAGCCTCTTGACCGGAGTGTCGGCGCGGAGCTTGCCCGCGCGGGTGGTGATCTGGTGGTCACGGGCGATGGCGAGGACGTAGCCAACCTGCCGTTTCTCCAGTGCGGTCCGCAGGTGCGGGTTGCCTCCGTAGACCTCGTCGCCAGCTACCCGGGACGCGGGGACGCGCCGATCATGCGGGCAGCAAGTGCGGGCTTGGTGGAGCTCGGCCGACGGTGTCGGGGATCCCGGCGGCCTGGCAGCGGTCCGTGTCCTCGGTCCAGGAATGGGGGGACGTACAGTTCGCGGTCGATTGCCGCGTGTCCGCGCCGGGTGGAATGGGCGAGGTAGACGGCGACCTGGCTGTTCTCGATGCGGCCGGCGGTCCCGGTGTACTGACGCTGCACGCCGACCGTGTTCGTGCCCTTCTTGAGGTCACCGGCCTCGTCGATGACCAGCACCGCCGCGGTGTCATGCAGGTGCTCGACGGTGAAGCCGCGGATGTCGTTGCGGACCGCATCGGCGTCCCGCTTGGCCAGCGACAGCAGGTGCTGCGGGCCGTGCGGGTTCGCGTCCCCGACGTGCTCGGCGAGTGTCCAGCAGTTCTTGCGCGGCAGCTCCGACAGCAGCCCGAGCACGAACGCCCGTGCCCGGCACCGTGGTTCCACCCGGGCAACGCAGCTCTGCTCGGGCCGCCGGGAGTGGGCAAGACACACATCGCCGTCGCCCTCGCGGCCTGCCGGGCCGGGAACTCGATCTACTTCACCAGCCTCGACGACATGGTCCGCAACCTCAAGACCGCCGAGGCCGCCGGGCGCCTGACCAGCAAGCTCGGCGGCTACCTCCGACCAGCTGTCCTCGTGGTCGACGAAGTGGGCTGCCAGCCCCTCGAACGCGCCGAGGCCAACCTGGTCTTCCAGGTGATCTCAAAGCGCTACGAAAAGGGCTCGATCACCCTGACCTCGAACAAAACCTTCAGCGAATGGGGACAGGGATTCGGTGATGAGGTCCTGGCCACCGCCATCTTCGATCGTCTCCTGCACCACTGCGACATGATCTCCGTCAACGGCCCCAGCTACCGGCCCAAGAACCGGCTCGCTGCGATCGAGCGCGACCAGGAAGGCGCAGCCTGACAACGACCTGGTCGACAATGACGGCATGGACGTCCCTGAGCTGCTCGAAAGAGCTTCCCTGCTGGTTCCGGAAGAGACCGCCACCGACAACGACATCACGTTGCGAGATATCTGGGACTACCTCGTCCACGACGAGTGGGAGATCGCCCTGGGCCTGCTGGAGGAGCTCGGGGACGGTCACTCGCTCCCTCTGGCGTTTTGGGAGAAGCTCGCCGACGCGGCTGAACAGCTCCGGCTGGAGCGGAGCGAGGCATGGTGCCATTGGCGATGCTCAGAGATCCGCAACGGCGTGATCCGGGCGGAACTGACGCTCCGTCCTGCCGCCGAGGCGCGACGCACGACGCCTATCTCCGGCGCCGGTGTTCTGCGACCCATGTGGGACACCGGACACCTCTCACCCACCGGTGGACGTGCGGTCAGCATCGCCTCGCTCTGGGTGGAGAACATGCCCGTTCTCGAGCCCGGCGGCCGAGCCACGGTTCGCCTCGTGCCCCTCACCCCCTCCCACTGGACGCACGTCCAGCCCGGCCAGCGGATCACCATGCACGAGGACAGAACAACGGCCGGCACCGCAGTCATCCTGGAGGTTCACAGCCCTGCCACCGTCATGCCCTCGCGATGACGTGACTGGCACACAGCCTCTCTGCTGGTGCACGTATCTCCGTACTTGTTGGAGCACTCACAGCAGTACGCCGACACGGGGTGGGCGTCGACCCTCTGCGGACCGTGCTGGCCGGGTTGCCGCTGCCCCGTTTCGAGGGCGGGCGCCTGGTGCTGGTGGTTGACGTGTCGCCGTGGCTGCGCTCGGACGCGCCGTGCTCGGCAGACCGGCTGTTCTGCCACGTCTTCAGCCGGCGAAGTCCGCTTCGCAACTCATCCTGGGCCGGCCGTACTCCTTCGTCGCGGTCCTCGAACCGGGAGCCACCTCGTGGACGTCTATCCTGGACGTGGTCCGGCTCGGACCCGAGGACGAGGCGACCGCAGTCACCGCCGCCCAGCCCCGCGCTACGACGTCACCCGCCTGGCCTGGGGCCTGCGGGATCTTCCTGTCGAGTCGGTCGGGCGGGTCCGCAGCGACCGGGTGATGCGGCTACCGAAGCCCTCAGGCAAGGAATACGCCCTGGTCTGTCCCCGTGGCGGGCGCCCGTCGAAGCACGGGAAGGAGTTCCGCTTCGACAAACCCGAGATCTGGCCCGAAGCGGCAAGCACCACCGTCACCGACACAGCCAACTACGGCAAGGCCGAAGCCCAGGCGTGGGACCGTGTCCACCCGAGGCTGACCCACCGCTCTGCCTGGCTGGAGCACGACGGTGAACTCCCCTTAGTCGAAGGCTTCTTGCTCCGGTAGAAGGTTGAGTACCTCTCCAAGGACCGGGAAGCACCGCCGGTCTGGCTGTGTTCCTCCAAGACCTGCGCCGCTCGTTGAGCACACCTTCAGGTTCACCAAGCAGACTTTCGGCTGGACCACTCGAAGGTCCGTGCTCCCGAGGCCGCGGACCGCTGGACACGGCTCGTGGTCATCGCCCACACCCAGCTCCGCCTGGCCCGTCCCATGGCCGCGGACCTCCGCCGTCCCTGGGAGAAGCCGGCCAGGCCCGAACGCCTCACCCCTGCCCGGGTCCGCCGGGGGTTCAGGGACATCCGTGTCCACCTGCCCTGCCCGGCCCGTGTTCCCCAACTCCGCGGATCCGGCCCCGGACGCCCAGGCCGTTCTTGGTAGATATGGAGCAAGCCAAGTCTGTTCCGTCGCCCAAACACCCTGCGCCTATGCATGGTCGGGAGAACAAGTGGGGCCCATGGTCGGCCGTGAAAGGCTGCGGCGGTCGGCCAATGTCTTGTCAGTGGTGCCTGGCACCATAGCCACCCATGAACGCTGAATCGGCCGACCGCCCCTGGCTCCGCGACTTCCACCGCGGCTTCCTGCTTGAGGGCTACACCCTGACGCTGGTTCGCGGGCTCAATCCCCGCGAGTACCTCGACCGCATCGGCGCTCAGCCGCAGGAAGACTGCGACGGCTTCGATGACTTCATCGCCCGGAACCGCGAATTCCAGGACGATCAGGTCGACTGGGGCGACCGCATGTTCGTCGGCGCGGCCCTGGTCCACGACGAAGGCGCCGATTGGGTCCTGGCCCTTGAGATCAACGGCGGCATCGAGATACAAACCGATGCGATGAAGCACGCCACTCGCGGCACCCGCGGCGTCTCGCACTTCCGCAGCCCGAACGCCATGTCCCTGTTCTCATGGTGGGAGGATGGTGAGCTGCGCACTCGCTTCGAAGGCCCCCTTCACCGAGAAGGCAGCACACCGGACCACCTCCTCGACCTCATGCGCCAGACGGGGTTCGACCTCGAAGGCGGCGGCTACGACCTGGAGAACTACGTCGCACTCGCAGAAGAGCTCACCGGCGTCCACCTGACCGCGAACATGCTCGAATACGGCACCTATTCCACGGGCACCGTCGAGATCCCCACCGAGCACTGAACCGGTGCCGTCATCGACGTCACTGATACGCACGCCCCCCGCACCTACACCCGCCTCCCCAACCCCGCGCACGATCAGCGTTAGATCGGCTGCAAGGCCACGCGGGCAGATAAGGAACAAGCTGAGTTCAAGCCTGAGGGTCTCCGCCGACTGATCGAGCTGCCGCTTTCGCTGCTCGTTCTTGATGGATTCCACGTGCTCAGCAACATCCACAAGGGCCCGTCCTGAGCAAGGTCCGTATCCGGCCACCGCGTCGGCCGGCCCCGCACCCGGGCCGACGCGGTGGCCGGCGACAAGGCGTACTCCTCTCGGGCCAACCGCGCCTACCTGCGCAGGCGCGGCATCAAAGCCGTCATCCCGGAGAAGAAGGACCAGGCCGCGAACGGCGAAAGACGCGGCAGCCGAGGCGGGCGGCTTCGTGGAGTTCGGCGAGGGAGGGCGTGCCGTTGATCGCTTCGAAGGCGCGCCCCTGACTGGTGAGGAGCTCGGCAGCCTCCCACGCCGGGACCTCGGGATAGGAACGGAGCAGGGCCAGGGATTCGCCGGCCCGTCCGGACTGTTGAAGGATCCTTGCGGTGGCGGCCGTCAGCCCGTACTCGTTCGCCGGTTGGATGCCCACCGACGCCGTCGAACTCGTCGATGCAGCGCGCAGGGTGACGGTTTCGTGGGCGGCGGCCCTGCCGAGGACGTAGGTCCATCTCTTCGCCGAGCAGTGCGCAGGCTGAGGTCCTGAGTGTCACCCGACCACTGGATCCAGAGGTCTGTCTGTCCTGGCAATGGATCGTGACACAGGGCACCAACTCCGCGCGCCCGTGACCGATGGCGGCTTCAGCGTTGGCTCTGGCCCGGCCGCTGTGATCCGGTTCACCTGCCGGGACGTCAGATACCCGGGATGCGCACGGATGCGCGCTCATCTGCTGGTGGCGACTGCGCGCTCCGGTGGGCCGACGCCGCCTACGATGCGGGCATGTCATCGTCTGGGATCGCTCCGGAAAGCCGTGGCGGAGGAACAGTGCCGGCCGGCCTGGCGCCTGCACGCGCGGATCGGATCATCAGAGCACTGTCGTGGTGGTGGGCGTCTGCGCCCCTCCTCCTGTTCACTCCGACGATCGTGCATGCGACGGGGTTGCCGGACATGAGACAAGAGGCCGGCTGGACGTTCGGCCTGATCGCCCTGTTCACCGTCGCGCTCGCACCGGCAGCGGGATTCGTGGTGGCCAAGGTCGGGCAGAGGCGAGCGGCACGTAGGCGATTCCTGATCATGGCCACGCTTTCCGGTGTGCTGATTCTCTTCCTCTTGTTCTTCGGAGTGCTGTTTTCCGAGTGCCCGGACGGATACCACTGTTGAAGACCTGGACAGCCGAGCCGAGCAGTCCAAGCCGGTCACCGGCCTGCACAGCCACGCCTTGGCCGTCTGATCCGCACGACAGTAGAACCTGGCTTCCGTTGCCCACCACCGGACCGGCCTTCTCCAACACGCTTCAGGTGTAGACCCCGCCCTCAAGTGCGTCGAAAAGTTCTATCCATTCGCTGTACTCATGGGCGAACGGCAACGGGTCCACGAGGCGGATCGCTTCGTGGATGGCGCCGATCTCCCGCTTCCGGCGCGCGTGTTCCACGTCCTCGTCACCCTCGCCGTCACCCCGCGCGCGGTTCTCGGCGTACCCGACGAACGCGCTGATGGTTTTGACCAAGGAGGATACGTCCGCGTGGAGGGGAATGGCCTCCATTGATGCGTCGGTGTACTGATAGACGATCCCTGTAGCCGGGTCGACGACCACGGCGTTGATAGGGAGGTTCCCGATCTTGATCAGCGCCTCAACTCCCTCGGGGAAAGTCCAACCCCGCGATTCCTGAGTCGCGCGGCCCCAGATGTAACCGTCGTCGAACTCTGCGGGGAGACCGAAGGAGAGCTCGTACTCCTCGGCGGACGAGATTCCGACATCGGTGAAGAAGTCACATGTCTCCGCAGTGAATCCGTAGCGCTCTGCGGTCCCGATCGGCATTCGATGAACGTTTTCCTCACCGACTGCGTCCGCCAGTGCGCTGCGGTCGATTTCGAACAGCACGTTCCTACCTCGCTCACCTTTCCTGGCGGCCTCCATCGCCGCTCCGTCCGACTCGGTCGTCATGATGCGTGGGCCGGCGAAGCCTGGTGGCCACCCACTCCCCCACGAGGTGGGGCACCGACCACGGGCGGCCCCGGTCGGTGAGGGAGAATGAGCTCATGAGAGACATCATCTTCACGCGCCGGAGCGGCTGGATCCCCAAGGTGATCCGTGTGGACGGCGAGCTGAAGCTGATGCTCGGTGCCGGGGCCGACGCCAACCACGACCCTCGTACGTTCACGTTCTCGATCACAAGAGCCCATCTTGCGGTGATCCAGGAGGACCTGGCCAGACACCTGCTGTTGTGGTGTGCGGTCCTTCCGCTCTGCGACGCCGCCGGAACCCGGGGCACGCTCGACGAGGACGCTGCCGTCGCGCTCCTGGACCCGGTCCTCCTCTCCGCGCCCGCGGACGTCGACGCGCTCTTTCAGAGCATCCAGTGGGACAGGGGGCGGCTCATCGCCCATGGGGCCGACATCGATCTGCTCGAACGCGGTCAGGTCTGCGCGGCGATGCGCTCGGCGACGGAGACGTCCGACGGAAAACGAGCTCAGAAGTACCACGCGGACCGCCGTCGCGCCGAACGCGGGACGGTTCTCGGTCCGCTCGACGCCGCGATTCTGATGTACACGGGCCAGTACCTGCACGGTGCGACGGTTCCGAAGCGGATACCCGGGGCCGTCGAACCCGCGCCGCTGCTGCCCGACGTCATGCGTGTGATCGCCACCGCGGAGCAGGCGTGCGCCGGGATGCGGATCGGCCGCGATCCGCGTCGGGGAAAGCGCGCCACGGACAAGCGCGACTGGGATCGGATGGCGGCTGCGGTCGACGCGGCCGTGCGCCGAGTGCACCCTGAGCTCGTCGATGACGCGGTGCGTACCGTGAGCTTCCTGATGTGCTCGGAGGCCGCGGACCGCTCCAGGAGTGGCCCCGTGGAGGATGACGAGGATGCTGTCGGCGACCGCGCCGCCTTCGGGGAGCGTGAGGGAAGGACGATCCTGTCGTTCACCGACGACAAGGGCCTTGAGAAGAAGTGGCTCCCGGACGATCCCCGCACTGCCACCGTGGGGTTCTGGGAATTCGTCGCCGACCGCTCTGCCGCGGACAACGAAGTGTTCACCATCGAGGACGAGGAGATGGGCGAAGGGATCCAGCTCCACTTCTACGCGGACTCCATCGCCCGGATCACGACGGTGAACGAGGGTGAAGGCGGGTCGGATCCTGAGTACCGGGTCGAGTACAGCCTGGTCGACGGGATCGGCGGGTACCGGAAACTCGTGAGCGCCTTCGTCCGTGGCGGCTGCGCCGCACTCGAACAGCACGGCTCCTGGATGTCGGATGTCGCCGAGTTCGAGCGAGCGCGCCGGCGACGCGGCACCGAGTAGCCGCCGGGCCCGACACTCTGTTCCATGCGGCTCCCAGGGACCTGTGGGCGGTGCGGGCGGTGTGCTCGACAAGTCCAGGGGCCGGATTTTGATGCGTTGCCGCGGAGTGTCCCGCCGCCGCATCAGGTGGGGCCGGACCGAACGCCTTCCGCCGGACCAGGCCTCTCCTCGGCCGACGAGAACCCGCAGACCATGTCATCGGCCGGTGCGGCCCCGGCAGGACTCCCCGCCGCGGCCAACCTCACCTGGTCAGCATGATGATCCGAGAGAAGCTGTCTGGCTGCCGGGAAGGCGTCGGAGCCTTCCCCGGATGCACGGGGTGGCCACCAAAGAGGCTAGTTTGCTCGGATGAGTCTTCTCAATGATGTGGCCGAGCGCGATGGCTGGCGATGCTGGGTGTGCGACGAACCGGTCGAACCCGACAAGTCGGTGAACGATCTGCAAGGACCCAGTGTCGACAGCCGGACCGCCGACCGGAAGGCCAAGGTCGCCGAGCGGCTCGCGCACCGCGGGTGCAACTCCCGCAAGGGTGCGGTCAAGGTATCCGTCGCCTGGCCGGACCGTCCGTACGTGGCCGAACCCGCCCCGCTGATCACTGTTGCCTCGCGGCTGGAGCGCAAGGGAGGCCGTGAGATGGTGGGCCGATGTCCGACCCGGCAGGACGCCCAGGAAGCGGCGGATTGGCTGGTGGACCGGTTCTCCCGACTGGTACCGGGACTACCGGTGACCGCCGGCATCGAGCAGGGCGGCGGCCAGTTCCTCCTCGTCCTTACCGCCGGCCGCCGCTGACCGGGAACCGCCTCATCGGGCTGGTCTCGGGGTGCATCGTCGACCCACGCCGACCAAAACGAGTGCCGCTCCCCGCGCATGCGGGGATGCGGGCCGCTCCGGCCTCTCGGGCCGATGACGTTCACCCTGTTCGCGATCCTCGACGCCGTGACCGCCTCCCGCTTCCACCATCAGCTGGTCCGTACGGCCGGAACACAGAAGCCGATGGGTGACGACGCCCGTTGATGGGTTCTTCCTGACTCCGTCCACGCACCTGGCCCTGTCTCTGTTCGATTTCGTGAGGGCGGAGGGGTGCGTCAGTCGCGGATTCCCGCCGCGTGCAGTCTGCTGCGCACGTTGTCCCAATCCGGGGCGATCGTCTCGGTTGGGATCATGCCGACGCTGCGGTTCTTGAAGCCACTGGACGTGGAGACGCAGACCACCGGGCCGTCGAGTTCGTCGAGGTTGTCGGCGGTACGCAGTCCTGCGAGTCCGGCGGCGCTGGAGAGTTCGGTCCACAGTCCGGCACGGGCGAGCTCCTGGTGGGCGGCCAGGAGTTGTGCGTCACTGAGTTCGAGAACCTGGCCGCCGCTGTTCTGGATGGTGACCACGCCGCGGTAGCCGCTGACCGGGGAGACGATGGAGTACGCCTCGGTCTGCCCCACCGTGACGTGCGCCGCGGGTACGCCGCGCCGCATGGCCTCGGCCAGCGGCGCGGCCGCGGTCGGCTGGCACGCGTACATCCGCGGCAGCCGATCGGTCAGGCCGAGGCGCCGCAGTTCGGTGAAGCCCTTCCAGATGCCGAAGAGGAGTTCGCCGTACGACGTGGGGACGAACACGGCTGCGGGGACGCCGAGGTCCTGGTGGATCTCGTAGGCGATGGTCTTGTATCCCTCGGGACCGAAGGCGTGGCCGGTGTGGGTGGTGGTGAGGCTGCTGACCGGGTGCAGGCCCGTCCGGTCGACGATCCGGCGCATCAACGGACCCCGCTCTTCCCAGGGCACGGGCAGGACCACCGGCTCGTAGGCATGCAGGAAGGAGTGGACGGCGGGCGGCAGCTCGGGTCCCGTGACAACCACGCAACGCAGGCCGGCACGGGCAGCGTAGGCGGCCGCGGACGCCCCGTGGTTGCCCGACGAGGCCACGACGATTCCCGGGGCTCCGGCGGCCACGGCAGCGCTGACGGTGCACCGGTTCATCCGGTCCTTGTGGCTCCAGGTGGGGTTGCGGGACTCATCCTTGACGAAGACTCCGGTCTCGACCTCGATCAGCGGCGTTCCGCCCTCACCCAGCCCGGGTGCGGCGAGCGGCGGCAACAGCTGCGCCCAACGGTCCAGCCCGTCACCCCGCAACGTGGCGGGGGCGGTGGCGAACATGTCGAGGTCGACCCGGTCGTAGGCGTAATCGACTTCGACGGGATAAGAGATGTTGTCGGTGCTCGTGCGCGGACATCCGCTGGTCATCGGTGGCCACAACGGGTAGCTGATCGTCGGATCGCCCAGCGAGCGCTGAACGGTTGCCCATGTCCGCTCTGTCGTCACCACCTGATCCTATCGATCGGAGCGGACCTCCGCCGGGGGCGGGTGCGGCCGATCTCTTGCGCGGCCGAACTCCGGCGTGCGGACCACCACAAGCCGCGCACGCCAACGCGGTCATGGTGGCGGGCCCGACCACCTCGTCTTCCGCCCAGGGCTGCCGCAGAGCCGTCGAACGCCCCTCAGGAGCCCCGCCGCAATGGGGGGTGGCGGTACGTTTCGTCACGTGCCCATAACCAGCGCAAGTAATAGGCAACTGAACCGGCTCTGGGGCGCCTTGTGCGCCTTCGCGGGGCTCTTCCTCCTCGTATGGGGTCTGTCGTGGGTCAAGGCGAACGTGCTCGACAAGGACCTGCGGAATCGCTGCGGAGAACTGCGCACGGCAAGTTTCCCCTTCGAGAAGTCCTGCACCCACGAGGACGGCACCGTTGAGAACGCGAACAGCTTGATCTTCGACGGGATCTCCTTCGGCTCACTGGCCGCAGCTCTGGTCTGCTTGACAGCTGTGTTCACGATCGAGGCGAGCCGGAGAAAATAGCACCGCAACGCGCGTCTGAGATCCAGCCACTTCCGCTGGGACGCTGTTCCGACTTCAGGTTCCCGCGCTCGTTCAGCTGAATACAGCGTTCCTGCGCTCGCGAACCGGGAGTGCGACTGCGGCTGATCGCCGGCCGGCAGGCGATCAGCCAGACGAGCAGCGCGCACGCCGCGAATCCGGATCCGAGGAGGCTGGAGCCCGTCCAGCCGTAGGTCGTGAAGATCGCGGTGGTCGCCGCCGCGCCGAGGGCGGAGCCGAGCGAATAGAAGACCATATAGCCGCCGATGACGCTGCTCAAGCGATCCGGGTACGCAGCGGTGAGCACATGCTGGTTGCTCACGTGTACGGCCTGGACAGCGAAGTCAAGGGCGATGATGCCGATGATCAGGAGCCACAGGGACCACGGGAGCTGGGCGATCGCCGCCCAGGAGAGGATCAGGAGGGAGAGCGCGAGGCCGCTGACCGGGGTCGCTCGCCCGCCGTCCGCCCACCGTCCGGCGCGCGCCGCGCCGAGTGCGCCGGCCAGGCCCGCGATGCCGAACAGTCCGATGCTGGTCTCGCTCAGCTGCCAGGGTCCCCCCGCCAGCGACGTGGACAGCCCGCTCCACAGGGTTCCGAACGATGCGAACAGGAAGAACGCGATGAGGCCGCGCGTCAGGAAGGTGCGCTGCCCCAGCAGCCCGCCGAACGAGCCGACCGCCTCGCGGTACTTCGCAGGCGACGTCACACGGGGCTCCGAGGGGAGTGCGAGCAGCACCAGGGCTGCGAGGCCGAGGGAGAGCACCGCGAGCACGACGTAGACGCTGCGCCAGCCCCCTATGTCGGCGAGCGCGCCGGTGGCGATCCGTGCGCCCAGAATGCCGACCACGACGCCCGAGGTCACCACCCCGATGTTCCGCCCACGTTCGGCGGGCGGAGAGGCCGACGCCACGTAGGCCACCGCGATCTGCACCACGACCGCGAACAACCCGGCCGTCGCGAGCCCTGCGAGCGCCGACCACACGGACGGGGACCACGCCGTGAGCATCATGCCCACCGAGGTGACCGTCAGGTGTACGGCGATGAGGCGGCGCCTGTCGACCACATCACCCAGCGGCACCAGCAGCAGCAGGCCTGCCAGATAGCCGAACTGACCGGTGGCCACGAACCATCCGGTGAGTTCCGCCGGCACGCCGAGGTCGCGCCCCATCGGCTCCAGAACCGGCTGCGCGGCGTAGACGCCCGCCACAGCGACACCGCACACCACCGCCAGCAGCACTCGATGCCATGTGTTCATCGCAGCCCCATTCAATCAGTAGCATATTGCAACCGTTTTGACGGTACGGCATGATGGTTTCAATCTGCAACTCATTGGGAGGTGTCATGTCAGGCGCACCCCAGCGCACCCCGGACCCGCACTGGTCGGATCCCAGCTGCCCCGTCGCCCGCACCCTCGACCTCGTCGGCGACAGATGGAGCCTTCTCGTCATTCGCGACGCGATGGACGGCGCGGCCTCGTTCACCGAGTTCCAGCGGCGGACAGGCATCGCGCGCAACATCCTCACCGACCGCCTCCGCAAGCTCCTCGCCCACGGGCTCCTCGCCCAGCGCACCGCCTCATCGGGTCGTCGCCAGGAGTACGTCCTGACCGACGCCGGCCACGCCCTGTTCCCCGTCGTCCTCACGCTGCGCCAATGGGGCGAGCGGCACGCTTTCGCACCGGGCGAGGCCCACTCCGTCCTGGTCGACCGACACGGCAACCCCGTGCCGGACCTCACGCCGGTCAGCGCGGACGGCACCCACCTGAACGCCGACATCACCCACGTACAGAAGACCCCATAGACGCGGGACGAACTCGCACACGGTCAGCAGTGACGGGCCTGGGGCTCCCCTCCCCCTGCGGCCCGCACCCTCGTCCGGCCCCGGGCGGACGGCCGGCGTTCCCGCGCACCGCCTGCACCGCCTGCACCGCCCGACCGTCCCCCGTGCACACACGCGTGCGGACCGATCAGCGAGTGCCTCTCCGCACAGGATTGCCGTTGCCATGCCCCTTACGAGGAGGGGAGTGGCACGCTCCAATGGACGCGACTCAATGGAAAGAAGACTTTCCTCATAGAACCGACCTCCCGGCTGAGCTGTGTCCGTACGTCCCTCCACGGCCCCCTGTGCGTTCGGCGACCGACTGCCGAGGGAGAACGCCACGACCGCCCCTCCTGCTGACCCGCGCCCGCCCAGGGCAGGTGCGGGTCAGTCCCGGAGCGGCAACAGCCGGGGGACGGCTCGGACGTAGAGGACCATGCCGATGACCTCGACCAGGGTCTGGGTGACCACGACCACGGCGGCGACGGCCAGCGCGTCCGGCAGCGCCAGAGCGAGGGGCAGGACGACCAGGGAGTTGCGGGTCGCGCCCGTGAACACGATCGCCCGACCGGCGGGAACGTCCAGGCGGAACAGGCGGGCGACGCCGAGCCCGGCGAACGCCATCACGACGAGGAAGAGCACGTAGAACGGTACGACACGGCCCACATCGCCCAGACTGCCGACGTCGCCGAGCTTCGGTACCTGGGAGGCGACCACGGTGAGCAGGACGGCGGCCATCAGCGGCACCATGGCCGCGCCCATCGCCTCGACGGCCTTCTGACCGGCCGGGCGACGTGCGGCCCCCGCCTGGGTGAGCCAGGCCAGTGCGAGCGGGACGGCGATCAGCACGACGAACGCCTCGACGAACGGTCCGGCCTCCACCACGTCGGCCAGGCCCGGGCCCATGAACAGGAACAGATAGACCGGCAGGAGCACCATCTGGGCGAGGAGCAGCAACGGGGTGGCGGCGAGCAGGCGTTCGCCGCTGCCGCCGGCGAGACCGCTGAAGACGATCACGTAGTCGATGCACGGGGCCAGGAGGACCAGCAGCACGCCGAGGCGGACCGCCCGGTCGTCCGGGAGGAAGCCGAACATCGCGGCCACCACCAGCGGCACCACGACGAAGTTCACCACCAGCGTCGCGGCAAGGAAGCGGCCCGTCCGCACCGAGCGGAACAGCTCGGCGGCGGGCACCTGCAGAAACGTCACGTACAGCAGGGCGGCGAGCAGCGGGTTGATCGCGTGCTCCAGGCCCGGTCCCGCACCGGGCACCGCCCCGCCCAACAGGCCCCCGGCGGCCAGGGCGCCCACGTAGACGGCGACCTGATGGCGTTCCATGGCTGCGACCGGGCCGGATGGCGACGACAACGTACGTACTCCTTGTGCGGGGAGAAAGAGGAAACGGAGAGGTGGCCCGGTAGATCCTCCACCCGATGAGTTCTCCCGTCGGACGCAGTCTGTACCTATGTCCATGCACCGGATTCGCCCAGGAGAACATCATGACCGCCACCTACACCTTCGACGTATTCTCCAGCCTCGACGGTTTCGGCTCCTGCAACGGTGACGGTGACTGGGGCGGCTACTGGGGCAAGCAGGGCCCCGAGCTGCTCGAACGCCGGCTGTCCCTCTACGGCGAGGATCAGCGGATGGTCTTCGGGGCCAACACGTATCGGGAGTTCGTGCGGCTTCTGGGGCCGAGCACCAAGGAGTCCGGCGTGGGTGACGCGTGGGTCACGCGGATGAGGAACCTGCCGGCGACGGTGGTGTCGACCACGCTCGAAGGGCCCCTCGACTGGCCGGACGCGACCGTCGCGAACGGTGACGCCGTCGACGTCGTCGCCCGTCTCAAGGAGGAGTCCGACGTGCCGTTGCGCTCGCACGGCAGCCTGTCGATGAACCGGGCGCTGATGGCCGCGGGCCTGGTCGACCGCGTCCAAGTGACGCTCTTCCCTGTCATCACCGGTCGGACCGGCTCGGAACCGGTCCTCCGCGGTGCGGCCGACTTCGACCTCGAACTGATCGAGAGCCGGACGCTCGATGGCCGCACCCAGGAGCTCACCTACCGGCCCACCCCGCACTGACCCTGCACCGGCCTCCGCAGATCCACGCGGTCTCGCGCCGAGGCTCTCGCCCTGGGCATCGCTGCCTGCCGAGCATGGCAGTAAATTCTGAATGATGGTTCACTTCATTCATGGCCTACCGCAGGACCCCAGCCGAAACCCGTCGGCTCGATGCCGTCCGGGAGCATCTCGTCGCCCGCGCCACCGAGGTCGTGGCGGAGGTCGGCTGGGCGCAGGCGTCCGTGAACGCTGTCGCCGACGCGGCCGGGATCGCCGCCGGCTCCGTCTACCAGCACTTCTCGTCCAAGTCGGCGCTGGCCGTGGAGGTGTTCCGACGCGCCGCGCGGCGCGAGGTTGACGTCCTGGGCGAGGTACTGGAGGGCGACGGCGACCCTGCCGAGCGGTTGCGCCGGGGGGTGGAGGTGTTCGCCCACCGCGCCCTGGAGAACCACGGTCTGGCGTACGCCCTGCTCGCGGCGCCCGCCGAGCCGGCGGTCGGCGCGGAACGTCTCGCCTTCCGGCGCCGCTACCGGGCGCTGTTCGCCGCGGTGATCGACGAGGGCGTCACCGCGGGCCTGCTGCCGGACCAGGACGCGGAGATCACGGCCGCGGCGCTGACCGGCGCCGTCGGCGAGGTCCTCGTGTACCCGCTGAGCACCTCGGCCGCGTACGACACGGACCGGCTCGTCACCCGCCTCGCCGCCGTGGCCCTGCGCTGCGCGGGCGCGGCTCCCTGACCCTGCCGCGGCGGCCGGGCCCGGGCCGCGTCCCTTTCTTCCCGCACCTCATGTGCCGCACCCCGCCGCCCCGACTCCCGGAGGAGCACCCATGTCCGCGCCCAGCGCACCGCGCAGCAACCCGACCGCCGTGACGCACCAGGTGACCAACCAGCCGCCGCCGCTCACCGGGCACGACGCAGCCGACGACGCGGTGCTGGTCGAAGGGATACGCCGCGAGGGCGCCGCATGGCACCTGGACGAGCTGCACCGCTTCGGCCGCTACGTCGGCAGCGAGGAGGCGCAGCACTGGGCCGACCAGGCCAACCGCCACGAACCGGAGCTGCGTACCCACGACCGCTTCGGCCACCGTGTCGACGAGGTCGAGTTCCACCCCGCCTACCACAGCCTGATGGACGCCTCGGTGCGTGCGGGTCTGGCGGGCGCCGCCTGGGCCGACGATCGCCCCGGGGCCCATGTCGCCCGGGCCGGCGGTTTCATGCTGGCCACGATGCTGGAGCAGGGCCATCTGTGCCCGGTCTCGATGACGTACGCCGTCGTCCCGGCACTGCGCCGCTCCCCCGACCTCGCCACGACCTACGAACCACTCCTGACCAGCCGGGTGTACGAGCCCGGGCTGAGCACCCCCGCCGCCAAGCGCGGCCTGCTCGCCGGCATGGGGATGACGGAGAAGCAGGGCGGCACCGATGTGCGCGCCAACACCACGGCCGCCGCCGAGCGGGCGGACGGCACCTGGCGGCTGCGCGGGCACAAGTGGTTCACCAGCGCGCCGATGAACGACCTCTTCCTGGTGCTCGCCCAGTCGCCCGGCGGTCTGTCGTGCTTCCTGGTGCCTCGCGTGCTGCCGGACGGGAGCCGGAACACGTTCCGCATCCAGCGGCTCAAGGACAAGCTCGGCAACCGCTCCAACGCTTCCAGCGAGCCCGAGTTCGACGACACCGTGGCCTGGCTCGTCGGTGACGAGGGCAAGGGCGTGCGCACCATCATCGACATGGTGACGATGACCCGGCTCGACTGTGTGCTCGGCTCCGCCGCCGGCACCCGTGCCGCACTCGCGCAGGCGGCCCACCACGCCCGCCACCGCTCGGTGTTCGGCGTCCGGCTGATCGACCAGCCTCTGATGCGCAATGTCCTGGCGGACCTGTCCCTGGAGTCCGAGGCCGCCACGACCCTGGCCCTGCGCCTGGCGGGAGCCGCCGACCGGGCCCACCGCGGCGACCAGGGTGAGCGCGCCTTCCTCCGGCTGGCCACCGCCATCGGCAAGTACTGGGTGTGCAAGCGGCAGCCCGCCGCCGTCGCCGAGGCCCTGGAGTGCCTCGGCGGCAACGGGTACGACGAGGCGTCCGGGATGCCGCGGCTGTACCGCGAGGCACCGCTCAACGGCATCTGGGAGGGCTCCGGCAATGTCAACGCCCTCGACATGCTGCGGGCGTTGACGCGGGAGCCCGCGTCGCTGGAGGCCCTTCACGCCGAGATCGAGGCGGCGGCCGGGGCGGACGCGCGCCTCGACGCGGCCTGGCGGGAGCTGCGGGACGAGTTGGCGCGCCCGGAGGACGCGCAGCTCCGGGCCCGCCGGGTCGTCGAACGGGCCGCTCTCGTGCTCCAGGGCTCACTCCTGGTGCGCCACGCACCGGCGGCGGTGGCCGACGCGTTCTGCGCGTCCCGCCTCGCCGGGGACCAGGGGCTCGCCTTCGGCACGCTCCCCTCGGACACGGACTTCGCGGCACTGCTGGGGCGGCTGCCGGTCTGACGAGGACCGGGCGGGGCTGCGCGAGGCGGGGAGGCACGACGGAAACCTCGCCCCGCCCGCCCGCCGGGTGGGCCGTGTCGTCGGCCCGCTGTTTTTCCGTCAGGGTGCATCGTGTGCGTGGCGGAGGTAGGCGTCCAGCTCGGCGGCCCCGGCCAGCATCGCCCTCCCCCGGGCGGCCAGCCGGGCATGCCAGTCACCCAGGGCGGCGGCCAGCGGCTCCAGACCGCCGGCCGCCCGGACCTGGGCGATCAACGGTGCGATCTGCTCAAGGCGGTAGCCGCCCCGCCTGAGCTGGTGGGCCAGTCCGGCATCCCGTACGTCGGCATCGGCGTACACCCGGTAGCCGGTTCTCGGGTCGCGGCGCGGGGTCACGAGACCGGCGCGCTCCCACTTCCGCAGCGTGGCGGGGCCGATCCCCAGCTTCCCCGCCAGCGGCCCCACGAACATCCCGCCGGGGCTCGACGCATCGCCGGGTGCGGGTGCGTCGCCGGGTGCGGGCGCGTCGCCGGGTGCGGGCGCGGCGTCGGGTGCGGGCGCGGCGTCGGGTGCGGGCGCGGCGTCGGGTCCCAGATCGCGAAGGGCTCTCTCGACTGCTTCCAGCGTCCGCCGGTCCTCCAGGAGCTGGGCGTGACTCTCGTCGACGATACGGAACGCCTCCTCCGGATCGTCGCGGTTCACCGCCCGCATGATCGACGCCGCGGTCCCGTGCCCATGACCGGGTACCAACGCGAGGAACGCCGCGAGGGCGAGCGCGTGCAGCGGCGCGTAGGTGCGGTAGCCGTGCGGTGTACGCCCGGCGGCCGGGAGGATCCCCGCCGTCTCGTAGTTCCTGATCGCCTGGGTCGACAATCCGTGGCGGCGGGCCAGATCGATCGGCCGGAGTCGTCCTGTCGTTTGAGGGTTCTGCCTCATAGCCCCAAGGTATCGCGTGAAAGTTTCAACCGTTGGTTCAGCGATACGGTTGAAGCCATGGCCAACGACATCAAGGACATCGCCCACGCCGTCGACGCGGCTTCCGTCATGGGGCTGTTCGCCTCCCCGCCCCGCGTGCTGACCCTGGGCGAGCCCACCCACGGGGTGGACGCCCCTCTCCTGCTTCGCAACCTGCTCTTCCGGCAGCTCGTCGAACAGACGGGCTACCGCACCATCGCCGTCGAGAGCGGCTGTGTGGCGGGACTGCTCGTGGACGACTACGTGACGACCGGCGCGGGCACGCTCGACGAGGTGATGGAGCGGGGGTTCGGCCACGGCCTCGGCGAGTCGGCGGCCAATCGTGAACTGGTCTGCTGGATGCGCGCGTTCAACGACGGCCGGCCCGCGTCCGACCAGGTCCGCTTCGCCGGCTTCGACGGCCCACTGGAGATGGCGTACGCCGCGAGCCCGCGCGAGGCCCTCACCTCGCTCCACCGCGTTCTCGCCGACCACGTGGACACGGGCCTGCTCCCCTGCACCGCCGAGACGCTCGACCGCCTGCTGGGCGCCGACGACCGGTGGACCGACCCCGCGGCCATGCTGGATCCGTCCGCGTCCTTCGGCCGGTCGGCCGAGGCCGGGCAACTGCGCCTGCTCGCCGATGATCTGGGGGCTCTGCTCGACGCGTGGACGCCCCACCTGATCGCGGTGACCTCACGGGAGGCGTTCGACCGGGCCCTCCTGTACGCACGGGCCGCCTCGGGGCTGCTGCGGTACCACTTCTGGATGGCGGACACATCACCGAGCCGCCTGTCACGGCTGACGGGCCTGCGCGACCAGATGATGGCCGCCAACCTCCTCGCGCTCGCCGAGCGGGGGCCGGTTCTGGCGCACGCCCACAACAGCCATCTCCAGCGGGACATGAGCTCGATGCGGATGGGCGGCCGACGGCTGGAGTGGTGGAGCGCGGGCGCCGTCGTCAACGCCCGCCTGGGCCAGGCGTACGGCTTCCTGGCCACCGCCTTCGGCACGATGAGGCACCAGGGGGTCGACGTGCCGCCGCCGGACACCCTCGAAGGAGCCCTGTACGCGCTCCCGGAGGAGTCCTGCCTGATGGACGCCTCCGAGCTGGCCGACGCCCTGGGCGCCACGGGCTCCGTCCGGCGCGCATCCCCGTACTTCGGTTACGCACCGCTCGACCCGGCGCACCTGGATCGGATCGACGGAGTCGTGTTCATGAAGGACGTCCCGGAGGACTGACGACGCTCCCTACGCCCGCCGGGGGTGCTCCCCTCGCGTGCCCCGCTCATCCGGATGGGTGAATCGCCGTCGCGCAAGGAATAGTTGGGCCGGGCTGTTGTTGAGCACACCATGACTTCTGAGATTTTCGGGACGGGCAGGACATTCGGGCGTGTGGGGATCTGGAGCGGCGCCCTGCACGCCTCGCGGGTGGACGACGCGGGCGGGAAAGCGATCACGGAGGCGCTCGCCGAGCTCGAAGGACTGGGGTACGGCAGCGTATGGATCGGGGGCAGTCCGACGCCCGAGGACGCCGCCGCCGTCGTGGCGGCCACCCGGTCGATCACGGTTGCCACCGGCATCCTGAGCATCTGGAACCACACGGCCGAGGAGGCGGCGGCCGCGGTGGCGGCGATCGATCCCGGCTCGCGCCGCCGCTTCGTCCTCGGTCTGGGCGTCAGCCACGGACCGATGGTGCCGCAGTACGCGAAGCCGTACAGCGCGATGGTCTCCTACCTCGACGCACTCGACGCCGCCGAACCGTCCGTGGGCTCCGGCCATCGGGTCCTGGCGGCCCTCGGGCCGAAGATGCTGAAGCTCGCGGCCGACCGGTCGCTGGGGGCGCACCCCTATCTCGTCACCACCGAGCACACCGCGGAGGCCCGCGAGGCGCTCGGCCCCGACGCGCTGCTCGCCCCGGAGCTGACCGTGGTGCTGGACACCGACCTCGACCGGGCCCGCACCACCGCGCGGACGATGCTGGGGATGTATCTGCGGCTGCCCAACTACACCGACAACCTGCTGCGCCTGGGGTTCACGGAAGGCGACTTCGACGGCGGCGGCAGTGTCCGTCTTCTCGACGCCCTCTTCGCGCTGGGCGACGCCGAGCAGGTGAGGCGTCGGACCCGGGAGTACCTCGACGCCGGCGCGGACCATGTCGCGTTGCAGGTACTCACCGCCGACGAGGGCGGCGGCGGCCTGCCGCGCGCCGCATGGCGCGAACTGGCCGAGGTCTTCGGCGACGAGCTCTGACGGGCACGGCCCCGGCCCGTCAACATGTCGCACCTCTCATCCCGTTCGGGTGACGTGCGGCGTGTCGGGAGGGTCCCGGGGCTGCTCTGGGCAGCCTCCGTGCGACCGATCGTGGAGGGGGAGTCGTGGGAGTGGCACGTGAGTACGGGCACACCATCAGTGAGGGTCCGACACCGGCCGATGTGGCAGGAGCTCCCGCCCTGCCATATCCGAGCGGTTGGGCCGCCCTGGCCTTCTCGCACGAGCTGCGGCCGGGCACCGTGCTCACCCGGCCGCTCGCGGGGCGCGACGTCGTTCTGTACCGCACCGGCACGGGAACGCTCCGCGCCGTCCGCCCGTACTGCCCGCACCTGGGAGCCCATCTCGGTCTGGCGAAGGTCGAGGGGGAGGATCTCACGTGCCCCTTCCACTTCTTCTCGTTCGGCCCCGACGGCACCTGTGTCCGCACGGGGTACGGCACGCCTCCGCCGCGGTCCCCGCTGACGCAGCTGCCCGTCCAGGAGGCGAACGGGGCCGTCTTCGTCTGGCGGCACCACGACGGCCGGGATCCGGACTGGTTCGTTCCGCAGTGGCACGAGATCGGGCACAGGCCCGCGCGTACGGCCACGTGGGAACTGGCCGGCAACGTCCAGGAGGTCATCGAGAACTCGGTCGACCTGGGGCACTTCGCCACCCTGCACGGCTGGGCGAAGGCCGAGATCGACGGTCCCGTGACCTACGACGACGCGAAGTTCCACGTCGCCATGCGGGCCCACGAGTCGGCACCGCTCCTGGGCGACTTCACCGTCGACGTGAAGGTGGACGGCTATGGACTCGGCTGCCTGCACGCCGACATCCACACGCCCCGCTTCGGGCTGCGGATGTGCACGATGGTGATGCCGACGGCCATCGGGCCGAATCGGATGCAGTTCCGGCAGCTGAACCGCATCGCCTTCGACGAGCCTGGGCGGCTGCCGCCCGGGCTCGCCCGAATCGTCAGCCGTACCGCGGCCCGGCTCCTGGACCGCCCCGTCTTCCGGTCCAGTTGTGAATTCACCGCCGCCGATTTCCCGATCTGGCACCACAAGCAGTATCAGCAGCCGCCCCGGCTGGCTTCCGGTGACGGACCGATCGGCCCGTTCCGGCGCTGGGCCACGCGGTTCTATCCGGAGACGCCCGGCAGGGGCGCGGTGACCCGTCCCCACCGCAGCGAGGGAGAGGGCAGCGCCGTTCTCCGCTGACGCGACCCGAGCGACCCGAGCGACCCGATTGGCCTGAGCGACCCGATTGGCCTGAGCGACCCTATCGGCCCGATTGGCCTGAGCTGTTCGGCTTCTGCCCGCGCCCCTTCCTTCCCGCCTTCCTTCCCGCGCCCTCGCTCCGGTGTTCCCGCGCCCCCTTGCCCCGGCCTTCGCGTGCCCCGTCCGGGCACCGCGGACGCCGGGGCTCCGCACTTCGGGCGCCATCCGGGCGGCGATCACGGGAAAGCGGGCGGCTCCGACGACCGCACCGGCGGCCGTCGTCGACGTGACCAGCACGGTCGCTCCAGGGAACACGGGCACGATCGGGCTGAGGGGATCTGGTGAAGCGGCTGGTAGTCGCCCCGGGACTGCTTGTACAAACGACACACGAGCCCGAACGGACAAGCGGGCTCCGCCCGCAACGGGCCCAGCAGCGACCAGGGAAGTGCGCCGTGGACACCGAGGAACGCCGTCGGGGAATTCTGGACACGGCCCGACGGGAGGGGTCGGTCGGGGTGAACGCCCTCGCGGACCTGTTCAAGGTCGCCAAGGAGACCGTCCGCCGCGATCTGCACGTGCTGGAGGAGCACGGACTCGTCCGCCGTACCCACGGCGGTGCCTACCCGGTGGAGTCGGCCGGCTTCGAGACCACGCTCGCCGTCCGCACCACGCGCAACGTTCCGCAGAAGTCGCGGATCGCGACCGCCGCCGCCGATCTCCTCGGCGACGCCGAGACGGTCTTCGTCGACGAGGGCTTCACCCCGCAGCTCGTCGCCGAGGCGCTTCCCCAGGACCGGCCGCTGACCGTGGTCACCGCTTCCCTGGCCGTCGCCACCTCCCTCGCCGGGGCCGAGAGGACCTCGGTTCTCCTGCTGGGCGGCAGGGTGCGCGGCTCGACGATGGCGACCGTCGACCACTGGGCCTCCCGGATGCTCGCGGACTTCGTCATCGACCTCGCGTATCTCGGGGCCAACGGCATCTCCCGCGAGTACGGCCTCACCACCCCGGATCCCGCCGTCGCCGAGGTGAAGGCGCAGGCCCTGCGCAGCTCCCGGCGCAGGATCTTCGCCGGGATCCACAGCAAGTTCGGGGCGGTGAGCTTCTGCCGGTTCGCCGGGGTCGGTGATTTTGAGGCGATCGTCACCGACGCGGGGCTCTCCTCGGCCGAGGCCCAGCGCTACTCCCTGCTGGGGCCCCAGGTCATCCGCGTCTGACCGGCCCAGCCCGACCAGACCCGCCCGACCCGCCCGACCAGACCCATCGACCGCACCGACCGACCGGCATCGTCCGAGCGCCCAACCGCACGGCTCCCGCACCCGCACCCGCGTCACCGCGCCGCCCTCACCGCCGGGGCCCGGTCCGCCATGCCCTCAACGACCCGATCACCCAGCCGCTACGACTGATCAGGAGCCCCCATGCCCCATCCAGGACGCCGCAGCCGACCACGCGCACGCGGTCGGGCCGGTGCCGCGACCGTCGCACTGGCCCTGCTCGCCACCGGCTGCGCCGGAGCCGGCGGGACCTCCTTCGGGGGCGGCGACGCGCTGAACGTACTGATGGTGAACAACCCGCAGATGGTCGAACTGCAGAAGCTCACCGCGAAGCACTTCACGCAGGAGACCGGGATCAAGGTCCACTTCACGGTGCTGCCCGAGAACGACGTACGCGACAAGATCAGCCAGGACTTCTCCAACCAGGCCGGTCAGTACGACGTCGCCACCATCAGCAACTTCGAGCTGCCGTTCTTCGCGAAGAACGGCTGGCTGCACCCCCTCGACGACTACGCGAAGGCCGACACGGCCTTCGACCAGAAGGACATCCTCCGGCCCCTGCGGGAATCGCTGACCGCCGAGGACGGCAAGCTCTACGCCCAGCCCTTCTACGGCGAGTCGTCCTTCCTCATGTACCGCAAGGACGTCTTCGAGGAGCAGGGCCTCACGATGCCCGACAAGCCGACCTGGCAGCAGGTGGCGAAGCTCGCCGAGCGGACGGACGGGGCGGAGCGCGGGATGAAGGGCATCTGTCTGCGCGGGCTGCCGGGCTGGGGCGAGGTCATCGCCCCGCTCACCACCGTCGTCAACACGATGGGCGGCACCTGGTTCACCGAGGACTGGGAACCGCGCCTGACCGCACCGGAGTTCAAGAAGGCGACGCAGTTCTACGTCGATCTCGTGCGCGAGCACGGAGAGCTGGGCGCCCCGCAGTCCGGCTACGCCGAGTGCCTGAACAACATGACCCAGGGCAAGACCGCCATGTGGTACGACGCCACGGCGGGCGCCGGGTCCCTGGAGGCGAAGGGCTCCCCGGTGAAGGGGAAGATCGGGTACGTCCCCGCCCCGGTGGAGCAGACCAGGAGCTCGGGCTGGCTCTACACCTGGGCCTGGGGTCTGCAGAAGGCCTCCGCGAAGGCGGACGACGCCTGGAAGTTCGTGTCCTGGGCCTCCGGCAAGGAGTACGAGGAGCTCGTCGGGGCCACCAGCGGCTGGTCCAACGTGCCCGCCGGCAAACGGGCCTCCACCTATGCCAACCCCGACTACCGGGCGGAGGCGGGCGCGTTCGCGGACGTCACCGAGCGGGCCATCTCCGAGGCCGACCCGAGGAATCCGGGCACCCAGCCGCGTCCGACGGCGGGCATCCAGTTCGTCGGCGTACCGGAGTTCACCGACCTGGGCACCCGGGTGGCGCAGGAGATCAGCGCCGCCATCGCGGGCCGCCAGTCGGTGGACGCCGCGCTCGCCGCCTCCCAGAAGCTGGCCGAGAAGGTCGCGGAGGAGTACCGATGACCGTCACCGCAACCAGAGAGACCACGTCCCGGCCCGCCCCGGCGAAGAAGCCGGGCGGTGGTGGTCGGCGGCGTGCCTGGGCGACCCGCGCCCCCCTGCTCCCGGCCCTGGTCTTCCTGATCGCCGTCACCCAACTGCCCTTCGTGGCGACCCTGGTGATCTCGCTCTTCGACTGGAACTCCCTCAAGCCGGAGAAGCGCCACTTCACCGGGCTCTCCAACTACGCTTCCGTCTTCACCGACGAGGCGCTGCGCGAGTCGGTCGTGACGACCGTCGTCCTCACCGCGTCCGTGGTGATCGTCAGCGTCGTGCTGGGGCTCCTCTTCGCCCTGCTGCTGGACCGCGCCTTCTTCGGCCGGGGGTTCGTGCGCACCCTGCTGATCACCCCGTTCCTGCTGGTGCCGGTCTCCGCCGCGCTGCTGTGGAAGCACGCGCTCTACAACCCCGAGTACGGGCTGTTCAACGGGGCGCTCACCTGGTTCGGCGAGCTGTTCGGCATCGAGAGCGTCGCGCAGCCCGAGTGGACGTCCCAGATGCCGCTGATCGCCATCGAGGCATCGCTCGTGTGGCAGTGGACGCCGTTCATGATGCTGATCCTCCTGGCCGGGCTGCAGAGCCGACCGGCCGAGATCATGGAGGCCGCGCGGCTGGACGGGGCCGGCCCCTGGCAGATGTTCCGCTATCTGACGCTGCCGCATCTGCGCCGGTATCTCGAACTCGGCATCCTGCTCGGCTCGGTGTACATCGTGCAGAACTTCGACGCGGTGTTCACGATCACCTCCGGCGGTCTCGGCACCGCCAACCTCCCGTACACCGTCTACGAGACCTTCTACCGGGCCCATGAGTACGGGCTGGCGTCGGCGGCGGGCGTGGTCGTGGTGATCGGCACGATCGTCATCGCCACCTTCGCGCTCCGGACGGTCTCCTCCCTCTTCCGTGAGGAGGCGAGCCGCGCATGAGCGCCTCGACCGCGACATCCGCATCCGCATCCGCGTCCGTCAACGCCGCTACGCGGAGGGCCCGCCGGCGCTCCGCCGCCCTGGGCGTGGCCGCCTGGGTCGTGGGGATCGGCTTCTGTCTGCCCGCCCTGTGGATGGTGCTGACGTCCTTCCACGCGGAGGCCGACGCCGCGACCAACCCGCCGTCGATCGCCGCCGCGCTGACGCTGGACGGCTACCGCACCTTCTTCGGCGGCGGAGGCGGCCCGACGCCGTGGCCCCCGCTGGTCAACTCGCTCGCGGCCTCGTTCTTCTCGACCGTGCTGGTGCTGCTGCTCGCGCTTCCGGCCGCGTACGCGCTGTCCATCCGGCGGGTACGCAAGTGGACGGACGTGATGTTCTTCTTCCTGTCCACCAAGATGCTTCCCGTCGTCGCCGGGCTGCTGCCGGTGTACCTGTTCGCGAAGAACACGGGGCTGCTGGACAACATCTGGCTGCTGGTCCTCCTCTACACCTCGATGAACCTGCCGATCGCGGTGTGGATGATGCAGTCCTTCCTCGCGGACGTCCCCGTCTCCATCATCGAGGCGGCGCAGGTCGACGGTGCCCGGCTGCCGACGGTGCTGCGCCGTGTCGTCGCCCCGGTCGCCGGTCCCGGCATCGCCGCGACCGCCCTGATCTGCTTCATCTTCAGCTGGAACGAGCTGTTGTTCGCACGGGTGCTGACCGGCGTCGTCGCCGGGACCGCACCCGTCCATCTGACCACCTTCGTCACCAGCCAGGGCCTCTTCCTCGCCCAGCTGTGCGCGGCGTCCGTGGTCGTGTCCCTGCCGGTGCTCGTCGCCGGCTACGCCGCCCAGGACAAACTCGTCCAGGGCCTCTCTCTGGGAGCAGTCAAATGAGGGCAGCCATCGTCGAAGCCCCCGGCAAGGTCTCCGTGACCACCGTCCCGGACCCCACACCCGGCCCCCGCGACGTGGTGGTCAGGGTGGCGTCGTGCGGGCTGTGCGGCACCGATCTCCACATCCTTCAGGGCGAGTTCGCTCCGACGCTGCCGATCGTGCCCGGGCACGAGTTCGCCGGGGAGGTCGTCGGCCTCGGCAGGGACGTCACCGAGCTGTCCGTCGGCGACAAGGTGGCCGTGGACCCCTCGCTCCACTGCCACGAGTGCCGCTACTGCCGTTCGGGCCGGGGCAACCTCTGCGACAACTGGGCGGCTATCGGAGTGACCGTGCCCGGGGGCGCGGCCGAGTTCGCGGTGGCGCCCGTCGCCAACTGCGTCACCCTGCCGGAGCACATCGACGTCCGGGACGCGGCGCTGATCGAGCCGCTGTCCTGCGCGGTGCGGGGCTACGACGTCCTGAGCGGCAATCTCGGGGCGCAGGTGCTGATCTACGGCTCCGGGACCATGGGGCTGATGATGCTGGAGCTGGCCAAGCGCACCGGCGCCGCGTCGGTGGACATGCTGGACGTCAACGCCCAGCGGCTGGCCACCGCGACGACCCTGGGCTGCACGGGCGCGGCGGCCGGAGCCGACGAGCTGGACCGTCCGGGCGGCTGGGATGTCGTCATCGACGCCACCGGCAACGCCGCCGCCATCCAGGACGGTCTGGGAAGGGTCGCCAAGGGCGGCACGTTCCTCCAGTTCGGGGTCTCCGACTACGCCACCACCGCGGTGATCGAGCCGTACAGGATCTACAACCAGGAGATCACCATCACCGGTTCGATGGCGGTCCTGCACAGTTACGAGCGGGCCGCGGCGCTCTTCGCGAGCGGGGTGCTGGACGCGTCGGTGTTCATCAGTGACCGGCTGCCGCTGGAGCAGTATCCGCAGGCGATCGAGCGCTTCCAAGCGGGGATCGGCCGCAAGATCGTGGTGGAGCCGTGACGGATTTTGTGACTTCGCCCGCCGCGGATCCCGGTTCCGTCCTCGTGCTCGGCGAGGCGCTGGTGGATCTGGTGCCGGCCGATGGTGACGCCGGGGTCCGGGCGGCCCAGCCGGGCGGCGCGCCCGCCAACGTCGCGGTGGGCCTGGCCCGCCTCGGCGGGCGGCCGTCCTTCGTCGGCGGGCTCGGCGACGACGCCTTCGCCCGGAGCATCGAGGCATGGCTGACCGGTGCGGGCGTCGATCTCTCACTGAGCGGCCGGTCATCGCTGCCGACGGCGCTCGCGGTGGCCGACCCGGGCGAGCACGGGAACATCTACCGCTTCCACCTCGCTGACACGGCGACCTTCGAGCTGCCCGACCGGACGGTGGAGGCGGCGCGTTTCGGCGCGGTGTACGTGGGCGGGCTAGCCGCGGTCGTGGAACCGGCGGCCGGTGTCGTGGCCGCCACCGCGCGGGCGGCAGCCGGCGCGGGGCTGCTCGTGGTGGACCCCAATGTGCGTGAGGACCGCACCCTGGACCCCGTGCGGAGCCTCGCCAGGCTTCGCGAGCTGTGCTCTCTGGCCCGGGTCGTGAAGGCGAGCGACGAGGATCTGGCGCGCCTGTGGCCGGACGCGGCCCCGGAGGCCAGCTGCCGGGCGCTCGCCGGGGAGGGGCGGCTGGTGGTGATGACCCGGGGGCCGGAGGGCGCCACCGCGTACGTCCACGACGCCCCGGAGGTCTCCGTCCCGGCCCTGCCGGTGCGGGTGGTGAACACCATCGGCGCGGGTGACGCGTTCATGGCGGGGATGCTGACCTGGCTGGGAGCGGAGGCGGGCTGGGATCCGGCGCTGTCCGCCGGGCGGACGAAGGCGATGCTGGAGTACGCGGCCGGGACGGCCGCGTCGGTCTGCGCCAGGGCGGGAACGGATCCCACGGCCCCGCTGGGGGTGTGAACCCGGCCCGCATCGGGCATCAGCATGAGGACCCGAGTTCCCCACGGCCCTCCCCCGGCCCACGGAAACCGCCGCGGCCCCACCGGGCTCCTCCGCCCGGTGGGGCCGCGGCGTCGCCTCAGCTCTGCGGACGCCTGCCGTGGTTCGCGGCGTTCTTGCGGCGGGCCTTCTTCTTACGACGTCGCTTCGATGACATCGAACCCTCCTTCTCTCTGTTCTGACTTCCCTTGCGGGCGGTCCACCGGGCGGTGAGGTCCGGCGATCACCGGGCCGCCTACCCAGGGACACCGTGGCAAACACCCGGTGCGGGTGCAACCGGCGGCGCGCCGCCGGTCGGGCAGGAACAGGTGTGCGGATTCGTCAGTTGGTCAGCTCGTCGACGAAGTCCTCCGCGCACCGGTCCTCGGCCGCCGTGCCGTTGGCCCGGTTCATGCAGTCCTCCAGGTTCTTGAACTCCTGGGAGTCGAACACGGAGACGGCCACCACGAGGACGATCACGGAACCGATGAGCCCGAGCGCCCCGAAGGCGGCGCCGACTATCGCCATCACCCGGCGTGGCGCGCGGCCCTGGCGGGTACGGAGCGCGGCGATGATCCCGAAGACGACGGCGAGCAGACCGAGCAGCAGCCCGCCCACCACGGTCCAGAAGAACAGGCAGGCGATGAGGCCGAGTACCAGCGCGGCGACCGCGAAGCCGTTCGTCCGTGCGGGCGCCTGGCCGCCGTAGGGGTCGTGGTCGGCGGCGGGCTGCCCCGGGTACGGGGAATCCGGGTACGAGGGAAGGGACATCGAGAAGGTGCTCCTGTTCTCCTGGCTTCCCGTCCACCTGCCCCATGGGCCCTCCTCCATGCACGTCCTTGGTCACACTCCGGCAACGAGAGGCCCTAAATGCCCTGGCCAGAGACTTCCCGGCGGAGCCGCGCAGCCAGGTGGTGCTGGAGCGGCCGACCGACCGCGGCGAGGTCGTGGACGAAGTCGAGTGTGTCCGGATCCGTCAGGGTGTAGCGGCGGCGGGTGGCGTCGACCTCCTTGGCCGTCGGGGCGAGGGACACCCGCTCGGTGGTGAGGTCCACGGCGCCGTCGCGGGCATGGCCGACCGAGATCTCCGCGATGCCGGTGGGCTGGGTGATCAGGGCCTCCACCCGCCCGTCCGGCTGCAGGCGCCACCAGCCGGTCTCGCGGGCGGACGGCCGCAGCGGTTGCCCGTCCGCGTCGAGCAGCCAGGCTCGGGCCTCGTACGCGAGGAAGGGCCGTCCGTCGTGGCTGAAGGTGACCTCCTGCGCGTAGGTGAAGTCCGCCTCCAGCGTCGGGTATCCGCCGCGGCCCGTGCCCCGCCAGGTGCCGATGTACCCGGTCACCGGGGCGAGCAGCGGATGCGGCGCGGGGGGCGCCTCGGGGCGGAGGGCGTCGGGGAAGGGGAGTGCGGGGACGGGGTCGTGCATGCGGGTGCGCTCCTGGGTCGGTGCCGGTACAGGGTCGCAGCCTAGGGGGTGTCCGGTGGGTACGGAGGCGGCCCCGCACCCAGGTGTGCGGGGCCGCCGGTAGCGGGCTCAGTTGTGGGCGAGCAGGACGTTCTCGTCGAGCCGGATGATGCGGGGAAGCCGTTTGATGGTCGCTTCGCGGTGGGCGATGACGATGAGGGTGCGGTCCGCGCGCAGGGTGTCGATCGCGGTTTCCAGGGTGCGCGCCGTATCGGGGTCGATGTCGGCGGTGGCCTCGTCGAGGACGAGGACCGCCGGGTCCAGGAGGGCCGCGCGGACCAGGCCGATCAGTTGGAGTTCACCGGCGGAGAGCCGGCCCGTGCCGCGTCCGAGGTCGGTGTGCAGGCCTTCGTCGAGCGAGCTGATCCAGTCGGCGAGGCCCAGGCGTTCGACGGCCCCGGTGATGCTCCGCTGGTCGGGGTCGCCCGGCACCAGCCGGAGGTTGTCGAGCAGGGTTCCCTCGATCATGTGGACGCGCTGCGGGATCAGGACGATGCGGCGGCGGAGTTCGGCGGGGGCGAGAGCGGCGAGGTCATGGCCGTCGTAGCGGACGGTGCCGCTGTCCGGTGCGTAGAGACCGGTCATCAGTTTGGCGAGGGTCGTCTTGCCGGAGCCTGTGGGGCCGACGAGGCCGACCCGTTCACCGGCTTCCACCCGTACGGAGATGCCTCCCAGGACCTCGGTGCCCGCCACGTAGGAGTAACGGAGGTCCTCGATCTCCAGGACGCCGCGTTCGGCGGTGACCGGGCCGCCCTCTCCGGCGTCGTCGGGTGCCGGGCGGGGCGCGTGGCCCCCCGCGCGGGGGGCCGTGGTGGTGAGCAGGTCGAGCAGCCGGGCGAGGCCGACGAGGGAGATCTGCACCTGTCCGACCAGGTTGGACGCCTGGGTGGCGGAGTCGAAGAGCTGGCGGGTGGCGAGGATGAACACGACGACCGTGCCGACGCTGATGGAGCCCCGGGCGGCGAGCCAGCCGCCGACCAGCAGGAGCACGGCCGTCGTGAGGCTCTGGACGATACGGGCGAGGCTGATCAGGAACAGGCTGCGCTGGCTGCGCCGGGCAGCGCGGTAGCGCCGTTCGTTGTCCGCGAGGAAACGCTCGCGCCAGAAGCCGATGCCACCGCCCGTCTGGAGCATCTCGCGGGACTGCACCAGCTCGCGGTAGGTCGTGGCGACGGTGCCGGCGGCGGCGGCCTCGGCGGCGAAGGCCGGGTTGGCGGCCTTCTTGAACAGCCGCAGGACGCAGACGATGGCGGGGACGAACACGAGGGCCAGCGCGAGGGTGAGCAGCGGCGAGTAGCTGAGCAGCAGCACGGTCGTGAAGAGGAGGTAGGCGCCGACGGTGAGGACGTCGGGCAGCTGGCCGCGGACGAAGTTGGCGAGGTCCGCGATCTCGGTGGTGGTGCGTCGGAGCAGGTCGCCCGAGGGGTGCCCTTCGAGGAAGCGGAGCGGCGCCCGGGAGAGCCGGGTGACGGCGAGTTCACGCAGGGCGCGGACGACGCGTTCGCCCACGGCGATGAGCAGCAGTTCGGACTGGCGGAACAGGACCAGCCGCAGGAGCGCCAGCACGGTGAGGGCGGCGACGGCGATGAAGAGGCCGGAACGGTCGCGTTGGAGGATCTGGTCGACGCCCGCGCCGATGACGGCGGGCACGGCGACGGTGGTGGCGGTCGCCGCGGCGCCGGCGAGCAGCGCGAGGGTGATGCCCCGGCGCTCGGGCCGCATGTGGGGCCAGGCCCTGCGCAGCACGCGGCGCTGGTCGGGGGTCGCGGTCAGGCGCTGGTGCTCAGCCACCGGTGGTCACCCGCTCTTCCGTGTCGTCGGGGGCGGCCGCCTTGGCCGGGGCGAGGATCAGGGTGCGGTCGGCAGCGTCGAGGAAGCCGCCGCGGTGGGTGGCGCAGACGATCGCGGTCTCGCCCGACCAGTCGCGGAGCCGGGCCAGCAGGGTGCGTTCGGTGGTCGTGTCGATCGCGGAGGTGATGTCGTCGAGGAGGAGGACGGGGGGCTTGCGCAGGACGGCCCGGGCGAGGGCCAGGCGTTGGAGCTGGCCTCCGGAGAGGGTGCTGCCGCGTTCGCCAACGGGGGTGTCCAGTCCGTCGGGGGCCGCGTCGAGGTAGTCGTCGAGGGCGGCCGTACGGCAGGCGCGCCGCAGTTCGTCGTCCGTGTGGGCGGAGCCGAGGCGGAGGTTGTCGGCGAGGGTTCCGCTGACGGTGACGGGGCGCTGGGGTACGTAGCCGAGCCGTGCGTGGACCTCGGCGGTGTCGGCCTCCTCCAGCGGACGGCCGCCGAAGCGCACGGTGCCGGTGCCGGGCGGGAGGAGTCCGGCGAGGATCCTCAGGAGCGTCGTCTTGCCGGAGCCGGTGGGGCCGGTCACGGCGACCAGTTCGCCGGGGCGCACGGTGAGGTCGACCGGGGCCAGGATCAGGTGTCCGTCGACGCTGTGGCCGACGCCCTCGGCGGTGAGGTCGCCGGTTTTAGGCAGCGGCGCCGTTCCCGGGGCCCGGTCCGTGGGGTGCGGCAGCAGGACGTCCTGGAGGCGGCGGGCCGCGGTGGTGGCCTGGCTGAGCTGGCTGATCCGCAGGGTGATGACGCCGACCCACAGGACGAGCATGCTCATCCAGCTGGTGAAGGCGACGATGCCGCCGACGGACATGGTGCCGCGCAGTACGGCGATGCCGCCGAGGCCGAGACCGGCGCCGATGGCGAGGGCGGGCACGAAGGGCGAGAGGGCGGCCCATCCGGCGGAGACGCGGCCGGTGATCAGGGTGTGTTCGGTGACCGCGGCGCTGCGCTCGTGGTGGCGTCGCACCAGGGCGGGTTCGCCGCCGAGTCCGCGTACGGCGGCGCTGGCGGAGAGCAGTTCCTCGACGGCGTCGGCGCGGCTGCCGTGGGCGGCGGAGAGTGCGGTGTTGGCCGCGCCGAACCGCTTGGGGAACCAGTAGGTGTTGATCCACACCAGGGGCGGTACGCACAGGAGGCAGATCAGGGCGAGGAGCGGGTCCAGCCGCATGATCGCGACGATCATGACGGCGAAGCCGGTGACGCCCGTGAGGAAGGAGGCGACGCCGGAGAGCCAGCTCCGGACCAGGTCCACGTCGCGGGTGCCGCGCATGCCGAGGTCGCCCTCCCCGTAGCGGGCGAGGGTCCGGGTGTCGAGGCGTGAGACGCGGTCCGCCAGGGCGGTGTAGAGGCGGTTGCCCTGGGTGGTGGCGAGGAGGGTGGAGTACCAGCCGAGGACCATTTCCGCGAGGGCGGCGAGGATGCCGGCGCCCACGATGACCAGGGCCCAGCGGACCAGGGCGGAGCGGTCCTCGTGGACGATTCCCTGGTCGACGGCGCGTTCGATGAACCAGGGCAGGGCGATCAGGGCGAGCTGGTAGACGAGTCCGCCGAGGACGGCGAGGACGGCGAGGGAGGGGCGGTCCCGGAGGCAGCCCGCGAGGAGTCTCAGCCCGTCGCGGGCGCTGGGCTCGTACGGGCCCGGTCGCTCGGCCATGGCGTTCACGCGGCACCCCGTCCGGATGCGGATGCGGATACGGATACGGGCGCGGGTGCGGCCCGATCGGGGACGGCGGCGGGGCGGCGGCGGGCGAAGAAGTCGAGCATGGCGGCGTTGACCTCCGCGGGGCGTTCGAGATGACCGTAGTGGCCGCAGCGTTCGAGCTCGGTGTAACGGGCTCCGGGGACGGTGTCGGCGATCTCCCGGGATGCCGCCGCCGGGATCATGACGTCGTCGGCGAAGCCGATGCACAGGAGCGGCATGTCGAGCCCCGCGTACCGGGGCAGTTGGTCGACGTCGGCCATCACCTCGTACTGGGCGCGGACGCCGGGGCCCGTCGCTCCTTCGGCGTAGGCGAAGACGTCCAGCCAGTCCTGTACGGCGGCGGGGTCGCGCAGGGTGTGGGGCGACAGGTAGCACAGGGCCTGGAAGACGGCCCGGTGCGAGGCGGGGACGGGAGTCCCGCTGTCGTACAGGTCGGCGGCGGCGCGGGTGACGGCGCCGCCGAAGGTGTTGACGCGGGCGCGGCCGGCCATCAGCACGGCCTGGCTCACGAGTTCGGGCCGGGTGAGGAGGAGTTCGCCGACGATCGACGCGCCGAGGGAGAAGCCGACGACGCGGCAGGGTGGGAGGGCGAGGTGCTCGATCAGCGCGGCCAGGTCCGCGGTCATGGTCTCCAGGGTGATACCGCCGGGCGGTAAGGCGTTCGGCGGAATACCTCGGTTGTCCGGGGCGATGACCCGGTAGCCCGCGGCGAGAAGGGCGGGCGTCTGGTGGGCACGCCAGGCGGTGCGAGTGGCGCCGGTGCCGTTGACGAGCAGCACGGGCTCTCCGTCGCCGCCCGTGTCGTCGTAGACGAGGTCGAGTCCGTTGAGGGATGCGGAAGGCATGGTGGGGGTCAGACCTCGCTGTCCTGGGTTTCGCCCTGGGTCCAGTAGGCGGTCAGGTGGGTGTCGGCGCGGTCCAGCCCGCGGACGTGGACGAAGTGGTGGCGCAGGTCCCGCATGGCACCGCGCTCCGCGCCGCCCCACACGCGCCCCCGGCCGTGAGGGAGCGGGAGGATGGTGGCGTGTTCGCGCAGGAGTTCGCCGTGGGCGCGGCCGTGGCGGTGGAGCCAGGTGACGGTGGCGTCGGCCCGGGTGGAGAGGGGCTGCTCCTCGGCCCGGTCGGAGACCTCGACGGCGGCCAGGACGCGGTGGCCCGGGGGCAGTTCTTCCAGGATCGCGCCGATGGCGGGCAGGGCCGTCTCGTCGCCCAGGAGGAGGGTCCAGTCGGTGACGGGGGCCACCGGGTAGGCGGGGCTCGGGCCGAACCAGATCACCTCGTCGCCCGGCCGGACTCGCTCGGCCCATCCGGAGGCGAGCTGGTCGGGCCCGTGCAGCACGAAGTCCATGTCGACCTCGTGGAGTTCGGGGCGGTGGTCACGGATGGTGTAGCGGCGCAGGCGCGGCTTGGCGGTGGGCAGCAGGGCCCGGGCGGCCTCGGTGGTGAAGGGTCGCGGCAGTTCGACACCGGGCTCGTAGAAGTAGAGGGCGACATGCTGATCGCTCCCGTTGCTGACGAACTCTGACAGATCATCACCTCCCAGGGTGAGGCGGACCATACCGGGGGTGATGCGGTGCGATCTGCGCACGGTGGTCACATGTATGCGCCCTGGCCTGCGGTTTCGTCTGGTGTCGGTCGCGACCGTGCTCATGGCGTGCGGACTCCTCGCTGCTGTTCGGGATGGTCGGCTCCCTGAATCCTGCCCGGAAGCGATAGGTTAGGCATACCTTACTTCTGGCGGCGTCCTGATGCGGCCGGAAGATCTCTCTGTTTCTGAACGAAGGAGTGAACATGGCACGTTCACGTAACTTGTCCGGTCCGGTGGAGCGCAGGCGCGTCCTCGGTGGACTCACGGGTGCCGCGGCGGCGTTAGGGCTGACGGCCTGTGGCGTGAGCGAGTCCGACGACACGGCCTCGGGCGGCGACTCCAAGGAGTCGACCGGTGCGGCGACGCGCAGCCTGGAGACGGACAACGGGACCGTGAAGGTCCCGCAAAAGCCCGAGCGGGTGGTGGTTCTGGAGAACTACGACGCCCTGATGCTCCTCGATCTCGGCCTGGTCCCGGTCGGCGTCCCCGACGGGGCGGCCAACCCCCAACTGCTGCCCGAGGATGTGTACGAGCAGCTCAAGGACGTCGACACGATCGGCGCCTCGGGCACGCCCAACTCCCAGGCCATAGCCGCTCTCCAGCCCGATCTGATTATCGATCAGTTCTACAAGGAGAAGTCGGCCCCGCTCAGGACCATCGCTCCGGTGGCGTTCTACGACTGGCACACCAGCGGGGCGTTCTGGAACGAGCAGATCGCCAAGCTGGCGAAGGCGGTCAACCGGGAGAGCCGGCTGACCGAGAAGAAGAAGGAGTACGAACGCCGGATCACGGAGGTGAAGACCGCCTACCGGAAGCAGATCGAGACCACCACGTGGGCCCCGCTGAGCGGCGGCCCGAACGGCAAGTTCTTCCTGGGGACGCCGCTGGTCACCGTGATGCGCGATGTCGGTCTGAAGATCGGGGCGGGGCTGCCCGAGAAGGAGGCGGGCTTCGTGCCGAAGAGCTACGAGGAGATGGACGTCCTCAAGGACTGCGACGCGCTGATCTACTCGGTGCAGGCCGACGGCAGAGCCACGCCCACGACCCAGCAGTTGCTGGACCACAAACTGTGGAAGGGCGTTCCCGCGGTCAAGGCCGGGCGGGCTTTCCCCTCGCGGCACTTCGTGATGGCCAACTACAGTTTCGCGATCGCCACGGTCGACGAGATCGAGGGCATGCTCAAGAAGATGTAGCGGTCCGCGGGACCTCTCGGCCCGTCGGCGGCGTGTGCCTCCGACGGGCCTTCGTGCGTGGTGCGGCCGTTCAGCCACCGGCACGCGCGTCCTGCCGCCGCAGTCCGGCGGCGAGGCCGGCCGCGGTGCGGTGCCGGAAGACGTCCCGGGGAGCCGCCGCCCAGCCCCCGGCCCGCAGGAGCCCGGCAAGGCGCACCGTGACGATGCTGTCGCCGCCGAGGGCGAAGAAGTCGTCGTCGGCGCCGATCCGGGGCAGGGCGAGCACCTGGGCCATGGCGGCGCACACCGCGCTCTCCCGCTCCCCCACCGGCTCCCGACCGCCGACCGCGGCGCCGAAGTCGGGGGCGGGCAGCCGGCCCCGGTCCAGCTTGGCGTTGGCGGTGACCGGCAGCGCCTCCAGCAGCACGACCGCAGCCGGGACGAGGTGGCCGGGCAGCCTCTCGGCCAGCCAGGCCCGCAGCGCGACCGGGTCGGGGGCGGTACCGGGGCGGGGCACCCCGTACGCGACCAGGCGGCGCACCCCGTCGTCCTCCCGCGCGACGACGACCACCCGGGCGAGGTCCGGGTGGGCGGCGGCGGCCGTCTCGATCTCGCCCGGCTCGATCCGGAAGCCCCGGATCTTCACCTGGTCGTCGACCCGGCCGAGGAACTCCACCGCCCCGTCCTCCGTCCAGCGCGCCAGGTCCCCCGTCCGGTAGAGCCGGCTGCCGTCGGCGGCGAACGGGTCGGCGACGAAGCGTTCCGAGGTGAGCGCCGCCCGGCCCCGATAGCCCCGGGCCAGCCCGGCCCCGGCCAGATACATCTCCCCCGGCACCCCCGGCGGCACGGGCCGCAGGCCCGCGTCCAGCAGGTGGATCCGCGCGTTGTCCACCGGCCGCCCGATCAACTGGCTCTCGCTGTCGCGGACATGGGCGACCATCGCGTCCACGGTGCCTTCGGTGGGGCCGTACAGGTTGACCACGTCGGTGCCGGGCAGCTCCCGCAGCCGCGCCCACTGGCTGTCGGGGACGGCCTCGCCGCCGACGCCGAGCAGCGGCAGCGGGCAGGTGCCGCCCTCGGTCAGTCCGGCCTGCTCCAACTGGGCGAGCACGGTGGGGGCGACCTCGATGAAGTCGATGGCGTGGTCCCGCAGATAGCGGTGCAGCCGGTCCGGGTCGCGCTGGATGTCCTCGGCCAGGACATGGACGCAGTGGCCGTGGAACATCCACAACTGGGGCTGCCAGGAGGCGTCGAAGGAGAACGACCAAGAGTGCCCCACGTGCAGACGGGAGCGACCGGTGCTCTCGACGACCGGCTCGTACAGGGCACGGCGGTGGCTGTGGAAGAGGTTGACGACGCCCCGGTGGGTGATCACGACCCCCTTGGGGACGCCGGTGGAGCCGGACGTGTAGATGAGGTAGGCCGGGTTCTCCGGCCGCAGCGGGCGCGACCGGTCGGCGTCGGTGGGCGGCCGGCCGGACCGGGCGGCGAGCGCCGCCCGCGTCCCGGGGGCGTCGAGCAGCACGGTGGCCGGGTGCCGGGTGCGGTCGGCGAGGGCGGTGGTGGTGAGCAAGACGGCGGGTGAGGCGTCGGCCAGCATGAACGTCAGGCGTTCGGCCGGGTAGTCGGGGTCCAGCGGCAGGTAGGCGGCTCCGGCCTGGTGCACGGCCAGGATGCTGATGAGCATCTCCTCGGTGCGCGGCAGCATCAGCGCCACGAGGTCCTCGGGCCCGACGCCCCGGGCGATCAGCTCGTGGGCGAGGCGGGCGGCGCGCTCGGTGACGTCGTGGAAGCTCAGGACCCGGTCGCCGCAGACCAGGGCCGGGGCCCCGGGGTCGACGGCGGCCGCCTCCGCGAAGAGGCCGGGCAGGGTCTGCTCCGGGTGGGGCCGGGGTGCGGGGTTCCAGTCGTCGAGGATGCGGCGGCGCTCAAGGGGTGCGAGGGCCTGGAGGCGGTGGACGCGGGTGTCGGGGCGGCTGCCGACCTCGGCGAGCAGGTGGGTGAGCCGGCCCATCAGGGCGGCCGCCTGCTCCGGCCCGAAGAGGTCGGGGCGGTATTCGAGGGTGAGGTGTCCGCCGGGGACGACGGCGAGGGTCAGCGGGTAGTGGGTGGCGTCGGTGTGTTCGCTGCCGGTGACGGTGAGTTCCCCGGACCGCTCGGCGCGGCGCAGTCCCTCCCCGTCGACGAAGTAGTTCTCGAACACCAGCAGGGTGTCGAAGAGTTCGCCCGCTCCGGCGCTCCGTTGGATGTCGGCCAGGCCCAGGTGCTGGTGGGCGGAGAGCTTCGCCTGCTCGGCCTGGAGCCGCGCCAGGGCCTGGCGTACGGTGCCGCCCGCACGCAGGTCGACCCGGACCGGGAGGGTGTTGATGAAGAGGCCGGTCATGGTCTCGACGTCCTCGATCTCCGGCGGCCGTCCGGAGACGGTGGCCCCGAAGACGATGTCCTCGCGCCCGGTGTGGCGGGCGAGCAGCAGGCCCCAGGCGAACTGGATCACCGTGTTGAGGGTGACGTCGGCGCTCCTGGCGAGCGTCTGGAGCCGTTCGCGCAGGGTCGCGTCGAGCCGGTGCGGGATCCGGTCGGAGAGGGCGGGGCGCCTGCCGGGGTCGGCGGGTGCGATGAGCGTCGGCTCCGTGATCCCGTCCAGGGCGGAGCGCCAGGCGTCCTGGGCAGCCCGCTCGTCCTGGGCGGAGCGCCAGGCCAGGAAGTCCCTGAACGACCGGCGCCGGGCCGGGGGTGCGGCGGGGCCGGTGAGGGAGGCGTACAGCGACAGCAGTTCCTGGATCAGGACCGGCACCGACCAGCCGTCGAGGATCGCGTGGTGGTTGGTGACCAGCAGGGCGTGTTCCCGCTCCCCGGTGCGCACCAGCCGCAGGCGCAGCAGCGGCGGCGCGGTGAGGTCGAAGGGCCGGGTGCGATCGTCCTCGGCGAGGGCCCGCAGCCTCTCCTCGCGGGCGTCGGCGGGCTCGGGCCGCAGGTCGTTCTCGGACCAGTCGGGGACCACGTCGTCGAGCACGATCTGTACGGGACGGCTCCCCGCGCTGACGAAAGCGGTGCGCAGAGCAGGGTTGCGGTCGAGCAGGGCGGCCGCGGCGCGGTGCAGGGCGGCCGGGTCGAGGTCGCCGGCCAGGCGCAGGACGAGCTGCATGGTGTAGACGTCGATGTCGTCGCCCGCGAGATGGGTGAGGGCGTACAGCCCTTCCTGGAGCGGGGTGAGCGGCCAGACGTCGCCGATCGCGGGCGACCGCGCCTGGAGCGCGTCGACCTGTCGCTGGTCCAGTCGGACGAGGGGGAAGTCGGACGGGGTGTGGACGGGGTCGGACGGTGCGTCGGCGAGGGTCTTCAGCGCCTCGCACCACAGGTCCAGCAGGCGTTCGGTTTCCTGGGCGTCGAGGATGCCGGTGGCATACGTCCACCGGGTGGCGAGCCTCGGTCCGTCCGGGCCGTCCACGGTGGAGGAGATGATCTCCAGCGGGAAGAGCACGGGAGGGGTGTTGCGGCCCGGGCGCAGGGCGGGGAGCGCCTCCGGGGCGGGCGACCAGGCGGCCGGTTCGGTGTCGCCGGCCGTGCCGTCGGGCCCGGGGAAGCGGCCGAGGTAGTTGAGCACGACCTCGGGGGTGCGGGAGGGTCCGGCCGGGTCGTCCAGGTGGTGGAGCAGCCCGTGGCCGATTCCCTGGTCGGGGGTCTCCCGCAGGTGTTCCTTGACGGCCATCAGGGCGCGGAGGGCCTCGCCACCGGCTGTCCCGGCCGGAGAGGACAGCTCCGGAGCGGAAAGGTCCAGTGCGGAAAGGTCCAGTGCGGAAAGATCGGGTGCGACGGGGTACCAGCTGGTGAACCACCCGACAGTGGTGGACAGTTCGGCTCCCGGCACGACGTTCTCCTCGCGCCCGTGGCCCTCGACGGCGATCACGTCGTGCCCGGCCGGCTGGGCGCGTTCCCGGCGCCAGCGGGCCAGCGCGAGGGCTGCGGCGGCCACGAGGACGTCGTGGACGGAGCCGTGGACGGCGGCGGGGACGCGGGTGATCAGGGCCCGGGTGAGGTCGGGGTCCAGGGTGCGTTCGAGGTGGGCGACGGTCTCCTGGGTGTCGAGGGCGGGGTCGAGGGGGCGGGCCCCGAGGGCGGGGGCGTCGCGCTCCTCGCGGGCCCGCCAGGCGGGGGCCTCGGCGCGGCGGGCCGGGGCGGTCGCGGCGTCGGCGAGCCCCAGGGCCCACTGCCGGAAGGAGGTGGAGCCGCCGTGCGGGGCGGGCGGGTTTCCGGCGAGGACGTCGTCGTGGGCTGCGGCGAGGTCGGCGGTGAGGATCCGCCAGGAGACCCCGTCGACGGCGAGGTGGTGGACGACCAGGACGAGGCGCCCGCCGCGGCCGGGGCCCCGGTCGCACCAGACGGCCCGGACCAGCTCGCCCGCGGCCGGGTCCAGCTGGTCGACGGCTTCGGCGGCCGGGGCGGCGGTCAGCTCGGCCGCCCGCTCCGCGCTCTCCGCTCCCGCGTCCACGTGGCGCAGCACCGGTTCGGTGGGCGGCTCGGCGGGGCCGGGAATGTGCAGGGCCTGGTTGCCCGGCTCTCCCACCAGTGCGGCGCGCAGCATGGGGTGACGGTTCATCAGCCTGGTGAGGGCGGCGGTCAGGGTGGCGCGGGTGGCCTCCGGCGGGGTGACGAGGTGGGCGTACTGGTGGAGCCCGTCGACCGGTCCGCGTTGGAGCGCCCACCGCATGATCGGGGTGAGCGGGGCCCGCCCGGCGGGGTCCAGCCGGGGTACGGAGGCGGGCCCGGTGGTCCTGGCGGCGCGGGCGAGCGCGGCGGGGGTCTTGTGCTCGAAGACGTCCCGGGGGGTGAGGGTCACCCCGGCCTTGCGGGCGCGGGCGACCAGTTGGATGGAGAGGATGCTGTCGCCACCGAGGGCGAAGAAGCTGTCCTCGGCCCCGGCCGCCGGAATGCCGAGCAGTTCGGCGAAGAGCGCGGTGAGCACCGCCTCCCGGATGCCGCGCGGGGCGATGGCGGTGGCCGTGGCGGCGAGGTCGGGTGCGGGCAGGGCGGTGCGGTCGAGCTTGCCGCTGGGGGTGAGCGGCAGGGCGTCCAGGGTGATCAGGGCGGTGGGGACCATGTGGTCGGGGAGCCGTCGGGCGATGCGTTCGGTGATCTCAGCGGTGTCGGGCGCCGTGCCGTTGGCGGGGACGAGGTAGCCGGTGAGGACCGGTCGCCCGGGGACGTCCTCGCGCAGGACGACGGCCGAGGCGGCGACCTGGTGCTCTTCGGCGAGGACGGCCTCGATCTCGCCGAGTTCGACGCGCAGGCCGCGCAGCTTGATCTGTCCGTCGGTCCGGCCGATGTGGACCAGCGCGCCGTCCGCCCGCCGGCGTACGAGGTCGCCGGTGCGGTAGAGGCGTTCGCCGGGGGCGCCGAACGGGTGGGCGACGAAGCGGCCGGCGGTGAGGGCGGGCCGGCCGAGGTAGCCGCGGGCGAGCTGCGGGCCGCTCAGGTACAGCTCGCCGGTGACGCCGTCCGGGACGGGGCGCAGTCCGGCGTCGAGGACGTAGGTGCCGGTGTTGTGGACGGGGCGTCCGATGGGCACGCTGCCGCCCGGCTCGCCGGTGGCCTCCCAGGCGGTGACGTCGATGGCAGCCTCGGTGGGCCCGTACAGGTTGTGCAGGCTCACGCCGGGCAGGACGTCGCGCACCGTCCGGGCCAGGGCGGTGGACAGGGCCTCGCCGCTCGCGATGATCCGGTGCAGTCCGGTGCAGTCGGCGGCACGGGGTTCGGCGGCGAACGCGGACAGCATCGAGGGGACGAAGTGCACGGTGGTGACGCCGTGCCGGATGACCGCCTCGGCGACCTCGGCCGGGTCGCGATGGAGCCCGTCGGGCAGGACCACGAGGGTCGACCCGGTGAGCATCGGCAGGAAGAACTCCCATACGGAGACGTCGAAACCGGCGGGCGTCTTCTGCAGGACACGGTCCTCGGGCCCGAACGGGAAGTGGCCGGCCATCCAGCGGAGCCTGTTGGCGAGGGCGGTGTGGGTGATGACGACGGCCTTGGGGCGGCCGGTGGAACCGGAGGTGTAGAGGACGTACGCGGCGTGCTCGCCGCGCAGCCCGGGGTGGACGCACACGGGTACGGCCGCGTCCAGTTCGGCCCGTACGTCCGGGGCGTCCGTCGCCAGCACGGGGAGGCCGTCGGGGACGGGCAGCCTCTCCCGCAGTGCCGTCAGGGTGATCAGGAGGCGCGGGCCGGCGTCGGTGAGCATGTGGGTGACGCGGTCGGCCGGGTACTCGGGGTCGAGGGGCACGTAGGCCCCGCCCGCGCGCTGCACGGCGTGCAGGGCCACGACGAGGTCGGTGCTCCGGGGCAGGGCGACGGCGACGCGCGTCTCGGGGCCGACGCCCCGGTCCCGGAGGAGGGCGGCGAGCCGCCCCACGCGCCGGTCGAACTCCTCGTAGGAGAGGCTGTTCCCGGCCTCGATCAGGGCGGGTACGGACGTCCCGGCGGCGTACCGCTCGGCGAGGAGCCGCGGCAGGGGCGCGTCAGGCAGGGGCTGTTCCTCGCCGGTGGACGCCGCGAGCACCCGGGCCCGTTGCGGGGCGCTGAGCACGGCGGCCCGGTGCACGGGGAGCTCGGGGCGCGCGACCAGGGCGGCGAGGAGGGTGACGTAGCGGTCGGCCAGGGCCTGGGCGGTGGCGTGGTCGAAGAGGCTGGTCTGGTAGATCAGCATGCCGTTGATCCCGGCCCCGTCAGGTCGCTCGGCGAGGGTGAACTGGAGGTCCAGCTTGGCGACTTCGGGGTCAGCGCTGACCGGGGTGACGTCGAGGCCCGGCAGGGTGAAGGTGTCGTCGGAGACGTGTTGGAAGACCAGGAGGACCTGGAAGAGTGGATTGCGGGCGAGGGTGCGTTCGGGGGCGACGATGTCGACGAGCTGCTCGAAGGGCAGGTCCGCGTGGTCGAAGGCGGCGAGGTCGGTGTCCCGGACCCGGGCGAGCAGTTCGTGGAAGGTGGGGCGGCCACTGAGGTCGGTGCGCAGGACGAGGGTGTTGACGAAGAAGCCGATGAGGTCGTCGAACTTCTCGTCGGTGCGGCCGGCGACCGGGGTGCCGAGAGGGATGTCGGTGCCAGCCCCGTGCGCGGAGAGGAGGACGGCCAGGGCCGCCTGGACCGCCATGAAGACGCTGGTGCCGTTGCGGGCGGCGAGGCTCCGCAGGCCGGCGTGGACCGCCGGGTCGACGGCGAAGGTGACGGTGGCCCCCTCGTGGGTCTCCTCGGCGGGGCGCGGCCGGTCGTAGGGCAGGACGAGTTCGTCGGGCGATCCGGCGAGCGTCCGCTCCCAGAAGGCGGCCTGTCGGGCGACCTGGCTGGTGGGGTCGGTCAGCTCGCCGAGGACGTCGCGCTGCCAGAGCGCGTAGTCGGCGTAGTCGACCGGGAGCGGCTGCCAGTCGTGGTCGGTTCCGGTGACGCGTGCGGTGTAGGCGGTGCGCAGGTCGTCGACGAGGGGGCGCATCGACCATTCGTCCCCGGCGATGTGATGCAGGGTCAGGGCGAGGACGTGGTCGGTCCCGGTGTCCAGGAGCTGCGCCCTGAGCGGGATCTCCTCGATGATGTCGATGGGCTGCGTCACCCGGGCCCGCAGCGCCGCTTCGAGATCCGCCTCGGCGACCTCGGCTATCTCGGCGAAGGACCGGTCGCAAGCGGCGCGGGCGCTCTCCTCGTCGAGGATGTGCTGGTGGGGTAGCCCGTCGGCGTCCGGGTAGACCGTGCGCAGGCTCTCGTGGCGGGCGACGACGTCGCCGACGGCCAGCCGCACCGCCTCCCGGTCCAGTTCTCCGCCCAGGCGGACCACGATGAACAGGTTGTACGTGGCGCTGGGGCCGTCCAGGCGGTGCAGGAACCAGAGGCGGTTCTGCGCGAACGACAGCGGGATGCTCTCGCCGGGGCGTCGTTCGCGGCGCGCCGGGGCTGTGCGGGCGACCGGGCGCGGCAGCACGGTCCTGGCGAGTGCGGCCGGGGTGGGGTGCTCGAAGATGTCGCGCAGGGCGACCTCGGTGCCGAGGGTGGAGCGGAGCCGGTTGGCGAGCTGCATGGCGAGCAGCGAGTGTCCGCCGAGGTGGAAGAAGTCGTCGTCGGGCCCGGTGCGGTCGAGGCCGAGGACGTCGGCGAACAGCTCCCCGAGGACGGCCTCGCGGGCGTCCCTGGGCGCGCGGGCCCGCTCCCCTCCGGAGGCCTGGGGTGCGGGCAGGGCCGCCCGGTCGACCTTGCCGTTGGGGGTGAGCGGCAGTGCGGGGAGCCGCATGACCACCGAGGGGACGAGGTGCTCGGGCAGCCGTTGTGCGAGGTAGGGGCGCAGCCCGGTGGCGGTGCCGGTGACGTAGGCGACCAGGCGCACGGAGCCGCCGGTGTCGGGCAGGCCGACGACGACGGTGTCGGTGACCTCGGGGTGGCTCCGCAGGACGGTCTCGATCTCGCCGGGCTCGACGCGGTGGCCGCGCACCTTCAGCTGGTGGTCGGTGCGGCCGAGGACGCGTAGGGTGCCGTCGTCCTGGAGGCGGGCCAGGTCGCCGGTGCGGTACATCCGGCTGCCGGGTTCGCCGAACGGGTCGGCGGTGAACCGGGAGGCTGTCAGCGCACCCCGGCCGAGGTAGCCGCGGGCGAGGCCCGCGCCGCCGATGTACAGCTCGCCGGGCACACCGGGCGGCACGGGCCGCAACCAGGTGTCGAGGACGCGCAGGGTGGTGTTGCGCAGGGCGTGTCCGACGTGCGGGGCTCCGCCGTCGGGGGCGAGGTCGGCGGCGGTGGACCAGATGGTGGTCTCGGTCGGCCCGTAGAGGTTGAGCAGCCGCGCTCCCCCGGTGGCGAGCCGGTCGGCGAGGTCGGCGGGCAGCGGTTCGCCGCCGCTCAGGACGCACAGGCCGTCCAGCAGCGCCGGGGCGGCGTCGATGATGCCCCGCCACAGGGAGGGGGTGGCCTGGAGGTGGGTGGCTCGGGTGCGCTCGGCGAGGCCGGACAGCAGCAGCGGGTCGAGGACCTCTTCCCGCTCGGCGAGGACGACGGCGGCCCCGGTGACGAGCGGCACGAAGAGTTCCAGGGCGGCGATGTCGAAGCTGACGGTGGTGACGGCCAGGAGCCGTTGTCCGGGACCGGATCCGAGGGTTTCCGCGATCGCGTCGAGGAGGTTGGCGAGGGCCCGGTGGGTGACGACCACACCCTTGGGATTCCCGGTGGAGCCGGAGGTGTGGATGACGTACGCGGTCGCCTCGGGGTCGGGTGTGATGCCGGGCAGTTCGGTGAGAGGCCCTTCGTGGGGTCCCGGGTCGAGGACGGGGTGGCCGGGGCGGATCACCAGCAGCGGGTCGGAGTCCGCCAGGAGGTGGGCGACGCGGTCGGCCGGGAAGTCCGGGTCGACGGGGACGTACGCCGCTCCGGTGGCGGAGACCGCGAGCAGGACGGCGACCAGGTCGGCGCTCCGGGGCAGTGCGACGGCGATCAGCCGCTCGGGGCGGGATCCCAGGTCCCGCAGGCGTCCGGCGACGGCGGTGACCCGGGCGGCGAGGTCGGCGTAGCTCCACTCCTCGTCGCCCGCGATCAGCGCGGGCGCTCCGGGGGTCTCCGCGGCCCGGCGCAGGAAGCGCCCGGCGAGGCCGAGCGGGGTGATGGCGTGGGCGGGCCCGTCGAGTCGGGCCGGATCCGCGAGGGCGGGCAGAACGGTGGCCGCGGTGCTGTCGGGGTGGACGACGAGCTGTTCCAGTACGCAGAGCAGCTGTGCCCCGATGGTGGCGACCCGGTCGACGGCAAGCAGTTCGGGGCGGTGGTCGAGGGCGAGCGCGAGCCGGTCGCGGCCGGGCAGGGCGACCAGGACCAGCGGGTAGTGGGTGGCGTCGTGGCCGCGGGCTCCGGTGACCAGGAGTCCGGCGGCCTCCTCGGTGCGGCGCAACTGCTCGGCGTCGACCGGGAAGTTCTCGAAGAGGACGAGGGTGTCGAAGAGCTCGCGGTGTCCGGCGAGGCGCTGGAGCTCGGCCAGCGGCTCGTACTGATGGTCCATCAACACAGCCTGTTGGTCGCCCAGTTGTCGCACGAGGGCGGCGAGGGTCTGTTCCGGGCGCGGGGTGACCCGGGTAGGCACGGTGTTGATGAACAGGCCGACCATGTCGTGCGAGCCGTCGAGGTCGGCGGGGCGTCCGGAGACGGTGACGCCGAACGTGACGTCGGTGCGGCCGGTGAGCCGGCCCAGTAGCAGGCCCCAGGCACTCTGGAGCACGGTGCTGACGGTGACGTCGTGGGCGCGGGCGAAGGCGTGGACGCGGGCCACCAGGTCGTCCGCCAGCGGGACGTCGACGCGTTCGGGCGTACCCGCGGGCATCGCCGCGGCTTCCGGGACGAGCCGGGTGGGGCCGTCGATCCCGGCGAGCGCCTCCTGCCACAGGCTCCGGGTCGTCGCGCGGTCACGGCCGTTCAGCCAGAGCAGGTAGTCGCGGTAGGGGCGGGGGGCGGGTCCGGGCGCGCCCCGGTAGAGGGCGAGCAGGTCCCTTACGAGCAGCGGTCCGGACCAGCCGTCGAGGAGGATGTGATGGGAGGTGACGGCGAGCAGATGGCGGCGCTCCCCGAGCCGGAGCACGGTGAGCCGCAGCAGCGGAGGGGAGGTCAGGTCGAAGCCCCGTCGCCGGTCGGCCGCCAGGATGTTCTGGGCCCTGCCCTGCCGCCGCCCTTCGGTCAGGTCGGGGGACGTGAGGTCGTAGGCCACCACGGGGATCTCGGCCTCGGCGGGGACGACCTGGAGCGGGTCGGCCCCCCGACGGCCGAGGAACCCGGCCCGGAGGTTCGGGTGGCGGTCCAGGAGGGCGCGTCCGGCCCTGCGCAGCCGCTCGGTGTCGAGGTCGCCCTCGATGTCGAGGGCGGTCTGGGTGGTGTAGACGTCGGGCCCGTCGCCCTCCGCTCCGAAGCCGGTGAGGAAGTACAGCCCGGCCTGGAGCGGGGAGAGCGGCAGCAGGTCGGCGAGGGGGGCGCGGGCCTCCAGGGCGTCGATCTCCGGCTGGTCCACCTCGACGAGCGGGAAGTCGCCGGGGGTGTGTCCGCCGGCCGCCGGGTCGGCCGGCAGGCGGCCCAGGTCCCGCAGGGCGGTGGTCCAGAGGGCGGCGAGGCGCTCGACCTCGGCGCTCTCCAGCAGCCGCCCGGGGAAGCTGAAGCCGGCCTGGAGGGCGGGCCCCTCCGGTCCGTCCACGACGGAGGCGTTGAGGGTGAGGGTGTGTGCCGCGGGCAGCGCGTCGTCCGCTCCCCCGCCGAGGGAGCCGGTCAGGGCCGGTGACCAGGGGGCGGGCGCGTCGGCCTGCTCCGTCGCGCCGGACGCCTGGAAGCGGCCCAGGTAGTTGTAGGCGATGCGCGGTTCGGGCAGGGCGGCGAGGCGGTCGCTCAGGTCGGGGTGGAGGTGGCGCAGCAGGCCGAAGCCGAGGCCGTTGTCGGGTGCGGCCCGCAGTTGTTCCTTGACCCGCTTGAGGGCGGCCGTCAGCCCGTCGCCGCTCGGGGTGCCGAGACCGCCGAGGTCCAGGCGTACGGGGTGCACCGCGGTGAACCAACCCACGGTGCGCGACAGTTCGGCGTCGGGCACCAGGTGGTCGGCGCGACCGTGGCCCTCGATGTCGACGACGACCGGTTCGGTTTCGCCGCGCCAGGCCGCCAGCGCGAGGGCCAGGGCGGTGACCAGGAACGTGTCGGGGCCCGTGTGGAAGCGCTCGGACAGGGCGGTGAGGAGGGGCAGGGTGTGCTCGGGCGCGAGTTCGACGGGGACGGTGGTCACGGTGGCGAGGGTGTCCTGGGCCGGGTCCGGGGCGGGCAGCGTCGCTCCCCCGTCGCCGAGGACGGCTATCCAGTGCGTGGTCTCGGCGACCCGTCCGGGGGCGAGTGCCGCCTCTTCGAGGCCGTGGGCCCAGTCGGCGAAGGAGGTTTCCACCGGGAGGAGTTCGGCGGTGCGGCCGTGGCGTGCGGCTTCGAGGGAGGCGGCCAGGTCCTGGGTGAGGATGCGCCAGGAGACGCCGTCGACGACCGCGTGGTGGATCAGCAGGGCGAGCAGTCCGCCCCGGTCGGGCCCGGCGTCCAGCCAGACGGCGCGGACCATGGCCCCCGCGTACGGGTCGAGCAGCCGGGCGGCTTCGCGGGCGTGGGTACGCAGGGTGGGCAGCAGGTCCGCGCCGGCCGTCTCGACGGCGTCGATCCGGGTCAGCGGCGTCGGGCCGGTCTCCCCGCCGGGGGCGGGGATCTCCAGGGTGCGGTCGGTGAGCCGGGCCCGTAGGACGTCGTGGTGGTCGAGGACGCGCCCCAGTCCGGCGGTGAGCTGTGTGGCGGTCGCACCGGCCGGGGTGTGCAGGACGGTGGACTGGTGGTAGTCGGCGATGGGCCCGCCGCGCTCCACGAGCCAGCGCAGGACGGGGGTGAGCGGGGCGCTGCGCGCGGTGCGCTCGACGGGGGCCGCGGTGTCGTCCACCGTACGGGCGAGGGCGGCGAGTCGCTCGACGGTGCGCCGTTCGAAGACGTCCCGGGGGCTGAGCTTGAGGCCCCGGCGGCGGGCGGCCCCGACGAGCTGGATGGCGGAGATGCTGTCGCCGCCGAGCGCGAAGAAGCTGGTCCCGACACCGACTTCGGGCAGGTGGAGGACGTCGGCGAAGAGGGCGGCGAGTTCCTTCTCCCGGTCGGTGCGCGGGGCGGCGCCTTCGCCGGTGGCGGTGAGGTCGGGGGCGGTGAAGTCAGGGGCGGGCAGGGCCGATCGGTCGGTCTTGTTCGCCGCGGTGAGCGGCAACGCGTCGAGGAGCACGACGGCGGCGGGGACCATGTGGTCGGGCAGGCCCTCGGCGGCCCAGGCGACGAGGTCCGCCGGTCGCGGGGTGTCGCCCGGGGCGGGGACGGCGTGGGCGACGAGCCTGCGGACGCCCCGGTGGTCGGTGTGGCCGGTGACGACGGCCCGGGCGACGGCGGGATGGGCGGTGAGGCGGGCCTCGACCTCGCCGGGTTCGACGCGGAAGCCGCGGATCTTCAGCTGGTGGTCGGTGCGGCCCGCGTACTCCAGCTCCCCCCGCTCGTTCCAGCGGGCCAGGTCCCCGGTGCGGTACATGCGGGTCCCGGGCTCGCCGAACGGGTCGGCGACGAAGCGGTCGGCGGTGATCCGCGGACGCCCGAGGTAGCCGCGGGCGAGGCCGGGCCCGCCGATGTACAGCTCGCCCAGGACGCCGGGCGCGACCGGGCGCAGGGCGCCGTCCAGGACGTAGGCGCGCTTGTTGACGTCCGGGGGGCCGATCGGCACGGGGCCGCCGGTCCATGCGGCCGGAACCTCCCAGGTGGCGGAGTTCACCACGGCCTCGGTGGGTCCGTAGGCGTTGAACAGGCGGTGCCGGTCCGCCCAGGCACGGACGACCTCGGGGGGCAGCGCCTCGGTGCCGACGACGAGGGTCATGTCCTCGGGCAGGGAGGCGTCGAGCGGCAGGGAGGCGACGACGGTCGGCGGGATCACGGCCAGGGTGATGGCGGCCCGGTTCAGGAAGTCGGCGAGCGGTGCTCCGGCACGCTCCTCTTCCGGGACGATCACCAGAGTGGCCCCGGAGAAGAGGGAGTTGGCGAGTTCGGCGAGGGTGACGTCGAAGCTGGGGGACGCGAACTGGGTGACCCGGTCGCCGGGCCGGGTGGCGAAGCGGGCGTGGGACCAGGCGATGAGGTCGACGAGCGGACGGTGCTCGACGAGGACGCCCTTGGGCCGGCCCGTGGAGCCGGAGGTGTGGATGAGGTAGGCGCCGTTGTGCAGGCGCAGGGGGGACCGGCGGTCGGCGTCGGTGGGGTTGTGGTCGGGCAGCCCGTCGGGCAGCCGGTCGGTCGCGATGACGGTCGCGTCGCCGGACCAGGCGGTGTGGTCGGTGCCGGAGTGGGTGAGGACGACGGCGGCCCCGCTGCCGGCGATCAGGCCGGTGAGGCGCTCGGCGGGCTGATCCGGGTCGAGCGGGGCGAAGACGCCGCCCGCCTTGCCGACGGCGAGCTGGGCGACGTGGACGTCGGCGCCCCGGCGCAGGGCGACGCCGACGACGTCCTCGGGGCCGGTGCCCGCCGCGATGAGGGCGTGGGCGAGCCGGTTGGCGCGGGTGTTCAGCTCGGTGTACGTAAGGATGCGTCCGGCGTCGTCGACGGCGGGCCGGTCGGGGTGGGCGGCGGCCTGCCGTTCGAAGAGTTCGGGCAGGGTGGCGGGTTCGACGTGGGCGGTGTCGGCGTTGAAGGTGTTCAGGACCCGGTCGCGTTCCTCGGGGGTGAGGAGGTCGGTGCGGGGCAGCGGTCGGTGCGGGTCGGCGGTGAACTCCTCGATGGCGCGCCGCAGTCGGCCGGCGATGCGTGCGGCGTCGTCCTCGCCGAGGGCGTCGGTGCGGTAGCTCAGCCGCAGGACCGGACCTCCGTCGGCGCCGGGGGCGGCGACCAGGGTGAGCGGGTAGTGGGTGGCGTCCCGGCCGGTGACGGCCTCGACGCGCAGCCCCGCGAACTCCTTCTCCTCCGAGCCACCTTGGTCGTCGGTTCCGGTCTCGACGAGGTAGTTCTCGAACACGCACAGCGTGTCGAAGAGCGGGCCGCCGCTGTCGGTGAGTTTCTGGATCCGGGCGAGCGCGACATGGTGGTGAGCCAGGAGGGCGGCCTGTTCACCGGCGGTGCGCCGGACCAGTTCGGCGAGGGTCTCGTCGTGCCGGATCCGGACGCGTACGGGAAGGGTGTTGATGAACAGCCCGACCATGGACTCGGCCCCGGCCAGTTCGGCGGGCCTGCCGGAGACGGTGGTGCCCGAGACGACGTCCCGGCGTCCGGTCAGGTCGGCCAGGACCAGGGACCAGAGGGCCTGTACGACGACGGGCACGGTGACGTCCAGTGCCCGGGCGGTGGCGGCAAGGGCCCTCGCGGAGCCGGGGGGAAGGTCCACGTCCCGGGCGGCCGGCTGGGCCTGCGGCTGCCCGTCGAGGCCGGGGGCGATGAACGTAGGACCGTCGAGACCGGCCAGCGCCCCGCGCCAGGCGCGCTCGTCGGCCGCGGTGTCCTGGGCGGCGGCCCAGGCCAGGTAGTCCCGGTAGGGGCGGACCTCGGGCAGGGCGGTGGTCGACCCGTCGGCCGCGTACAGGGCGAAGAGTTCCTGGACGACGCGGGCGGTCGACCAGCCGTCCAGCAGGAGGTGGTGGTGGGTGAACAGGAGCCGGTGGCGCTCCAGGGCCAGGCGGATGGCGGTGAAGCGGATCAGCGGCGGCCGGGCCAGGTCGAAGCGGGTGTGCCGGTCGGCGTCGGTGAGGCGTTCGACCCGCCGGTCGCGCTCGGCCGCGTCGAGGCCGGAGAGGTCGGCGTCCTGCCAGGGGAGGTCCACGGTGTGCGGGACGACGGTGACCGGGTCGCCGTTGCGGCGGGTGCGGAAGGCGGCCTTGAGGTTGGGGTGGCGGTTCAGGAGGGCCCCGACGGCGCGGCGCAGGCGGTCCGTGTCGAGCGGTCCCGTCAGGTCCAGGCCGAGCTGCACGTTGTAGACGTCCAGCGCGCTGTCGTCGTAGGACGACAGGAAGTAGAGCCCCTGTTGGAGCGGGGACAGCGGGAGTATGTCCTGCAGTCCCTGGGGTGCGCCGGTCACGTGGTCCTCCACTCGTCTTCGAACTCGTCGATTTCGTCCTGGCTCAGCGACAGCAGGCCGAGGTCGGACGGGGTGTGCCCGGCGGCCTGGGTGCGGGCGGCCGCGACCAGGGTCTCCAGGGCGGTGCGCCACCAGCGGTCCAGGACCGCGATCTCCTCGTCGCTCACGAGCCGGCTCGCGTGGTGCCAGCTGACCGAGAGCTCGGTGCCCGAGGGGCGGCGCAGCGCGGTGATGTCGAGATCCACCGCGGTGTGGACGCCGAGCGCGGGGGCCGGACGCCACACGGCGGCCGACTCGGGGCTCGGGGTCCAGGGTTCGGGCGCCGCGGCGTCGTCCTCGCCGATGTCGTAGCGGCCCAGGTAGTTGAAGCCGGTCAGAGGTTCGGGGCGGGCGGCGAGCGCGGCCCCGGACGTGGCGTCCAGGTGGCGCAGCTGCCCGTAGCCGATGCCGTGGTCGGGAACCGCGCGGAGCTGTTCCTTGAGCTGCTTGAGGAGCCGACCGGCAGCGTTCGGGTCCGCGATGGTCGCGTCGGGGCCGGCTTCCGTGAGACGTCCCCGGAACGGGTACTGGCTGGTGAACCAGCCCACCGTCCGGGCGGGGGCGGCGACTTCGGGGAGCGCGGCGTCGCGGCCGTGCCCTTCGAGCAGTACGAGGACGCCTCTGTCGTTGCGCCAGCGGGTGTGGGCGAGGACGAACGCGGTGAGCAGGACGTCCTGTTCGGTGCAGTGGAACGCGGTGGTCACCTCGTTGAGCGCGGGTTCGGCCAGGTCGGCGGGGACGGTGGTGATCAGCCGGTGGACGGTGTCCGGGGTGTCCGTGGCGGGGTCGGGTTCCCGGCCGTACGGGGCGGGTCCGGCTTCGCCCAGCACCTCGCGCCAGTAGGGGAGTTCGGCGCGACGGTCGGCGGCGGTGGCGGTCAGGGCGCGGGACCAGGTGCGGAAGGACGTCTCGACCGGGGGCAGCGGCGCGTCGGGGTCGGCGCACAGCTGGGCGAGGTCGGGCAGCAGGATCCGCCAGGACACCGCGTCGACCACCAGGTGGTGGGCGACCAGCAGCAGCCGGCCGGGCCCCCCGTCACCGGGGTCGAGGAGGGTCGCGCGCAGCATCCGGCCGGTGCGCGGGTCGAGTTCGCCGACCGCGGCGCGCGACGCCTCGGTGACGGCGTCCGTGAGGGAGGCGCCTCCGTCCCCGGGAGCGGGGAGGTGACGGAGCACATCGTCGGCGAGGGCCGGGGCCTCGGGGACGTGGAGCGTCCAGGCGTCGCCGTCCGCGCCGGCCAGCCGGGCGGCGAGGACGGGGTGGTGGGCGACGAGAAGGCCGAGCGCCCGACGCAGCCGCTCGCTGGTGAGGTCGGGCGGGGTCGTCACCAGGAGGGACTGGTGGTGGGCCCGGTGGTCGCCGCCGCGCCGGCGCAGCGCGTGCATGACGGGCGTGAGCGGCACGGCTCCGGCCCCCGGGTCGTGGACCAGTGCGGCGGTCTCCTCCCGCCGGGCCACCCGGGCGAGGGCGGACAGGGTGCGCTGTTCGAAGACGTCACGGGGGCTGATCACGAGCCCCCGCCGCCGGGCGGCGCTGACCAGCACGATGGAGGTGATGCTGTCGCCGCCGAGACCGAAGAAACTGCTCTGCCGTCCGACGGCGGGCACCCTCAGCAGGTCTGCGATCAGTTCGGCGAGGATCTCCTCGGTCGGGTCCCCCGGCAGCTCGCCCGCCGTCGGGTCCGCGACGGCGGGCGCGGGGAGTGCGGAGCGGTCCACCTTCCCGCTCACGGTGAGCGGGAAGCGGTCCAGGACGACGACGTCGGAGGGCACCAGGGCCCCGGGCAGGAGGCCCGCGCCGTGGGCGAGCAGGTCGGCGGGGAGCGGTGGCGCGGCCGGGTCGCCGGGGGTGACGTAGCCGACGAGCCGGGCCGCGCCCGGCAGGTCGTCGCGTACGAGGACGAGGGCGTCCCGGACGCCCGGGTGGCCGAGCAGGGCGGTCCGCACCTCCGCCGGTTCGATCCGTACGCCGCGCAGCTTCACCTGGTCGTCGGCGCGGCGCAGATACTCCAGCTCTCCCCGCCCGTTCCAACGGGCCACGTCGCCGGTGCGGTACAGCCGCTCCCCCGGTGGGCCGAACGGGTCGGCGACGAAGCGTTCGGCGGTTCCCGCGCTCCGGCCCAGGTAGCCGAGCGCCAACTGGGCTCCGCCCAGATACAGTTCCCCGCTCACCCCGGGCGGCACGGGCCGCAGCGCCGCGTCCAGGACGTAGGCGCGGGTGCCGGCTCCCGGGGCGCCGAGCGGCACGAGGGGTCCTTCGCCCGGTACGGCGGTGCGGGCGGTAACGTCGACGGCTGCCTCGGTCGGCCCGTACTGGTTGACGACGGGGGCGGCGAACACCTCGGCGCAGCGCCGCACGAGCGTGTCGGTGAGGGCCTCACCGCCGCTGAAGAGCCACCGGAGCGAGGTGCAGTGCGCCGCGTCAGGCTCGGCGGCGAACAGGTCGAGCATCGAGGGCACGAAGTGGACGGCGTGGACGCCGTGTTCGCGGATCAGTCCGGCGATACGGGCGGGGTCCCGGTGCTCGTCGGGTCCCGCGACGACGACGGCGGCCCCGGCGAGCAGGGGCCCGGTCAGCTCCCAGACCGAGACGTCGAAGCCGGGTGCCGCCTTGGCCAGCATGCGGTCCCCCGGCCCGAGGGGGAAGCGCCGCTGTGTCCAGGCGAGCCGGTTGGCGAGCGCCCCGTGCGGGACGACGACGGCCTTGGGGCGGCCGGTGGAGCCGGAGGTGTGCAGGATGTACGCGGGCTGGGCGGGGTGGGGTGCGGCGGGGGCGAAGTCGGCGGGTGGAGCCGGGCGCGGGTCGTCGAGGAGCAGAACGGGCCGGTCGAATCCCTCGGGCAACAGGTCCCGGTGGACGCGGTCGGTGAGGAGGACGGCGGGCGGGTTCGCGTCGAGCATCGCCGACAGCCGGGCCGCCGGGTGGTCCGTGTCCAGCGGCATGTACGCCCCGCCGGCCTGGAGCACGGCGTGCGCGGCGGTGACCAGGTCCGCCGACCGGGGCAGGAGGACGGCGACCGGTTCGCCGCGGCTTACCCCGTACTCGCGCAGCGGGACGGCGAGCGACCGTGCGTCGCCGAGGAGTTCGCCGTACGCGACGGTCCGGTCGCCGTGGATCACGGCGGGGGCGTCCGGCGTGCCGGCGGCGCGCTCGGTGAACTCCCGGGCGACGGACGGCGCCCGCACCGGCTCCTCGGCGGTGTTCCAGGTGGTGAGGAGCCGGTGGTGCTCGTCGTCGGTGAGCAGGCGAAGACCGCCGACGGGCCGGTCGGGCCGCTCCGCGAAGGCGGCCAGGACCCGCTCGTACCAGGCGGCGATCCTCCGTACGGTCTCCTCGTCGAAGAGCCCGGTGCGGTAGGTGATGCCTCCGTTCAGCACGCCCTCGGCGCCCGGTTCCTGGACCAGGGTGACGGTGAGGTCGAACTTGGCGGTGCGGGTGTGCACCGCGACGGGAGTGCTGCCCAGGCCGCCGAGTTCCGGTCCTTCGGCGGTGCGGATCTGGTAGTTCAGCATCACCTGGAACAACGGGTGGCGTTCCAGGGAGCGTTCGACGTCCAGCAGGTCCACGAGACGCTCGAAGGGGACGTCGGCGTGGTCGAGTGCGTCGAGCGTGGCCGCCCTGGCGCGGGCCACGAGCTGGGCCGGGGTCGGGTCGCCGGCGACGTCGGTGCGCAGGACCAGCGTGTTGACGAAGAAGCCGACGAGGTCGTGCACGGCGGCGTCGTCGCGTCCGGCGACGAGTGTTCCCACGGGGACGTCGTCGGTGCCGCCGATCCGGTGGAGCAGGACGGCGAGCGCCGCGTGGGCGACCATGAACGGGGTCGCGCCGGCGCGGGAGGCGAGCCGCCGCAGCCCGGCGCTGACCTCGGCGGAGAGGCCGAACTCGACGATGCCTCCGTCGTGGCCGGTGTCCGGCCGGCGCGACCGGTCCACGGGGAGGGGCAGTTCCGCCGGGAGTCCGGCCAGCTGGTCCCGCCAGTGGCGGACCTGCCGGCTGATCTCGCTGTCCTCGTCGCTCTCGTCGCCGAGCAGCGCCCGCTGCCGCAGCGTGTGGTCGGCGTACTGGAGGGGCAGCGCCGCCCACTGGGGGCCCCGGCCGTCGGAGCGGGCCGCGAGGGCGGCGGCGAGGTCGTCGAGCAGCGGGCGCACGGACCATTCGTCGCCGGCGATGTGGTGCAGGACGAGGAGCAGTACGTCGTGGTGCGGGCCCGCCCCGTCCTCGGGGGCCACCCGGAACAGGCCGGCGCGCAGCGGCGTCTCCCGCTCCAGGGCGAAGGGCCGGCTCGCGGCCTCGGCCAGCGCGGCGTCCAGGGCGTCCGGCGTCGTCGTCCGGACGGTGAGGGGTACGGGGGCGTCGCCCGGGGCGAGGATGCGCTGGACGGCGCGGCCCTCGCGTTCGGGGAATACCGTGCGGAGCACCTCGTGGCGTGCGGTGAGGTCGGCGAGCGCCCGCTCCAGCGCCTGTTCGTCGAGGGTGCCGGTGAGGCGGAGCGCGATGGGCACGTTGTACGCGGCGGTGGGTTCCTCCTCCAGTCGGTGGAGGAACCAGAGGCGTTGCTGGGCGGCGGACAGCGGCGGCTCGGCGGGGCGTGGCCGGTGGGCCGGTTCCGAGGGCCGGGAGGTCCTCCGGGCTCCGCGCAGCAGGGCGGCGGTCGCCGCCGGGGTGCGCGCGGTGAACAGGTCGCCGACGGACAGCTCCGTGTCGAGGAGGGTCCGGGCCCGTCCCACCAGGCTCATCGCGGACAGTGAGTGCCCGCCGCGCTCGAAGAAGTCCTCGTGCGGGCCGAAGCCGGGCAGTCCGAGTGCGTCGGCGAAGATCCGGCAGAGCAGTTCGGTGCGCTGGTCGTGCGGGGGCAGGTCGCCGGGGCCGGCCGGTTCGGCGGTGTGGGGGGCGGGCAGGGCGGCGCGGTCGAGCTTGCCGTTCTCGGTGAGCGGCAGCGCCTCGACGGCGACGAGGCGGGCGGGGACCTGGTAGTCGGGGAGGCGGGCGGCGAGGCGGGCGCGCAGTGCCTCGGTGTCCAGGACGGTGCCCGGTGCGGGGACCGCGTACCCGACGAGGGCCGGGCCGCCCGGGAGGTCGGTGCGCAGGACGACGGCGGCGCGGGCGACGCCCGCCTCGGCGAGGAGGGCCGCCTCGGTCTCTCCGGGTTCGACGCGGTGGCCGCGCAGCTTGATCTGGTCGTCGGCGCGGCCGAGGAAGTCCAGGGCCCCGTCCGGCCGGACGCGCACCAGGTCGCCGGTGCGGTACAGCCGCTCCCCCGGCCGCCCGTGGGGGTCGGCGACGAAGCGTGTCGCGGTGTGGGCGGGGCGGCCGTGGTAGCCGCGGGCGAGCCCGGTTCCGCCGATGTACAGCTCGCCGGGGACTCCGGGCAGGGCCGGGCGCAGGGCGGTGTCGAGCACCCGGAGGGTCGTTCCGTCGAGCGGCCGTCCGATGGGCAGCGGTCCTTCGCCGGGTGCGTCGGGGTCGAAGGTGTGAGCGGTGGCGAAGGTCGTGGTCTCGGTGGGTCCGTAGCCGTTGACGACGCGAAGGTGCGGGGCGGCGGCGTGTGCGGCGGCCACGGCCCCGGGGGACACGATGTCGCCGCCGGTCCACACCTCGCGCAGGGCGGTGAACGTCTCGGGGGCGTCCTGGGCGAGGAGGGCGAAGAGTCCGGCGGTGAACCAGGCGCTGTCCGCTCCCCCGGCTCCGGCCTTCCTCGCGGCCTTCTCACCGATCAACAGGGAACGCCAGCGGGCGGGATCCAGCGCTGTGTCGGGGGCGAGGAGCAGTTCGCCGCCCCGCAGCAGGGTGCCCCACACCTCGTGGGTGGCCGCGTCGAAGGAGTGCGGCGAGTGGACGAGCACCCGCCGGTGGGCGTCGCCGGCGAACCGACTGTCGGAGGCGAGGGCGAGCACGGCACTCTCGGGGACGGCGACGCCCTTGGGCTCGCCGGTGGAGCCGGAGGTGTACATCACGTAGGCGAGCCGGTGCGGGGCGGCGGCCGCCGGCGGCGGCGTATCGGTGCGTCCCGCCGGTACGTGGTCCACGGTCGGGTGGAGCACCGGCACCGGGCCGTACGCGGCGGTGTCGGCGCCGGGCCCGCGGACCAGGGCGACCGCACCGGCCGCGCCGAGGACGGTGCGGACGCGCTCGGCGGGCCAGTCGGGGTGCAGCGGCAGGTAGGCGGCTCCGGTCCAGGCCACGGCGAGTTCGGCGACGACCAGGTCCACGGAGCGCGGCAGCAACAGGGCGACCACCTTCTCGGGTCCGGCCCCCGCCTCTCGCAGTCGTTCCGCGAACCGGGCGGCGCGCGCGACGAGTTCGGCGTAGGTCACCGGTTGTCCTCCGTCGAGGGGCCGTACGGCGACGGCGTCCGGGGTCCTCGCGGCGACGGCGGCGACCGTGGCGGCGCAGCCGAGGACGGCGGGCGTGCCCGGCCGCCCGGTGAGGCCGGCCGGGGTCTCCGGCGCGAGGTCAACCTGTCCGGCGGGGAGGTCCGGCCGGTGGGCGAGGTGGTCCAGGGCGCGGGTCAGCCGGTCGAGGACCGCCCGTGCGGCCGGGGTGTCGTAGAGGTCGGGGCGGTGCTTGAGGACGAGCCGGAGTCGGCCGCCCTGGAGGGTGATCGCGAGGGTCAGCGGGTAGTGGGTGGCGTCCCGCCCGCCGACGCCGCGTACGTCGAGCCCGGCGGCGCGTTCGCTGCCGGAGAGCGCGTCGTCGTCGAAGGGGTAGTTCTCGAAGACGGTCAGGGTGTCGAGGAGCGCGGGCATGCCGACGAGGCCCTGGATGTCGGCGAGCCCGAGGTGCTGGTGGTCGAGCAGGGCGGTCTGGCGCGCGTGCAGGTCGACGACCGCGTCGCCCAGCGTCCGGGCGGGGGCGGTCCGCACCCGGGTGGGCAGGGTGTTGACGAAGAGGCCCAGCATCCCTTCCACACCGTCGAGTTCGGCGGGGCGGCCGGACACGGCGCTGCCGAAGACCACGTCGTCGCGTCCGGTGAGCCGGGACAGGACGAGCCCCCATCCGGTCTGGACGACGGTGTTCAGGGTGGTGCCCGTGGTGCGGGCGCGGTCCTGGAGCGCGGCGGTGAGGGCGGCGTCGAGGACGGTCGCGGTCTCCTCGGGGACCAGGACGGTGGACGGTGTGCCGGAGGGGGCGGTGAGGGTGGGTTCGGTGATGCCGTCCAGGGCGGTGCGCCAGGCGGCTTCGGCGGCGGGCCGGTCGCGGCCGGCGAGCCACCGCGCGTAGTCGGCGAAGGGGCGGCGGCGCACCGGGGGGCGTCCGGCGTAGGCGTCGAACAGATCGGTGAGCAGGAGCGGTGTGGACCAGCCGTCGAGCAGCAGGTGGTGGCTGGTGAACAGCAGCCGCCACCGGTCCTCGGCGGTGCGGATCAGGGTGAACCGCAGCAGTGGGGGCCGGCCCGGGGCGAAGGGGCGGGCACGGTCGTCGACGACCAGGGCGGTGAGGGCGTCGGGGCGGGCGCGGTCGTCGGTGACCGGGGTCGCGAGGTCGTCCGGGCGGGCGCGCAGGTCGTGCTCGGTCCACTCCGGCGCGGCGTCGGCGCTCGTGTACTGCACGAGGCGGCCGGTGGTGAGGCGGCGGAAGCCGGCGCGGAGGTTGGCGTGCCGGTCCACGACGGCCCGGGCGGCCTCGCGCAGGCGGCCGGGGTCGAGCGGTCCGCGGATCTCCAGCTCCAGTTGGACGACGTAGGGGTCTCTCCCGGCCTCCTCGGTCAGCGCGTGGTAGGCGAGGCCGTGCTGGAGGGGGGTCAGGGGCAGTACGCCGTCGAGTGCGGGGACCGCCGTTTCGAGCTCGGTGATCTCGTGCCGGTCGAGCGCCACCGGGAAATCGGCCGGGCTGTGCCCCGCGAAGCCGGGTTCGTCGCGTCGACGGACCAGTTCGGTGAGGGCCGCGGTGAACCGGTCGGCGACGGCCCGGATCCGGTCGGGGCCGATGAGGTCGGCGGCGTAGGTCCACCGGACGGTCAGCACGGGACCCTCCGGGCCGTCCAGGGTGGAGGCGTTGAGGTCCAGGACGTGTCCGCCGAGGAGGACCGGCTGCGGTCCCGGGTGCACGGCGTCGGATTCGGGTGCGGGGACCCAGTGCCCGTCAGGGGTGTCGGCGGTGAACCGGCCCAGGTAGTTGAAGGCGATCTGGGACCCGCTGGGGGCCTGTTGGTGGAGCGCCCCGTAGCCCGCGCCCCGGCCGGGGACCGCCGCGAGCCGGTCGCGGACGCGCTTGACGTCCTGGCCGACGCCTCCGGTGCCGGGGTCCAGCCGGACGGGGTACTGGGTGGTGAACCAGCCGACGGTGCGGGAGAGGTCGGTTCCGGGGGCGAGTTCCTCGTGGCGGCCGTGGGACTCCAGGTCGACCAGGACCGGACCGTCGCCGCCGACCGCGTGGACGAGCGCGGCCAGGAGGAGTTCGTCGGGGCGGGCGTGGAACGCGGCGGCGGTGGAGGTGAGCAGGGGCGCGGTGAGACCGGGGGCGAGTTCGGTGCGGAGTTCGCCCGGGGTGTGTGGGGCGGCCGCCGCGTCCCGGGGGGCGAGCGGGGCGGGGCGGTCCGCCAGGACGCCGTCCCAGTGGGGGCGTTCGGCGGCGAAGCGTTCGGCATCACCGTACAGGGCGTCCGCCCAGTGGGCGAAGGAGGTGTCGGGCCGGGCGGGGGGTGTTCCGGTGGAGACGGCGTGCGCAAGGTCGGGCAGCAGAATGCGCCAGGAGACCCCGTCGATGGCCAGGTGGTGGACGAGCAGCAGCAGTCTGCCGTCCCGGCCTGCTCCGCGCGGGAACCAGACGACTCGGATCATTGAGCCTTGTTCCGGGTCGAGTTCGGCCGCACGGGCGCGCGAGTGGGCGTCGATGGCCCGCCGCAGCCCGGCGTCGTCGCCGGTGACCGGGGCGACGGTGAGGAGCGCCGCCGGGTCGGGTGCGGTGTCGCAGGGGGTGAGCCGGGGGCGGCCGTCGGGGTGATCGGTGGCGACGCGGGCGCGCAGCAGGTCGTGGGTGACCAGGAGGTGTCCGATCGCGGTCCGCAGCCGGTCCTCGGTGAGCGTGGACGCCACGGTGACCAGCATCGACTGGTGGAAGGCGCCCCAGTGTCCCGGGCTGCGGCGCAGCCAGTGCATGAGAGGGGTGAACAGGGCCGGGGCGTTCCGGTCGAGGTCGTCGGGTCGGGATGCGGCGGGGGCGTGTGGGGTGACCACCTCCGCGAGGGCGCGCGGGGTGGGGTGCTCGAAGATCTGCCGGGCGCTGAGCGCGAGGCCCGACTGCCGTGCTCGGGCGACGAGTTGGATGGAGGAGATGCTGTCGCCGCCGAGTGCGAAGAAGGAGTCGTCACCGCCGGGCCGCGCGTCCATGCGCAGGGTGTCGGCGAACAGGTCCGCCAGTGCGGCGGCGGCACCGGTCAGCGGGGCGTCGTCGGCCGTGCTGGTGGCCGGGGCGGGCAGCGCCGCGCGGTCCACCTTGCCGGTGGGCCCGAGCGGCAGGGCCGGCAGCACGGTCACGGTCGCCGGAACGGCGTAGTCGGGCAGGGTGTGGGCGAGTGCCGTGCGCAGCCGGTCGGGGGCGAGGTCGGCACCCGGCCGGGCGACGGCGTACCCGGCGAGCAGCCTGTTGCCGGGCCGGTCCTCGCGCAGTACGGCGGCGGCCTGGCGTACGCCGGGGAGCGCGGTCAGGGCGGACTCGATCTCGCCCAGTTCGATGCGGAAGCCGCGCAGCTTCACCTGGTGGTCGGCGCGGCCCAGGTACTCCAGCTCTCCGTCGGCGCGGCGGCGGGCCAGGTCGCCAGTGCGGTACATCCGGGTGCCGGGCGGGCCGTAGGGGGCGGCGACGAAGCGGGCCGCGGTGAGGCCGGGGCGGCCCAGGTAGCCGCGGGCGAGCCCGGACCCGGCGACGTACAGCTCGCCGGGGGTGCCGGGCGGTACCGGCCGCAGCGCCGCGTCCAGGACGAGGGCTGCGGTCTCGGCGACGGCGGCGCCGACGGGGACCGGGCTGTTGTCGTCGGCGCGCAGGCGGTCGGGGTCGCACCGCCAGAGGGTGGCGTCGACGGTGGTCTCGGTGGGGCCGTAGGAGTTGAACATGCGGGTGCGTCCGGCCCAGGCGCGGACGAGAGCGGGGGTGCAGGCCTCTCCGGCGACGATGAGCGTGGTGCCGGGGGCGACGGCGTCGTCGGGGAGTGCGGCGAGGACGGCGGGCGGGACGGTGAGGTGGGTTACGCGGTGTTCGGCGAGGAAGTCCGCGAGCGGTTCGCCGAGCCGCCGGTCGGCGGGCACGATCTCCAGGGCGGCGCCGGAGAACAGCGCCATGACGATCTCCCAGACCGACGTGTCGAAGCTCAACGACGCGAACTGGAGGACACGGTCGCCCGGTCCGGCCCCGAAGGCGTCGGCGAGGGTGCGGGCCAGGGCGGGCAGCCCGGTGTGGGTGACGGCCACGCCCTTGGGCCGGCCGGTGGACCCGGAGGTGTAGATGATGTACGCCGCCGTGTCGGGCCGTTGGGTACGCCAGTGGCTCGGGTCGTCGGCGGGACCGGACGGCGGGCTGCCGTCGACCTCCAGCCGGGACGCGCCGTCGAAGGCGGGGGCTGCCGGGGCGGCGAGGACGAGGGTGGGGGCCGCGTCGGTGAGCATGTGCGTGATGCGGTCCGCCGGGTAGTCCGGGTCGACGGGGAGGTAGACGGCCCCCGTCTTCGCGACGGCGAGCAGGGCGACGACGGCCTCGACGGTACGGGGCAGCATGACCGCGACCCGGTCCTGCGGCCGTACGCCGTGCTCGACGAGGCGGCGGGCGAGGGCGTTCGCGGCGGCGTCGAGCCCCCGGTAGTCCAGTTCGGTGCGCTCGCCGGTGGCCAGGTCCGGACCGGCGACGGCGGGTGCGTCGGGGTGTGCGGCGGCGACGGCGGCGAAGAGTCCGGGCAGGGTGGTGGAGGAGTCGCCCTGCGGGGCGCCGAAGTCCTCGGGGCGGCCGAGGAGCGCGGTGCGTTCGGCGGGGCCGAGGATCTCCAGCCGGTGCAGCGGCGTCGCGGGGGCGGTGACGGCCTCGGTCAGGAGGCGGACCAGACGGTCGGCGAGCGCCTGTGCGGTGGCGGGTTCGAAGAGGTCCTCGGTGTACTCCAGGACGCCTTCGATGCCGTCGGCCCCGTCACGTTCGGAGAGGGTGAAGGTCAGGTCGAACTTGGCGGAGCGGCCGAACGCCGGGACGGTCGTCGTGGTGAGCCCGGGGAGCCCGATCTCGCCCGCCTGCCGGTTCTCGTACGCCAGCATCACCTGGAACAGCGGGTGCCGGGCCAGGGAGCGGTGCGGGGCGAGCGCGTCGACGAGGTGCTCGAAGGGGACGTCGGCGTGGGCGTACGCGGCGAGGTCGGCCTCCCGCACCCGGTGCAGCAGGTCGCGGAAGGAGGGGTCGCCGGACAGGTCGGTGCGCAGGACGAGGTTGTTGACGAAGAAGCCGACGAGGTCGTCCAGCGCGGTGTCGTGGCGTCCGGCGACGGGCGTGCCGATGACGATGTCCCGGCCCGCCCCGGTGCGGGCGAGCAGGGCGGCGAGCGCCGCGTGGGCGACCATGAACAGCGAGGTGGACTCGGTCCGGGCGAGCGTGCGCATCGCGGTGTGTACCCGGGGCGGCACGGCGAACCGGACGAAGCCGCCGCGGTGGCTGGGGACCGGCGGACGCGGCCGGTCGGTGGGCAGGGGCAGTTCGGCGGGCAGGTCGCGCAGAGCGGTCCGCCAGTGGTCGAGCTGGGCTGTGGCCACACCGTCCGCGTCGGGCGCGTCGTCGTCCCAGCCGAGGGTTTCGCGCTGCCACAGGGTGAAGTCGGCGTACTGGACGGGCAGCGGCGGCCGGGCGGGGGCATCGCCCCCGGTGCGGGCGGCGTAGGCGGCGGCGAGGTCGGTGAGGAGCGGGCGGGCGGACCACTGGTCGGCGGCGATGTGGTGGACGACGAGCACGATGAGGTGCTGGTCGGGGGCGAGCCGGAGCAGGCCCGCGCGCAGCGGCACGTCCCGCTCGACGTCGAAGGCCGCCCCCGCCATCTCCTCGACGTACCGCCGGAGTTCGCCCTCGGTGCCGGTGGCCTCAGTGACCGTGAGCGGATCGGAGAGGTCCAACGCATCGACGATGTGCTGGCGCGGTCGGCCGTCCGTGGCGGGGAAGACGGTACGCAGCGCCTCGTGACGGTTCATCACATCGAGGACGGCGGCGCGCAGGGCGGGGATGTCGAGGGGGCCGGTCAACCGGGCGGCGAAGGGGATGTTGTAGTCGGCCCCGACGCCGTGGAGCTGCTGGAGGAACCAGAGCCGGCGCTGCGCCGGGGAGAGCGGCAGCTCGGCGGGGCGCGGCCGGGGCCGCAGCGGTTCGGGGGCCCGTCCGGCGTGCTGGACGCGGCGGGCGAGGGCGGCGACGGTCGCGGCCTCGAAGACGTCGCGTACCGACAGTTGCACGTCGAGCGCCGCCCGGATGCGCGAGGCGAGGCGGGTGGCGAGGAGGGAGTGGCCGCCGAGGGCGAAGAAGTCGTCGTCGGCTCCGACCTGTTCGCGTTCCAGGACCTCCGCGAAGAGGTGGGCGACGATCTCCTCCTGCGGGGTCGCCGGGGCGCGCCCGCAGGGGGTGGCGGCGGCCTCCGGTTCGGGCAGGGCGTTGCGGTCGAGCTTGCCGTTGACGGTGAGCGGCCAATGATCGACGGGGATGACGGCGGCCGGGACGAGGTAGTCGGGGAGTCGTTCGCGCAGGGCTTCGCGGAGCCGGTCCGGGGCGAGCGGGCCGGCGGCGGAGGTGGCGTAGGCGAGGAGCCGGGTGCCGCCGCCGGGGGCGGGGCGGGCGAGGACGACGGCGTCGGCGACCTCGTCGAGTGCGGCGAGTGCGGCGCGCGCCTCGCCGGGTTCGACCCGGAAGCCCCGGATCTGCACCTGTTCGTCGGCACGCCCGAGGTAGTCGAGTTCGCCGTCCGCCGTCCAGCGGGCGAGGTCCCCGGTGCGGTACATGCGGGTGCCGGGCGCCCCGTACGGGTCGGCGACGAAGCGGGTGGCGGTGAGGGCGTGCCGGGCCAGGTACCCCCGGGCCAGGCCGGGCCCGGCGATGTACAGCTCGCCGGTGGCCCCGGGGGCGACCGGGTGCAGGGCGGTGTCGAGGAGCCGGGCTCCGAGGTCGTCGAGCGGTCGCCCGACGGGGCTCGTCGGGGCGTCCGCCGCGGCCGTCTCGCCGGCCTCCAGCGTCCGATGGGTGACGTGCACGGTGGTCTCGGTGATGCCGTACATGTTGACCAGCTCGGGGCCGCCGTCGCCGTACCGCTCGAACCAGCCGGCGAGCCGCCCGGGGTCGAGCGCCTCGCCGCCGAACACCACCGTACGCAGGGCGAGTTCACTGTCGTCCGGTGCCCCGAGGAGGACGTCGGCGAGCTGGTGGAAGGCGGACGGGGTCTGATTGAGCACGGTGACGTGTTCGCGGCGCAGGAGGGCGGCGAACTCTTCGGGCGCGCGGGTGGTCGCGCGCGGTACGACGACGAGGCGGCCGCCGTACAGCAGGGCCCCGAAGACCTCCCAGACGGAGAAGTCGAAGGCGTAACCGTGGAAGAGCGTCCACACGTCGTCCTGGCCGAACCCGAAGTCGTCGTCGGTGGCGTCCAACAACCGGAGCACGTTGTGGTGTTCGACGACGACACCCTTGGGGCGTCCGGTGGAGCCGGAGGTGTGGATGAGGTAGGCGGCGGCGCCCGGGGGGACGGCCGGGGCGGTGTACGGGGTGACGTCCGGGGCCGCAGCCGGGAGGTCGTCGAGCGTCAGCCATCCCGCGCCGGGGCGCTCGGCGGCTCCGTCGGTCGCGGGCAGACTGTCCCGCTGTCGCGGAGAGGCGGTGATTCCCACCACCGGTCGCGCGGCGGCGAGTTGGGGCCGGATACGGCTGGCGGGGGCGTCGGCGGGCAGCGGCAGGTAGGCCGCGCCGGTCTTGAGGACGCCGAGGATCGCGCCTATCTGCTCGGCGGACGGTTCGAGCGAGAGGGCCACGAACGTGCCCGGGCCCGCGCCGTGCGCGCTCAGCAGGCGGGCCGTCCGATCGGAGAGGGCGTCGAGCTCGCGGTAGCTCAGCGCCCGGCCGCCGTCGGTCACCGCTGTGGCCTCGGGGTCCAGGGCGACGGCCCGCGCGAACCGGTCGGGGATGGACCCGGTCGGCTCTTCGGCCCCGGGGGCGAGCGCCTCTCCGTCGTCGAGGACGCGGCGGCGGTCCTGTGCTGTGAGGAGTTCCACCGTGCCCGCCGGGGCGGTGGGGGTGGTGGCCAGGGCCTCCAGGACCCGGACGTAGGCGGTACCGAGGGCCCGGGCGCGGTCGGCTGTGAGGAGGTCGGGCCGGTAGCGCAGGGCAATCCGGGTCTCGGGGCCCGGGTGGACGACGACGGTGACGGGGTAGTGCGTGGCGTCCTCGCCGCGGACGGACCGCACGGTGAGGCCGCCCGCCGCCTGGGCGTCGGCGAGCCCCCGGGTGTCCACGCCGAAGTTCTCCACCACCAGCAGGGTGTCGAACAGCTCCCCGACTCCGGCCAGTCGCTGGAGGTCCGGCAGTCCGAGGTGTTCGTGGCCGAGGAGCTTCGTGCGGCCGGCCTGGAGGGTGGTGGCGATGTCCGCGAGCGGGGCGCGCGGGGGTGCGTGCACGACGACCGGGAGGGTGTTGATGAACAGGCCGATCATGGACTCGGCGCCGTCGAGGTCGGCGGGCCGGCCGGAGACGGTGGTACCGAACGCCACGTCCGCGCGGCCGGTCAGCCGGGCCAGCGCGACGCCCCAGGCCGCCTGGTGGACGGTCGCCGTGGTCAGCTGCCGGGCCGCCGCGAAGGCCCCGAGCGCCTCGCCGGTCGGGGCGGAGAGCCGCAGGTCGAGCTGGACGGGGGGCTCGGGCACGACCGCGCCCGGGGCGGCCGGCGCGAGGAGGGTGGGTGCGGTCAGCGGGGCGAGCGCCTCGCGCCAGGCGGTCGTCGCGGCGGGCCGGTCCTGGACGGCCAGCCAGGCCAGGAAGTCCCGGTAGGGCCGGACCGCGGGCAGGACGGGGGCGGCGGGCGCCTTGGTGTGCTGGGCGTAGGCGGTGAACAGTTCCTTGCCGAGCAACGGCACCGACCAGCCGTCCAGCAGAATGTGATGCACCGTCAGAACGAGGGTGTGGTCCTGGTCGCCGTGGCGCAGCAGGGTGAGCCGCAGCAGCGGGGGCCGGGTCAGGTCGAAGCGGTGGCCGCGCTCTTCGTCCAGGATCCGCTGTTCCTCGGCACGCTGCCGTTCGGGAGCGGCGTCCCGCAGGTCGATCTCCCGCCAGGGAACCTCCACCGCGCGGGGGATCGCCTGGACGGGCCGGTCGAGGCCTTCCTGGAGGAACGCCGCCCGCAGGTGGGGGTGGCGGTCCAGCACGGTGTCCGTCGCGCGGCGCAGGGCGGCGGTGTCGAGGTCACCGTCGAGGCGGAAGACCAGACGCATGGTGTAGACGTCGAGTCCACCGGTCGCACCGGGAGCCCCTCGGGTGTCGGAGAGGTCCGCGTGGAAGAGCAGGCCTTCCTGAAGGGGCGCCAGGGGAAGGATGTCTTCCAGGCCGTGGTCCGCACTCACCGGTTCCTCCATCGCGCTTCGAGCATGGCTGTCTGTTCGGGGCTGAGCGGGGACAGACCGTGGGCGGGCCGGTCGGCGGGTCCGTCGGTGAACCGGTCGGCGGGCCCGGCCGTGGGCTCCGGTCCGGGGGGTGGCGGGGCGTCCGTGGCGAGGGCGGCCAACGCGCGCTGCCAGCAGTCGGCGAGGTCGTGCGCCGCCCGGTCGTCGAGAGCCGCGGGGGACCAGGTGAGCCGGGTGTCGAGCCGGGGGCCCTCGGGGGTGTCCCGGGTGAGGGCGTTGATCTCGACCGCGTGTGCCATGGTCAGCGCGTCGTCGATCGCACCCCCGAGCACTCCGGCCCCGGGCGCCGGGGTCCAGGCCGCTCCCCCGCCCGCGGGCGCCGTGCCGAACCGCCCCAGGTAGTTGAACGCGATCAGGGGCGCGGCGGGGCCGTCCGCTTCCACTCGCGGAGAGCCCGTCGGGGGCTGCGCCGCGTAGCGCAGCAGGCCGTAGCCGATGCCGCTGTCGGGAAGGCGTGCCAGGTGGACGCGGGTTCGCGCGAGGGTGTCGCCGGGCCGCTCGGTGGCCGTCGCGGTCAGTCGTACGGGGTAGAGGCTGGTGAACCAGCCCACGGTGCGGGAGAGGTCGACGCCGTCCTGGATCTGCTGTTCCCGGCCGTGGCCCTCGACATGGGCGGCGAAGTCCACCCGGGCCCGCCCGCTCCACTCGCGTACCGCGCGGGCGAGGGCGCTGAGCATGAGGTCCTGGACGCGGGCGCCGTGGCGTTCGGCGGCCCCGGTGAGCAGGGTGCGGGTGTGTGCGCCGCCCAGGGTCCGGACCAGGTGGCGGGCCTCGGCGACCGTGCCCAGGGCGATCGGCTCAGTAGGGCCGGACGCTGGTTCGGGAAGCCGGTCGGGAGCGGGGAGACGGTCGGGAGCGGGGAGGCGGTCGGGAGCGGGGAGGCGGTCGGGAGCGGCCAGTATCCCTTCCCAGAGAGGCAGTTCGGCGGTGCGCGCGGACGCCTGCCGGCCGAGTACGTGGGCCCAGTTCCGGAACGAGGTGGTCGCCGGCGGCAGGTGCGGGACGCGCCCTGCGGACACGTCGTTCCAGGCCTGGGCGAGGTCGTCGAGCAGGATGCGCCAGGAGACGCCGTCGACGGCGAGGTGGTGGACGACGAGCAGCAGCCTGCCGGGCTCCCCGGCGTTCCCGGGATAGCCGCGGGCCCGCACCATCAGCCCCTGGTACGGGTCGAGCCTGGCGGCGAGGTCGTCGACCTCGCGGGACAGGGCCTCGGGGCTCGTCCCCGTACCGGATGGGCCCTCGTCCAGGGCCGGGGCGGGTCCCGCGTCCGGCTCCGGGACGACGAAGGTCCCGGCGTCCAGGTCGATGCGGGCGCGCAGGACCGCGTGGTGGCGCAGGACCGCGCCCAGCACCTCGGCCGTCGCGGACGGGGTGATCCCGGGCGGCAGGGTCAGCACCATGGACTGGCTGAACCTGCCGGTGGGGCCCGGCCGTTCGGCCATCCACCGCATGATGGGCGTGAGGGGCGCGGGTCCGGTGTCCGGGAGGGAGGGGACCCGGAGGCCGGGAGCCGGGTCCGGCTCGCGGCCGGAGACCAGCGCGGCGAGCGCCCGGACGGAGGTCTGCTCGAAGACCTCGCGCGGGGTGATCCGCAGACCGGCGGCGCGGGCGTGGGCCACCAGCCGCATGGAGAGGATGCTGTCGCCGCCGAGGGCGAAGAAGCTGTCCTGCGCGCCCACCGACGGCAGGGCCAGCACCTCGGCGAAGAGTGCGGCCAGCGTCTCCTCCGCCGGTCCTTCGGGAGCGGTGTCGCCGGTGGCCGCGCCGAAGTCGGGGGCGGGCAGCGCGTCGCGGTCGAGCTTGCCGTTCGCGGTGACCGGCAGCCCGGGAACGGCTACGAAGGCGCTGGGCACCATGTGGTCGGGCAGGACGAGGGCGAGGGCGGCGCGCAGGGCGGCGGTGTCGAGCCCCGCCGCCTCGGTCCGATGGCCGGTGACACCGGACGGCGCGGCCGGGTCGGCGCCGGCGCCTTCGGCCGGGTACGCCGACGGGACCAGGTAGGCGACCAGCCGGCGCGGGCCCGCCGGGTCGTCCTGGCGCAGTACGACGGCCGCCGCGCGGACCTCCGGGCGGACCTGGAGCGCGGCGACGATCTCGCCCGGCTCGACGCGGAAGCCCCGGACCTTGACCTGGTCGTCGGCGCGCCCGTGGTAGAGCAGGGAGCCCTCCGGGGTACGGGACACCAGGTCGCCGGTGCGGTACATGCGGCTGCCGGGCGGACCGCCCGGCTCGGCGGTGAAGCGTCCGGCGGTGAGCCGGGGGCGGCCCAGGTAGCCCTGGGCGACGCCGGGTCCGGCCACGTACAGTTCGCCGGTCGCGCCGTTGGGCACGGGCCGGAGCAGGGTGTCCAGGACGTGGACGCGTACGCCGTGCAGCGGGGTGCCGATGGGCGGGGTCGCGCCGGGGTCCAGGGCTGCGCTCATGGTGACGCAGGCGGTGGCCTCGGTGGGCCCGTAGGCGTTGACCATGCGGCGTCCGGGGGCCCAGCGGGCGCTCAGCGGTGCGGTGCACGCCTCGCCGCCGACGATCAGGGTGCGCAGGCAGTCGAGCCCGTCCGGTTCGAGGCCGGTGAGGGCGGTGGGCGGGATCAGGGCGTGGCTGACGCGGCGACGCCCGATCGTCTCGCCGAGGAGCGGTCCGGCGAGCGGTCCGGGTTCCGGGACGACGAGGGTGGCGCCGGTCGCCAGGGCCATCAGCGTCTCCATCACGGAGGCGTCGAACGACGGGGAGGCGAGCTGGAGGACCCGGCTGTCGTCGTCGATGCCCAGCCGTTCCGCCTGGGCGGTGGCGAGGGCGGCCAGGCCCCGGTGCGGGGTGACCACTCCCTTGGGGCGGCCGGTGGACCCGGAGGTGAAGATGACGTAGGCGGGGTGGTCGGGGGTGACGGCGGGCTGCGGCGCGGCAGCCCGACCCGGAGGTGCCGGCGCGTCGGTGAGCAGCGCTGTCGGGTAGCGGTCGGCGAGCGCCCGGTGGGTGAGGATCCCCGCCGGGCGGGCGTCCCGGAGCATCCCGGCGACGCGGTTCTCGGGGTAGTCGGGGTCGACGGGCAGATGGGCGGCGCCCGCCTGCTGGACGGCGAGCTGCGCGACGACCAGGTCGACGGAGCGCGGCAGGATCACCGCGACGAACTGTCCCGGACGGATGCCAGCGGCGCCCAGACTCCTGGCCAACTCACTTGCCCGTGCGTTCAGTTCAGCGTAGGTCAAGGTGGCTTCGGGCGCGTCCACGGCCACGGCGTCCGGCCGCCGGCCGCACTGTTCGGCGAAGAGCTGGGCCCAGGTGCGGGCCGCGGGTGCGGGCGGTCCGGCGCGGTGTGCGGTGAGCGTCGCGCGTTCGTTGTCCGTCAGCGCGTCCAGGGCGGCGACACGGGTGTCCGGGGCGGTGACGAGCGCCCGCAGCAGGTGCTCGACGCGTCCGGCGAGGTCCCGCGCGCGTGCCGGGGTGACGGCCGCCGGGCGGTAGGTGAGGCGCAGGGTGAGCCGTTCACCGGGCACGGCGGCGAAGGTCAGCGGGTAGTGGGTGGCGTCCCGGCCCCTGATCTCCTCCAGGCCGAGACCGGTGGCCTCGGCGAGCGCGGGGATGCCGTCGGCCGGGTAGTTCTCCAGGGCCGTGAGGGTGTCGAAGAGGACACCGTGTCCGGCTGCCCGCTGGATGGCGGCCAGGCCCAGGTGGTGGTGCGGCAGCAGTGCGGTGAACTCGTCCTGGACGCGGGCCGCCAGAGCGGCGAGTGTCTCGTCGGGGCGGACGGTGACGCGTACGGGAATGGTGTTGACGAACAGGCCGATCATGTCCGTCACACCGGGCACCTCGGCGGGCCGGCCGGAGACGACCGTGCCGAAGACGACGTCGCGCCGTCCTGTGTGGGCGCTCAGCACCAGCCCCCAGGCAGTCTGGGTGAGGGTGCTCAGGGTCAGTTCCCGTTCCCGGGCGAACGCCGCGAGCCGGGCGGTGAGTTCCGCGTCGACCACCAGCGTGTGCTGGTCCGGGAGTTCCTGCTCGCCGGGGTCGTCGGGGACGAGCCGGGTGGGCTCGGTGATGCCCGCCAGCGCGTCGCGCCAGGCCTCGGCGGCGTTCTGCTCGTCCTGGGCGTCGAGCCACGCGCGGTGGAGCGGGTAGTCCGGCGGGGCGGGCAGCTCCAGATCCGCGTAGGCGTGCAGGAGTTCACGGACGAGGAGGGGCAACGACCAGCCGTCTAGCACCAGATGGTGTCCGGTGAGGACGAGCTCGCAGGTTTCCGAGCGGCGGACGAGCGAGGTGCGCAGCAGCGGCGGGGCGGCCAGGTCGAAGCGGCGGCGGCGTTCGTCGTCGGCCCGCCGGACGGCTCGGCGCTCCTGCTCCTTCGGCTTCCGCCGGCGCAGGTCCAGCTCGTCGAACCCCGGTTCCGCCTCCGCGTGCACGCGCTGCGTCCAGCCGTTCTCGTCGCCGGTGAACGCGGTGCGCAGGGGTGCGTGGCGGCGGACGACGGTGCGCAGCGCGGCGCGCAGACGGTCGGTGTCGAGGTTTCCGACGAGGCGGATGACGACCTGGACGTGGTAGACGTCGAGCGGGTCGCCGTCGGCGCCCGTGGACCCCGGGCCGTCGTACTGGGAGAGGAAGAGCAGCCCCTCCTGGAGCGGGGTGGGGCGGCCCCGGGCCCCGTCGTCCGGTGCGGCGGGAACGGCACGGGCCGGGGCCGCCGGGGTGGCGCGCTCGGCGACGGTGAGCAGGCCGGCGACCGTCCGGTGGCGGAAGACGTCCTGGGGGGTGAAGACGAGTCCGGCCTTGCGGGCCGCGCCGACGAGCTGGATGGACAGGATGCTGTCGCCGCCGAGGGCGAAGAAGCTGTCGTCGACGCCGATGTGCTCGGTCCGCAGGAGTTCGGCGAAGAGGGCGGCGAGCCGCAGCTCCTCGTCCGTGCGGGGTGCGGTCCGGGTCGCCGGGGAGGTGAGGCTCGGGGCCGGGAGCGCGGCGCGGTCCAGCTTGCCGTTGGCGGTGACGGGCAGGGCGGGCAGCGGGATCAGGGCGGTGGGGAGGAGGTGTGCGGGGAGCCGGGCGGCGAGGTGTTCCTCCACCCCGGCGGGCAGCGCGGAGTCGCCTCCCGTACGGGGGACGACGTAGCCGATCAGGTGGGTGGCACCGGTGGCGGTGTCCTCGTGGGCCACCACGGCGGCGGCGGCGATCTCGGGGTGGGCGTCGAGCACGGCCCGGATCTCGCCGGGCTCGACCCGCTGGCCGCGCAGCTTGATCTGGTCGTCGACCCGCCCGAGGTGCTCCAGCACCCCGTCGGCCCGCAGCCGGGCGAGGTCACCGGTGCGGTAGAGGCGGCTGCCGGGCGGGCCGTAGGGGTCGGCGACGAAGCGTGTCGCGGTGAGGGCGGCGCGGCGGTGGTAGCCGTACGCCAGTTGGGCTCCGGCGAGATACAGCTCGCCCGCCGCGCCGGGCGGGGCAGGGCGCAGCCGTGCGTCCAGGACGAGGGTGGTGGTGTTCCACACCGGGCGGCCGATGGGGATGTGTCCGGAGGCGAGGTCGGCGGCGGTGACGGGGTGGGCGGTGACGTCGACGGCGGCCTCGGTCGGCCCGTAGAGGTTGTGCAGCTCGGCGCCCGGGGCGAGTCGCAGCAGTCCCTCGGCGGCGGCCGGGGTGAGGGTTTCGCCGCTCGCGAGGACGCGGCGGAGGGTGGCGCAGTCGTCGGGTGCGGCGACGCCGGTGAAGGCGGTGAGCATCGACGGCACGAAGTGGACAGTGGTGACGCGGTGTTCGCGCAGCAGCCGGGCGAGCGCGGCCGGGTCGCGGTGGTCGTCGGGTCCCGCGGTGACGAGGGTGGCGCCGGCGAGCAGCGGCCAGAAGAGTTCCCAGACGGATACGTCGAAGGTCGCCGGGGTCTTGAGGAGGACGCGGTCGTCCCCGGTGAGCCGGTAGGTGTCCTGGGCCCAGCGGAGCCGGTTGGCGACGGCGCTGTGCGGGACACAGACGCCCTTGGGGCGGCCGGTGGAGCCGGAGGTGAAGAGGACGTAGGCGGGGTCGGCGGGGCGGGGCGTGTCGAGGACGGTGGTGAAGCGGGGCACCTCGTCGGCGGTGATGTCGAGGGTCGGCAGGTCGCCGACGGCTTCCTCGGGCAGGGGTGCGGTGGGGTCCGTGATCAGCAGGACCGCTTCCCCGTCGCGGAGTTGGGACCTGATGCGCGCGGACGGCTGGGCGGGGTCGAGCGGCAGGTAGGCGGCCCCGGCGCGCTGGACGGCGTGGACGGCGAGGACGAGTTCGGCGGAGCGGGGCAGGGCGACGGCCACGGTGTCGCCGCGTCGGACGTCGTGCTCGGTGAGGAGTCCGGCGAGCCGGTCGGCCTCGGTGTCGAACTCTCGGTAGCTCCAGCTGCGGGTTCCGTCGCGCAGGGCCTCGGCGGCCGGGGTCCGGGCGGTCTGTTCGCGCACCAGGTCGACGAGGGTGCGTCCGGGCAGCGGAGTGCCGGGGCCGGTCGAGACGGCGAGCACCGACCGTGTCTCCGCCCCGTCCAGGACGGGCACCTGGTCGACGGGCAGACCGGGGCGGTCGCAGAGCCGGTGGAGCAGGGCGGTCAGCCGGTGGGCGAGGGCGTCGACGGTCGGGCGGTCGAAGAGGGCCGTGCGGTAGTTGAGGGCGGCGCGCAGCCCGTCCGTTCCGGGCTCCTCGACGACGGCGAGGGTCAGGTCGAACTTCGCGGCGCGGGTCTCGACGAGTTCCACCTCGGCGGTGGCCGGTCCGAAGGTGTGGGTGCGGTGCGGGGCGTTCTGGTGGATCAGGGCGACCTGGAAGAGCGGGTGGCGGGAGAGGGAGCGCTGCGGGGCGAGGGCGTCGACGAGCCGTTCGAAGGGCAGGTCGCCGTGGTCGAAGGCGTCGAGGTCCACCGCTCGGACCCGGGAGAGGAGTTCGGTGAAGGTGGGGCTTTGGGAGGTGTCGGTGCGCAGCACCACGGTGTTGGCGACCAGGCCCGGCATCTCCTGGAGCGCGGGCTCGCCCCGGCCGCTGAGCAGGGTGCCGATCGGCAGGTCGTGGCCCGCACCGTGCGCGGTGAGCAGGACGGCGAGGGCGGACTGGAGCACCATGAAGAGGGTCGCGCCGTTCTCGCGGGCGATCCGGACGGCGGCCCGGTGGGTGTCGGCGGGGATGGTGAACTCCACGGAGTCCCCGTGCTCGTCGACCTCCGCCGGCCGGGGCCGGTCCAGGGGCAGGGTGATCTCCTCGGGGGCTCCGGCGAGCGCGGTGCGCCAGTAGGCCAGCAGCCCGTCCTCCCGGTCGGCGGTCGCCTCGCGCTGCCAGAGGGTGTAGTCGGCGTACTGGAGCGCGGGGGCTCCGGGCGCCGCGTGGTCCGGGTCGAGTTCGGCCGCGTACAGCTGGGCGAGGTCCCGTACGAGGGGTCCGGTGGAGGCCTCGTCGTAGGCGATGTGGTGGACGACGAGCAGCAGGGCCCGCTCGTCGCCGGGGCCGGTGAGCAGATGTGCGCGCAGCGGGGGCCGGCCGCCCAGGTCGAAGGGCTCGGCCGCGAGCCGCCGCGCCGCGTCCTCGGCGCTCTCGCCGTCCAGGAGCGCGGTCGTCAGGGGTACGGGGGCGGCCTCGGGCAGCACCTGTTGGACCGGGCGTCCCTCGTGCTCGGGGTAGCAGGTGCGCAGGATCTCGTGGCGTCGGGTGAGGGCGGCGAGGGCGCGCCCGAGGGCGTCCTCGTCGAGGGGGCCGTGCAGCCGCAGCAGCAGCGGTACGGCGTAGGTGAGCGCGGGTCCGCCGAGCCGGTGGAGGAACCACAGGCGGGCCTGGGCGGGCGACAGCGGGAGCCGTCCAGGGCGTTCGGCGGCCGGCGCGAGCGCGGGGACGCGGGCGTCCGGGGTGCGGGTGAGTCCGGTGAGCCGCGCGGCGAGGGCGGCGACGGTGGGGGCTTCGAACAGGGCCCGGACGGGGACGTCGAGACCGAGTTCGGCGCGGACGCGTCCGGCCAGGCGGGTGACCAGCAGGGAGTGGCCGCCGAGGGCGAAGAAGTCCTCGTCCACGGCGGCGGGGGCGCGTCCGAGGACCTCGCCGTAGAGCCGGGCGACGAGGTGTTCGTGGGCGGTGCGGGGGGCATGTCCGGCGGGCGGCTCCCCGGCCCCGGCGTCCGGCAGCGGCAGGGCGCTCCGGTCGAGCTTGCCGTTGGCGGTCAGCGGCAGCCGGTCGAGGGCGACGAAGGCGGTGGGCACCATGTACGCCGGCAGCCGTGCGGCACAGGCCGCGCGCAGTTCGGCGACCCGGACGCCGCCCGTCGTGTAGGCGACGAGGCCGGGCCCGGTGGGCAGGTCCTCCCGCAGGAGGACGGCGGCGGAGCGTGCTCCGCCCGGGTCGCACAGCACGGCCCCGATCTCGGCGGTCTCGATGCGGAACCCGCGCAGGGAGACCTGGCTGTCGGCCCGGCCGAGGTAGTGGAGCGTGCCGTCGCCGGTCCAGCGGGCCAGGTCGCCGCTGCGGTACATGCGTGTGCCGGGCGCGCCGAACGGGTCGGCGACGAAGCGTTCGGCGGTCAGCGGGTGACGTCCGCGGTAGCCGCGGGAGAGCCCGGCCCCGGCGACGTACAGCTCACCGGCCACGCCCGGCGGGACGGGGCGCAGGCGCCGGTCCAGCAGGTAGATCCGCAGGTCGCCGATGGCCCGGCCGACGGGGCTCACGCCCGGGACAAGGGCCCCGGGGGCGAGGTCGTGGGTGGTGACGTGCACGGTGGTCTCGGTGATCCCGTACATGTTGACCAGCCGGGGCCCTTCGAGGTTCCGGAGCCAGGGCGCGAGGCGGGCGGGGTCGAGTGCCTCACCGCCGAGGACGATCAGGCGCAGGGCGGGCGGGAGGCCGGGCGAGCCGGGGGCGGTGAGGGCCTCGGTGAGCTGGTAGCAGGCGGACGGGGTCTGGTTGAGGACGGTGACGCCCTCGTGGTGCAGCAGCTCCAGGAATTCGTCCGGGGACCGGGTGACGGTGCTGGGGACGATGACGAGGCGGCCGCCGTGGAGGAGGGCGCCCCACATCTCCCAGACGGAGAAGTCGAAGGCGTAGCTGTGGAAGAGGGTCCACACGTCGTCGGGGCCGAAGGCGTCCTCGGCGGTGGCGTCGAAGAGGCGGGCGAGGTTGCGGCCGGTGACGACGACGCCCTTGGGGCGGCCGGTGGTGCCCGAGGTGTAGACGAGGTAGGCGGCGTTGTCCTGACGCGGCGGCCCGGTGCGTTCCGCGTCGGTGACCGGGCCGTCCGGCTGCCGCCGCCAACTCCCCGCATGGGGCTCCTCGTCGAGGGCGAGTACGGGGGCGGTGCAGGTGGCGGGGGCGCTGCCGAGGGTCGCGGTGTCGGTGAGGACGAGGGCGGGGGCGGCGTCCCGGAGGGTCCAGGCGATGCGGTCGCGGGGGTGGGTGGGGTCGACGGGGACGTAGGCGGCCCCGGTCTTGGCGACGGCGAGGACCGCTTCGACGAGGGTCGTGGAGCGGGGCAGCAGCAGGGCGACCCGGTCCTCGGGGCCGACCCCGTACGACATCAGCAGACGCGCCAACGCGTTCGTGCGGGCGTCGAGTTCGGCGTACGTGACGGTGTTGCCCCGGTCGGTGAGGGCGGGGGCGTCGGGGTGGTCGGCGGCGGCGCGGGCGAACCGGTCGAGGACCGAGGGGGTGCCGCGGTGGTCGCCGGTCGGGTTCCACCGGCGCAGGAGGGTGTCCTCCTCCCCCGCGGTGAGAAGGCCGACGGAGCCGATGGGGGTGTCGGGGCGGGCGACCACGCGGGCCAGGACGGCCACCAGCCGGTCGGCGAGCGCCCGGACGGTGGTGGCGTCGAAGAGGTCGGCGCTGTAGTTGATCGCCCCGTCGATGGAGCCGTCGGCGAGGTGGTCGGTGAACCCGACGACGAGGTCGAACTTCGCGGTGTCCGTCTCCCGCAGGGTGAACGTGGCGTCGAGGCCGGGTGCGGTGAACGGGGTCGCGGTGCGGTTCTGGTACGTCAGCATCACCTGGAACAGCGGGTTGGCCGAGCCGCGTTCGGGGTTGAGCTCCTCCACCACCCGTTCGAAGGGCAGTTCGGCGTGGTCGAAGGCGTCGAGGTCCACCGCCCGGACCCGGCCGAGGAGTTCGCGGAAGGCCGGGTCGCCCGACAGGTCGGTGCGCAGGACGAGCGTGTTGACGAAGAAGCCGATCAGCTCTTCCGTGCACCGCTCGCCCCGGCCGGCGGTCGGGACGCCGAGGGGGATGTCGTCCCCGGCCCCGAGTCCGGCGAGCAGAACGCACAGTGCGGCCTGGGTCACCATGAACGGGGTCACTCCGGCGCCGGCGGCCAGGGAGCGCAGACCGGAGGCGACCTCGTGGGGGACGGCGAAGGGGACGAATCCGCCGCGTCCGGTGGGTGTTTCGGGCCGCGGTCGGTCGGCGGGCAGGTCGAGGACGGCGGGTGCGCCGCGCAGCGTCCGCCGCCAGAAGTCGGCCTGGTTCCTGAGGTGTCCGCCGTCCAGGAGGGTGAGCTGCCAGTGGGCGTAGTCCGCGTAAGCGACGCCGAGCGGCGGCAGGTCGGGAGGCCCTCCGGCGAGCCGGGCCCGGTAGGCGGCGGACAGATCGGTGAGCAGCGGTTCGACGGACCATTCGTCGGCCGCGATGTGGTGGACCAGCAGCAGGATCCTCGTACGGTCCGGTTCGGTCAGGACGGTGGCGCGGAAGGGCGGTTCGGTGGCGAGGTCGAAGGGTTCGGCGCTGAGCGCGTCGAGCAACTCCTCCGCCGCCTCGGGGCTTTGCGCGGTCCTGAAGCGGACCGGTGCGGCCCGGTCCAGGATGCGCTGGAGCGGCGCCCCGTCCGCCTCGGGGAACACGGTGCGCAGCACGGCGTGCCGTTCGGCCAGGTCGCCGACGGCGGCGGCCAGGGCGTCGCGGTCGACCTCTCCGGTGAGGGTCAGGACGAAGGGCAGGTGGTAGCCGGGGCCGGGCTGGAGGCGGCTCAGGAACCACAGGCGCGCCTGGGCGGGCGACAGCGGCAACGGTCCCTCGCGGGCGACGGGTTCGAGTGCGGGCAGTACGGTGTCCGAGGTCGCTGGCCGGGCGGCGAGCGCGGCGACGGTCGGGGTGTCGAAGACCTGCCGGACGGAGAGCGGCCGGCCGAGGACGTCGGCGGCCCGGCCCGCGAGTCGGGCGGCGAGCAGGGAGTGGCCGCCGAGGGCGAAGAAGTCGGCCTCCGCACCGACCTGTTCGAGGCCGAGGAGGTCGGCGAAGAGCGCGGCGAGCAGCTCCTCGCGCTGCCCGGCCGGTGCGCGTCCGACGGGCGCGGCGGCGGGCCGGGGCGCGGGCAGGGCGGCGCGGTCGAGCTTGCCGTTCGGTGTGAGGGGGAGGGCGTCGAGCGGCAGGCAGAGGTCCGGGACGAGGTGGCCGGGGAGCACGGCGCGCAGCTCCTCGCGGACCCGGGCGGCGGTGGCGGTCCGGGCCTCGGGGGAACCGGTGAGCCCGGTGAGGTGGGCCACCAGGCGGGGACCCGACCCCGACGGGTCCTGGTGGGCGACGACGGCCGCGTCCTCGACGGCGGGGTGGGCGCGGAGTGCCGCGGCCACCTCTCCCGGTTCGACTCGGTGGCCGCGGATCTTCACCTGGTGGTCGGCGCGGCCGACGATCTCCAGGACGCCGTCGGCGCGCAGCCGGGCGAGGTCGCCGGTGCGGTACATGCGGCTGCCGGGCGGGCCGCAGGGGTCGGCGGTGAAGCGTTCGGCGGTCTGTCCCGGGCGGCCCAGATAGCCCTGGGCCAGTCCGTCGCCGGCGAGGTAGAGCTCGCCGGTCACTCCGGCGGGCAGCGGGACCAGGCCCCGGCCGAGGACCTGGGCGCGGGTGTTCCACAGGGGCGTCCCGATGTGCGGGGCCTCGGCGTCCGTCGCGTCGAGGCGGCCCGCGGTGGACCAGATGGTGGTCTCGGTGGGTCCGTACAGGTTGACGAGGTCCGCACCGCGGGCGACGAGCCGTCGCGCGAGGTCGGGGGCGAGGGCCTCGCCCCCGACGAGGGCGAGCAGCCCGCCCACGGCGTCGGGTGCGGTGTCCAGGAGGGCCCGCCACAGGGAGGGGGTGGCTTGCATGACGGTGGGCCGGGCGGTGTCGATGAGTCCGGCGAGGAGGGCGGGGTCGCGGACCTGTTCCCGGTCGGCGAGGATCACCGTGCCACCGGTGATCAGCGGCAGGAACAGTTCGAGGACGGCGATGTCGAAGCCGACGGTGGTCACCGCGAGGAGTCGTTCGCGACCGTCGAATCCCAGGGTGTCGACCAGGCAGAGCAGGAAGTTGACGACGGCGGCCCGGGTGACGACCACGCCCTTGGGGCGGCCGGTGGAGCCCGAGGTGTGGATGACGTAGGCGGGTGTGTCGCCGTGGGCGGGCCGGGGCGCGAGCGGGGCGGCCCCGGCGGCGGCGCGCACGGTCGCGGGGTCGTCCAGGAGGAGGGCGGTGCGCGGGTCCGCGTCGAGGGTGCGGGCGGTGGTGCGGTCGGTGACCAGAAGCTCCGGTGCGGCGTCGGCCAACAGCATCCGGATCCGCTCGGCCGGGAAGCCGGGGTCGACGGGGAGATGGGCGGCCCCGGTCCGGGCCACGGCGAGCAGGGTGACGAGGAGGTCGGCGCCCCGGGGCAGGCCGACCCCGACGAGGGCGCCGGGGCCCGCCCCGCGTTCGGCCAGCAGCCGGGCCAGCCGGGCGGACCGCGCGTCGAGTTCCGCGTAGGTGATCTCGTCGGACCCGCTGACCAGGGCGGTACGGGCGGGCGTGCGGGCGGCCTGGGCGGCGCACAGCTCGGCGAGCGAGGTGGTCGGGACGGGGTGCGGCTCCGGTGCCGCGACCGTTTCGCCGGGAGCGGTGGCGATGGTGACGACGGGGCGTTCAGGGTCGGCGGTGACCTGGTCGAGGACGTGCAGGAACGCCCGGGCGAAGCGGTCGGCGGCGGCGGCGTCCCAGAGGTCGGTGCGGTATTCGAGCTGCCCGGTCGCCCCGGTCGCCGGGTCCTCGCTGATGGTGCACTGGAGGTCGAACTTGGCGGTCCCGGTCGTGACGAGGCGGGGCGGGCCACTCTGGCCGGGCAGCACGGGCCGGGGGGGAAACTCCTCACGTACGGCGAACAGCACCTGGAACAGCGGGCTCACGCCCGGAAGTCGGGGCGGGTTGACCTCGGCCACGATGCGCTCCAGGGGGAGGCGCTGGTGGGCGAGGGCGGTGAGGTCGTCGTTTCTGGTCCGCTCCAGCAGGTCCAGGAAGCTGGGCGTGCCGCGCAGACCGGTGCGCAGCGGAAGGGTGTTGATGAGGAAGCCGACGCTGTCGCGGAGTGCCTCGTCGTCGCGTCCCGCGACGGGCGTGCCGATGACGAGGTCGTCGCCGCAGCCGAGCCGGGAGAGGGTGGCGGCGAACGCGGCGTGCAGCACCATGAAGGTCGTGGTGCGGGTGCGTCGGGCCAGCACCCTGACGCGTTGGTGCAGTTCGGCGTCGATGGCGAAGCCGTGGATGCGGGCGGGGCCGCCGGTCCGGGCGGGCCGCGGCCGGGCCCACGGCAGGGTCAGCTGTTCGGGGGCTCCGCTCAACCGGGTGCGCCAGTAGTCCGCGTCCTCGTCTCCGCCCGCGGTCACGAGGTCCCGCTGCCAGAGCGTGAAGTCGACGTGGTCCACGGGCAGGCGCGGAAGGTTGGGGTCGGTGTCGCCGAGACGGGCGGTGTAGGCGACGGCGAGATCGTCGAGGAGGGGCGGCAGCGACCATTCGTCAGCGGCGCTGTGGTGCAGGACGAGCAGCAGGGTCTGCCGGACCGGCCCGCCGGTCCCCGGCTCGGCGACCTCCGGTTCGGCGCCCCCCGGTTCGGCTGCCCCCGGCTCGGCTGCCCCCGGCTCGGCAGGATCCGGTTCGACGGTGAACAGGAACGCGCGCAGAGGGGGTTCGCGCTCGACGTCGAACGGCCTGGCCGCCTCCGTCGTGACACGTTCCGCCAACCGCGCTTCCCTCACACCGACTTCTCTCAGCCCGGGTTCCGCCGCCGCGATGTCCAGCACCTGCTGCCAGGCCTCCCCGTCCTGGACGGGCAGCACGGTGCGCAGGATCTCGTGGCGCTCCGCGACGTCGCGGAGCGCGCGACGCAGCGCCGCCGGGTCGAGACGGCCCGTTATGTCGAGCGCGAGAGGAATGTTGTACGAGCCGTCCTCGCCCTGGCTGCGGGCGAGGAACCACAGCCGCCGCTGCCCGAAGGAGAGGGGCGGCCGCGCGGGCCGGGGCCGCCGGACCAACGGCGGGGCACCGGCCGCCCGGACGGGGACTCCGGCGTTCTCCGCCCGGTCCGCCTCCTCCAGGACGGCGGCCAGCCGGGCCGGGGTCGGGTGATCGAACAGGGCGCGCACGGGCAGTTCGGACCCGGTCCGGGAGCGGAGCGCGGTCACCAGCCGGGCTGCGGACAGCGAGTGTCCGCCGAGGAGGAAGAAGTCGTCGTCGGGCGAGGCTCCGCTCCGGCCGAGCACGTGGGCGAACAGGTCGCACAGCAGCGATTCGGCCCCGGCACGCGGGGCGCGCCCGGCCCCGGAGCCGGCGGAAGGCCCGACGGCGGGCAGCGCGGCCCGGTCGGTCTTGCCGTTCGGGGTCAGCGGCAGCCGCTCCAGCGCCACGAAGTGGCCGGGCACCAGGTGCTCGGGGAGCTGCTCGGCGAGCGCGCGGCGCAGCGGACCGGCCCAACGGTCGTCCCCCACCGCCCCGGCCACGGGCTCCTTGAGCGCGGTCGCGAGAACGCAGTACGCGGCGAGCGTCAGGTCTCCGCCCGGCGTGGGAACGGCGGTGACGGCGGCCCCCGCGACCGAGGGGTGCGCCAGCAGGGCGGCCTCGATCTCGCCGGGCTCCACGCGGTGGCCGCGGATCTTCACCTGGTGGTCCGCGCGGCCGAGCACCTCCAGGGTGCCGTCGTCGCGGAATCGGGCCAGGTCACCGGTCCGGTACATCCGGTCGCCGGGCGTCCCGTAGGGGTCGGCGACGAAGCGCGTCGCGGTGAGGGCGGGGCGGCCGAGGTAGCCGTCGGCGACCCCGTCCCCCGCGAGGTGCAGTTCGCCGGTCACTCCGATGGGGGCGGGGGCGAGGGTGCGGTCCAGGACGTAGGCGCGGGTGCGGCGCACGGGCCGGCCGACGTGCGGCGGTGCGCCGTCGCCGAGGACGGCGGCGGTGGACCAGATGGTGGTCTCGGTCGGCCCGTAGAGGTTGACGAGCCCGTCTGCGTGCCGGGTCAGGTGGCCCGCCAGGTCGGCGGGGAGCGGCTCTCCCCCGCTGAGCGCTCGCAGGCCGCCCAGGGCATCCGGGGCGGCGTCGGCGAGGACGCGCCAGAGCGAGGGGGTCGCCTGCATCACGGTGGGTGTGCTCGACCGGATGAGCGCGGAGAGCGCGAAGGGATCGGTCACGTCGTCGTCGGCAGCGAGCACCACGGTGGCCCCGCCGAGGAGCGGAACGAAGAGTTCGAGGGCGGCGATGTCGAAGGAGACGGTGGTGACCGCGAGCAGCCGGTCCTCGCCGGACAGGTCGAGCAGCCGGCCCATGGCGGCCAGGAGGTTGGCGAGGGCCAGGCGGGACACGACGACGCCCTTGGGGCGGCCGGTGGATCCGGAGGTGTAGATGACGTAGGCCGGGTCGCCCGGGTGGCTGTCCACCGCGTCTCCCGGGCGGGCCTTCTCCGGCGGGACGATGTCGCCGGCGGACCCGGTCACGGCCTTCGTGCCGGCCTCCGCACCCGAGTCGGGAAGTGTTCCGTCCAGGGCGACGGTGAGCCGGGGCAGACCGGCGCCCCAGGGGTGGGCCCGGTCGGTGACCAGGAGGAGGGGGCGGCTGTCCGCCAGCATGTGCCGCAGCCGGTCGGCCGGGTAGCGCGGGTCCAGCGGTACGTACGCGGCTCCCGCCGACGCCACGGCCAGCAGGGCGACCAGGAGCGCCTCGCCCCGGGGAAGGGCGACGGCGATCAGGCTGCCCCGGCCCGCCCCCCGGGCCTTCAGGGCCGCAGCCAGCAGACCGGCCCGGTCCGCCAACTCCGCGTAGGTGAGGTGACCGTCGCCGCAGCGGAGGGCCACCGCGTGCGGGGTGCGACGGGCCTGGGCAGTGAAGCCCTCGGTGAGGCCGGGGGCCGGGCCGGCTTCGGCGTCCTCGTCGGCCGGAGCGTTGAACTCCTCCAGCACCCGCAGGCGTTCGGCCTCCCCCAGGAGTCCGACGCGGGCCCCGGGGAGGCCGGGTTCCGCGCGGGAGAGCCGGTCCAGGAGGGTGGCGAAGCGGTGGAGGTGGGCGTCCAGCTCCTCGGGTCCGTACAGGTCGGGGCTGCCGTCCAGGACGAGGTCGAGGCCGGTGAGGCCGTCCGGGCCGCCCCGTCCGCCCACCGTGACGTTGAGGTCCTCGACGGCTCCGGCGGCCAGCGAGTGGACCGCGCCCGCGCAGTCGCCGAAGGCGAGGTCCGTGGCGAACGGCTTGATGTTCAGCTGGGGGCCGACGAGCCGCCGGCCGTGCCCGAACAGCTGGAGGTCGCGACGGAGCCGCTCGCCCCGGTAGCGCTGGTGGCGGCGCTGGCGGCGCAGGGTCGCGGTGACGCGGCGCAGCAGGTCGCCGACCGGCTCCCGTTCGTCGACGGTGACCCTGAGCGGCACGACGTTCACGGCGGTGACGGGGGTACGGGCGAGGACGCTGCCGGTGCGGTTGCTGACGGGGAGACCGATGACGGCTTCGGGCGTGCCGGTGAGCCGGGTCAGGTACAGCGCCCACGCGGCGGTCACGGCCTCGGGCCAGGTGGCGCGGGACCGCTGTGCGAAGGCGGCGAGCCGTTCGGCGTCGTCGGCGCCGAGGGTGCGGCGGCTGCGCAGGAAGCGGGGGGCGACGCGGGTGGGCGCGGTGCGGGCCGGGCTCGGCGGGTGCGGCCGGTCGGCCAGCAGGTCCTGCCAGAACCGGGCGTCGACGGCGTGCTGTTCGGAGTCCGTGTAGCGCCGGTCCTCCTCGACCGCGTCGCGGAGCGAGCCGAACGTCGCCGCGGGGGGTTCGGTGCCCGCGCACGCGTGGCCGTAGAGCTCGGCGACGCGTTCGGCGAGGCGGGCGTAGCCGTAGGCGTCTAGCAGGATGTGGTGGCAGCGGTGGTACCACAGCCACCGCTCGTCGCCGGTGCGCAGCAGCGCGTGCCGGTAGAGCGGGCCGTGCTCGATGTCGACCGGGGCGGAGCGCTCTTCCTCCATCCAGGCCAGGGCGGCGGCGCCCGGGTCGTCGGCGGTGCGGAGGTCGAGGACGTCGGGGCCCGCCGGAGGGATCGCGCCGGTCTCCTGGTGGACCTCGTCGCCGTCGGCGGTGAAGCCCACGGAGAGGCCGTCGGCCTCGTCGACCGCCCGGGCCACGGCAGCCGTGAACGCCCGCTCGTCCAGCGGCCCCGTCAACTCGACGTACTCCGCGGTGAGATACACGGGGTTCGCCGGGTCGATTCGCTGCGCGGACCAGAGACCGAGCTGGGCCTCGGTCAGCGGCAGGCGTTCGCGGTGGGTGCTCATGCGCATTCTCCCGGCAGGAAACCTCGGCCGGATCTCCCGGTGAGGTGGACAGGTTCGCGGGCTGGGCGTGCCGGAGGGCACGCGGACGAGACCGTCGGCGCGACGGTGTGACGGTGGGCGGCGGACGCGGGGCGGGTCAGGGGCGGGGCGGGCGCGGGCGCGCACCGGGAGCGGCCGGTGGTGCGGGCAGGTGCCCCGGTGCGGTCGCCGCTGGGGCCCGGGTCGGTCGCGGGTCAGGCGTGCGGTCTGTGGCCGTGGTGGGGGGCGAGGTCCATGACGGCTTTCGGCTGCACGACGAAGGGACGCATCATCATCATGTCCTCGTGCTCGTAGACGTGGCAGTGGTGCATGAACCGGCCGGGCGGGCCGTCGAACGTGGCTCCGACGGTGATGAGTTGGGCGGGCGCGAGCGAGATGACGTCCTTGGGTCCCCGCTCGGCCGCGGTCAGCGGGGCGCTCTCGCGCCAGCGGATCGGGGTGGTGGTGCCGGCTCCGTAGCCGCCGCCCGCCAGCTCGAAGAAGGTGAAGGAGCTGACGTCGTACACCTCGCGGCTCAGCCCCTGGAACGCGACCGAGTGGAGGTGCATCGGGTGCGGGTAGGCGCCCGCGGACTTCTCCAGGCTGAGGAATCTCCAGCGTTCGGTGGCTCCGGCGGCGACGGTGAAACGCACCGGATCCTCGAAGGTCGCGGAGACCCGCCGGAAGGTGCGCACCGCGCCGCGCTCGTCCTGGATCTGGACGATTCCGTCGATGGGGAGCTTGCCCTCGGGAGCCTCGGTCTCCTCCATCTCCCAGAGTTCGGGGTCCTTGGGGTAGACGGGAGTGACGATGACGAGCCGTTCGGGCGCGGAGGCCGGGGGCTCGACCGGGGTGAAGGAGGTCGCGAGGCGCTTCGGCGGGACGAACGTGTCGTGCCCGGCCCGCGAGGCGACGCGGAACTCCATCAGGTCGGGGCGGGCCCCCGGTTCGGGCAGGGCGTTGACGAGCCGGAGCCGTCTGCCGCGCAGGGCGGAGAAGTCCACGAGGAGGTCGGCGCGTTCACCGGGGGTGAGCGGGACGCCGCCGGTGACCGGGTCGGGCTTCGGCAGCAGACCGCTGTCCGTACCGATCAGCCGGAAGGCGTCGGCGGAGAGTTCCCCGCCCTCCTCGTCGAGGATCTTCAGGAGGTAGGGGCGGTTGTTCGAGGCGTTGAGGGCGCGGAAGCGGTACCAGCCCGCCTCCACCTCCAGGTGCGGCCAGATAACCCCGTTGACCAGGTTGAACGGCCCGGTGAAGGGGCGGACCAGTTCATAGGGGTCGTCGACGACAACGATGCCCTTGTAGAGGAGGTCGCCGGTGAACGCCCCGTCGTCGTCGAGGTCGAGGTTGCGGTCGAAGAGGACGAGCGGGATCTCCCGGTCGCCGGCCGGCAGTCGCAGCCGGCGCTCCTCGTCGTCCCGGACGAGATAGGCGCCCGCGCCGAGGCCGGTCATCACGTTGAGGTGCGTGATGTGCATGGCGTGGTCGTGGTACCAGAGTGCGGCGGCGGGCTGCTCGTTGGGATATTCGGCGAGTTGGGCGGCGCCCGGCAGGACGGCGTTCTCCGCCCAGCCGTCGTTTCCGCCGCCCGTGACGGCCCCGTGCAGGTGCACCACGGCCCACGGGGGCAGCGCGGCGACGTCCGCGCGCACCGCGGCTCCCTCCCGACCCGGCCGGTCCCACATGAGGGGCAGCTCGGGGTCGTAGGCGAACGGGACCCGGACGGCCGGCAGCGGGTAGTCGCCGGTGAGGTCGTTCTCCCACGCGACGCGGAGCCGGCTGCCGCGTCTCGCCTCGATGGTCGGTCCGACGTGCGTGCCCTCGTACGTCCACAGCCTGGTGTGCGGGAGGCTGCGGTGGAGGCGTACGCGGGCCGAGCGCATCGTGACGGTCAGCTCCCCCTTGCGTCCGCTGATCACCCGGGGCACGGGCAGCGGGTCCAGGAAGGGCACGAGGGTCTTCGCCGCCTCCACCGCGCGGGCGGCGTGCTCGGCGGCGGCCCCGGTGAGCCGGGGCCCGGCCTCCCGGGCCTCGCGGACGGCGTCGGGCAGGTCGTCGAGCGGGGTGCCGAGGGCCGCCGTCATCAGGGCCGACCGGGGCGGGGCGGTGGCGGCCGCGGCACGGCCGGATCCGCCGGGGAGGGCGAGTCCGGTGCCGAGGGCCGCCCCCGCGCCGACCACGCCGGCTCCGACGAGGAACCCCCGGCGGGCGACCAGGTCCGACAGCTTGGGGGGAGTTCTCATGTGGGATCGGCCGCCATGCTCTCTATGAGGCTCTTCGGCCGCAGATCGGTCCAGTTCCGCTCGACGTAGTCCAGGCATGCCTGGCGGGTGTCCTCCGGATGGGCCACGGTCCATCCGGCGGGCACCTCGGCGAACGCGGGCCACAAGGAGTGCTGCCCTTCGTCGTTGACGAGCACCAGGTAGGCGCCGTCCTCGTCCTCGAACGGATTGGTCACCGCATCCTCCATTTACTTAGGTAAGGCTACCTTTACTTGATCGCTAGCGACCCTACCCACCTGTTCTGCGGTTGACTCACCGAATCCCTCAACTCGCTCGGTCCACATCGGTTTTGATGGCCTGAAATCACTGCCCCGGACGCCGAGACCTCCAGGGCGCCCTCTCACGCGGTACCGGTGCCGCGCCGCTTGAACAACACCCATCCCAGGTACGCACCGCCCAGTACGGCGGTGGTGACGCCCACCGGCAGGAGGTTGTTGCGCTGGGACTCCTCCACGACGTGGACCCATCCGACCTGGCGGTCGGCCCACACCAGGGCGGAGAAGAACTGGCTGGAAGCAAGGTGCGCGGCCGAGAGCAGTCCGGCGCCCACCGCCCCGGCCGAGGCCAGACTGACGCCCGGGCTGCGACTGACCATGGCGGCGATCTGCGGGGCGGCCAGGGCGATGAACGGGATGGGCCCGGCGCTCGCCACCGCCACCCCGCACAGCCCGATCCCCAGCACCGTCAGGGCGAGCCGCGAGCGGTTCACCCGGACGCCCAGACCGGTGGCGAGATCGTCGCCGAGCTCCATCATCCGCAGCCGCCTGCCGAACAGCAGCACCGGCGGCAGGAGGAGCACCAGGGCGACGGCCATGATCTGCACGGAGCTCCAGCCCCGCCCGTTGAGCGTCCCCACGAGCCAGATGTGCGCGTTCTGGGCGTCGTTGAGGGAGGATCGCGTCAGCAGATAGGAGTTGACCGATCCGAGCATCGCGGTCACGCCGAGGCCGATCAGGACCAGCCGGATGCCGTGCAGCCCTCCCCTGCTCGCCAGGACCGAGACCAGCAGTGCGGTGACCAGACCTCCCACGATCGCTCCGGCGGCCACCGAGGCGGCGGCGCCCCCGAACGTCACAATCACCAGGATGGCGCCGGTCGCCGCCCCGCTGTTGAAGCCGATGACGTCGGGGCTGGCGAGCGCGTTGCGCGACACGCTCTGGAAGATCGCGCCGCTCATGCCGAGCGCGGCGCCGACCAGGATCGCCAGCAGGGCCTGGGGCAAGCGCTCCTGGTTGACGAAGTGGACGGCCAGCCGGTCCCCCGTCCCGTAGAACAGGGCGCGCGCCACGTCGGGCACCGGCACCGGGTAGGAGCCGACGCCCAGGCTGACCAGCAGCAGGAGCGCCGCGAGCAGCAGGGCGCAGCCGCTCACCAGGACCGTACGTCGGTGCATCCGGAAGCTGACCCGTCCGGACCACCACCGCACCGGCCGAGCGGTGTCCGACGCACCGCCGCCCGCGTCGGACACCGGACGGACCTCCGTCGCCGTCACAGCGAAGCCTCCTTGCGCCGGCAGACCATCGCGATGAACACCGGAGCGCCGATCACCGCTGTCACGGCGCCGACCTCCAACTCGTCGCCGGGCAGGGCCACTCGGCCGATGATGTCCGAGACCAGCAGGAGCACCGGCGCCAGCACCATCGAGTACGGCAGCACCCAGCGCAGATCGGGCCCGGTCAGCCAGCGCGCGACCAGCGGAACGACCAGGCCCACGAAGCCGATCGGCCCGGCGGCGGCCGTCGAGGCCCCGCAGAGCAGCGTCACGGCGATCACCGCGGCGATCCGGGTCCGGGCGATCCGGGCCCCGAGCGCCCGGCCCAGCTCCTCGCCGAGGGCAAGGGAGTTCAGCGGGCGGGCCAGCAGCAGGGCGATCACCAGGCCGACGGCCACGAACGGCAGCAACTGCACGACGAGTTCGGGTTCCCGGCCGGCGAGCGATCCGACCATCCAGAACCGCAGGTAGTCGTAGGTCGCGGAGTCGAAGACGGTGAGCCCGGCGATGACACCGCTCAGGCTCGCGCTCACGGCGGCCCCGGCCAGCGCGAGGCGTACGGGCGTGGGCCCGGCTCTTCCCGAGGCGCCGAGCACGTACACGATCACGGTGGTGAGCGCCGCGCCGACGAAGGAGAACCACACCAGCGAACCGAAGCCGGCCAGGCCGACGACGCCGATGCCGAACACCACCGCCGCCGAGGCCCCCGCGTTGACGCCGAGGAGACCGGGGTCGGCCAGGGGGTTGCGGGTGACGGCCTGCATGACCGCTCCTGCCACACCGAGCGCCGCGCCGGTCATCAGGCCGACGAGCGTGCGCGGCAGGCGGAGTTGGCGGATCACGTCGGTGGCGTAGGTGCCGTCGTCGTTCCAGAGGGCGGTCCACACCTGTCCGAGCGTGGTGTCCTTGGTGCCGATCCAGGTGCTCAGCACGACAAGGAGCAGGAGCAGTCCGGTGAGGACGAGGAGGCCGCCGCCGCGCAGGGCGGACCGGACGGCGGTGGGTTCCGGCTGCGGCTTCCGGGCGGCGGACCGGCGGCCGAGAGCGGTGGGCGGCGCGGTCACGTCGGCGTCCCGCCCGTCCGGAGAGGCCGATGGGGGCTCTCGCGTAACGCCTGCGGCGCGTGAGGCCCCCAGATCCCAGAGCCGAACATAACCACCCGCATGATGCAGCCTTCCGTCGCGTCCGCTGTCATCGCGGCGGCGCAGCATGCCACCAACCGGTTTGTCCCACCAGCTGGTTGACTGGTCCGAGCGAAACGGAACCCCCGCGAAGTAAGGCTGACCTTACCCAAGACGGCGTCGACTGAGGAGCCCGGTCGGGCGAGGCGGCGGGGTGGCCGCCACGGCCGGACCCGTGGCACGGAGCGCCCGGTCAGAGCCCGAGGTCGCTCAGACGGGCCTCGTAGCGGATGGTGAGGTCCTCGGAGTCGCCGGCCGGGTTGTCCCAGAGGGACTCCAGCTCGGAGCGCACGGCGTCGGGCAGCGCCTCGTACCGCTCGGACCAGGTGTCGGAGTTCGGTATCCAGTAGCCGACGACCTTGAAGCGGTCCGCCGGGAGCCCGAGGTCGCGACGGAGGTAACGACGCACCGAGCGCAGGGCGTTCGTCTCCCCCGCGACCCAGACGTATCCGCCCGCGAGGTCGGTGCCGGGCGGGACGGCGGCGGCCACCAGGTCGGCCAGACGGCTCGGGCCGTGACCGTTTCCGCCGTAGGTCCAGGTGACCTTGGAGTCGGAGGGTTCCCGCAGGGGAAGCACGGCCGAGGGCGCGGGCGCCTCCAGCACCACCCGGGTCCTGATGTGGTCCGGCGTGTTCTCCAGCAGACGGGCCGCCGCGGGCAGGCCGGTCTGGTCGGCGACCAGCACCTGCCAGGAGAGATCGGCCGGCGGACTGTAGAGGCCTGTGGGGTCGTTGACGCCCACGACGTCCCCGGGGCGCGCCTCGGCGGCCCAGCCGGACGCCACACCGCCCTCGTGCAGCACGAAGTCGATGTCGAGCTCGCCCGCCTCCGGTCGCGCGGCGCGGATCGTGTAGGTGCGCATCGGTGCGACGGGCTGCCCCTCCGGGGTTTCCCATCCGCCCTGCTCGGTCGTCCGGGGCAGGGAGACGTGGGTGCGGTCCGGGCCGTGCGGAAGGAAGATCCGTACGTACTCGTCACCGACCCCGGTGGTCGTGAAGCCCGCCAGGCCTTCCCCGTGGAGAGTGACCCGGGTCATGGTCCCGGTGAGCGACTGCACCCGGGCGACGACGGCTCGGTGGATCGTCATGGACTCTGCCCCTTCGTACGCGTGGTCGGCCTGAGCACCTCGCCCGCCGGGACGAGAGAACCGAATTGACTTAGGTCAGCCTAACCTTCCATCCGTGGCGATTCGATACGGCATCGGTCAACGGCCGGGCGCATGTCTGACATGTCGACCGTCATGACGTCGCCGACCCTTCTCACGGGCGCGGTGCGGCGGGCGCACGGGGCTCACGGATCGGGCCGGGCGGTGTGCGTCCCAGGGGTGTCTAGCATGACGGGATGAGTCGACTGCCGAACCCCGACGCCCGGCGTTCCGTACTCCGCCTGCTGGGCGGCGCCCTCGTGTCCGTACCGCTCGCCGCCTGTGGCACGGCAGCCGACTCCCCTGCGCCCTCACCCGCCGGGAAACCGGCCGGTTCGCCCTCGGCCGCGGCGCGGGACGCCGGGCGCGCCTTCGCGGCGCTGGAGAGGGAGTACACGGCGCGGCTCGGCGTGTACGCCGTCGACACCGGAACCGGGCACACGGTCGCCCACCGTGACGGGGAGCGGTTCGCCTACGCCTCCACGTTCAAGGCGCTCGCCGCGGGGGCCGTGCTCCGCGAGCACGGGCTGGGCGGGCTGGAGCGGGTCGTGACGTACCGCCGTGAGGATCTGGTCGACCACTCCCCCGTCACCGAGAAGCACGTGGCCACCGGAATGAGCCTGGGCGATCTGTGCGACGCCGCCGTGCGCTTCAGCGACAACACCGCGGGCAATCTCCTGTTCGACGCGGTCGGCGGGCCCAGGAAGCTGCAGACGGTGCTCGCGGAACTGGGGGACGGCGTGACCCGGATGGAGCGGCGTGAGACCGAGCTGAACGAGTGGACTCCCGGCGCCACCCGCGACACCAGCACGCCCCGGGCCCTGGCCGAGGACCTGCGGGCGTTCGTCCTGGGCGACGCCCTCGGCGAGCCCGAACGCGCCCGGCTCACCCAGTGGCTCACCACCAACACCACCGGCGGCGAACTGATCCGGGCGGGAGTCCCGAAGGGGTGGACCGTCGGCGACAAGACCGGGGCGGGCAGTACGTACGGCACGCGCAACGACATCGCCGTGGTGTGGCCGCCGAACGCCGCTCCGCTGGTGCTGGCGGTCCTCTCCAACCGAACGGACGCGGACGCCGACTACGACAACGCGCTGATCGCGAAGGCAGCGTCCGCGGCCGTCTCCGCCCTGACCCGGTAGACGTCTCCGCCCTGTCCCGGCAGCAGGGCACGGGCAACAGGACACGGGCGACGGACACTGCCCGGAGAGCGGCTCAGGACTCGTCGAGCACGGCGTCGATCTCGCCGAGGAAGTCGTCCAGGTCGCCGGGGTTCCTGGAGGTGATCAGCGGCCAGCCGGCCGCGTCGTCGCGGACCACCGGCTTGTCGACCCAGGTGCCGCCCGCGTTGGTGATGTCGGTCCGCAGCGACGCGTACGAGGTCAGCGTCTTTCCCCGGACGTAGCCGCCCTCGACCAGTGCCCACGGCCCGTGGCAGATGGCGGCCACCGGCCGTCCGGAAGCGGCGAACGAGCTGACGATCCGGGTGGTGGCGTCCTCCAGGCGCAGCGAGTCGGCGTTCAGCGTCCCGCCCGGGACCAGCAGCAGGTCGTACGCGGCGGGGTCGACGTCGTCGAGCGTGAGGTCGGGCCGCACGGTCTCGCCCGGATCGCGGTCGCCGACGAGGGTGCGGATCCCGTCGGCGGAGACCGCCGCCACGCTGACCCGTGCCCCGTGCCCGCGCAGGTGTTTGACGGGGACGACGAGTTCGTCCTGCTCGACCCCGTAGTTGGTGACGATGGCCAGGATCCGGCGGTCGTCGAGAGCGGTGGAGGACATGGGCTGCTCCGTTCCTTCGGTGTCGTCGGTGTCGTCGGTGTCGTTCGTCCGTCGCCGTTCCTACGGTCGTGGTCGTCGGGGTTGGTCCCGTAGGTCGTCTCGGCCGGGTGGTGCCGGCGCGGGCCGCTCATCCGGCCGTGATCCGGACGCATTCGGCGACGGTGTCACGCAGGCTCCCGGTCCGCGCCAGGGTCTCGCGCTGGATCCGTGCCCCGTTCCCTCTCCGGTCCACGGCGGCCAGGGCCTGCTCCGCGGCCTCCAGGTCCCCACTGTCCTCCAGGGCGTCCCGCACATGGTCCAGCAGGGCCCGCAGGACGTCGGGGGCGGGCTCCGGACGCAGGGTACGGGGGTGGACCAGCCGGTCCTCCAGACCTGAGCGGCCCGCCTGCCAGGACGCCACACGCAGCAGGGACGTGCTGACATCCGGAGGCGGCTCACCGGCCCGCCACTGGCGTGCGGCCGTTTCCACCAGCCCTCGTACCAGCGTGGCCAGCAGCACGGTGTCGGCCGGATCCAGGCAGACGTCCGCGATCCTGACCTCCACGGTGGGGTAGCGGTGCGAGAGGCGCGCGTCGAAGTAGACCATCCCCTCGTCCCGGAGCACCCCGGTGCCGACCAGGGACCGCACCCGGGCGTGGTACGCCTCCGCGGAGCCGTGGACGTCCACCGGGCCGGCCGACGGCCACCGCCCCCACACCTGGCTCCGGTAGCTGCTGTACCTGCTGTCCTGCCCCTGCCAGAAAGGGGAATTGGCGCTCAGGGCGAGCAGGACGGGCAGCCAGCAGCGCATCCGGTCGAGCACGGCGACGCCCTCTTCTTCCGAGGCCACCGAGACATGGACGTGGCAGCCGCAGGTCAGCTGTTCCTGGGCGGTCAGCCCGAAGCGCTCGGCCAGCCACCGGTGGCGCTCCCCCGTGCCGATGGTCGGGCTGACCGGGAGCGGTGAGGTCGCCAGGGCCACGACCGACGTCCCGGCGTCCGTGGCGTGCCGTCGCGCCTCGGTACGCCACCGGTGGACCGAGGCGGCGAGTTCACCCATGTCGGCGCAGGGGTGCGTGGAGAACTCCACCTGCTGGCGGTGCAGTTCCGACTCGAAGGCCGACTCCCCGACCGCTTCCTTCTCGGCGATCGCCAGCACCGCCGAGGACAGGGCGCGTGCTTCTCCGCTCGCCGGATCGACCAGCAGCAGTTCTTCCTCGACACCCACCGTGCGGGCCACGGCACCCTCCCCTTCCACGGTCGAGGGCCCTCAGGCGGACAGGACGGAGTCGTCCTCGGGCCGGGCGCCGGGCAACTGGTGGCGGGCGGCGGCCAGCGCGCTGTCGACGTCGCCCGTGCCGGTCGACACGCACAGCGTGTACGCCACGTCGTCCATGCGCTGCCGGGCCTCCTCGCCGCCGCTCTCCGCGTGCAGCACACGCAGCGCCTCGTACTGCTCGATCAGGTTGCGCAGCACCGTGGGGTGGGCCATCAGCATGCGGGTCATCCTTCCGCCGAAATCGTCGGGTGGCGTTCTGCGCCCGGGTGGGGCACCGCCCCGGGTTACCCGCATACGGGCGAGCCACACACGGAGCGAGCGTCCGCCGCTCCGTGCCGCGCCCCAGGCCGGTGGCCGGAGCTCCAATATGGCCGGACGGCATGGCCGCCGCATCTTCTCCGCCCGCTCCCGGCAGTGTCCCGGGCCGGGCCGTGTGTCCCGGGCCTCGTCGGATGCGGGGACTGCTTCGCCCGGCAGCGGGTACCCACCAGGGCACACCGCCCCTTCCCCGGTCGCACCGGGGCAGTACGGAAGGAAGCTCTCATGACCGACCGCAGGCCGGAAGGCACCGCCTACACCGGGGCTTCCGGCAGCCCGCCCCCCGTCCCGGCGGACATGCAGGACCAGCAGACGCAGGAGGGCGAGGACGCTCTCGACATCCCGGTGCCGGACCGGGTGGCCCGCGAGGGCGGACAGCCCGACCTGGACGAGGCCGGCGCCGGCCGGAACGCGCCACGCAACGCGGGCGCGCACCCCGAAAGGCATCCGACCCCGGACGAGTCGTCGGGCTAGCCGCGGGCCGGCCGTGGCGCCTCACCACGGGACGCACATGACGGTGCCCCGGCCGGAAGGCCGGGGCACCGTCATGTGCGTCCCGTCATGTGCGTTCAGTGGTGAGCGCGCGCGCTGCTCGACGCGCCGCCGAACAGCCTGGCCAGGGCCCGGAAGGGCAGCGTGACCACGGTGGCGATGGCTCCCGCGATGGAGCGGAGTACGTCTGCGATGGCCTTCAGCATGGTGGGTCGCCCTCCATTTCCCGCCCGGACCTTCCGGAAGTTCCGGAACGATCGGTGCGAGAGCCACCGCGTACCCGGTACACGCCGTCCCAACCGGAGAGTCGCCCGACAGGCATCCGACCAGCCCGCGGGAAAGCCACGTACGCCCGGAACGCCCCGAAGCCCCGGAGCGCGGCTGCGCTCCGGGGCTCCGGGGTCGGTCAACCCGGATCAGGCGGTGGTGATGTTCTCCGCCTGCGGGCCCTTCTGGCCCTGGGTGATGTCGAAGGTCACCGCCTGGCCCTCCTGGAGCTCACGGAAGCCGGTGGAGTTGATGTTGGAGTAGTGCGCGAAGACGTCGGGACCGCCGCCGTCCTGCGCGATGAAGCCGAAGCCCTTTTCCGAGTTGAACCACTTGACGGTTCCGCTGGCCATGCCCGTACCTCTCAGCAGTAAACGGATCCGCACCGCGCGGACCCGGAGGTGATCGCCCTGGTTCTCAGGCACTGCACAGCAAAACGCCCGCGCCAGGCGCGGGCAGGTACTGCGAACCACGACATCTTCCGGCGACGCTACACGGCGGGATCACTCCTCACCAGAGAGCAACGCCATTTTGCTGTGGATCACCTTCACGGTCACCGGCTCGTGCCACACCGACCGCGGTCCGTTCAGAGGCCGTCGGCGCCCCGGGCGACACCGCGCGCCCACAGGACCAGCGGTATCTGGAGGGGCAGCCGGGCATAGGCGGCGACCTGCTGCGGCCGGGGCCGGTGACGCCAGTCGACGGCCATCTGCACATTGGCCGGAAACACACCGACGAAGAAGCCCGTGGTCACCCGAGCGGCGGCCACCCGGGTCCGAGGGTGGGCGAGTCCCGCGGCCAGGGCCAGTTCGACCGCTCCGCTGGCGTACGTCCAGGTGCGGGCCTTTCCGGGCAGAATCCGGGGAACGGTGCCGTCGAAGGCCTTCGGGACGACGAAGTGAAGAACCCCCGCTGTGCCCATGAGCCCGGCGAGCAGGACGGCGGAACGGCTCTGACCGGACATGGGTCTCCTTCGGCAACGGAACCTACTTAGCAGTAAGTTACGGGCTCCCGGCGTGCCGCGCACCCCTTACGGCGCGAGCAGCCGCCAGAGCAGCAGCAGACCCACACCGCACACGAGCAGTCCGGCGAGCAGGGCAAGCGCGCCCCGCCGCACGTTGTCGGGCTGGAAGCCGCCGAGCACGCTGAAGCACAGCCGCACGCCGTAGGCCACGGCCAGCGCCCCGCACACGGTGACGGCGAAACCGGCCGCGATGGCGTCCCACTGGTCCTCGAACGCCCGTTGATACGGCCCCGGCTTCCGGGTGGCCAGTACATATCCGGCCGAAGTGAACAGGGCGGCGGGGAAGGCCACCAGGCCGAAGAAGACGGTCAGTCGTCGGATCACCGGAGCGACCCCCCTTCCACGGGAAAGCGGGAGAGGCGTTCGCGGACCGACCGCTTCAGCCGTTCCTCCCACCGGTCCCGCTCCGCGACGTGGGTGAACAGCTCCCGCATCCGGTTCACCTCTTCGATCATGGTGCGTTCCTCCTCCACGAACCGGCGGTTCAGCGGCCGTTCGATCCTCAACAGGAGGGCGACGCACGCCGCGAGCGAAAGCGCGGCGGCGGTCAGGCCGACCGCGACGACCACGCCACCGGGGCCACCCCCCGTGGCGGCGGCGATGGCCAGCACCGCCGGGATCAGCACCGCGAGGGAGGCCGAGGCGATCCGGGGCCTGCGGACCCGTCGCCGCCGCGCGCTCAGCGCCTGGACTCCGGCCAGCCGCCGTTCCGCGGCCGCCAGCGTCCGCAGGAACGCCGCTCCGCCGTCGATCGCGGCCATGTCAGCCCCCGTCCCGCTGCGTGATGAACGTCTGGAGTTCCTGGCCGAAGTGGGTGCGCAGCGCACCGATCTGTGCGTCGTCCAGTTGCGAGGTGCCCACGGGCAGTCCCGGGAGGTACTGGTGGCGGATGAGCCGGGACGCCATCGGGAGGACGGACAGGCGCAGCGACGTCTCGTTCTCCAGGTCCCGCATGAGCGCGGCGAACGGGGACTCCCGGCGGGCCCGCCCCGGGATGTAGTGGTCGCGCGCCTCGTCGAGCCGGTCCCAGTACAGATCGCACTTGGAGACCGCGACGATCAGCCAGCGCAGCCGTTTGGCCAGCTGCCCGTCGATGATCGCGTCGACCAGGAGACGGAAGTCGGCCGCCTCCTTGCGACGGTGCCAGTTCCGTACGGCTTCCTGGTCGACGGCGCCGTCGGCGGCGAGCGCCTCGTGGACGTCGCGCTGGGAGCCGCGCTGCCAGATCCTGTTGTGCCCCCAGCAGACGACGTGGACGATGCCGTGCGGGGAGGCGTCGCCCCGCATCGTGTCCTGGAGTGCCCGTTCCCGCTGGGTGGACAGCTGCCCCGGGATGACGGTGAAGACGGTGCGGGTGCGGCGGTTGCCGGAGCGCAGGACCGTGGCGTGCTTCTCGATGTCGGGGCTGCGGGAGCTGTCGCTGTCACCCGTGCGGATGGACTGCGTCAGCGCGTCGTACAGGACGCTCTTGCCCGCCCCCGCCTCGCCCGTGACGGCGATGGGGTTGACCGAGAGGCCGAGCCGCCCGTGCAGTGCGGCCGCGGCGGCCCCCGCTCCCGGGCCGCCGCCGTCCACCGCGTGCCGGACGCTCTCCCACCGTGATCGGGTGTTCTCCCAGACGTCGGGCACGCGCGCAGCTCCCCCGGGTAGGCCGATGAGGAGATGCTATCGATCAACTGGAGGCTCCGCACGGGCACTTACGGGATTCGCGGGCGGCCCGGAGCCCCTGGCCCGGGACTACTGGATGAACCGCGGCAGCCAGCGCGCCTGATAGTCGGGGTGGCCCGCGTACTCGGCGGCCAGTTGCCGTACGGCGAAGCCCAGGCCCACGGCACGACCGGAGCGGAAGTCCTCGGCCGGGCGGTCGGTGTCCAGGTCGGCCACCTCGACGTACTCGCCGAGCATGACCCGGTTCGTCTCGATGCGTTCCAGGGTCCGCGCGGGGTCCTGAAGGGCGATGTGCTCGTCGAAGCCCCGGCCCCGCACCGTGAACGCCACCCCGCCGGTGCGGTCGTGGACCTCGCCCGGCACATCGGCCGGGCACCGCCATCGGTCCCCGCCGGCGGCCAGTGCGACGTGTTCCTCGTCGGCGAGCCGCGCCCGGACGAAGGCCACCATGTCTGCGTTGGCGCCCATGTGGATGCCGCTCCCTTGCGCTGATGGATCTCTGCACTCGATACGGGGAGCATTCTGGTGGACCGGACGCCGGGCGATCCACCTCCGCATCCGGTTCACCCCACCGTGTCCCCCTCGTTGCTCGCGGCCAGGTCGGCGAGGACCTTGTGCAGGGGTTCGGTCTTCCGGCGGCGGTACTCCTGCACCGCCCAGCCGTTGCCGTCCGGGTCGGTGAAGTACATGAAGGTCGCCCCGTCGTCGGGGGTGTACCGCTGCGGCTCGGAGACCTCGACGCCCCGGCCGATCAGCTCGGCGTGCGCGGCGTCGATGTCGGTGACGCAGAGCTGGAGTCCGTGGTACGTGCCGGGGCGCGGGGTTCCGGTCGGGTTGGGCAGTCCGTCGGTGAGGGCGATCGAACAGCCGGATCCGGGGGGCGTCAGCTGGACGACGCGGGCGCCCGGCATCACCTCGTCGTCGAGGTCGACGTGGAAGCCGAGTCCGTCCCGGTAGAAGTCCCGGGCCCGGTCGACGTCGGTCACGGGCAGCACGATCACTTCGAGGGTCCAGTCCATGGGTCAGCTCTCTCTCGCGGGTCTCTCGGCGCCGGGGTCGGGCCGTGGCTCGTCGGTGTCCGGCCGTGTCCCGTCCGTGCCGCCGGGCCGTGTCCCGTCCTTTTCGGCGACGTCCGTCCCCTCACCGGCGGGCGGTGCCGCGCCGCCCTGGAGGCGGGCCAGGTCGGCGGGCCTGACCTGGATGACGAACAGGGCGACCAGGGCGGCGACCACGGCGAAGCAGGCCGCGACGACGAAGGCGCTGGAGACGCCCGACGTGAGCACCTGGTCGCCCCAGGGCGGTGGCAGCTCGCCGGTCCTGCGGAACTCCAGCAGCTGGGCGGGCGTGCCCTCCTGGAGGAATCTCGGCACCTGGTCGGTCGCCTCGTTGCGGCTGGCCGTGCCGAACGTCGTGACCAGGATCGACAGCCCCAGGGACCCGCCGACCTGCTGGGTGGCGTTGAGGATGCCGGAGGCGGCGCCCGCCTCCTTCGGGGCGACGCCCGAGACCGCCATCAGGGTCAACGACACGAACTGCATGCCCATGCCGAAGCCGAACACGAGCATCGGGCCGAGGATCGAGCCGAGGTAGGAGCTGTGGACGTCGGTCAGCGTCAGCCAGCCGAGACCGGCGGCGGCCAGGAGCGCGCCCACCACCATGAAGGGTTTCGGTCCCCACCTGGGCAGCAGTTGGGAGGCCAGGCCGGCGCTGACCGCGATGACGGCGCTCACCGGAAGGAAGGCTAGGCCGGCCCGCAGCGGGCTGAAGTCGAGGACGTTCTGCACGAAGAGGGTCAGGAAGAAGAACATCCCGAACATCGCGGCGGCGAGGCTGAGCATCATCACGTAGGAGCCGGAGCGGTTGCGGTCGCGGAACATCCACAGCGGCGTGATGGGCTGTTTCGAGCCACGTTCGACCGTGATGAACACCGCGAGGAGCACCACGGCCACCACGAACGAGCCGAGGGTCAGCGCGTCGGTCCAGCCGTCCTCGGAGGCGCGGATGAAGCCGTAGACGAGCAGCACCATGCCGACCGTCGACGTGAGCGCGCCGGCGATGTCGAAGTGGCCCGGACGGCGTTCGGACTCGGGGATGTAGCGAGGGGTCGCGAAGGCGATCAGCAGGCCGATCGGTACGTTGACGAACAGGACCCAGCGCCAGTCCAGCCATTCCACCAGCAGCCCGCCGGCGAGCAGCCCGATCGCGCTGCCGCCCGCCGAGACGGCCGCGAACACCCCGAACGCGCGGTTGCGTTCGGGGCCCTCGCGAAACGTGGTGGTGATCAGCGACAGGGCGGTGGGCGAGGCGATCGCACCGCCGACGCCCTGGAGCGAGCGGGCGGCCAGCAACTGCCAGCCCTCCTGGGAGAGTCCGCCGAGCAGCGAGGCGAAGACGAAGAGGAGCACACCGAAGACGAAGACCCGGCGGCGGCCGAGGATGTCGCCGAGCCGTCCGCCGAGCAGCAGCAGACCGCCGAAGGTCAGCGTGTAGGCGTTGACGACCCAGGAGAGGTTCTCGGTGGAGAACCCCAGGTCCTTCTGCATGTGCGGAAGCGCGATGTTGACGATGGTGACGTCGAGCACCACCATCAGCTGGCACGAGGCGATGACCAGCAGTGCCAGTCCGCCGCGGTGCCGTTCGGAGGTGGCCGTATCAGCGGGTGTCGCGTGGGAGCCCGTCATGGTGGGGTTCGTCTCTCGTGCCGAGGGCAGTGCGCCCGGTGAGGGCGGCCGGTCTCTGCGTCGGTCGGATGAACGCGGGCGTTCACCCGACCGACGTTATGCCGGAACGCCGGGCCCCGCCATTCGAGCGAGCGCCGCCCGCGTGGGCGGCCGGACTCACTGGAGGGCGTGGACCGCGGTGCGGAAGAGGACGGGCGCCCGGTGGGCGGCGGCGACGATCAGCCGACCCGAGGCCGGATGGCCCGCGGCACCCAGCAGGGCCGCGGTGAGCAGGCGGTAGCGTCGAGTGACCCGCGCCCACCGCCGGGGGTAGTCGTCGGGCCGCCCGGCGGTCAGGCAGTCGACCGCGGCAGTCGCGGTGGCCACGGCGAGGGCGATCCCCTCCCCGGTCAGGGCGTCCACATAGCCCGCGGCGTCGCCGACCAGCAGAACGCGTCCGGCCAACGGGCCCCGTGCCCGCTGGCGCAGCGGCCCGGCCCCACGTACGGGGGTGGCCCCCGGGCTGTCCGCGAGCCGGGCCGCGAGGGCGGGGAAGGCGCCCAGATGCCGGTCGTAGGGGCGGCGGTCGCGGCTCAGGACCGCCACCCCCACCAGGCGGTCGCCGACCGGGGTCACGTACGCCTCTCCGTGCCGCGACCAGTGCACCTCGACGTGGTCCGTCCACGGGGCGAGCGCGTAGTGGCGGCGCAGGCCGTAGCGACCGGGTCCGGTGGCGGGCCGGTCGAGGCCCAGGGAGCGGCGCAGCGGCGAGTGGAGGCCGTCGGCGGCGACGAGCCAGCGCGCGGTGAGTCCGGCGGCGGTGACGGTGTCCTCGTCCTGCCGGATCTCCCCCGCCTTCGCGGCGACGACGCGTACGCCGAGGGCGGCGGCCCGCGCGTGCAGGGCGGTGTGCAGTTCGGTGCGGCGGACGCCCGCCCCGGGGCCGCCCCGGAAGGCCGCCTCCGCGCTGCGCCGGCCGTCGGTGTAGCGGATGCCGCGCAGTTCGTGGCCGCTCACCCGTACACCGAGGTCGCGCAGGGCAGCGACGCCGCCGGGCATGATGCCCTCGCCGCACGCCTTGTCGACGGGGGTGGTGCGCGGCTCGACCACCACCGCCTCCAGGCCCGCCGAAGCGGCCCGGATCGCGGCGGCCAGCCCGGCCGGTCCGCCGCCCACGACCAGGACGTCGATCACGCGGGTGCGTCCGCGGCCGGGAGGCGGGCGAGCGCCCCGTCCTCGCACCGGATCCGCACCACCATGAGCGCGGCGTTGAGGGCGGTGAAGACGAGGGCGGTCACCCAGGCCCCGTGGACCAGGGGCAGCGCGAGGCCTTCGGCGGCGACGGCGACGTAGTTGGGGTGGCTCAGCCACCGGTAGGGGCCGCCGGTGACCCGGGGCAGGCCGGGGACCACGATGACCCGGGTGTTCCAGCGGGGGCCGAGGGCGCGGATGCACCACCAGCGCAGCACCTGCGAGGCCACGACGACGGCGGCCATCGCCCAGCCGAGTGCGGCCGGAAAGGGGCGTTCGGCGAACCGGACCTCCGCCAGACAGCCGAGCAGGAGTGCGGTGTGCAGCGCGACCATCGCCGGATAGTGTCCGCGGCCCGATTCGACGCCGCCCCGGGCGAGGCTCCAGCGGGCGTTGCGGCGGGCCACGACGAGTTCGGCGAGGCGCTCGGCCGCGACGGCCAGCACCAGGAGGGTGTACCAGGTCGAGGTCATGGGGGTCTCTCCTTCCTACCAGCGCAGCAGCACCAGTTCGCAGCAGAATCCCGGGCCCATGGCCAGCAGCAGTCCGGGGGTGCCCGGCTCGGGGCGGCGCTGTTCGATGGTGTCCCGCAGAACGTGCAGGACCGAGGACGAGGACAGGTTGCCGACGTCGGCCAGCGAGCGCCAGGTGACGTCGAGCGCGCCGTCGGGCAGATCGAGGACCTCGGTGACGGTCTCCAGCACCTTGGGTCCGCCCGGGTGGCACACCCAGTGGGCGACGTCCTTCGGCTTGAGGCCGTGTTCGTCGAGGAACTCCCGTACGTCGTCGGCGAGGTACTGGCGTACGACGTCGGGCACGGCCGGATCGAGGACGACGCGGAACCCGGTGGAGCCGACGTCCCAGCCCATGACGTGCTCGGTGTCCGGGTACATCCGGCTGCGGGTGGCCACGATCTCGGGGCCGGCGACGGCGCGGCGGCCGCCGAGGGCGACCACGGCGGCCGCACCGTCGCCGAACAGCGCGGTCGCCACCAGATTGGCGGGCGACGCGTCGTCGCGCTGGAAGGTGAGGGAGCAGAGCTCGACCGACAGGAGCACGGCCACGTCGTCGGGGTGGCCGAGGAGGTAGTCGTGCAACCGGGCCGTCCCGGCGGCTCCTGCGACGCAGCCGAGGCCGAAGACGGGCAGCCGTTTGACGTCCGACCGCATTCCCAGGCGGGTCACGAGCCGGGCGTCGACGGAGGGGGCGGCGATGCCGGTGACCGAGGTGAACATCAGCAGGTCCACATCGGTGGGCCGCAGCCCCGCCGCCCGCAGCGCACCGCGTACGGCCTGGGCGCCGAGGTCCACGGCGGACCGGATGAACACGTCGTTGGAGGCGCCGAAGCCGTCGAGTTCGCGGTAGCCGTCGAGAGGCAGCACGGTGTGCCGGGTGCGGACCCGGGCGTTCTCGTGGAGCCGGTCCAGGACACGGCGGTCGGTTCCGGGCGGCAGGCAGGTACGGGCCACCATGTCGGTGACCTCGCGCTGGGTGTGGCGGTGGGGCGGCAGGGCCCCGTGAACCGCGGCGATGCGGGTCATTCTGCCTCCTGCTTCGGTGGCGTCATGGCCCCATCCTGCCCACAAAATCCGATGGAACGGCGTAAAGGACCCGCCCGGTCGCCGCAGTGACGGGGTGCCAGGCCCCTAGGATCACCTGATGGACGCCACGGACAGGGTGAGCCCGGCCGGAGCGGAGCCGGTCGGAGCGGATCCGGCCGAAGCGGGGCCTGCCGCAGGGGACCCCGCCGGCGCGTGGCGACGCGGCCGGGTCGTGGGGCTCGCGCTCACGTGCCACCCGGGACCGGCGCTCGCCGTGACCGCGCTCACCCTCGCCCTCGCCCTCGGCTCCGGCCTCGGTGGCCCCCGCTCCACGCTGGTCACGGCGGCGGTGCTGACCGGCCAGCTCTCGGTGGGCTGGTGCAACGACGCGTACGACGCGCGGCGTGACGCCGATGCCGGCCGCCGGGGGAAGCCCGCGGCCGATGGCAGGGTCCAGGGGCGTGCGGTGTGGACGGCGGCGATGTCGGCGCTCGCCCTGTGCGTACCGCTCTCGCTGGCCTGCGGGGTCCTCGCCGGCGCGGTGCACCTCGCCGCGGTCGCCGCCGCCTGGCTCTACAACCTGCGGCTCAAGGCGACCGCCCTGTCCTGGCTCCCGTACGTGGCCGGATTCGGCGCTCTGCCCGCCACCGTCGCCCTCTCCCTGCCCGGCGGGCCGTGGCCCCGGTGGTGGACGGTGACGGCCGGGGCCCTGCTCGGGTTCGCGGCACATCTGGCCGACACGCTCCCGGACATCGCGGCGGACCGGGCGGCCGGGATCCGAGGTCTCCCGCACCGGCTGGGCGACCGGGGCACCCGGCTGCTGCTGCCGGTTCCGCTCCTCGGCGCCACGGCGGTGCTGGCGTTCGGACCGCCCGGGCCGCTGGACGGTGGGGGTGCGGCGGCGCTCGCGCTGGCCGGTGCTGCGTCGCTCGCGGGCCCGGCTCTCGGCCGCCGGTGGCGCAAGGCCGCCCTGGCCGGAGCGGTGGCCGTGGCTTCGGTGGATCTGGCGCTGCTGCTGGCCCGGGGTGCGGCCGGGGCCTGAACAAGCCCACCCGATAACTCGCCTGGCGATGCGTCAGCCGCGACACCTGAATGACATGGCCATGCGAAGACCGTTGACAAATCAGAAACAGGGCAGAAATCTATGAACCTCTCACCGCAAAAGATTGACTTGTGGGCTCAAATAACGTGGAAGCAGAGGACATCATGAGATGGAAACGACGCACCGGACACTCGATCACCGGGCTGCTGATAGCCGGAATGGTCTCGGTCGGGCTTCTGCCCGTCGCCGCGAGCGCGGCTGAGGCCACCGATCTGGCCCGGGGCAAGCCCGTCGTCGCCAGCGGAACGCACGGCGGGTTCCCGGCTGCCAACGCCAACGACGGCAAGGTCGACAGCTACTGGGAGTCGAACGGGCTGCCGGCCGACCTCACGGTGAAGCTCGGCGCCGACGCGGATCTGGAGTCCGTGGTGGTCAAGCTCAACCCCGACCCGATCTGGGGCAGCCGGACCCAGGACATCCAGGTGCTCGGCCGGACCCAGGACGGCACCGCGTTCACCTCGCTCCGGGCCCGCGCCGCCTACGGGTTCGACCCGTCGGGCAACCAGAACACCGTCACGATCCCGGTGGACGGCCGGGTCGCCGACCTCCAGCTCAAGTTCTTCGCCAACACCGGGGCTCCCGGCGCGCAGATCGCCGAGGTCCAGGTCCTGGGGACGGCAGCGCCCAACCCGGATCTGACCGTGAGCGCTCTGTCCTGGAGTCCCTCGGCCCCGTCCGAGACGGACGACATCACCGTCCGGGGGACCGTCCGGAACGCAGGTTCGGCCGCCTCCCCCGCGACGACCGTCAACGTCAGCCTGGGCGGCGTGGTCGTGGGCAGCGCGCCGGTCGGCCCGCTCGCCGCGGGAGCCTCGGCCCCGGTCTCGGTCGAGGTCGGCAAGCGGCCGCAGGGCTCGTACACCGTCTCGGCGCTGGTGGACCCGACCGACACCGTCGCCGAGTCGGACAACACCAACAACAGCCGTACCACCGCCTCCCCACTGGTCATCGGGCAGAGCCCCGGCCCCGACCTGGAGGTCCGTTCCATTTCCTCCAGCCCGGCCAACCCGGCCGTCGGCGCTGCGGTCACTTTCACCGTCGCGGTGCACAACCGCGGCACCAGCGCGGTGAGCGCGGGCACGGTCACCCGGCTGACGGTCGGTTCCACGACGCTCAACGGCACCACACCGGCCATCGCGGCGGGCGCTACCGCGAACGTCACGGTCGGCGGCAGCTGGACGGCGGCGAGCGGCGGCACGACGCTGACCGCCACCGCGGACGCCACGAACCAGGTCACGGAGACCAGCGAGACCAACAACACCTTCGCCCGCTCCATCGTCGTCGGGCGCGGCGCGGCCGTACCGTACACCGAGCTGGAGGCGGAGAACGCCACCTACCAGGGCACGCTGCTGAAGTCGGACGCCGAGCGCACCTTCGGGCACACCAACTTCGCCACCGAGTCCTCAGGACGCGAGTCGGTGCGGCTCAACTCCACCGGTCAGTTCGTGGAGTTCACCTCGACCGCCCCGTCGAACTCGGTCGTCGTGCGCAACTCCATCCCGGACGCGCCGGGCGGTGGCGGCCGCGAGGCGACCATCAGTCTCTACGCCAACGGCCAGTTCGTGCGCAAGATCGACCTCTCCTCGAAGCACAGCTGGCTGTACGGGAACACCGACAGCCCCGAAGGGCTCACCAACACCCCCGGTGGCGACGCGCGGCGGCTGTTCGACGAGTCGCACGCCCTGCTCACGCAGACCTACCCGGCGGGCACGAAGTTCCGGCTCCAGCGCGACGCGAGCGACAACGCCTCCTTCTACGTCATCGACCTGATCGACCTGGAGCAGGTGGCGGCGCCCTCGTCCCAGCCCTCGGGCTGTGTGTCCATCACGACGTACGGCGCGGTGGCGAACGACGGGATCGACGACACGGCGGCGATCCAGCGCGCGGTAACGGCGAACCAGACCGGTCAGATCGACTGCGTGTGGATCCCGGCCGGCCAGTGGCGCCAGGAGCAGAAGATCCTCACCGACGACCCGCTCGACCGGGGCCAGTTCAACCAGGTCGGCATCCGTGATGTGACCATCCGGGGCGCGGGCATGTGGCACTCCCAGCTCTACACCCTCACCCCGCCGCACGAGGCGGGCGGCATCAACCACCCGCACGAGGGCAACTTCGGTTTCGACATCGACGAGAACACGCAAATCTCCGACATCGCCATCTTCGGCTCCGGCACCATCCGCGGCGGTGACGGCAACCACGAGGGCGGCGTCGCGCTGAACGGCCGGTTCGGCAAGGACACGAAGATCAGCGACGTCTGGATCGAGCACGCCAACGTGGGCGTCTGGGCCGGTCGGGACTTCACCAACATCCCCGAGCTGTGGAACCCGGGCGACGGCGTCGAGTTCACCGGGATGCGGATCCGCAACACCTACGCCGACGGCATCAACTTCGCCAACGGCACCCGCAACTCCACGGTCTACAACTCGTCGTTCCGCAACACCGGCGACGACGCCCTCGCGGTCTGGTCCAGCAAGTACGTCAAGGACCAGTCCGTCGACATCGGCCACGACAACAGCTTCCGCAACAACACCATCCAGCTCCCGTGGCGTGCCAACGGCATCGCGATCTACGGGGGTTACGACAACAAGATCGAGAACAACCTGATCTCCGACACGATGAACTACCCGGCCATCATGCTGGCGACCGACCACGACCCGCTGCCCTTCTCCGGGCAGACGCTGATCGCCAACAACGGCCTGTACCGCACCGGCGGAGCCTTCTGGAACGAGGACCAGGAGTTCGGCGCGATCACCCTCTTCCCGCAGAATCTGCCGATCCCCGGAGTCACGATCCGCGACACGGACATCGTCGACTCCACGTATGACGGCATCCAGTTCAAGACGGGCGGCGGCCTGATGCAGGACGTCAAGATCGAGAACGTCCGGATCGACAAGTCCAACAACGGATCCGGCATCCTCGCGATGGGCGGCGCGCGCGGCAGCGCGACGCTCAGTGACGTGACGATCACCGACTCGCGTGACGGCCACGTCACCATCGAGCCCGGTTCGCAGTTCACGGTCTCCGGCGCCCCGAACGGCACACGGGCCAAGCGCTAGCCGCTGCCGCGTTCCCGGGCCGCGGACCGTCTCCGGCCCGGGAACACCCGTTCTCGGGAACACCCCTGTCCACCGTACGAATTGGGTCCCGCACGGCTCTGGGAAGTGCGAGGTCCCGGGGCTACCCTCCGCGCATGATTCCCACGGTTGTCTGGGGTACCGGCAACGTCGGCCGCGCGGCGATCCGCGCCGTCGAGGCCCATCCGGCGCTGACACTCGCCGCCGTCCTCGTGCACGACTCCGCCAAGGTCGGCCGCGACGCGGGCGAGCTCGGCGGCGTCGGGCGCACACTCGGGGTCGCGGCCACCGACGACATCTCCGCCGTCCTGGCCGCCCGCCCCCGGGCGGTCGTCTACGCGGCGTCCGGCGACATCCGTCCCGACGACGCCCTCGCCGACATCGGCCGGGCGATCCGGGGCGGCGCGGTGGTCGTCACGCCCTCCCTCTATCCGCTCTACGATCAGCGCAACGCCCCGCCGGAGCTGCGGGACCCGGTCCTGGCCGCCGTCGCCGAGGGGGGCGGTTCCCTCTTCGTCTCCGGGGTCGACCCCGGCTGGGGCAACGACGTCCTGCCCCTGCTGGTCAGCGGCCTCGGTACCGAGGTGGACGCCATCCGCTGCCAGGAGATCTTCGACTACTCCACGTACGAGCAGGAGGAGTCGGTGCGCCATCTGATCGGCATGGGGCACCCCATGGACTACGAACCGCTGATGCTGGCGGAGACCGTTCCGACGATGGTGTGGGGCGGTCAGATACGGCTCATGGCGCGGGCGCTGGACGTGGAGCTGGACGAGATCCGCGAGACCCTGGACCGTCGGGCACTGGAGTCGACGGTAGCGACCCGCACGATGGGCGAGTTCGCGGCGGGCACCCAGGGGGCGGTGCGCTTCGAGGTACAGGGCATCGTGGACGGCGTGCCGCGCATCGTCATCGAGCACATCACCCGGATCCATCCCTCGTGCGCCCCGGACTGGCCGTCCCCGCCGGACGGAGTGGGCGCGCACCGGGTGGTGATCGAGGGCCGCCCCCGTATCGAGGTGACGGTCGAGGCCTCCGACGAGGACGAGAACCGGTCGGCGGGCGGGAACGCCACCGCGGTCGGGCGGCTCGTCTGCGCCATCGACTGGCTGGTGGACGCGGAGCCGGGCCTGTACGACGCACTGGACGTTCCGCTGCGGCCTGCGGTCGGCAGGCTGGGAAGGAGACCGGCATGATCATCGATGTTCCGGAGGGCCAGGAGCCCATCGGTTACGTATGGGGGGAGATGGTCCCCGGCATCGGCATGGCCGCCGCCACCTTCTCGATGTCCGTGTACGAGCACACGACCCTGGGGCTGCGGGAGTTCGAGGCGGCCAGGCTGCGGGTCGCGCAGATCAACGGGTGCCTGTTCTGCCTGGACTGGCGGACCGAGCGGGACGGGGCGAAGGTCGAGGAGGAGTTCGCCGGGGCGGTGACCGAGTGGCGTACGACCGACGCCTTCGACGAGCGGACCCGGCTCGCGGCGGAGTACGCCGAGCGGTACACCCTCGACCACCACGGTCTGGACGACGCCTTCTGGAAGCGGATGACCGCGCACTACAGCCAGGCGGAGATCGTGGAGCTGACGATGAGCATCGGCTCGTGGCTGGCGTTCGGACGGCTCAACCACGTGCTGGGGATCGACGCGGTGTGCGTCCTGCCCGGTCACGGGTGACAGGCGGACGCCTCCTGACGGAGTCCGGGGCCGCCGGGTTGGCACTCCCGGCCCCGGACTCTCCGTGACTCCCCGTGTCCTCGGGTCGCCTACAGATCGGTGGCGATGATCCGTTCGATGTTGCGCTCGGCGAGCGCGGTGATGGTGACGAACGGGTTCACACTGGTGTTGCCGGGGATCAGTGCGCCGTCGATGACGTACAGGCCCGTGTAGCCGTGCAGCCGGCCGTAGTTGTCGGTGGCCTTGTCCAGGACCGCGCCGCCCAGCGGGTGGTAGGTGAGGTGGTCGCCCCAGATCTTGTGGACGCCGAAGAGGTCCGTGCGGTAGATCGTCCCTTCCTTCCGATTGATCTTGTCGAAGATCGTCTTCGCGGCGTCGATGGACGGCTGCTTCCACGCCGTCTGCCAGTTCAGTTCGGCCTTCCCCGCAGCCGCGTTCCAGGTGAACTGGGCCCGGTTCGGGTTCTTGGTGATGGAGAGGTAGAACGAGGCCCACGTCTCGATCCCGGTGGGCAGCGGCGCGACTTCGGCGAACGCTCCGCCGGCGTCCCAGTTGTCGATGCCGCCGGTGGGGATGGACGACTGCACCTGCCCCGTCGGGTCCCAGAGGTGATTGGCCCGGCCGCACATGACGTTGCCGTTGTCGCCCCAGCCCCTGCCGACCTCGCTGTTGAGGAGGGGCAGCGCACCGGTGGCCTTGAGGCCGACGAGCAGCTTGCTGGTGCCGACGCTGCCCGCGGCGAAGAACACCCTGTCCGCCGTGACGGTCTTGGTGGCGGCCGTCCGGCCGACGGTGTCCAGCTGGTCGATGAGCACCGTGTAGCCGCCGCCCGGGGCCGGGGTGACCGTGGTGACCTTGTGGAGCGGGGAGATGGTGACCCGGCCGGTGGCCCTGATCCGGTCGAGGTAGGTCTTCTGGAGCGATTTCTTGCCGTAGTTGTTGCCGTAGAGGATCTCGGCGTCCAGGGCCGACTTGGGAACGGTCCCGGCCGCCTCCTGCTTCATGTAGTCCCAGTCGTAGACGGCGGGGACGAAGAGGAACGGGAAGCCGGAGCGCTGGGCGTGCTTCCGGCCGACCCGGGCGTACTGGTAGCAGTCGACGCTGTCGAACCAGGCGGGGTCGATGGTGGTGACGCCCAGTCCGCTGTTGGCGCGCGGGTAGTAGGTGCTGTACATCTCCTGGGCGTTCACGGTGGGGAGGATCGCGCCGAAGTTCTCCCGGCGCGGGGTGACGGCCATACCGCCGTTGACCAGGGACCCGCCGCCCACGCCGCGGCCCTGGTAGACCGTGATGCCGGCGAACTCCTCGGCGTCCAGGATGCCGGTGTAGCGGTTGACGCCCTTGTCGATGGGGAAGCCGAGGAAGTTGCTCAGCGGCTGCTTGGTCCGGGTCCGCAGCCAGAAGGAGCGGTCGTCGGGCCTGGTGGTGTTGGCGAAGATCTTGCCGTCCGCGCCCGGAGTGTCCCAGGCCATGCCCATCTCGACCATATGGACGTCGACCCCGGCCTGGGCGAGCCGGAGGGCGGCCACGGAGCCGCCGTATCCGGTGCCGACGACCAGGACCGGCACCCGGGCGCCGGAGCCGATCGGCGCTGATGCCGCCCGGACGCCCGCCCACGCCGGTGCGGTGTGCCCGGCGATCGCCGCAGCACCCAGAAGAGAACCTGTTCCAGCGATGAATTTCCGACGCGAAACACCCTTGGTCTCGCCATTCCACTTGCTAGTTTCGCTCATGTGACATCCCTCACTCTCGACAGAGTGGAACAGGTTCTACTGTCGATCGCGTGGTAAGTCACTAGAAACCCGGGGGTAACTTCCCGGCATCGCCCGGCATGACGGAGGGGCCCCGGACCATGAGGTCCGGGGCCCCTCGGGCTCGGGCGAGGAGGATCAGTAGGCGCCGAAGACGTTGTCGATCGAGCCGTACCGGTCCGCGGCGTAGTTGCACGCGGCCGTGATGTTGGCGACCGGGTCGTAGCTGTCGGTCGAGGTGCCGGGCACGTGGTAGGCCTGGAAGGTCGGGTCGATGACCTGGAGCAGCCCCTTGGACGGGGTGCCCTTGACCGCGTTGGAGTCCCAGTTGTTGATCGCGGCCGGGTTGCCCGAGGACTCGCGCAGGATGTTGCGGTGGATGCCCTCGTAGGTGCCGGGGATGCCCTGTTCGGCCATGACCGCCAGGGACTCCTTGATCCAGCCGTCGAGGTCGTTCGTGTACGTGACGGCCTTCTCGGCGGCCGGAGCGGCCTTTGCCACGGGAGCGGCGTCGATGCGCTCCGAACGGTCGGCGCGGTCCGCCTCTCCGCCGCGCGCGGCGGACGGGGAAGCCTTGGCGGCCTTGTCCACCTTGCCGCCCGAAGGGGCCTCGGCCTTGGTTCCGAGGGCCAGCTTGATACCGGGGTGAATAAGATCGGGATTCTCTCCGACGATCTTCCGGTTGCCTTCGTACAGCTTCTCCCAGCCGCCGCTGACGGAATATGCGCGGGCGATCTTGGAAAGCGTTTCACCGGCCGCGACGGAATGCTGGGCGGGCGCGGCCTTCACGGCGGAATCCGCTTGGGCCACCGAGGTGGGCGCTACGGCCTGCTGCGGCGCGGCGGTGGGCGCGGGGGCCGCGAAGGCACTGGTGGCACCGATCACCGGGAGGGCGAGAACGGCTCCGCCGACGGTCACGACGGCGAGGCCGCGACGCAGCGAGGTGGACTGGGGACGACGGTGCTTACCCTGTGCGGGCATGGGGGATTTCCTCTCCGGCGCCTGCGAGGTGAGCTGTCGGGTTCAGACGGGAGATGTCTGGCCGCACGCTCGTGCGACTTCACCCCAAGCCGTTCCGGTTACGGATCGGCGACTTACCTGGGTCCCCCGCTCCTGCCGTACGTGAGTGGGTTTCGGATTCCCGGACGGCGGCAGGATTCGGCGTTCCATCCGGATTGACGGTGACCGTAGGCGAGAAACGCCGAACAGAACAAGCCCCGCATTCCGGATTTCCCTTTACATACAAGATCGAAAGGCGGAATTGCCGGATCGGGTCGCTCCGTCACTCCGTCAACTTTCCTCACACAGAAGGGAACCAATGCTTCCGCTTCCACGTCCGCGCCCCCGGACGTGACGCTCACCACTCCCTTGCGACGATGGCGAAAACAAGCTCCAACGAATGCCTCAACATCCCCGATAAGCCCCTTATGGAACAGGGCGCCTAAAAGAAACAAATCACCCATAACGACACAGGTAAACGGACTAATCGGACACTTTAGGCAGGGCCGGTCGGAGAGCCCGCGGGGCGATCGCTTACGGTGTGCGGTGGAGACTAGTAAGCCAACCCTTACCTCCGACGTACGCTGTACCTGCCCGCGTTCGCCCGCCCCGAAGGATCACCACGCCATGACACGCCCCGTCCGCGTCGCCATTGTCGGAGCCGGCCCCGCCGGTATCTACGCTGCGGACGCGCTGCTCAAATCCGAGGTCTGCCAGGACCCGGGGGTCTCTATCGACCTCTTCGAGCGCATGCCCGCGCCCTTCGGTCTGATCCGTTACGGCGTGGCCCCCGACCACCCGCGGATCAAGGGCATCGTCAAGGCTCTGCACCAGGTGCTGGACAAGCCCCAGATCCGTCTCTTCGGGAACGTCAGCTACCCGCACGACATCGGCCTGGACGACCTGCGGTCGTTCTACGACGCGGTGATCTTCTCCACCGGCGCCGAGGCCGACCGGGCGCTCGACGTGCCCGGCATCCAGCTGGAGGGCTCCTACGGCGCGGCCGAGTTCGTCTCCTGGTACGACGGACACCCCGAGGTCCCGCGCACCTGGCCGCTCACCGCGGAGAAGGTCGCCGTGCTCGGCGTCGGGAACGTGGCGCTGGACGTGGCACGCGTCCTGGCCAAGACGGCGGACGAGCTGCTGCCCACCGAGATCCCGGACAACGTGTACCAGGGCCTCAAGGAGAACAAGGCGCTGGAGGTGCACGTGTTCGGGCGGCGTGGCCCCGCACAGGCCAAGTTCAGCCCGATGGAGCTGCGGGAGCTGGACCACTCCCCCAACATCGAGGTCATCGTCAACCCCGAGGACATCGAGTACGACGAGGGCTCCATCGCGACCCGCCGGGAGAACAAGCAGGCCAACATGGTCGCGCAGACCCTGGAGAACTGGGCGATCCGCGACGTCGGCGACCGCCCGCACAAGCTGTTCCTGCACTTCTTCGAGTCCCCGGTCGAGATCCTCGGCGAGGACGGCAAGGTCGTGGCACTGCGCACCGAGCGCACCGAGCTGGACGGCACCGGCAACGTCCGGGGCACCGGTCGGTTCACCGACTGGGACATGCAGAGCGTCTACCGCGCCGTCGGCTACTACTCGGAGGAGCTGCCCAAGCTCCCCTTCGACGTGACCTCCGGCACCGTGCCGCACGAGGCGGGCCGCGTCATCGCCGGCGACGAGCACATGAGCTCGGTCTACGTCACCGGTTGGATCAAGCGCGGTCCGATCGGTCTGATCGGGCACACCAAGGGCGACGCCAACGAGACGGTCGCCTGTGTCCTGGAGGACCGTGCCGCCGGGCGGCTGCCCGAGCCGGCGACGCCCGCCCCGGAGGCCGTCGAGGCCTTCCTGGAAGACCGCGGCGTGCGCTACACGACCTGGGAGGGCTGGCACAGGCTGGACGCCCACGAGCAGGCACTGGGCGCGGCCCAGGGCCGTGAGCGGGTCAAGGTCGTGGAGCGCGAGGGCATGCTGGAGGCCTCCGGCTCCTTCGTGCCGACCGAGCGTCCCGCCGACGCCTGATCAGCGTTGATCTGCGCTTGATCAGCGCCTGATCGACAGTGCGGCCTCTAGGGGGCCGGATCCGGGGCGCCCGCCGTGCGCCCCGGGTCCGGCCTCCTGAACGTGCGCCACAGGTCGGGTCCGGGCGCCCGGACCTCCCGGGTCCTCCGGGCCGCCGGAGTCCCGGCCCACCGGGCGGCGAGCAGGATCGCGATGTCGTCGGGGCGGTCGACGGCCGCCCTGGCCTCTCCGATGACCTGGTCGGCCGTCTCGGCCAGGGGGACCGCACCGATGCGTTCGACAGTGGCCCGCAGCCGCTCGATCCCCTCGTCGATGTCCGTCCCGGGGCGCTCGATCAGCCCGTCCGTGAACAGGGCGAGCATCGCCCCCGGTTCGAGGCGCATCTCCGTGACCGGGTAGGCGGCGTGGCCGTCGATCCCGAGCACGATGCCGCCGGGCAGGTCCAGCACTTCCGTCCGGCCGTCCGGCCGCCGCAGTACAGGCTGCGGATGCCCCGCCCTCACCGCGCGGGCCACTCCGGTCACCGGGTCCAGGGTGATGTAACAGCAGCTCGCGAACTGTCCCGGGTCGAGGTCGATGAGCAGCCGGTTCGTCCCGCTCATCACCTCCTGCGGATCATGGTTGCTCAGCGCGAACGCCCTCACCGCACTGCGCAGTTGACCCATGGTCGCGGCGGCGGAGACACCATGCCCCTGTACGTCGCCGATGATCAGGGCGAGTTCGTGGCCGGTCTCGATGACGTCGTACCAGTCGCCGCCCACGTCCATGCCCTGGGTGCCGGAGAGGTAGCGCCCCAGGGTGTCCACCCCGTCCACTTCGGGCAGCCGGTGCGGCAGCAGGGCGTCCTGGAGTCCGCGGGCGAGGGCCGCCTCGCTGTCGTAGCGCCGGGCACGCTTCAGGGCCTGGGCGATGAGTCCGGCCAGTGCCGTCAGGACCGTACGTTCCTCCGGGCTGAAGCCGCGAGGGCGGTCGAAGCCGAGAATGCAGGAGCCGACCGGCCGCCCCGAGGCGATCAGCGGCAGGAACGCTCGCGCTCCGACGTCCGCGTCGATCGGAATGCCCGGGTAGGCCTCGGCCAGGCGCTGCATGGACTCGAAGAACATCGGGCGGCCCGTCGTCAGGGTCTCCACCCCGGGAATGCTGACGTCGAGCTCGACCCCTTCGAAGCGGTCGAGGAAACCCTTCGGGAACCCTGTCTCCCAGGCCAGGTGGAGGTGGCCCTCGTCCAGCAGGTAGATGGCGAGCTGGCGGCCACCGAACGCGGGCAGCAACTCCTCCGTGACCACTGCGGAGACCTGACGTGCCGTGACCGCCTCGGTCAGCGCGATGGCGAGGGCCACCGGCCGGTACAGCGCCGAGGAACGGTCGGCGGTCGAGCCGATGCCCAGGCCGGGCGCGGTGACCGAGCCCGGGGCGTAGTCCGGCCGGTCGGTCGCCTGGAGGACGACGCTCACCCCGTCGTGGCCCGGGTACAGGGACACCGACAGCCAGCGTGACGGGGGGCGGCGGGCGAGGAAGTGGACGGGCTCGTCGGCCATCAGGGCGGCCCGGTAGTGGTCCTCGTAGGCCTCGTGCCCGAACCACGGCAGTGCCTGCCACACGACGTGACCCACGAGCTCCGCCCTGGTGTGGCCGAGCAGCTCTTCGGCGAGGCCGTTCGCGTAGGTGATCCGGCCCAGTCTGTCGAGGGAGAGGACACCGCGGGGCAGCCGGTCGGCGGCTTCCGGAACGACGGGGCCCGCTCCGAGGTCGACCAGGAAGCCGCTCAGACGACCGGCGGACGCATCGCCGTCCGGGTGCGTCCAGCGGCCGGAGAGCTCCAGCAGATGGGACCGGCCGTCGGGGCCGCGCAGCCTCATCCGGCGGACGACCGGTTCGGCCGATTCCATCGTCCGGCGGGCCAGCGCCCACAGTCCGTACACGTCCTCCGGGACGAGCCGTTCGGCGAGCGCGTCGACGGTGCCCGGGAAGGCGGCGGGCTCGAATCCGAGGATGGCGCAGAGTTCGTCGTCGGCGGCGACCCGCCCGGAGTGCAGGTCCCACTCGAAGCGGCCGACCCGCACGGGGGGCGCGGTGGCGGCGGGCAGTTGCACGGGGACCGGCTCGGTCTCCCATACGCAGTCGATGCCCCGCCGCCCCAGATCGGTGAGCGCGTCACCGAGCCGGTGGCCCAGGCGGTGCAGCCGGTCGCCGTCGGCGGGGGCGACCGGCTGCCCCGGTGTGGAGGCCCGCAGGACCGCCAGCACGCCCACGCTCCCCCACGGTCCGGTGATCGGTACCCACAGCGAACCGAACGGGAACGGCAGTCCGGCCATCAGCTGCGGGAACCGGCGCATCGCCTCCTCCGCGTCGGAGAGCAGCACGGGCCGCCCCGAGCGGTAGGCCTCGGACACCGGGAAGGGCCGGTTCACATGCATCCGCCACCAGGGCCGGAACAGCGGGCCCGGCAGTCCGGCGAGCACCGCGAGCCGCAGGAGCCCGGGCGTCCGGCTGCGGAGGTAGACGCCGCCCGCGTAGCCGTCGCTCGACTCGACGGCGCTGACGAGGGCCTGCGCGAGCACGAGGGACAGCTCGTCGGGCACCCGGCCACCCTCGTGTTCCCCGGCCGCGGCCCCGATTCCGGCGGGCGGGGGATGCCGGGGCGTTTCGTGCCGGGTCACACAGCCAGCATGCTCCCGGTGCGGGGTACCCCGCACCTCCGGCGACCGGCCGCCCCCCGACGGCCGGTCGCGGACGGTGGCCTCAGTACAGCTTGGCGACGGCGGTGCGCGTCGTCTTCCTGAAGCCCTCCAGCGGAGCGCCGTCGAGTTCGCCCAGCTGCCCCCACTCGACGACGGTCACCGCCCTGCCGTCGCGGCCCACGGAGTAGAGCCCGATGTCGGTGGAGCCGACCTCCGGATACGACGTGTCGATACTGTAGACGTGCGCGCCCTCCTCGATGTCGACGCGGCCCTGGTAGAACGCCTCCCCCTCCAGGCCGGGGTCCTGCTCCTTCAGCCGGTCGAGGCAGGTCTCCAGGGCGCTGCGCAGTTCGGCGGCGAGCGCCCTGGCCTGAGCGGTGCTGGCGGCGACCGTGATGGTCTGGCGGGCGCCGGTGTCCAGTTCGGTGCGGAAGTCGCGGTGGCGGGTGCCGGCCGCCGGGGCGATGCCCGCGGTGCACACCGACCCGTCCGCCGGCACTCCCTGGCGTACGGGACCGGCCGTCCAGGGGGTGAGGGAGGCGGGCAGCCCGCCCGCGCTCAGGAACTTCGGCTGGACGGGAGCGGGGGCCGGCGCCGCGATGGCGGGCACCTGGGCCAGGGCGGTGACGGTCAGGCCCGCGGCAGCGGCGGTCAGAAGGACGGTGCGAAGAGTGCGCATGGTGAGGTTTCCCCGTTTCGGACGGTTCACATGGCTTCGGACGGTGCGGTCAGGTGGTCGTACGGCGTAGCGCCGAGGCGTACGGGGCCCGGTGGAGGAGCCCTGCGACGGCGTTACGGGAACGGGCACCAGCCTGGGCCGCCGCCCTGACCCGGACAAGCACGACACGGCTTCCCGCCGGGCTGGAACCGTCCCACCCCTGGTGACGTGGGTGTTCTCGGGGGGCTGGAACGCCCTGGAACGGCTGCGGGGAGGGTCGAGCGTGTCGGATGACACCGAGGGGGCCGCACGGGCGTTGCTGGCGGAGCGGCTGAGCGCGCTGCGGGAGGGGTCGGGCCGGCCGTACGCATCGCTGGCCCGCCGCATCGGAGTCAGCGGCTCCACGCTGCACCGGTACTGCACGGGGCGGACGGTGCCCGCGGAGTTCGCTCCCGTGGAACGCCTGGCCCGCCTGTGCGGCGCATCGGCCGAGGAGCGGGAGGCGCTGCACCGCCTGTGGATCCTGGCGGACCACGAACGCCTCGACCGGCAGGGGGCGGCGGCGGCAGGGAACCCGTCGGGGGCCGTGCGGGTGGCGGTCGTACCGGAGGACGCTCCGGCCGGGGAGGCGGGGTCGCCCCGGCGGCGGGCGGTGCCGCCCCGCGCCTTCGGGGCCGGTCCGTCCGGCGGGACCGGGTCCGGGCCGCCCCCGTCCGCGGGCTCCGGTCCGTCCGGCGATGACGAACCTGGCCCGGGGCGGTATTCCGGCTCCGAGGAGGTGGCCACGATCGGGAGCGGGCCTCCCCGGGGGCCGCTGTTCCGCTCGCGTCGGGGACGACGGTACGGGCAGGGGCTCGGTGTCCTCGCCGCCGCGGTCCTCGTCCTCGCCCTGATCGCGGCTTTCGGAGAGATGACGCTCCCGGGCCCGGACCGGAGCCCTTCGGTGGCCCAGCGGCCGGGCGGGCCTCCGGCCGACAGCCCGCAGCCATCGCCTTCCGGCTCCCCCACGCCCCAGAAGCCGCGGGCCACGCCGAGCGGGACCGCCCGCGCGACGCCGTCCGGCGGCACCCGGCCGAGTGTGCCGCCCGGCGTCGGACCGCGCGAGGAGACACTCCCCGGGCCCTCCGGGGGAGCCCCGGACCCGAAGACCGGACGCGCGCCGTTCACCTGGACCGCGGACGATCACGTCTGGAAGAACGGCTGCGACCACTCCTACCTGGCCGACCGGGCGCCCGCCGCCGTCCCGCCGCCCCCGGTGGAGGCGGACGCGGAGTCCTGGGCCGGGGCGCTCGGCGCGGTGCACGCGGGCGAGGCGGGTGTCCGGATCACCTTGCAGGGGCGCAACGAGCGTGCCGTGGTGCTGGAATCCCTGCGGATCCGGGTGGTCGAGCGTCGTTCGCCGGCGGACGGCCGGGTCTACCGGATGAGTTCCGGCTGCGGCGGGGCCCTCACCCCGAGGATGTTCGACGTGGATCTCGACGTGCCCCGCCCCGTCGCCCGTTCGGTCGCGGGCAACGACTCGGGCGAGCCCATCGAGGCGTTCGCCTTCCCGTACAGCGTCTCCGTCACCGATCCCGAGGTCCTCCTGATCACGGGTCGCACGGTCGGCTGCGACTGCGACTGGTTCGCCGAGCTGACCTGGAGCGCCGGCGGTCGGTCCGGCACGGTGCGCGTCGACGACGGCGGGCGGCCGTTCCGCACGAGCGGGGTACGAGGACGGCCCGTGCTCGACCACGACACGGCCACCGGCCGCTGGGTGCCCGTGCCGGACGCCGGGGAGGCCGCGTCCTGAAGCGGCGACCGCTGCGCGGAGGCGCCCGGGTGCGGATGCGCCCATCCTGGTGGAACGTACGGATCACCCGGCGCGGACCTGTGCCGGCCGCGGACGCTCCTGGTGGAGGTGCCGATGGACCCGGTCACCGCTCTGCGGCGGATCGCCTTCCTGCTGGAACGCTCGCAGGCCGCCACGTATCGGGTGAAGGCCTTCCGTACGGCCGCGGCCGCCGTGGATGTGATGGCCGCCGGGGAGGCGGTCGAGCGGGTGGCCGCGAACTCCCTGGAGCAGGTCGCCGGGATCGGACCCCGCACCGCCGAGGTGATCAGCGAGGCCCTGGCCGGGGAGACGCCCGGGTATCTGGACCGACTGGAGGGGGAAGCCGCCGCTGAGCCGCCCGTCGAGGGGGGCGAGGAGCTCTTCGCCCGGCTGACGGGCGACTGCCACCTGCACTCGGACTGGTCGGACGGGGGCAGTCCGATCGAGGAGATGGGCCGGACCGCCGCGGACCTGGGGCACGCGTGGGCCGTCCTCACCGACCACTCGCCCCGGCTGACGGTGGCGCGCGGCCTGTCGCCGGAGCGGCTGCGGGAGCAGCTCGCGGTGGTGGAGCGGCTCAACGAGGAGTGGGCCCCGTTCCGGCTGCTGACGGGGATCGAGTGCGACATCCTCCCGGACGGCTCGCTCGATCAGGAGCCCGAGCTGCTGGAGCGACTCGACGTGGTCGTGGTCTCCGTCCACTCCAAGCTGCGGATGGACCCGGGGCCGATGACGCGGCGCCTGGAGACGGCGGTACGGCATCCGCGGGCCAATGTGCTCGGCCACTGCACGGGACGTCTGCTGGCCGGGCGCGGCCGTCCGGAGTCGCGGTTCGACGCGGACCGGGTCTTCGCGGCCTGCGCCGAGGCGGGTACGGCGGTGGAGATCAACTGCCGTCCGGAGCGGCGGGATCCGCCCCTGCGGCTGCTGCGTGCGGCCGTCGCGGCGGGGACACTGTTCGCGATCGACACGGACGCGCACGCGCCGGGGCAGCTCGACTGGCAGCGGTCGGGGTGCGCCCGGGCCGAGGAGTGCGGAGTGGCGGCCGACCGGGTGGTGACGACCTGGAGCGCGAACCGGGTCCTGGAATGGGCCGGCTGATCGGCGTCCGGGGCGCACGCGGCCGCCGTCGGGGGCGCGCGGCCGCCCGCTTCCGGAGGTTCGCAGGTACTCCGGAAGCGGGCGGCCGCGTCGGCCGGGCTACTTCTCGGGGTAGATGTCCCCGGCCTCCATGGCGCTCTGCTGCTCGCTCCGGTCCCGGATCGTCCGGGACTTCTTCTCCAGCCGCTCGCGCTCGTGCGGGTCGCTCGCGCGCTTTGCGGCCTCCGCGAGCTGCTGGGCCTTCTCACGCATCTGCCGAGCCAGGTCGGCGGGTTCGTCCGAACCGCTCATCACCACTCCTTGGACGCTGGGGACCTCTGCCCCCAGCGAACCAGCGACCGGCCGCCCTCGCATCCCGCACGGCCCGCGCTCTCGCGCCGCGAGCGGGGTGTCGCCACGGCGGCCTCCGCGTCGGCGGCCCGCCCAGGACGACCCGACGGAGAAGCCCTGGTCTCACCCTGAAGTCGAGGGTGAGGCTTTCTCTCCGCCTGCCGCCGGGAGGCGTCAGCCCTTGACGATGGCGTGGGCGTGCGCCGGGGCCCGGGCGGAGAGACCCTGGAGGCATGGCTGTTCTAGTGAATCCCCCAGGAGAGACACCGCCGGCCGAGGGTTCCATCGGGGAGGCCCACGAGGAACGCGCGGACGGCGGCATATGGGAGCATCCCGGCCTCTGGACCGCCCTGATCGTGATCGGAGCGCTCGCGGTCGCCGGGTTCTTCCTCGCCCGGATCTTCGGTTACGGATGAGCCGCGAGGTCTCCGCTTCGGCGCGCCGGATCACCGACGCGCTGCTGGAGGGGTACGGGCGGACGTACGCGGCGGAGGCGGGGATCCGGCTGCGTGACACTCCGCAGCCGCTCTACCAGCTCCTGGTGCTGAGTCATCTGCTGAGCGCCCGGATCCGGGCGTCGGTCGCCGTGGCCGCGGCGCGGGTGTTGTTCGCGGACGGCCTGCGCACCCCGCGCCGAATGGCCGATGCGACCTGGCAGCGTCGCGTGGACGCTCTGGGCGAGGGCGGCTACCGCCGCTACGACGAGCGGACCTCCACCCAGCTCGGGGAGGGCGCACATCTCGTCCTCGACGTCTGGAAGGGCGACCTGCGCCGGCTGCGCGCGGAGGCGGACGGCGACGTAGAGGCTCTGGAGGCGGGGCTCCGGCGTGTCCCGGGGATCGGACCGGCCGGGGCCGGCATCTTCGTGCGCGAGGTGCAGGGCCTCTGGCCGGAGACCGGGTTCCGGGTGGGTGCGAAGGGCCTCCAGGGAGCCGAGCGGCTTGGTCTGCCCACCTCCCCCGGCAGGCTGGCGGAGGTGGTGCGCGGGCGGGACCGGGCCGCGTTCGCCGCGGCGCTGGTCAGGGCTGCCCTCGACCGCCAGGTCGTCGAGACGGTCCGGGAGGCCGCGCGGGCGCGGGAGTGAGCACGCCGTGCGGCAAGGCCTCTAAGGGCGTCGGGGAGGGCAGCACCCACGACCTTCACCGGCGCCGGGCGGGCCCGCGAAGGCGCCCGGCGCCGTACGCGACGGCACGGGCGCCTCGGCTCTCTCAGCGGTCCAAGGACGTCCGCGCTGCGCGTGCCAGGGCCTCATCGCGATGGGCCTCGGCCTGTTCCTTCCTGCCCTCGGCCTTCAGCCGCTCGTTCTCGAGGGCGATGCCGTCCGATTCCTTGATCATGCCTTTGAGCCTCCGCGCCTTGGCGCGGGCTATGTCGGTGCTCTTTCCCACAGCTGCCTCCATGCCGCGAGGGAGATACGCGTTTCTCCCTCCACTATGCATACCCGCGCGGCGGAACGCAGGCAGCTACAGCAGTGGGTTCTCGTCGTCGTCCGGTCCGCCGCCCTCGACCCGCAGCGCGAGGTCCTGGAGGACGTCCGCCGACGACACGTCGGTCTGCCCGGAGTCGTGGACCTGGGCCAGCATCGTGAACGCGAGGGTGAAGGCGCTCACGAGCTGTTCGACCGCACCGCCGACCTCGCGCCCGACGACGGTGACCACCTCCTCCACGGAGAAGTCGTCGGGGATGGCGATGTGGGGCATCGTCTCGTTCAACAGGGCGGTGACGGCGCCCGCTCCCGCGTCCAGATCTTCCCGTTCGAGGTCCGCCTCCAGCAGACGCTGCATTTCGCGCGCCTCTGTGAGGATGCCGATCACGCGCTTCACGACTTCCCGTTGCTCCATGGCCGCGAGCATAGGGCGTGCAACCCGGTCGCAACGTCCGGTCGAGTTGACTCGCGTCCGGTTGTCGCGGCGCAGCCGTAGCCGAGAAGGGGCAGGTCCATGGAGTGTGACCCGAAATCGCCCGCCGTCGAGCTGACACCGGCCGCGGCCGGTCTGCTGCTTCGGCTGCGGGCGGAGCACGGCCCGTTGATGTTCCATCAGTCGGGAGGCTGCTGCGACGGCAGCGCGCCGATGTGCTATCCGGCCGGTGAGTTCCGCACCGGGAACGCCGATGTGCTGCTGGCGGAACTCGCCGTCGAGCACATGGCCGAGAGCGTGCCCTTCTGGATGTCGCGGAGCCAGCACGAGGTGTGGTCCCACACCCGGCTGATCGTGGACGTGGTGGAGGGCCGCGGCAGCGGGTTCTCGCTGGAGGCGCCGGAGGGGGTGCGGTTCCTCATCCGTTCCCGTCTGGTGGACGGATGAGGAACCGCACCCCGCCGCTCAGGCGGTGTCGCGCACCGCGACGATGCCGTTGAAGACGCCCGCGTAGGCGGTGCCGTCGGGGCCGATGGTGAGGGGCGCCCAGTTGTTGTCGTACGCCGGTCCGGTACCGGTGAGCGTGCGCCAGCGGCGCTCTCCGGTACGGAAGTCGACGGCGGTCAGATACCAGGCGTCGATGCCCAGCGCGTTGGGCTCCTTCTCGTAGAAGTAGAGCAGCCCGTTGGCGGTGGACAGCTTCGGCACGGTGGAGGGCGAGCGGACGGCGCTCTCCCACACGGTGTCGCAGCCGCTGCCGTCGGGCCTGACGTCGATACGGGTGACGCCGCCGACGACGCTGCGGCCGAGCAGCAGCGAGGTGGGGTTCTCGTAGCCGTAGTTGTTCTCGACGACGAGGCTGTCGCCCCAGCTGATCAGCGAGTTGTCGGTGGTCGACTGGCCCCGGCCGAAGACCGGGACCGAGCAGACGAGGCGGCGGTCGGCGGGGATGTCCGCGCCCCGGCGGAAGACGAGGACGTTCATCCGGTCGTCCGCGTTGTCGGTGATCGCGACGTAACGCTCGCCGGTGCCGAACAGGTCGGGGGTGGTGCCCGAGCCCTGGTTCACCGAACCGGGCTTGGTGCCGGTGCCCCGGTCGTACGTCTGCCGCCACCCGATCCGCGGGGTGCCGTCCGGGCCGGCCGTGAAGCTGTAGAGGGCGTGGTCGGAGACGATGGAGACCGCGTCCCGGTCCACGGAGAACGAGTTCTGGATCTCCTCGCCGTCGAGCCGGACGGACCGGACGGCCGAGGTGTCCGGGTCGACCGTCCCGACCCGGCCGAGCCGGGTGACCCACCAGATCCGGCCCTGCCAGTCGGGCATCACGGAGGTCACCGGGTCGCAGGTGCCGCTGGGGAAGAGGTTGGTCCAGGACACGCAGTCGTGCGGGACATGGCCGGTGAGGTCCCAGTCGTCCTCGACGACGAATTCCCAGCGGCCGTCCGCGCCCTGCCGGTGGGCGATGCGCAGGATGTGCTGACGCGAGTCGGCGAGGACGACCCGGTCCTGGTCGTCCAGGTAGAAGTAGGCGCCGCCCGAGGTGTCCTTGAAGATCTTGGAGAAGTCCAGGCGGGTGATCGCCTCGACCGTCGAGGATCGCTGCGGCAGCTTGTACTCGGCGAGCGTGCCGAGGGTGCGCGGGTCGAGCAGCTTGAGCAGGAAGCCGGTGAACGTCCCGCAGACCGTGATCAGCCGGCCGGCCGCGTCGAACGTCGCGGTGGCGCACTCGCCGCCGACCGGGGCGATCTTCTCGCTGGTCACCTCGGGGCTCCGGCCGAGCGGTCCGGCGTAGGGATGGGTGCCGCTGCCCGCAGCGTCCGCGTGCATGCCGCTGCGCCCGTTGGGTGCGAGGAAGGGGTGCTGCGGGGGCGCCTGGCCGGGAACCGGCGAGGCGGTGGCGGGGGCTCCCTCGTACCCCGCGACCAGGCGGTGGCCGGGAGCTCTGGGGATCTCGTCGGCCAGTGCGGGGGACGTGGGCCCGGCCAGCGTGAGCGTGGCGACGGCGAGTGTCAGGGCCAGGGCGCGGGCGAGCGCTCTGCGGTACGGCGGGGGCATCGGGCTCCTCGGTTACGGACGGGGGTCGCGCCGCAGCCCGACGTTAGGAGGAGCATCTTGAAGTGTCCATGGAGAGGAGAAGGGTTTCGCGTGCCCGACACGCTGCCGCAACACCGCGCCACGTGCGGCAACGCCCGCAACACACCGCGCCTCGCCCTATCCGCGCTGCGGAGGCTTCCGGTGCGAGCGGTTCTCCAGCATCGCCCGGCGGATGCGGGCCGCCGCGGCCCGGGCGTGTTCCGGCGTCGCGGTGTGGTCGGCGACCGAGGTGACGAAGCGGTGCAGCGGCTGCCGGCAGCGGGTGCACGGGGTGTCGGTGGTGACGCGGTGGCCGTCCTCGCACTGCGGGTCGGAGCACGAGCCGGGCATCAGCAACTGTTCGGCGATGTCCTGGGCGCTCCAGCGGCGGCGGCCGTCCTCGTCCTTCTCGTTGAGGGCGTGGGCCCAGCGCAGGTTCCAGCGGCGCTCGATGCGTTCACGGAGGAGACCCGCGCTGCGGTTCGCCAGCTCCTGGTGGATCAGGTCGTGGACGGTGCTCGGGACCCGGCCGCCGAGCGCCTGGAGGAGTTGCTGCGGCAACGCCTGGAGGACGTAGCCGCGCGGGTTGCTCTTGGCGTTCTCCCGCCAGCGGTCGCAGAAACAGGTTCCGTCGGGCCGTTTCGGGGCGTGGCAGCGGCCGCACAGTCCGCGGCACTCGGCGCACAGCCCTCCGTCGAGCCCGTCAAGGTGGGGCGCGGGCGCCCGGCCGCAGGACTGGCAGCAGGCCGCGCACGGCCCGCAGAGCCGCTCGTTGCCCGCCTTCGTCGTCCAGATCCGCATCTGGCACCGGCAGCACAGGCCGGTGTTGCAGTACTCGTGGTGGGCGGCGCCCGAGTGCCGGCCGGAGGGCGGAAAAGACATCTGCCCATTGTGCGGGATGTCCGGGACCGGCGTGGACCGGCCGCCGGCACGGGCCGGGCCGGGAGCGGGGTCCGCGGCGAGGCCCAAGCCGGGGGTGGGAGTGGGGCCGGGGTCAGGGGTGGAGGCCGCTGACCAGGTCGGCGGTGGCCCCGACGCCGTCGTGGATGGTCGGCGCCATGCTCGTACCGGCCAGGAAGAAGCCCAGCAGGACGCAGACCAGTGCATGGGAGACCTTCAGTCCGCCGTTGCGCAGGAAGATCACTGCCAGGATCAGCATGAGCAGGACCACCGAGATCGAAACGGCCATGGCCAACCTCCTCCGCCGCGCCGGATTTGCGGCATTCGGCCGCCAGTGTGGCGCAGCGGAGGGACTGTTCGGCGCGTGAGCGTGTCGGCCGAACGGGTACTTCCCGGCCGGGAGGCGTTACGAGGCCGGGGAACCGTTCCCGCGAGCGCGGAGGAATCGTTCCAGTCCGGCCAGGTCGTCGGTGTTGAGGTGGTCGACCCCGGCGGCGAGCAGTTCGGACCAGACGGCGTCGCGTTCGGGTCCGGGCAGGTCGGGTGTGGCCCAGAAGCGGATGCGGCGGCCTTCCCGGTGGGCGGTGGCGACGAGGGCGCGGAGCCGGTCGCGCTCGGCCCGGGGGAAGGGGCCGGCGCCGAGCCAGCCGAAGCTCTGGGTCCAGTTGGCGCTGACGAGCGGGGCGAACGAGGCAGGGGCCGGGGTGCCGAGGTCGTCCAGGCGGCCGTCGTAGAACGCGTACCGGATGCGCTGCGCCTCCATGGGGGCGCGGGCGGCGCGGTCGCCGGAGATCACCGGGGTGACCGCGCCGGGGTGAACGCGGCCGTGGCTGTAGCGGGTGAGGATCCGGTGGTGGCGGCGCAGTTGCCGGTCCAGTTCGCGGTAGGCGGCGACGCCGTCGGCCTTGATGTCGATGAGGAGTTGCAGCGGGGCGCGGTGGTGCGGGTGGACGCTGCCGTGGCCCGCGCGGACCAGGGCGGCGAGCGGGTCCAGGTAGAGCGAGGCGAGGGTGCGGGTGGGGTCGAGCGTGGCGGGCTCGTGGGCCACGAGGAGGTCGCCGCCGACGAGGAAGACGTCGGCCTCGACACTGGTGAACCCGTGGGCGAGCGCGTCGTGCAGCGGCCGGGGGTGCAGGTAGTCGTTGTGCGCGTGGGCGTGGCGCAACGGGCGCGGGCCGCGCGGCCGGGCGGGTGCGGCGACCGCCGTCGCGGTGGGGGCGGCGACGGCCACGGCGGCGGTGGCGAGGGCGACCGTGAGCGCGCGGCGGCGGGTGGGGTGGGCCATGGAGGGACTCCCTGAGCGGCGGACGGACGAGGGACGGTCGCGTCGAGTATGGAGTCGCGCCCCCGCCACTGGGCAGGTACCTGCCAAGAGTTGGCTGGACCGTCGCCCACCGGTCGGCCGGGCCGCATCGGTTGTTCGCCGGGCGCCACACCCCGCTCGACCGACAGACGGTGCTCAGCCGGCCGCCACGCGCTCGCTTCCGGCGGTCCGCTCGCCCCAGCGGACCGTACGGTCGCACCAGCGCTCCAGCAGCACCCGGTCGTGGCCGACCGCGAGCAGGGCCGCCCCGGACGCGGAGCGGTAGCGCTCGACCACGGCGACCAGGGCGGCCGTCGTGGAGGCGTCGAGCATCGCGGTCATCTCGTCGCAGATCAGCAGCCGGGGCTCCAGCACCAGGGCCCGTGCCAGACAGGCCCGCTGGAGCTGGCCGTCGCTCACGGCGTGCGGGCGGCGCTCCAGCAACTCCTCGGAGAGGCCGACCAGCGGGGCCAGTTCCGCGACTCTCTCGGGGACGTCCCGGCGGCGCCCGGTGGACCGCAGCGGCTGGGCGATCAGTTCGCGGAGGCTGAGCCGGGGGTCGGCGGAGAGCCGGGGCTGCTGGAAGACGACGCCGACAGCCGTGCGCTGCTCGCGCGGGGCCCGGTGCCGCCAGCCGCGTACGACCGTGCCGTCGAGGGTCATGGCTCCGGCGTCCGGGCGGTGCAGGAGGGCGGCGACCTTGGCCAGGGTGGACTTGCCGCAGCCGCTGGGGCCCAGCAGCCCGACCGCCTCGCCCGCCGCGACGTGCAGGGAGACCTCACGGACGACGGGGTCGCGGCGGTCGTATCCAGCGGTGATCCGGGTCAGCTCAAGCATCGGCGGCCTCCTTGAGGGGGTGCGTCCGGCCGGGCAGTGGGTGGTGACAGGCCAGGTCGGACGCGAAGGCCGGGCGTTCGCCGGTGCAGCGCGTGTCCGCGTGCGCGCAGCGGGCGGCGAAGGCGCAGCCGTCGGGCAGCGCCCCCAGCTCCGGCGGCATCCCGGGGATCGGGGCGAAGTCCCGCTCGGGCAGGGCGTCCAGCAGACCTCGGGCGTAGGGGTGGCGGGGGCCGGGTGCGCCGAAGAAGGGAGCCGCGTCGGCGATCTCGACGATCCGGCCCGCGTACATCACCGCGACCCGGTCCGCGATGCGTTCGGCGGCGGCCAGGTCGTGGGTGATGATCAACAGCGCCCGGCCCTCGTCGGTGTGGCGCCGCAGCTCGTCGACGGTCCGCTCGACGAGGTCCCGGTCGAGCCCGGTGGTCGGTTCGTCGGCGAGCAGCAGCGGGGCGTCGCCGACCAGGGCGAGGGCGGTCGCGGCGCGCTGGGCGAGGCCGCCGGAGAGCTCGTGCGGGTAGCGGTCGAGGTGGTCCTCGGGGAACGAGGCGCGGTCGGCGGCCGCCACGGCGGCCTTCGGCAGCTCGCTCCCCCGCACCCCGGTCAGCTCGCGCAGGCTCTCCTCCAGCTGGGCCCGGACCGTGCGCACGGGGGTGAGGTGGGCGGCGGGACTCTGCGGTACGAGGCCGATGCGCCGTCCCCGTACGGTGCGGGCGAGGGTGCGCTCGTCGGCGGTCAGCAGGTCCGTGTCCCCGCCGAGCACCGCGCTGCCGGTGGTCGCCGCGTTGGCGGGCAGCAGGCCGAGCAGGGCGGAGGCCAGGACGGACTTGCCGCAGCCGCTCTCGCCGACCAGGGCCACGCACTCCCCCGGCGCGACGGAGAAGCGGGCGTCGGTGACGGCCGCGATGTCCCGGCCGCCGCGCATCCGGAAGCGGACGGAGAGGTTCTCGACCGCGAGGACGGGGGGCTCGGCGGATTCAGGGGCGCGGGTCACAGCATCAGCTCCGATTTCCGGCGCGGGTTGATCCGGTCGCGCCAGGCTCCGGCGAGGCCGGCGAGCGCGAGGGTCGGGATGATCAGGAAGAGGCCGGGGAAGAGGGTGGGCCACCAGTCCCCCGCGAGCAGCGAACCGCGCGCCGACTGGACGAGGTTGCCGAGGCTCGCCTGATGGGCCGGGAGCCCCAGCCCGAGGAAGGAGAGCGCCGACTCGTGCCACATCGCGTGCGGCACCATCAGCACCGCCGCCAGACCGGCCTGCGGGAGCACGCCGGGCAGCAGGTGCCGCACGATGACCCGGGTGCGGGAGGCACCGCCGGAGACGGCCGCGTCGATGAAGGGGCGCGAGCGCAGCGAGAGCACCTCCGAGCGGACGATCCGGGCGGTGGACAGCCAGTGCGTCAGGGCCACCGAGATGATCACCGGCCAGACGCCGGGCCGGAACATCGCGACGATGAAGATGCCGAGGAGCAGGTGGGGCACGGAGGACAGGGCGTCGACGACCCGCATGACGATCCGGTCCGTCCAGCCGCCGAACGCCCCGGCGAGCGCGCCGATCGCGGTGCCGATGACGGTGGCGGTGAGGGCCGCGACCAGGCCGACGAGCAGCGATACGCGCAGGCCGTAGACGCAGCGCAGCAGGAGGTCGCGGCCGACGTCGTCGGTGCCGAACGGGTGGGCGAGGGACGGCGGGTCGAGCTTGTTGGCCAGGTCGACGGCCTGCTGGTCGAGCTGGGCCAGCGGCGGGACGACGAGGACGGCCAGCGCGACGGCGATGACGATCGTGGCCGAGGTGACGATCCGGACGCGGCGGGTGGTGCGGCCGGGGAGGGCGAGCGCGGTCTCAGCCATCGAAGGCCACCCGGGGGTCGGCGAGTCCGTAGAGGAGGTCGGAGAGCAGGTTGCCGAACAGCACGGCGGCGGTGGCGAGCACCGTGAGCGCGGCGAGCAGGGAGAAGTCCACCGAGGTGGCGGCCTCCACCGTGGCGGCGGCGATGCCGGGCCAGCTGAACACCGTCTCCACGAGCAGCGCGCCGGTGATGAGTTCGGGGACGCGGGAGCCGATCAGGGTGAGCATCGGCAGCATCCCGGAGCGCAGGGCGTGGCCGAGGAGCACGGTGCGCTCGCTCAGCCCCCGGGCGCGGGCGCCGCGCACCGGGTCCTCGGCCAGCGCGTCGGCGACGCCCTGGCGTACGTACAGGAAGAACCACGGCAGCTGGGAGACGCCGAGGACGGCGGCGGGCAGCACCAGGTGGGAGGCGACCTGACGAGAGGTGACGACGTCGCTGGCGGCGTCGGTGAGTCCGCCGGCCGGGAGGACGTCCAGCTTGAGGGCGAAGAACCAGATGGCGAGCAGCCCGAGCCAGAAGGCGGGGGCGGCCTCCAGGGTGTAGGCGGCGGAGCTGACACACCGGTCGAGCCAGCCGCCGGGTCTGCGGGCGGCGAGGACGCCGAGGCCGGTGCCGAGCAGGATCGCGACGAGGAAGGCGGTGGCGGCGAGCAGGACGGACCAGCCCATGCGCTCGGCGATGACGTCGGCGACCGGCTGGCGCATCACACTGGAGTCGCCGAGGTCGCCCTGGAACGCCGAGGTCAGCCAGTCCCACCAGCGGGCGACGAGCGGCTGGTCGACGCCGAGGTTGGCCCGCAACTGGTCGAGGTTCTCCTGCGATGCGGTGAGCCCGGCGGTGCCCGCGTAGGCCTTGACCGGGTCGAACGGGGACGCGGCGGCGACGGCGAAGACGCCGAAGGTGACGACGCCGAGGACGGGGACGGCGAACAGGGCCCGCCGTCCCGCCATCCGCGCCATCGGCCCCCAGGGGAGGCGTCGGCTCACTTCTTCGAGCCTCCGGCGCCCTCGGTGGACCACTTCTCGACGTTCCACCAGGGGCCGGAGGCCAGCCCGTGGTCGTGCGGCTCGACCTGGGTGGTGAGGGGGCCGAAGCGGTCGTCGACGACGTAGAGGTGGTCGATGTGGGTGAGGAAGGTGTAGCCCGGGTTCTTCACCAGCTCGCGCTGGACGGTGTCGTAGGCCTTCTTGCGCTCGGCCGCCTCGCCGCTGCGGCGGCCGGCCTCGATCGCGGCGTCGACGGCCTTGTTGTCGTACCAGGCCATGTTGTTGAAGCCGTCGCCCGCGAGGGAGGACTTCAGCAGGGTGTACTGGTCGAAGTCGGGGTCGGCGGGCGATCCGCCGCCCGCGAGCACGGCGTCGTGCTTCATCCGGGGCTCGATGACCTCCCAGGTGCCGGCCTCGGCGGTGATGGCGATACCGGCCTTCTTGGCGTCGGAGGCGTAGGCGAGGGCGTGCTCCTGGCGGAGCTTGTCGCCGGTGAGGTACCAGAGCGGGAAGGCGGCGCGGACGCCGTCCTTGACCCGGACGCCGTCCTTGCCGGGCTTCCAGCCGGCCTCGTCCAGGATCTTCTTCGCGGCGGCGAGGTCGTGGGGGCGCTCGGTGCCCTGGGTGAACCACTCGCTGTCGGTGGGGACGGGCCCGTAGGCGGGCTTGCCGTCGCCGTTGAGGATGGCGTCGACCATGGTCTCGCGGTCGACGGCGATGTCGAGGGCGCGGCGCACGGCGGTGTCGCCCGCGACCTTGTTGTGGGTCGGGAGGGTCACGGTTCGGTAGTCGTAGGTGGTCGCGGCGATGGTCTTCTTGCTCTTGTCCTCCGCGAAGCCCTTGGCGAGGTTGGGCGGCAGGATCGCGCCGTCGAGGTCGCCGGAGCGCAGCCGGGTGGCGCGCACGTCGTCGTCCTTGATGATCGCCATGGTGAACTTCTTCACCTCGGGCTCGCCGCCCCAGTAGTGGGGGTTGGCGGTGAAGCTGAGCTTCTCGCCCTTGGACCACTTGGTGAGGACGTAGGGCCCGGTGCCGATGGGCCGGGTGGTGAAGGCCCCGGTGTTGACATCCTGCTCGCCCGCGACGTGCTGGGGGGCGATGGGCAGGACGGTGCGCTGGGCGAACGGCGCGTAGGGGTACTTCAGCGTGAAGACGACCGTGTCCTCGCCCTTCGCCGTGACGTCCTCGACGGCGTCCAGTTCGGTGCGGGAGGCGTTGTTGGTCTTCTCGTCGAGAATGGTGCGGTAGGTGAAGACGACGTCCTTGGCCCCGAACGGCTTCCCGTCGCTGAACTTCACGCCCCGGCGCAGCTTGTACGTGTACGTCAGACCGTCGGCGCTGACCTCGGGGAGCTCGGCGGCCAGGGCAGGGCGGAGCTTCATGTCCGCGTCCAGGGCGAGCAGTCCGTCGAAGATCTTGGAGTTGCCGTCCTTGCCGTAGCCGAGCAGCGGGCTCAGGCTGTCGGGCTCGTAGGCGATGCCGACGACCGCCGAGGTGGACCCCGATCCCGATCCGCTCTTGGCGGTGTCCGGGTTCGAGCAGGCGGCTGCGGTCAGGGACAGGGCGGTGGCCATCGTGGCGGCGACCGCCACCCGTATCGATCGGGCCGTCATAGTCTGCACATCCCTGTTCAAGATCGGCTGTAATTGCGAACAGTGTGCAATTAAACAGCACGTAAAAGACCCTGGTACAGCCCGCCTCGACAGACGAGACGGGTGCACCAGGGTCGCTGCCTCCGAGGACGCCCCTACGGGGCCGGCAGTTCCGCCAGCTCCGCGACGGCCCGACGATGGCGGCCCGCCGTGCCGTACGCGATCGAGTCGGCCTTGGCGCGCTTCAGATAGAGGTGCGCCGGGTGTTCCCAGGTCATGCCGATCCCACCGTGCAGCTGTACGCACTCCTCGGCGGCGTGGACCGCGACGCCGGAGCAGTACGCCTGGGCCACCGCGACCGCGAGCGGGGCGTCGGGGCTCCGGGTGGCGAGGGCGTCGGCGGCGTTGCGGGCGGCGGCGCGGGCCGAGACGACCTCCAGCCAGAGCTGCGCCATCCGGTGCTTGAGCGACTGGAACGAGCCCACGGGCCGGTTGAACTGGTGGCGTTCCCGGGTGTACCGGACGGTCTCGGTCAGACACCACTCCGCGAGGCCGAGCTGTTCGGAGGCGAGCAGTCCGGCCCCGGCGAGCAGTCCGCGCCGTACGGCGGCGGCGCTCGCGTCCGCTTCGGCCAGCAAAGTCCCGGCGGCCCCGGTCAGGGTGACGGCGGCCAGCGGCCGGGTCAGGTCGAGCGGGACGAGCGGGAGGACGGCGATGCCGGGGTCGGTGGCCTCGACGGCGTACAGGCCCTCGGCGGTGGGCACCAGCAGCACGTCGGCCACCGCCGCGTCGGCGACGCCGCGTACCGTCCCGTCCAGTGAGGCGCGCGTCGCCTCCGCCCCGGCGGGCGGGGTAGCGAAGGGCACGGCGAGCACCGCCGTACGGGCTCCGGCGGCCAGCTCGCCCAGGAGTGCGGCGGCCGGTCCGTCCGCCGCGCCCAGCGCGAGCAGGGTCTCGGTGGCCACGACGGAGCTGGTCAGATACGGGGCGGGGGCCACGGCCCGGCCCAGCTCCTCCAGCACCACAGCGGCCTCGCGGTGCGACGCGCCCTGGCCGCCGAGCTTCTCCGGGACGAGGAGTCCTGCCGCGCCGATGCCGGTGGCGAGCGAGGACCACAGCCGCTGGTCGTACGGCGTGTCGGACTCGGTCGCCGCGATCACCGTCGGCGCGTCGGCCCGGTCGGCGAGGAGGGCGCGCACGGCGGAGCGCAGGTCCTCCTCGTCCCTGGAGTAGAGCAGGTCGGGGGTGACGGGGGGCTGGGCGGGCGCGGTCATCGGCTCAGGTCCTTCCAGGCGACGCCCTTGTCGTTGCGGGGTTCCAAGGGCAGTCCGAGGACGCGCTCGGCCACGATGTTCAGCAGGACCTCGCTGGTGCCGCCCTCGATGGAGTTGCCCTTGGAACGCAGATAGCGGTAGCCGGCGTCCCGTCCGGTGAAGTCGACCAGCTCCGGGCGGCTCATGGTCCAGTCGCCGTACAACAGGCCTTCGTCGCCGAGCAGTTCCACTTCCAGGCCGCTGATCTCCTGGTTGAGCCGGGCGAAGGCGAGCTTCATGCCCGAGCCCTCGGGTCCCGGCTGTCCGGCGACGAGCTGCTGGCGCAGCCGCTCGCCGGTGAGCCGGGCGACCTCGGCCTCCACCCAGAGGGTCAGCAGGCGCTGGTGGGTGTCGGGGGTGCGCAGCTCGGGGCGCTCGCGCCAGGTCCGGGCGACCGGGCCGATCATGCCGCCCTCGCGCGGGATGCGGGAGCCGCCGATGGAGACGCGCTCGTTCATCAGGGTGGTCTGGGCGACCTTCCAGCCCTCGCCGACGGGGCCCAGGCGGTGGCCGTCGGGGATGCGTACGCCGGTGAGGAAGACCTCGTTGAACTCGGCCTCGCCGGTGATCTGGCGCAGCGGCCGCACCTCGACGCCGGGGTCGGTCATGTCGCAGATGAAGTAGCTGATACCGCGGTGCTTGGGCAGGTCCGGGTCGGTGCGGGCGATGAGGATCGCCCAGCGGGCCAGGTGGGCGCTGGACGTCCAGACCTTCTGGCCGTCGACGATCCAGTCGCCGCCCTCGTCCCTGACGGCACGGGTGGCCAGGGCCGCGAGATCGGATCCGGCGCCGGGTTCGCTGAACAGCTGGCACCAGACCTCCTCCCCCACCCACAGCGGGCGCAGGAAGCGGCGCTTCTGCTCGTCGGTGCCGAAGCCGAGGACGGTGGGCGCGGCCATGCCGAGGCCGATGCCGATGCGGCGCGGGTCGTTGTCGGGTGCGTCGGCGGCGGCGAGTTCGGAGTCGACGGCCTGCTGGAGGGAGCGGGGCGCGTCCAGTCCGCCGAGGCCCTCCGGGTAGTGGACCCAGGCCAGGCCGGCGTCGAAGCGGGCCTTCAGGAAGTCGGTGCGGTCGGTGGTGGCGGGCGGGTGCGCGGCGAGCAGCTCGCGAGTGCGGCGGCGCACCTCGGCGGCGTCGACAGCGGGACTCATCGGGCGCCTCCGGGCAGGACGACGATGCGGCCGGTGCTGGTGCCGTCGGCGACACGCTGGACGGCGTCGGCCGCTTCGGCCATCGCGACGCGCTCACTGACCAGGGGGGTGACGATGCCCTGCTCGGCCAGCTTGGTCAGCTCGTCGTGGCAGGCACGGACGGCGGCCGGGTCCTTGGTGTTGTACAGGCCCCAGTGCAGCCCGACGACGGAGTAGTTCTTCACCAGGGCGTGGTTCAGGCCCGGGGTGGGGATGACGCCGCTGGCGAAACCGACGACGAGGATGCGTCCCTCGAAGGCGACGCACTTGACGGACTTGGCGTACGCGTCGCCGCCGACCGGGTCGTAGACGACGTCCGCGCCGCGCCCGCCGGTGGCCTCCTTCACGGCGGCGACGATGTCCTCGCTCCGCCGGTCGATGACCAGGTCGCAGCCGAGCTCGCGGGCGACGGCCGCCTTCTCCGGGCCGCCGACGACGCCGATGACCTTCGCGCCCGCCGCCCTGCCGAGCTGGACTGCGGCGCTGCCGACACCTCCGGCCGCCGCGTGGACGAGGAGGGTCTCCCCGGGCTGGAGGCGGGCGCGACGGTGCAGGCCGAACCAACCAGTCTGGTAGCCGATGTGCAGGGCGGCCGCTTCGGCGTCGTCCAGCGCGTCGGGTGCGGGCAGCAGGGCCGCCTCGTCCGCGACCACGAAGTCGGCGAAGCCGCCGTGCGGCAGGGCGGGGGTGGCGAGGACACGCCGCCCGTCCTCGGTGGTGCCGCACACCTCGACGCCCGGGGTGAAGGGCAGCGGCGGCCGGACCTGGTACTGGCCCCGGCAGAGCAGGGCGTCGGGGAAGTTGACGTTCGCCGCGCGGACCTCGACGAGCACCTGCCCGTCGCCGGGCACGGGCCGGTCCGTCTCCTCCAGCCGCATCACCTCGCCCGGCTCGCCGTTCCGGTGCACTCGCCATGCCTGCATGAGGGGCCTCCACAACACTGTCGGCTGCAACCGCTGCCGCGGTCGGCATTACCACTGCTGCGTCGCATACTAAGCGGTCGCTTGCCGATCTGGGAACACCGCGGGCCCCACCCCCGGGCTTCAGGCGCGCTTCGGCTTCGCCCGCACGTGCATGCGCTCGCCCTGCGGACCGAAGAGGCTGAGGAACTCCACCGTCTCGTCCTCGGCCGGGCCGAACCAGTGCGGCAGCCGGGTGTCGAACTCGGCGGCCTCGCCCGGCTCCAGCACCAGATCGTGTTCGGCCAGCAGCAGCCGCAGCTTCCCGGAGAGCACGAACAGCCACTCGTACCCCTCGTGCGTCCGCTGTTCCGGCGGGCCGCCGCTGCCGGGCTCCTGGATCAGCTTGTACGCCTGGAGACCGCCCGGCCGGGCGGTCAGCGGCAGCATGGTCCGGCCGTGCTGCACGATCGGCTTGGCCCGTACTCGCGGATCGCCGACCGGTGCTGCCCCCACGAGGTCGTCGAGCGGCACCTCGTGGGCGCGGGCGATCGGCAACATCAGTTCCAGGCTGGGGCGACGGCCGCCGGACTCCAGCCGGGAGAGCGTGGAGACGGAGATGCCGGTGGCGGCCGAGAGCGCGGCGAGGGTGACCCCGCGGTCCTTGCGCAGCCGCCGCAGGCGGGGGCCGACGCCGGAGAGGACGGATTCCAGTTCCGGGTCGTCCCGGTCGTGTTCCTTCATGCGGCCATTGCAGAATCGGCAAGCCTGTTTGTCAACCTGCCAAGTCGGGCGACGGCAGCCGCAGGGCAGCCCTCAAGGGGACACCCCCTAACCGGCGAAGACCTCGAACGTCACCGCCGGCCGGCCGCCGAAGTGCTCGGCCGCCTCCTTCGTCAGGTCCTCCACGAGGTTTCGGCAGTAGCGCTCCGGCTCCTCCTGGGTCAGCGCCTCGATGTAGGTGCGGTGCTCCAGCAGCGACCGGACCGAGCGTTCGAGACCGGCGGTCGCGTCGACCGCGTGAGTGGGCCGGTCGCTGCCCGCCACGGCGGTCCAGCGCACCCCGTCCCACGGATCGAGCCCCCGCTCGCCAAGCTCCGGGAAGATCCAGCGGTTGCCCGCGTCGGCGACCGCGTCCAGTGCGGCGCGCCCCACCGCGCGGTGGTCGGGGCTGTTCCAGGCGACCCCTCCCCAGGTGTCCCGGTGGTTGACGGTGACCACCAGCTCGGGGCGGTGCCGGCGGATGGCCGCGGCGATGTCGCGGCGCAGGCCGGTGCCGTACTCGATCACGCCGTCGCGGTGGTCCAGGAACTCCACGGTCCGCACTCCGACGACAGCGGCGGCGGCCCGCTGCTCCCGCTCGCGCACCGGCGCGCACTCCTCGGGCGACAGCGTGTCGATCCCGGCCTCGCCGCGGCTGGCGAGGAGGTAGACGACCTCACGGCCACCGTCGGTCCATTCCGCCACGGCCGCGGACGTTCCGTACTCCAGGTCGTCGGGATGGGCGACCACCGCCAGGGCGCGCTGCCAGTCGACGGGCATGGGTTCGAGTAACTGCGTCATATCGTCAGGCTACCAACGTGCCGTCACCGCACAGGCTTCCCGGCACCGGCACCGGGCGTGCGACGCTGGAGTCCGGTGACGCTCACCGCGGACACGGCTCACCCGGCCTGTCCGGGCCCGGTGAGGGGTGCCCCCCACCCACCGCTCCGGCGAACGAAAGGAACCCGCTCGTGCCCAGCCCCGCCTCCCTCTCCCCCGCCCAGGCCGCAGCCCGTCTGGAGGAGTTCACCGTCATCGATGTGCGGGCTCCGGGCGAATACGCCGCCGGACATGTCCCCGGCGCCCTGAACATTCCGCTCGACAAGCTGCCGGACGCGCTGCCCGCGCTCAAGTCCGCCTCCGCGCGCGGTTCGCTGCTGGTGGTGTGCGCTTCCGGGGTCCGGTCCACACGGGCCTGCGAGATCCTCGCGGGAGCGGACATCGAGGCCGTGACGCTGACCGGCGGAACGTCGGCCTGGGAGGGCGACGGCCGCGGCCTGGACCGTCCCGAGGGCGCGCGCACCACCTGGCCCATGGAGCGTCAGGTCCGGCTCGCGGCGGGCTCGCTGGTGGTGGCGGGGCTGGTGGCGGGCATCCGCGTCCCGGCGGCACGCTGGCTGTCGGCGGGCATCGGCGCGGGCCTGGTGTACTCGGCGCTCAGCAACACCTGCGGGATGGCCGCGGCCCTCTCGAAGCTGCCGCACAACCGGGCCCCGCGCGCCGCCGGCGACCTGGACGCCACGCTGGAGGAGCTCCAGCGCTGATCCGGCGGGGCGGGCCGGTCCACGACCGGCCGGCCCCGGGGCGGGTGCGCGGGGCCCGGCCGGTCAGGCCTCGTCCCGCACCAGCGCCAGCAGCCGGTCCAGGACGCGGGGTCCGCCGGCGCGCACGCCGTCGTGCTCGTACTCGTTCGTCACCCAGGTCCGCGCCCCCCGGATCGCCGCCGCGGTGCGCAGCGAGTCCTCGGTGTGGACGTACATGTCGTCGTGGTAGACGGCCGCCGCGACCGGGACCTCGTTGGCGGCGAGCCGCTCGGGGTCGTACAGCACGGGCCAGTCGGTGCGCTGTGCGAGCAGTTCGGCGGTCTCGCGAAGCGGGCGCAGGGCCGGGTCGACGTCGAAGTGCCAGGGGTGGATGGTCTCGCCGGTGAAGAGGACCGGGCCGCCGCCCGCCAGCGCCTTCGCCGCGTCGAACTGCGGGAACTCGCCCCGGACCCGCTCGGCGGCCCAGGCGGTGGGGCGCTCGCCCTGTCCGTAGATGGCCTCGTGGAGCAGGGCGTAGAGCGGGTGCCCGGCAAAGGAGGCGGCCGTGCGCATGGCCTCCTGGAAGGCGTCGGAGAGTTCGGTGCCGCCCGGGGTGCGGACGAACGCGTTCTCCAGCAGGTAGTGGAGCTGGTGGCTGCCGCTGCCCGAGCCGAGCATGATGCCGAGCGACTGGAAGCCCTCGGGCGTCAGCCGGTGCCCGGCGCTCTCGGGCCGGTGCTCGGCGAGGTGCGCGGCGATCGCGCGGGCGCGCTCGACGTCCTGGGGATAGCGGGTGTAGTGGGCGGCGACCTTGCGTTCGATACGGGGGTACGCGGCCCGGTAGACGTCGTCCGCGTGCGCGTCCAGCGAGGGCAGCCCACCGGTGATCAGGACCGCCTTCAGCCCTTCCGGTGCGGTGGAGAGATAGTGGACGGCGCAGAAGCCGCCGAAGGACTGGCCGAGTACCGTCCAGGGTGCTCCGCCCGTGAGCTGCGGCCGGATCAGCTCGCAGTCGCGGACGATGGAGTCGGAGCGGAAGTGGGCGAGGTAGTCGGCCTGTTCACGCGGGCCGCCGCGCAGCGGGAGGGTCTGCCGGTTGGCCGGGGTGGACAGTCCGGTGCCGCGCTGGTCGAGCAGGAGCACCCGGAACTCGCGCAGGGCGCGGCCGAGCCAGGCCTCCGTGCCCACGAACCGGCGCGCGCCGAAGCCGGGGCCGCCCTCCAGGTAGACCAGCCAGGGCAGTTCCTCGCCGGCCCGGGAGGTGGCGACCGCTTCCCGGCCGTAGACCTCGATCTGCTCGCCGCCGGGGTCGCTGTGGTCCAGGGGCACGGTGAAACGCCGGTCGGTGAGGACGACGCCGGGCTGGCGGTAACTGTTCACGGGAACTCCTGATTCCGAGGTGCGGGCCGATCCGGGCGAAAGGGCCAGTTCAGCACATGCCCGCACCGGTCCGGCCAAGGGGTCCTCGGGGGATGCCCCGGACGGTCCCGGCCCGTGTGCGCGGCGGCCGCGGCGCTTCTAGCGTTCAGACATGATCCGGTTCGAGCAGGTCGGCAAGGTCTATCCGGACGGGACGACGGCGGTCGACGGGCTGACCTTCGAGGTGAACGAGGGCGAGCTGGTGACCCTGGTGGGCCCGTCCGGCTGCGGCAAGACGACCACGATGATGATGGTGAACCGGCTGATCGAGCCGACCTCGGGCCGGATCCTGGTGGGCGGCGAGGACATCGCCGGGATCGACCCGGTGAAGCTGCGCAGGCGGATCGGCTATGTGATCCAGCAGGTGGGCCTCTTCCCGCACCGGACCGTCCTGGACAACACCGCGACCGTTCCGGCACTGGTCGGCTGGAAGCGCGCCCGGGCCCGGGAGCGGGCGGCGGAGCTGCTGGACCTGGTGGGCCTGGACCCGGGGACGTACGGCTCGCGCTATCCGGCGCAGCTCTCCGGCGGGCAGCGCCAGCGGGTGGGCGTGGCGCGGGCGCTCGCGGCGGATCCGCCGGTGCTGCTGATGGACGAGCCGTTCGGCGCGGTGGACCCGGTGGTGCGGGAGCGGCTGCGACACGAGTTCCTGGCACTCCAGCAGCGGATGCGCAAGACGGTGCTCCTGGTGACCCACGACATCGAGGAGGCGGTGCGGATGGGCGACCGGATCGCGGTGTACGGGGAGGGACGCATCGAGCAGTTCGACACCCCGGCCGCCGTGCTCGGCACCCCGGCGACTCCGTACGTGGCCCGGTTCGTGGGCTCCGACCGGGGGCTGAAGCGGCTGTCGGTCACCGCGATCGAGCCGGAGGACCTGGAGGAGTCGCCGGTGGCCCGGCTGGAGGAGCACGCCGGGGCCGCGGCGGCCCGGCTGGCGACCGCGGGGGCCCGCTGGGCGGTGGTCCTGAACGGGACGGGCGAGCTGCACGGCTGGGTGTCGGCGGACGCGTTGCGGTCGGCCGGGGAGGAGGAGACGGTGGGCGGCCTGGCCCGCCGGATGGACGCGTGGGTGCCGGTGGGCGCCCCGCTGAAGCAGGCGTTCAGCGAGATGCTCCAGCACGACGCGGGATGGGTGGCGGTGCTGGACGGGGCCCGGTTCCTCGGGGTGCTGACCCCCGCCAAACTGCACGAGGCGCTGCGCCGGTCGGTGGACGCCGACGCGCAGGGAGTGGGCCGCGAGGAGGTGGAGTTCGATTCCGTGGCGGACGCGTAGGGGGCGGGGGCGGCCCGCCACACCTTGCCCGCGTTTGCATATAACCCGCGTACGCAATTATTGTGGACGCCAGTAAGCGTCGCACGTCGGGATTTACGGCGGACGGCGCGCACGAGGCACACCGCTGCACCGCTCTACCGGAAGGCCGTCACATGTCCACCGTCCCCGCCGTCACCCTCAACAACGGCGTGGCCGTCCCCCAGCTCGGCTTCGGCGTCTTCCAGGTGCCCGACGAGGAGACCACCGCCGCCGTCTCCACCGCGCTGGAGGCCGGCTACCGGTCCATCGACACCGCGGCGATCTACGGCAACGAGGCCGGCGTCGGCCGTGCGCTGGCCGCCTCCGGGATCCCCCGCGAGGAGCTGTTCGTCACCACGAAGCTGTGGAACGCCGACCAGGGCTACGACGCGGCGCTCGCCGCCTTCGACGCGAGCCTGGCCAAGCTCGGCCTCGATCACGTCGACCTCTACCTGATCCACTGGCCGACGCCCGCCCACGACCTGTACCCGGAATCCTGGCGCGCCCTGGAGAAGCTGGCCGCCGACGGCAAGATCCGCGCGGCCGGAGTCTCCAACTTCCAGCCCGCCCATCTGCGCAGGCTTCTGGACACGGGCACGCTCGTCCCGGCCGTCAACCAGATCGAGCTGCACCCGGGCCTTCAGCAGGCCGAGCTGCGCGCCTTCCACGCCGAGCACGGCATCGCCACCGAGGCCTGGAGCCCGCTGGCCCAGGGCGCCCTGTTCAAGGAGGCGGCACTGGTCTCCATCGCCGAGCGGCACGGCAAGTCCCCGGCCCAGGTGGTGCTGCGCTGGCACCTCCAGCTCGGCAACGTCGTCATCCCCAAGTCGGTCACGCCCGAGCGGATCCGGCAGAACATCGACGTCTTCGACTTCGAGCTGTCGGCCGCGGACATGGACGCCGTCGCCGCCCTGGACCGCGGCATGCGCACCGGCCCGGACCCCGACACCCTCAACTGACCCGGATCACCGGTCAGCGCCCGCGGCGGTAGCTGCTGCCGTCCCGGGGCCGGACCAGCAGCCCCGCCACGACGAGGTAGCGGCGCAGCGCGGAGCAGTCCTCGTGGAGGGTGAGGAGCGCCTCGTTCACCTCGCGCTCGGTGTACGAGCGCTCCCGCACGAACAGCGTGTCGGCGAGGTGCACGAGCAACTGCTCCCGCCGGGCCTCCTTGCGCGGGATCGCGACCAGGCGGCCGTGCGAGAAGAGCGCCTCGACCCGATGGGTGCGAGGAGTCCGGGACGTCGACGGAGCAGTCTCTTGTTCGGCGGGCATGGCCGGAAGCGTCGCAGGCGTCCGGAGGTCGGGCAACGCCTTTTCGACGTTGCCCGACCTCGCGTTGACAGACCCGTACCGCCCGGGTTCTGATAGTGCACGTGCGGCGTGACGTCGGCCAGAGAGATCTGGGCCGGCCGGCGGTCAAGCCAGCACCTTCTTCCCAGGGATGACGCCATGAGTCCACTCATCGCCCCCTGCCTCTGAGCACCTCGACCTCCGAACGCCTCGCCGCGGGCACTCCGCGACGCCGGGCCATCGCCTGCCCGCATTCCTTCCGGGAGACCCAGACCTCCATGCCCCATGCCTTCCAGCAGTCCGTGATCACCGAGTTCCGCGCCAACGCGGGGAAGGTCGGCGGCCCCTTCGAGGGTGCCGACCTCCTCCTGCTGACCACCACCGGAGCCCGCTCCGGGAAGCCGCACACCACACCACTCGGATACGTACGCGACGGCCGCCGGCTGATCGTCGTCGGCTCCAACCTCGGCGCACCGCTCCACCCCGACTGGTACCGCAATCTCCTCGCCCGTCCCACCGTGCGGGTCGAGTTGGGGGACGAGGAGTTCGAGTCCCTCGCCGTACCGGCCGAAGGAACCCGACGCGACGAACTCTTCGCCCGGGTGGTCGCCGAAGCGCCCGGGTACGCGGACTACCAGGACGCGACGGACCGGCTGCTGCCGGTCGTGGTCCTGGAATCGCCCGAGCCCGACACGACGGCCCCTGTGATCGCGTCGCTCGCCGACAAGCTGGTGGAGGTGCACACCTGGCTGCGCGGCCAACTGCGCCACGTGCACGACGAGACGGAGGCGCACTTCGGCGCGCGGGCTTCCCACCCCGGCGGAGGCGAACCGCCCGCACCCGGTCTCGGGCTCCGGATCCGGCAGCGCTGCCTGGCGTTCTGCCAGGCGCTGGAGTTCCACCACACGGCCGAGGACGGCCATATGTTCCCGACGATGGAGGGCTACCACCCCCAGTTGGGGCACGTCTTCGACCGGCTGCGGGAGGAACACCGGAGCATCGGGGCCGTACAGGCGGCGCTCGCCACCCTGCTGGCCGATGTGGCGATCGCGGAGCCGGACCGCTTCCGCGCCGAACTGGCACGGATGACCGAGGAGCTGACCGCCCACCTCGACTACGAGGAGGAACACATCCTGCCCCTGCTGGCCGGTGTGCCCTGGCCCCCGGCAACGCCCGCCTCCTGAGCCGTCGGGAGGCTCAGCCCTTCGGGAGGAGCTTCTCCGCCTCCAGGTAGCTGCGCGCGACGTCCTCGGGCAGCCTGCGCCAACTGTCGACCCGCTCGTTCATCGAGGCCAGGTCGGCGGTGGTCAGCACGGTGTTGAGCCGGTCGAGGGCGTCGCGCACCCCGGTGCTCCCGGCGCGGGCGCGGTTGACGACGGGAACCACGTAGTCCGCGTTCTGGAGCTTCTTGTCGTCCTCCAGCAGGACGAGGCCGAACTGGTCCAGTGTGGCGTCGGTCGTGGTGGTCAGGACCATCTGGTCCTGACCGCTCTGCACCGCCTGCTTGGCCTGGGTGGTGCCGACTCCCTTCGGGTCGACGGCGACGACGTCGATGCCGTACGTCTCGCGCAGGCCGGGTGCGCAGTAGGGCCGCTGGACGCATTCGTCGCCCGCCGCCAGCCGTACGGGCAGCTTCGCGGCGCCCACGTCGCTGAGGGTTCTCAGTCCGTGTTCCTTCGCGTACGCGGCGGTGACGGCGAAGGCGTTCTGGTCGACGGCCCTGCCGGGGTCGAGGACGGTGAGGCCGCGCGGAGGGGCCAGCGAGCGCAGCTCCTTCATGGTGGTGGCGAGGTCGGGCGATCCGACCGGGGGCGCGTCGGCGCCGTTGGCCTTGGCGTTCAGCCAGTCGGCGAAGGTCGCCGCGTACTCCGCCACCACGTCGATCTGGCCGTTCTCCAGGGCTGGTTCGTAGATCTCGCGGTTGGTCACGGAGATGATGTCGGCGGAGTACCCGGCGTGCTCCAGGAGCAGCGCGTAGAGCTGGGCCAGCAGGTCGCTCTCGGTGAAGCCGGCCGATCCGACGGTGAGGTGCCTGCTGTCGCCGGGCGGTGCGGTGACCTCGCCCTGGTTCTCCAGCGCCGGGCCCGCGGTGCAGGCTGTGGCGGCGAGGAGGGCCAGCGCGGCCAGGGCCCGGCGGGCGCGGTTCACGCGGCCTCCCGTCCACGCCGCGGGACGAGCCGCTGCCCGGCCTCGAAGACGCTCTCGACGAGCAGCGCGAAGACGGCCACCAGGATCGCTCCGGCCACCACCTGCGGGGTGGAGGCGAGGTTGAAGCCCGCGGTGATGATCCGGCCCAGCCCCCCGCCGCCGGCCAGCGCCGCGATGGTGGCGGTGGCCACCAGTTGGACGGCGGCGATCCGCACGCCGGTGAGGATCAGCGGCAGGGCGAGCGGGAGTTCCACGCCCAGCAGCATCTGGCGGCCGGTCATGCCCATGCCCCGGGCGGCCCGGACGACGTCGCGGTCGACCTCGCGCATCCCGACGTAGGCGTTGGTGAGGAGCGGCGGCACGGCGAAGAGCACAAGCGCGATGATCGTCGACCACTGGCCGTGCGTCCCGATGGGAGTGAGCAGGAGCAGGACCAGTACGGCGAAGGTCGGCACGGCCCGGCCGATGTTGGAGAGGTTGACGGCGAGCGCGCCGCCCTTGCCGAGGTGGCCCAGGACGAGCGCGACGGGCAGCGCGATCAGACAGCTGATGAGCAGACAGACGACGGTGAGGTAGAGGTGTTCGCCGAGCCGGTTCCAGACTCCGTCCGGGCCGGACCAGTGGGCGGTGGTGGTGAGCCAGGAGAAGGCGTCGGAGAGCGTGTTCACACGTGCCTCCCCCGGCTGAGCGTGTTCACGCCCGCATCCCCGCTGACGAGTGGGTTCACGACCGCCTCCGGGTCCAGGGGGTCAGCAGCCGTCCCGCTCCCAGGAGCAGCAGGTCGGCGGCGATGGCGATGACCACGCACAGGACGGAGGCGGTGAGCACCTGGGCCTTGAAGTAGGTGTTCATGCCGGAGTAGATGAGGTTGCCGAGTCCGCCGTGGCCGACGATCGCCCCGATGGTGACCAGGGAGACCGCGGAGACGGTGGCGATGCGCAGCCCGGCCATCGCGGCGGGCAGCGCGAGGGGGAGCTCCACGGCGAGCAGCAGGCGCAGCGGCCCGTATCCCATGCCGCGTGCGGCCTGCCGGGTCTCCTCGGGAACGGCGCGGAGCCCGGCCAGGATGTTGCGGACGAGCAGCGTCAGGGAGTAGAGGACGAGCCCCGCGATCACCAGCGCGGCGGAGAGTCCGTACAGCGGCAGCAGCAGCGAGAACATCGCCAGCGACGGGATCGTGTACAGGATCGCCGTCAGCCCCAGCAGCGGGCCGGCCGCCCAGCGCCATCGGCGGGCGGCGACCGCCAGGGGCACCGCGAGCAGCAGGGCGATGGCCACCGCGGCGCCCGTCAGCTGGAGGTGTTGCAGCACCGCGTCCACCAGGATCTCGCGGCGGCTGGAGAGGTAGGCCCCGCAGATCCACTCGTTGCGGGCGAGGCAGTCGTCCGGGGGCGCCGTCACCCGTCCATTCGAGCGTGGCAGGGGCCCCGTCGCGCGTCGGGGGCCGCCGTTCGAGGGGTTTGAGCGGGTGCTCAACCTCCTCTGGTAGCGTCCTGGCGGACGGAGAGGGTTGAGCAGTCGCTCAAACCCCTCGTGGCCGACCCGGGGGCACACATGGGCCTGTACGTAGAGGCGTTGATCCGCACGGATCCGGAGCGCCTGTGGCAGCGGACGCAGGAGCCCGCCCAGCACCAGCGGTGGGATCTGCGCTTCACCGAGATCAGCCACCTGCCCGGCCCGCCGGGTTCCGCCCAGCGGTTCCGCTACGCGACCCGGGTGCTGCCCTTCCTGACCGTCGCGGGGAGCGGGACGAGCGCGGGCGAGCGGCACCGGGAGGACGGCGAGCGGGTCTCCGCGCTGCGCTTCGCCTCCTCGGAGAAGCTGTCGCCGCTGTCCGAGGGCAGCGGCTACTGGCGCTACGTTCCCACCGCCGACGGCATCCGCTTCCTGACCGGCTACGACTACCGGACCCGCTGGGGCCGCTTCGGCGCGGTCGCGGACCGGCTGGTGTTCCGACCGCTGATGGGATGGGCGACCGCCTGGTCCTTCGACCGCCTGCGTCTGTGGTGCGAGCGCGACATCAGCCCGGCCCGGTCGCTGGCGTACGCGCTGGCGGAGGTCCTGGCACGGGTCCTCACCGTGGCGGCCGCCCTCCCACTCGGCCCGGCGGCCGTGCTGCCGACCGCCCTGCTCGCCCTGTCGGTACCCCCGTCACCCCGCACGCCCGCCGCGCGCCGCTGCCTGCGCAGACCACCCGGCCGCCCTGCCGTCGCCCCGTCCCTCCTCGCCCGCCTGGAGCGCCCGTGACCTCGATATTCGCCCGTGCGATGGGAGACGACTTCGCCCGGCTCCACCCGCAGTTGCGACGGCGCTTCTCGGTCGGCCTGGAGAGCGGCGAGGCATGCGTCGGGCGCGGCTCCATGGACCGGATCTGGCACGGTCGGGCGTTCGTGAAGCCGTTCCTCGCTCTGGGCGGCACACGCAACATCCTGGTGCCGAGGACGGGCCACGACGTCCCGTTCACCATCGAGAACGTGCCGTACACCGACGCCCACGGCCGGGAGACCGTGACCTTCGTCCGGACGTTCGCCCTGCCGGGCGGTCCGCGCCGTTTCGACGCCACGATGGTGCACAGCCCCGAGCGGTCCTGCGTACTGGACTACCTCGGCACCCACCAGCACCTGGCCACCGACCTGCGCCTCACCGCGGAGCCCGACGGTTCCCTGCTCATCCGCTCCGGGGAACACCGCTTCCGCGAGGGGCCCCTCGACGTCCGGGTCCCTCGGCTGGTCGGGGGCGACGCCGAGGTCCGCGAGTCCTTCGACGAGGCCACGGGCCGCTTCCGCATCCGGGTCGCGGTGACCAATCGCCGCTTCGGCCCGCTGTTCGGATACGAGGGAACGTTCCGCGCCCGCTATGTCGACGCCCTGCGCCACGGCATACGGGCAGGCCTGCGCCCGGTCCGCGAGGAGGCCCGGGCGTGACGGGGAGCGCCGCGGGGGCGGACACCCGGGCGAAACTCCTGGAGGGCGCGCTGCGCACCCTCGCCGAACAGGGGATCGCCAAGACGTCGGCCCGCTCGGTGGCGGCCTCGGCCGGGGTCAACCAGGCATTGGTCTTCTACCACTTCGGCTCGGTCGACGAGTTGCTGGCGGCGGCCTGCCGGTACGGCGCGGAGCAGCGGGTGGCCCGTCACCGCGACCGGCTCGCGGCCGTCACCACCCTCGCCGAGCTGCTGAAGTGCGGGCGCGAGCTGCACGAGGAGGAGCGGGCCGGCGGCCATGTCGCCTTCCTCGCACAGGTGCTCGCGGGAGCGCAGACCCAACCCCGACTGGCGCCCGCGACCGCCGCCGGGCTCGACCTGTGGACGGCCGAGATCGAGCAGGTCCTCACCCGGATCCTGGCGGACTCGCCGCTGGGCGAGTTCACCGACCCGGTGGGCCTGGCCCGCGCGGTGACGGGGTCGTTCGTGGGCCTGGAGCTGTACGAGGGCGTCGACCCCGCGGGGGCCGGGCGCGCCTTCGACGCGCTGGAGCAGCTCGCCGCGCTGGCCGGGGTGCTGGACGAGCTCGGCCCGGTCGCCCGACGGGCGGTACGCCACCGGCTGCGGCGCACGGGGAGCGCGTAGGGAAGGCGGCTCGCGGCGGGGATGCGGAACGACCTGGGCTTCCGGAGCAACCCTCCTCGCCCGGCCGCCGTCTTGATCGATGACAGGACGGTGCGCCGCGTGTGACGTGCGGCGCCCAACCCCCACAAGATCCGGGCCTGCTTGACCGCCGGACTATACCTTCCACGTATACACGGAATGTATAGTCTGCACGACGCCGGCCCGGCACCGCGCGGAAGGCCCCCATGCAGACCAAGGCACTGGCGCCCGAGTACCAGGGAGCACTCACCAAGATGTCGGTGAACGCCTCCCTCACCGACGTACTGGCCGAAGGCGTACGCCACTTGAGGCAGGCCGAGCTCTCCGGATCACAGGAGGAGGTAGCGCGTTCGGGCCTCGCCGTGGCCGAGGCGCACCGCAGGCTCGGACAGGTCGCGGAGGCGGACCGGGCCTGGAAGGCCAGCTACCGGGCCGCGCGGACGGCCGGGAACACCGGGGCGATGGCGTGGGCGCTGTGGAGCGGGGGCACGCTGGCACGTCAACGCGGTTCGCTGCGCCTCGCGTTCAGGCTGCTCGGGCTCGCCGCGGAGCTGGGGAAGCGGGGCGGCGACGTGGTCGCCCGCGGCTATTCGCTGGCCGGCCTCGCCGAGACCGGACGGATCCAGGGCGACTACGCGACCGTCGCGACGCTGCACGAACAACTGCTGGCCGAGGCCCGTGCCCGGGGTGAGGCCCGGCACACCGTCTGGGCGCTGGAGGGCATCGCGCAGATCCACCGCAACACCGGTTCGCTGGACACCGCGTTGGAGATGTTCGAGGAGGCGGCCGTCCTGGCGGGCGACGCGGACGACCGGCGGGGCCGGGCCTGGGCCCTGCGCGGCATCGCCGACATCGTCTCCCTCCGGGACGGGGCGACCGCTCGGGCACTCGATCTGCTCTCCGAGGCCGAGGTCACCTGCCGCGGGATGAATCTCTCCAGCGCCCTCGCCTACAACCACAAGATGCGGGCCAACGTGCTCTTCCGCGCCGGGCGGTACGAGGAGGCGCGCGAGGTCTACGAGCAGGCGCTCGGGGAGTTCCGTGCGATGGACGAGCCGCGGGGCGAGGCGCTCGCCTCCCTCGGCCTGGTCAAGGCGCGGGCCAGACTCGGCCGGGACCGCGACGCCACGGCAGCGGAGCTGGACGAACTGCGCGGCAGGCTGAGCCGGATCGGGCTGCTCAACGCCCAGGAGATGGTCGAGAAGGCGTACGCCGAACTCGGCGTGGAACCGGCCTCCGCGGGCGAGAGGGACGGCCGCCGATGACGCTCTCCACGACCAGCCGGGCGAGCGCGACGCAGATACTGGACCGCTGCCGCGAGCTCGTGCGCCCGGCCCTGGTGGAGTCGGTGGGACGGCTGCACCCCTGGCACGCCGAGGCGGCGGCCTTCTCGCTGGGCTGGAGCGGGACCGGCGGCGAGCCGGCGCCCGGATCGCAGGGCAAGGGGGTCCGCCAGGCGCTCGCGGTGCTCGGCGCGGAGGCCGCGGGCGGCAGCGGGGCGGACGCGGTGCTGGGCGCGGTGGCCGTCGAGCTGATCCACACCTTCTCCCTGATCCACGACGACATCATGGACGGCGACGAGACCCGTCGTCGTCGGCCGACGCTGTGGAAGGCGTACGGCACGGGCCCGGCGGTCCTCGCGGGGGACGCGCTGTTCGCGCTGGCCGTCTCCACACTGGCGGAGGCTCCGGGGCCGGGCACCGCGGCTGCGGTCCGGCAACTGGCGCGCGCTCTGGGTGATCTGGTGAACGGTCAGGCCCAGGACCTGCTCTTCGAGTCCCGGCCGTGGACCGGGCCCGGGGCGGTCCTGCCGCACGAGTACCGGTCGATGGCCACCCACAAGACGGGCTCCCTGCTCGGTTGTTCCGCTGCCCTGGGCGCGGTGCTGGCCGGCGCCCCGGCGAGCACCGTCGAGGCGCTGGACCTGGCGGGGCGGCATGTGGGGGTGGCGTTCCAGGCGGTGGACGACCTGCTCGGAATCTGGGGCGATCCGCAGGTGACCGGCAAGCCGGTGCACAGCGATCTGCGGCGGCTCAAGAAGACCTACCCGGTGCTCGCGGCCCTGTCCTCCGACCATCCGGCCGCCCGGCGTCTCGACGCGCTGCTGACTTCCGCCGGGCCGCTCGACGACCCTGCGGCGCGCCGTGCGGCGGAGTTGATCGACGAGGCCGGCGGGCGGCGGGCCGCGTTGGCCGAGGCGCACGGGCACCTGGCGGCGGCCCGCGCCTGTCTGGACCGGGTGCCGCTGACGGAGGGCGCTCGCGGGGATCTGCTCACGCTGATCCCGTACCTCGTGGACCGTACCGGCTGACCTGTGGCCGCCCGCCGGAAACCTGCGGGCGGCCGTGGTCCTCCGTACGGCATGATGAGCTCCGGGCGGGCCCTCGCCCGGCATCCGCCGCGACGACGTGAGGACTCCCCCGGCATGACCGAGCTTCCCGCTCCCGTCACGGCGCTGCTCGTCGTCGACGTCCAGTCGGCGTTCGTCGCGGGGGGCGCCGCCGTGCCCGACGCGCCCCGGCTGCTGGACCGGGTGACGGATCTGATCGGGCGGGCCAGGGAGGCCGGGGCCCTCGTCGTCCACCTGCAGAACGACGGCCCGGTCGGAGAGCCCGACGAGCCGGGGACGCCCGGGTGGGTGCTGCACCTGCCCGTGCGCACCGGGCCGGCCGAGACGGTGATCCGCAAGAGCGAGGACGACGGTTTCGAGAAGACGTCGCTGGAGGCCGAGCTGTCGGCGGCGGGCGTCCGGGCGCTCGCCGTGTGCGGGGTGATGTCGGAGATGTGCGTGCTCGCCACCGCCCGCCGGGCCCTGGAGCTGGACTACCGGGTCGTCCTGCCCCATGACGCCCACGCCACGTACGACATTCCGGCCGCACCGGACATCAGTGACGTGGTGCCGGCGGCAATGGCGTCACGGGTCGCGGCATGGGCCCTGGGCGACGAGGTGGAAATCGTGGCGCACGCCACGACCGTCTCTTTCGCCACCGCCACCACCACCACCACGAGAACGGCCTAGACGCCCATAGATGGTGCCGCCATCCGGTGCGGCGATCGGCGCAGTACGTCATGCCGGAAAAAGGCTGACGATATAAACGGCGCGATCCGTACGGAACACCACCGCCACCCCGTACGGAGGCACACGGCAAGCCCTTTCACCGGCTGCCCGCGAAAGGCCCGCGGTCATGCGCCGATCTGCTGCGCGACCACTCGAACGGTCCTCCTTCCCACGTCACTCCCCTGTGGTCGTATGAGCGAGTCACGCGCACGATTTCGCCACAACTCTGCGAAAGTGCACTTCGGCTTCGGGCCCACCGGCAATTGCCGGTGGGTCTACTCACCGGATTGAGCGAAGAGAGCCGTGCGTGCTGCAGATGCGTCGTACTGAAGAAAGCCCATTGACGGTCCTTCATTTGGTACAGCCCGTGGACGGCGGAGTGGCCCGGGTCGTCACCGATCTCGTCCGGGCCCAGGCCGGGTCCGGGCTGCGCCCGGTGGTGGCCTGCCCGCCCGGCAGCCCGCTGTCACTCCGGGCGGCGGCCGCGGGCGCCGAGGTCCACGACTGGTCCGTCACCCGCGCCCCCGGGCCCCGGCTGGCGGGCGAGGTGGCCGCCGCGCGCCGGATCGTCCGCGCGAGCCGCCCCCACGTGGTGCACGCCCACAGTGCCAAAGCGGGACTCGCGGGCCGCATCGCGGTGCGCGGCCACGTCCCCACCGTGTTCCAGCCGCACGCCTGGTCGTTCGAGGCCGTCGGCGGACGCACCGCGGCACTCGCGCTCGGCTGGGAGCGGTTCGGCGCACGCTGGGCCGATCACATCCTGTGCGTCAGCGAGTCCGAACGCCGCACCGGACAGCAGGCGGGCATCGCCGCCCGTTGGTCGGTCATCCACAACGGCATCGACCTCGACCGTTTCCGCCCCTGCGGAAGCAGGGACCGGGCGGAGGCCCGCGCCTCGCTGGCCCTACCGGAGAGCTTCGGCCGGGACGCTCCGCTGGTCGTCTGCGTCGGCCGGCTGACCCGGCAGAAGGGGCAGGACGTGCTGCTGCGGGCCTGGCGCCGGATGCCGGATGCCGGGGCCCGTCTCGTCCTGGTGGGCGACGGGCCCGACCGGGCCGGACTCGAGGCATCGGCGCCGCCGGGTGTGCTGTTCACCGGAGCCTGCGAGGACGTGCTGCCGTGGATCCACGCGGCGGACGTCCTCGTGCTGCCCTCCCGCTGGGAGGGCATGGCGCTGGCCCCGCTGGAGGCGATGGCCTGCGGGCGTCCCGTCGTGATGACCGACGTGAACGGGGCGCGGGAGAGCCTGCCGCCCGGCCACGAGGACCACTGCCTGGTGCCTCCGGAGGATCCGGAGGCCCTGGCCGCCGCGCTGACCGGGCTGCTCATCGACCCGGAACTGCGCGAGGCGCTGTCCCGCCGGGCCATGCGCCACACCCGCGCGTCTTTCGACGTCCGACGGACCGCGGGGGCGGTCGCCGGTCTCTACCAGGAACTCGCCGGCATGTCCGGCCCCACGACGAGGAAGCGCACCGAGCGATGACGATGGAGAGTGCACCGGTTCCCGCCCCTGGACAGGCAACAGCCGTGCAGGCTCACACGGTTCATCCGCAGCGAAGAAGCGGCGGCGGTGCGCGGACCCAGCCCGGCGAGCACCGGACCGTCCGGTACGGCCGTCTCGCGCCGCTCCTGTGCGTGGACGCCCTGGCTCCGGCCGTGACGTTCGCCCTGGTCGTCCCGGTCCCGTGGCCCTGGTTGCTGGTGGCCGTCCAGGCGGTGGCGCAGGTGCTGCTCTTCGCCCGGCGCGGCCTGCACCGGATGCGACTGTCCCCCTCGGTCCTCTCCGAACTCCCCGCCCTGCTCGGCCTCACCCTCCTCCAGTGGTACGTGACCATGGAGGTGCTGGCCGTCTGGGCGCCCCAGCAGGCGATCGGCTGGACGGTGCTCGCGTACGGGGCCGCCACGCAGACCGCTCTGACCTGCGCGGGACGCGCGGCCGTGTACCGGGCGCGGCGACGGGCCGCGGTCCGCCGCCCGCTGTCCACGCTGGTCGTGGGCCAGGGGCCGCCGGCCCGTCAGGTGGCGGCCGCGCTGCACGACCACCCCGCCTACGGACTGCGGCCGGTCGGTCTGGTCGCGCCCCCCGTGTCCGGGGACGGGAAGCAGCCGACGGGTTGTGACTCCGTGCCGCTGCCGGTCCTGGCCTCGCCCCAGGAGGTGGGGCGGGCCGTCGTCCAGAACAGCGTGCGGCACGCGGTGTTCACGGCCCCGCCCGAGTCCACCCCGGACGGCGCCGCTCTCTTCGCGCTGCTCACCGGACACGGCTGCCGGGTGTGGCTGGTCACCGGTCCCGGCACCGTCGCGGGGCTCCCGGCGGAAGGCCGCTCCGATCATCTGTGGGGCTTTGCCGTCCAGCCGCTGCACGACGGGACGGACCGTCCTCTCGGCCACGGGGCGAAGCGGGCGATGGACGCCGCCCTGGCCGCGGTCGGGCTGCTGCTGGCGGCCCCGGTGATGGCGGCCTGCGCGCTGACCGTGCGGCTCTCCGACGGGCCGGGCGTGGTCTTCCGTCAGGAACGCGTCGGCCGGCACGGACGCCCCTTCGTCCTGCTGAAGTTCCGTACGCTGCGGCCCGCCGACGTCCAGGAGTCGGCCACCCGCTGGAACGTCGCCTCCGACGGGCGGATGAGCCGGGTCGGCCGAGTGCTGCGCCGGACCTCCCTCGACGAGTTGCCGCAGCTGTGGAACGTCCTGCGCGGTGATATGAGCCTGGTCGGCCCCCGCCCCGAACGCCCCTTCTTCGTGGCGCAGTTCAGCCGCGCCCATCCCGGCTATCAAGCGCGCCACCGGATGCCCGTGGGCATCACGGGGCTGGCCCAGGTGAACGGGTTGCGCGGCGACACCTCGATCGAGGAGCGGGCCCGCTTCGACAACCGCTACATCGAGACCTGGTCGCTGTGGCAGGACGCGTGCGTGCTCGCGCGGACCGCGGGTTCCGTTTTCCGGCTCGGAGGCAGCTGATCATGGCCGCTGTCCTGACCCCGCCCGCGCCGTCGACGGCGGCCGCGCCCCGCGCCGCCACTCGCCCCCCGTGGGGTGGTTGGCGCAGCCGTTGGCCGCTGCTGCCGCTGGTCGCGACCGTCCTGCTGCCCGCCCTGCCCTCCGGGACCTCCGGCGGGGGCGGCCCGGCCGACGTGGCCTCCGGCCTCGCGGTGCTGGTGTGCGTGGGGCGGCTGCTCCATCTGCGGCAGCGTCCGCTGAGCGCCACCGCCGCGCTGGTCCTGGGCCTGCCGGCCGTGGGCTTCGCGGTGGCCACGGTCACCGCGGTGGACCCGACGGCGGCCCTGCCCGGGCTCGTCCGCCACCTCCAAGTCTTCGTCCTCGTACCGATCGCCGTGTACCTGCTGCTCCGGGACGTCCACGGGTTCAGGATCGTCGCCGGCTCGCTGGTCCTCCTGGCGGTCGTCCAGGGCGTCACGGGCGTCCACCAGTACGCCACCGGGACCGGCGCCTCCTACATGGGCGAGGACATCCGGGCGGTCGGCACGTTCGGGCCCAGCGACATCATGGGGATGGCGACCGTCGTCGCCTACGGGCTGCTCGCCGCCGCGGCGTGCGCCCTGCGTACGCCGCGGAACGCCCCGGCCTGGCTGCGGCCCTGCGCCGCCGTCCTCGCCGTCGCGCTGATCGTGCCCCTGACGCTGTCGTTCAGCCGGGGCGTGTGGATCGCCACGGCTGCCGCGGTCCTCGTCGTTCTGGCGCTGACCGGGCGGCGGCAGGCTTGCACGTCGCTGGCCGTGCTGGCCGCTGCCGGGGTGGTGCTGGTCGGCGGGTTCGGCATCGGCTCCGAGATGGTCGCGGACCGGGCCGCCAGCGTGACCCGGGTGACCAGCACCCCGGACCGGTCGGTCAGTGACCGCTACGCGATGTGGAGCGCGGCGGGCGCGATGTGGCGGGAGCGGCCGGTCACGGGGCTCGGCCTCAAGGGCTTCCCCGACCACCGTGACGGACACGCCTCCATCGGGCTCTCCTCCGGCAGCGACACGGCCGGGGCGGGCCAGGAGTTCCGCCGGCAGGCACTCCTCTCCCCGCACAACATGTATCTCCTCGTCCTCAGCGAGCAGGGCCTCATCGGTCTGACCGCGCTCCTCGGCAGCTGGGCGGCGATCCTGGTCGGAGCGGTCCGCGGACTGTGCGTCGCCCGCTCGCGCGGACACACGGCCCTGGACTGCGGGCTGGCGGCGGTGGCCCTGATGACCTGGCAGTGCGTCAACTTCCTGTACGCGGACATCGGCGGCCCCACCACGGTACTGAGCGGGGTCGTGCTGGGGCTGGCCGCCTGGTGGGCGCTGGCCGGGCCGGACCGGGTGGGCGCCGCATGAACGACGCCGGCACGGGGACGGAGGCCGCCGCGCGTCCGGCGGACGCGGCAGCCCCGCCGCTCCTCCCGGCCCCGGGAGGACCCGAAGGCCCCCTCTCCTGCGGCGTCGCGCCCAGGACGGCCGGCGGCGAGGCGCCCCGGCTCGGGTCCTTCCTCGCCCGCGCGGCGGCGGCCACGGCGATGCTGACCGTGCTGGGGGCCGTCCTCGGTCTGGTGCGGGACCAGGCCATCGCCCGGTACTTCGGGGCGAGCGACGCGAGCGACGCCTTCCTGATCGCCTGGACCGTGCCCGAGATGGCGGCGACGCTGCTGATCGAGGACGGGATGGCGCTCCTCCTCGTCCCCGCGTTCAGCCTCGCCCTGACCCGGCGGGCGGCGACCGGCGAAGCTCCCGGTCCCGACCCCGTACGGGATCTGGTGGCGACCACGCTCCCCCGGCTGTTCCTCCTGCTCTCCGGCGGTGCGGCGCTGTTGATCGCGGGGGCCCCGTGGGTCGTGGGCGTGCTGGCCCCGGGCCTCGCCGATCCGAGGCTGGCGGTGGACTGCACCCGGCTGACCTCGGTCACCGTCCTCACCTTCGGGATCACCGGCTACTTCAGCGCCGCGCTGCGCGCGCACCGCAGCTTCCTGCCGCCCGCCGGGGTCTATGTCGCGTACAACCTCGGCATCATCGGGATGACGCTGGCGCTGCACGCGGCGTGGGGGGTACGGGCGGCGGCGGTGGGGGTCGCGGTCGGCAGTGTGCTGATGATCCTGACCCAACTGCCGGTTTTCCTGCGGCTGGTACCGCTCGCGCGACCCCGGCTGCCGAGGTTCGGGCAGGGTGGGCGTGCGGCGCGGACCGCTCCGCTGCTGGGCTTCGCGGTGCTGGCCCCGGTGGTCCTGTTCGTGGTGAGCCGTCAGTCCCAGGTCCTGGTGGAGCGGTTCCTGGCCTCCACCCTCCCGGCGGGCGCGATCTCGCATCTGAACTACGCGCAGAAGGTCGCGCAGCTGCCGATGGTGCTGTCGCTGATGATCTGCACGGTGACCTTCCCGGTGGTCGCGCAGGCCATGGCAGCCGGGGACCGGGAGAAGGCCCGGCTGCGCGTCGAGCGGGACCTGGCGCTGGCCGGGATGGTGGTGCTGCTCGGCACGGCGGTCGTCCTCGGCTACGCGCCCCAGATCATCGAGGTGCTCTTCCAGCGCGGCGCGTTCGACGCCGCCGACACCGCGTCCACCGCCCAGGTCATGCGGGTGTACGCGCTGGGGCTGCTCGGCCACTGTCTGGTCGGCGCGCTGAGCCGGCCGTTCTTCTCGTCCGGGCGGCCCACCTGGTTCCCGGCGTTCGCGATGGGCACCGGGCTGCTGGTCACGATGGGGGCCGGGTACGCCCTGACGTACCGCTTCGGCGTGGACGGCATCGCGACCGCCAACGCGATCGGGATCAGTACGACGGCGCTGCTTCTCCTCATGGGCCTCGGCACCCGGGTGGTGCCGATCCGGACGCGGGCCGTGGCGCTCTCGCTCGGCCGGCTCACCGGGGCGTCACTGGCGGCGGGCACGGCCGGCTGGGCGTGCGCCCCGCTGGTCCCCGATCCGGTGCCGAGCCTGGCCGCCGGGTGTCTCCTCGTCCCCGCCGTGTTCTTCCTGACCGGGCTGGCCCTGCGCTCGCCCGAGGTCGTATCCCTGCTGGCACTCACCCGACGGAGGTTCCTTGATGGCCGCTGATCCCTCGGCACACCGCGCCGACGCTCCCTCGTCCCGGCCCCGCCCGCACACCCGCCGTCAGCCGTGGATCCTCACGTATCACTCGGTGACGGACCCGGGCGACGATCCGTACGGCATCACCGTCTCCCCCGACCGCCTCGACGAGCAGTTGTCCTGGCTGCGGAGCCGGCGATTGACGGGGGTGGGGGTGTCCGAGCTGCTGCGCGCGGGGGACGCGGGGCGGCGCGGGCTGGTCGGGCTGACCTTCGACGACGGCTACGCGGACTTCCTCGACGAGGCGCTGCCGGTGCTGCGCAGACACGGTTTCCGGGCGACGCTCTTCGTCCTGCCCGGCCGGCCGGGCGGCGTCAACGCGTGGGATCCGCTCGGCCCGCGCAAACCGCTGCTCACCCTCGACGGCGTCCGGCGGGTCGCCGCCGCGGGCATGGAGGTCGGCTCGCACGGTCTGTACCACCAGGACCTGACGGAGCTGCCGGACGAGGAGCTGCACCGGGAGACCGCTCGCAGCCGGGAGCTGATCGGTGAGCTCACCGGCTCGCTCCCGGAGGGCTTCTGCTACCCGTACGGCATCCTCGACCGCCGGGTGTCCGAGGCCGCTCGCTCGGCGGGCTACGGCTACGCGTGCGCGCTGGCTCCCGGCCCGCTGCTCAGCCGGTTCGCGCTGCCCCGCACCCACATCAGCCAGGCGGACCGCGGGGTGCGCCTGTGGGCGAAGGATCTGCGGCACGGGCTGCGGCAGGTGGCCGCGCCCGGTGCGGGCACCCGGGTCGCCGGGCCGGCGCGGACGGGCGGCGCGCGGTGAGGGCGCTGCACGTCATCACCGGGCTCGGGGTCGGCGGCGCCGAGCGGCAGTTGCGGCTGCTGCTGCGCCACCTGCCGGTGGAGTGCGATGTCGTGACGCTCACCAACCCGGGGGCGGTGGCCGAGGAGCTGCGGTCCGACGGCATTCGGGTGACCCACCTCGGGATGCGCGGCAACCGGGACCTCACCGCCGTGGGAAGGCTGGCCCGGCTGATCCGGGACGGCCGCTACGACGTGGTCCACACGCATCTGTACCGGGCCTGTGTATACGGCAGGATCGCGGCCCGGCTCGCCGGGACCCGGGCCACCGTCGCGACCGAGCACTCCCTGGGGCGGGCCGAGATCGAGGGCCGCCCGCTCACCCGGTCCGTCCGCGCCCTCTACCTCGCGACCGAACGCCTCGGCGCGGCGACCGTCGCCGTCTCCTCCACCGTGGCCGGCCGGCTGCGGGACTGGGGCGTGCCGGCCGACCGGATCCGGCTGGTGCCGAACGGCATCGACGCGGACCGGTTCCGCTACGACGCGGGGCGGCGGGCATCCGTACGGGCGGAACTGGGCGTCCCCGACGAGGCTTTCGTCGTCGGCGGGGTCGGGCGGCTGGTGCCGGGCAAGCGGTTCGACGTGCTGATCCGCGCGGTCGCCGCCCTGCCGGAGGCCCGCCTGCTGCTGGCCGGGGACGGTCCGGAGGCCGGGGCGCTGCGGGCGCTGGCCCTGCGCCTCGGGGCCGTGGACCGGATCCGGTTCCTCGGGGAGTGCGACGAGCGGGGGGAAGGCCCGGTCCCGGGAGTTCCGGCGCTGCTGAGCGCGGTGGACGCCTTCGTCTCCACGTCCCGCGAGGAGTCCTTCGGCCTCGCCGCCGTGGAGGCGCTCGCCGCCGGACTGCCCGTGCTCCACGACGCCTGCCCGGCCATCGACGACCTGCCCGCCGCCCATGCCCCCGCGGCCACCCGCATCGCCGGGAGCCCCGAGGAGCTGACGGCCAGGCTGCGGCAGCGGATACAGGCCGGAGCCGACCGACGGCCGCCGCCCCGGGCCGTCGGCCACTACGACATCAGGCGCAGCAGTGAGCGGCTGATGGACGTGTACGCGTACGCCCTCGACACCGCCCCACCGAACCGGAGAGCCCTTTCATGACCGACTCACCCGAGCAGCAGCGTCGACAGGTCGTCGTCCGTCGGCTGCGCACCGCCCTCGCCCGGCTGCCGCACTGGTGGCCGCTGCCCGTCTCCGTCCTGATCGGCACCGCGTCCGGGCTCTCGTACAGTGCGCTCGCCGCGGACCGGTACGAGGCAACCAGCTATGCGATGGCGGTCGCCGAGGGGGAGACGGACCCCTCGGCGGCCCTGGGGTACGCCCAGTCGTACGGGCGGCTCACGACGAGCGACGCGACGCTCTCGTACGCCCAGGGCGCGGCCGGCGAGCCGGTGCGCGAACTGCGGTCCCACGTCCGGTCGGAGACCTCGCCCGACTCGCCGATGATCGCGGTGACGGGCACGTCCGAGGACCGGCGCAAGGCGGCCGACATCGCCAACGCGGTCATCGAGGCCGTCATCGTGAGCAGCGGCCATGTCTCCAAGGACACCGGGGTGAAGCTGATCAAGTTCACCCACGCGATGACGCCGGACCAGCCGGTCTCGCCTTCCGTGCCGCTGGGCGCCGCCGTGGGTGCCGCCGCGGGCGGGTTGCTGGGCGGCCTCGTGCTGCTGGTCCGGCCGCGCCGGGCGGGCCTGCGCGTCTCCGCGCAGGTTCCCGGTCCGACGGCCGGGGGCGGCAACATCGCCCAGGACGAGCGGGAGCTCGTCCGATGACGGGGCGCCGGGGGGGCGGTCTCGTCGTGACCCTGTGCCGGGACTTCGCGGAGTTCGGCGCTCTCGCCGGGGAGTGGGACGCGCTGCACCGCCGCTGCGCCACCGCGACCCCGTTCCAGAGCCACGCCTGGCTGCACTCGTGGTGGATCTCCTACGGCCAGGAGGGCCGGCTGCGGGTGCTGCTGGTCCGCCGGTCGGGGCGGCTGATCGGAGCGGCGCCGCTGATGCTGGTGCACCGTCCGATGCCGCTGCTCGTCCCGATGGGCGGGGCGATCTCCGACTTCTTCGACATCCTGCTGGACGAGGAGGAGGCCGGGTACGCGGTGGGGGCGCTGGGGCGCGGTCTGGACCGGGCGGCCCGGCACACCGTGGTGGACCTGCGGGAGGTCAGGCCCGACGCGTCGGCGCAGTTGCTGTTCGGGCGGTGGGCCGGGGCCCGGAGCCGGCTCACGGACTCGACGTGCATGGAGCTGCCGGCCGAGCCGTTGGGCGACGCCGTGGCGCGGCTGACGGGCTCGCGGGGCCAGCGGCTGCGCTCCAAGCTGCGCAAGGTCGACGCCCTGGGCGTCGAGGCGCACCGGATCCCGCGGGACGGCGTGCCCGCCGCGATCGGCACGCTGCTGCGGCTGCACGAGCGGCAGTGGGAGGGCCGGACGGTCAACCCCGAGCATCTCAGGGCGCGGTTCTCGGACCACCTGATCCGGTCGGTGGGGCGGATGGTGGGGGACGGCACGGCGGCCATGACCGAGTTCCGGCTGAACGGCGAGGTGGTGGCGTCCAACCTGTCGTTGCAGTCCGGACGGCTGACGGGCGGCTATCTGTACGGTGCGGATCCGGCACTGCGCGAGCGGAAGGTCGATGTGTCGACGCTGCTGCTGCGCGAGGTCGCCCAGCAGGCCTCGGACAGCGGGCGCGCGGTGCTGAGCCTGCTGCGCGGTGCGGAGAGTTACAAGAACCACTGGGGGCCGGTGCCGGTGGTCAACCAGCGGCTGCTGCTGGCGCGGCCGGGCCTGGAGCCGCTGCTGCGGCTGCGCGAGTCGCAGGTGGCCGTACGGGAGCGGGCGGTGGAGACCGTGAAGGCCCGGTTCCCGGCGGCGCGGGACTGGCACGAGCGGTTGACGGGGCTGCCGGTGATCGGGCGCTGACGCGCCGGGCGTACGCCGGACAGCGGCGTCGGAGATATCACCTATGCGCTGATCCGTTACCGTCCGGCCTCTCCCGCGTTGTCAGGGGGTGCGGGCCTCGCGTCCGCAGCACACCCCCTATCTGTTCTAGGAGTTCCGAATGTCTCGTATGACGAAGGTCGCCGCAGTCATGGCCGGCACCGGCGCCCTGATCGCCGGCGGCGCCGGCATGGCGTCCGCCGACGCAGGCGCGCAGGGCCTCGCCGCGGCCTCCCCCGGCGTCCTTTCGGGCAACGCCGTCCAGGTCCCCGTGCACGTGCCGGTGAACCTCTGCGGCAACACGATCAACGTGATCGGCCTGCTGAACCCGGCCTTCGGCAACACCTGCGTCAACGCCGACGGCGGCCACCACGACAAGGGCGGCTACGGCTACGGCCGCTGATCTCCCCGTGTCTCCGGAACGCCCGGCTCCCTCCTCGCGGTGGGGGCCGGGCGTTCCTCCGTCCGGGCTCAGGCGTAGCGGTAGAGCTTGCCGTGGTCGAGGAGTTTCCTCGGGGTCACACCCCAGGGGGGCATCGCCTCGTCGAGGCCGAAGACGTAGTCGCGGTCCGGGGCCGGCGATGCGGGCTTGCGGCCCGGCAGGTAGGCGGACTTCGGGTGGGCCTTGCGCCACCGGTCCCACAGCAGGTCGATGAAGGAGTGGTGGAGCCAGAACACCGGGTCCTCGGGGGAGGCCGCGCCCGCCATCGGGCCGCCGACCCACTGGTGGACCCGGTTGTGGAGGCCCACCCCGCGCACACCCCGGATCCCCCACCCCTCGACGCGGTTGCGGAAGCCCTCGGCACAGACGCTGTTCCAGGGCTCGGTGTCGTACACGGGGTCCTTGAGCGCCCGCGCCAGGTCGTTCTTGGTGGGGAGGGAGACCGGGTCGCGGCCGGGCCTGCCGAAGTTGCGGGTGAGGTAGTGCTCGTCGGTGACGCCCCTGCCGACGCTCCAGTTGCCCGCACCGTAGGCGAACGCCCCGGTGGTGACCTGACGGTCGCCGGTCCTGCCGTTGCCGCCGAGGAAGTCCTCCGCCCAGAGCGACGAGGTCGGCTTGTCGTCCTGGGTCCAGTCCCAGTACGGGACGCTGACGCCCGCGTCGACGCCTCGGAGTGCCTTCTCGAACTCCAGCAGGTACTGGCGGTGCCAGGGGAAGAACGAGGACGTCATGTGTGCCGGGCGCGGCCGCCGCTCGGTGTCCATGACGTAGTACTCCCGGTGCATGACGACGAAGTCGTCGTAGCGGCCCGAGCGCTTCAGTCTCAGGATCGCGTCGACGAGTCGGCGCTTCTCGGTGCGCGTGAGGTCGCGCTGGTTCTTGCGGGTGTACACCGGTGCTGGTCCTCCTGGTTCACATGCGGTGCGCGACGGGGTGGGCGAGTCGGGCGCCGCCCAGTTCGTCGACGGCGGCACGGGCTGTCTCCAGCAGCGTCGGATACGACTCGTAGTGCCGGACGTCGCTCAGATAGGTGCCGTCGGCCCGCCTCATGACGTGCAGGGGCCTGCCGTCGATGCGGATCTCGGCGCCCGGTCCGTCGGCGATCGCGACCCGGTCGTCGGCCGTGGTGCCGGCGGGGACGACGGCGGTGGCCGTCCCCCTGATCTCCCGGCCCCGGTACATCTCGGCGAACGCGCCCGCCGTGGAAACGGGGCGGGATCCGGAGGCGGATCCGGGCGCCCCGGGCGCCGGCGTGGGCCGGGCCGCGGCGGCCTGCTCACGGTCGAGCAGCGGGAGCAGGGTGCCCGCGGTGCCCGTGACCACCGCGGCGGTGAAGGCTCCGCGCAGGACGATCCGGCGGGAGGGAACGCGGCTGCCGCCGGGATTCGCTGGAGTGGGGCTCATGAGTTGAGTGCCTGCCTCTCATTGACTCGCCTCGTTGACTCGCCTCATTGACTCGCCTCATTGACTCGCCTCATTGACTCGCCTCATTGACTCGCCTCATTGACTCGTTAACTCGTCCGAGGCGCTCCTGATGGCGATGTTGACAACGAGGCGGAGGCGAAACAGTTCTCGTGCGTGCGGCGTACGGCGCACAGATGGCGGTTCCGTTCCGTCAAACGCGTGAGGGTACGGGCTCATCGGGAGCGACGGGCCGCGTCGATGAGGCACCCGGCCGCGACGGGCCGGACCATGGGCCCGGCGAACCGTGGAGGTGATGGGCATGACCGTTCCGTACCAGCTGTCCGGGGACCGCGCACTGCGCGCGGCGGACGTCGATCTGGCCGACCCGGCCTTCTGGCGGCTGCCGCGCCCCGCGAGGCTCCGGGCCTTCGCCCTGCTGCGGGAGCTGGACGCGCCGGTCCTGTTCACGCCACGGGCCGGTGCCGCGCGCACCGCAGGCAAGCCCTTCCACGCCCTGGTGCGCCATGCGGACGTGCGGACCGCGAGCCGCACGCCCCAGGTGTTCGCGAGCGCTCCGGGGGTCACCACACCGGAGCCGGCCGGCTGGGCGAAAGCACTGTTCGGGAACTCGATGGTCAACATGGACGGGCCCGAGCACGCGGCGCTGCGCCGGATCATCTCGCGGCGGTTCACCCCCCGACTGCTGGCGGACGTCGAGGAGAACGTCGGCCGGCTCGCCGGGCGGCTGGTGGACGAGCTGATCGCCGAGCGCCCCCGGGACTTCATGCCGTCCGCGGCCTCGCGGCTGCCGCTGGAGGTGATCTGCGACCTGATGGGCATCCCGGAGGCGTACCGGGCGCGGATCGCGGGGCAGATCGACCACGCCTCGGAGCACGTCGGCGTCGAGCGCCGGGGCCGGGCACGGCTGCGGATTCCCGGTCGTGGGCTGGCGTCGCTGGCCCGGATGCGGTTCGTCATGGGGCGCCTCGCCCGGGAACGGCGCCGCCACCCCGAGGACGACCTCGTCTCGGCGCTCGTCAGCGCGGACATCGACGGTGAGGCGCTGTCCGGGCAGCAGCTCGGGGCCTTCTTCTCGCTGCTGCTGGTGGCCGGGGTCGAGACGACCCGCAACGCCATCGCGCACGGGCTGTTCCTGCTCGACCGGCATCCGGAACAGCGGGAGCTGCTGCGGGCCGACTTCGACCGGTACATCGACGGCGCCGTCGACGAGATCGTGCGGCATTCGACGCCGATCATCCAGTTCCGCAGGACCGTCACCGCGGAATGCGCACTGGGCGGCCGCACGTTTCTCCCGGGGGAGAAAGTCGCTCTCATCTACGCGTCGGCCAATCGCGACGAGGCGGTTTTCACCCATCCGGATCGCTTCGACATCACCCGGTCGCCCAATCCTCATCTGGGATATGGCGGCGGGGGCCCGCACCACTGCCTGGGAGCGCATCTGGCCCGTCTCGAAATGACGGCCCTCTTCCGGGAACTGATCGACCGTCGTCCCGTGATGCGCAATCTGGGAGATCCGGAACTGGTCGACTCGAATTTCGACAACCGCGTCGGCTCGCTGCCTTTCACGTTCGGCCCCATCTTCACCTGAACGGCACGTCCGCAACGCCGAATACGATAAATGGACTCCTGCGCATGCCCTCGGTGCACGATGATGCGACTCTCTCCCTATCAGGCCGAACAGGCCGGAATTCACCGCAGCCAGGAGGAGTAATGCCGGCTAAGCGCCGTCTCATCGTTTCGTGCATCGCGGCGGCTGCTCTCAGCCTCCTGGCGGGTGGCGGCATCGCGGGCCAGTCGCCGCCGGGCACCGATTCCGTCGACGGCGCCGCGCCCGGCCCGACGCGGGCGGCGAGCAGCACGGCGCACGGCGCGTATCTGGACTACGGGCCCGCCGGGGTCAGCAGGATGGCCGAGCTGTCGCGCTGGCTCGGCGGGGCGGAGCTGCGGGTGGGACACACGTACCTGCCCGGCGATCTGTGGGTGAACATCGAGGGCGCACCTGATTTCCTCGAATCCTGGGCGGACTGGAGACAGGCGGACGCTGAACGGATGTTCGTCCTGAACGTGCCGATGCTGGAGCGCAACGAGGAACGGGTCCCGGACGACGAGGTCCGCACCCTGCTCCGGGCGGGCGCGGCCGGAGATCACGACCAGCACTTCACGCGGCTCGCTGAGCGCCTGGTGGGGCTGGGCGTTCCCGACACCGTGATCGTGCTCGGCTGGGAGATGAACGGCACCACGTACACCCATCGGTGCGGCCCCGATCCCGCGTCATGGAAGGCGTACTGGGCACGGATCGTCGCGGCGATGCGCGCGGTACCCGGTCAGGACTTCCGCTTCGACTTCACGCCGAGCCGGGGGCGGGACGCGGTGCCGTGGACCGAGTGCTACCCGGGCGACGACGTCGTCGACATCATCGGGATGGACTCCTACGACCAGCCTCCCGGTGAGACCTTCGACGACCAGATCACCGACCCGTACGGGCTCCAGAAGCACGTCGACTTCGCCGCGGAGCACGGCAAGCCCATCTCGTTCCCGGAGTGGGGGCTCTTCCGCAACGGCGACAACCCCACGTACATGCGGCGGATGCTGGAGTGGATCGACCGGCACGAGCCGCTCTACCAGACGGTCACGGACTACTGCCCGCACGGCGTCTGGCAGTGCGGGAGCAATCCGCGGTCCTCGAAGGTGTTCCGGACGATGCTGACCGAGATGGCCGCGCCGACCGCTCCCGCGCCCAGCCCGACACCGACACCGACGCCCACTCCCGCTCCGACGGATCCGGCCCCGTCCCCGACGGTTCCGCCGTCCGTGGTGCCGTCCCCGGTGGCGCCCACGGCTCCGGGGGCCGAGGGGCCGCCCGCCCGCGAGTGGTGCGTGCCGGTCCCGTTCGGCGACTGGCTGGGCCCGTGGCTGCGGGAGCGCGAGATCTGCTTCCGCTACTGATCCCGGGCATGGAAACGGCTCCGGCCCTCCTGTCGGGGCCGGAGCCGTCCACCCACACGGGTCCAGCGCGGGGGCAGGTGGACAAGCAACCGCTTGTCACCACCACCAACGCGGACACGGCCCGCTCCGTCACGCCGCCGAACGAGGGACAGCCCGCCCCTGGCCCCGCGCCGGGCGCGGTCCGGGGCGACGAGCGACCATGGAAACCTACAGAGGGTGGTGAGGTGCAATGGCATCCGCCGATGAGGGCTCCCCGGCGGAGCCCGGCCCGCTGCCCTCCGGGGACGGGCTCGGACCGGCGCGGACGACCGACGGCGCGGCGGCGGTGATCGCCGGGGACGGCACGGTCATCGGCTGGACCCGCGGGGCCGAGACGCTGCTCGGGTATCCGGCGGCCGAGGTGGTCGGACGGTCTGCCGCCCAGCTGCTCACGGGCCCCCCGGACGCCCGGCGCACGGCCGCGGTGGCCGCCCGCTGCCGGGCCGGTTCGGGGTGGGGCGGACTGGTCCCCCTGCGGGCCCGGGACGGCCGGTCGCTGGACATCGACGTACGGGCCACCGCCTCGTTCCTGATCGCCGGGCGGGAGAGCTTCATGGTCTCCGGGCGGGTACTCACCCCGCACTGGACGATGCACGGGCCCGTGGTCGACGGCTTCCTGGCCCGGTCGCCGGTCGGCATGGCGGTGCTCGACCCCGACCTGCGCTACCTCTGGCTGAACGACACCCTGGAACTGGTCGACGGCGTGCCCCGGGAACAGCGTCTGGGGCGCCGGCCGAGCGAGGTACTGCCCGGAGCGCTGGCGGCGCCCATCGAGCGGCTGATGCGGCAGGTCCTGTCGACCGGCGAGGCGATCACGGACTACGAGTACCTGGGTTGGAGCTGGCCCGATCCGCGCCGTCGGCGGGCGTTCACGAGCTCGTTCTTCCCGCTGGCCGACGCCGGGGACCGGCGGATCGGCGTCGGCTGCATGGTCCTCGACGTCACCGACCGATGGAACGCGCGCCGGCTGCTCGCGCTGGTGAACGAGGCCGGAGCGAGCATCGGCTCCACCCTGGACGTACAGCGTACGGCGCAGGAGCTCGCCGACTTCGCGGTGCCCCGGTTCGCGGACTTCGTCTTCGTCGACCTGCTGGAGAACCCGTTCGGCGGCGACCGGCCGGGGGCGCCGGCCGAGGGCGAGCGTCCGGCCATGCGCCGGGCCGGTATGAGCTCGGTGCGGGAGGGCTGCCCGGAGGCGGTCGTACGGGTCGGGGAGACGGTCGACTTCGTACCGCCGCCGCACGACGCGCACTTCCTCCTCGACGGCGACCCCGTCCTGCTCCCGGCACTCGATCCGGACCAGCATGGGTGGACGGTGGAACAGCCCGCGCGGGCCGCCCGGCTGCGGGAGTTCGGGCTGCACTCGCTGATCTCCGTACCGATGCGGGCGCGCGACACCGTGCTGGGGCTGACCACCTTCATGCGGTCGCAGAATCCGGTGCCGTTCGACGAGGACGATGTGGCGCCCGCCCGGGAGCTGGTGGCGCGCGCCGCCGTGTGCGTGGACAACGCCCGCCGCTACACCCGGGAGCACACCGCGGCGCTGGTGCTCCAGCGGAGCCTGCTGCCGCACACGCTGCGCGGCGGGACGGCGCTGGACGTGGCGTCGTCGTACCTTCCTGCGGACGCGAAGGACGGGGTGGGCGGCGACTGGTTCGACGTGATCCCGCTGTCCGGGGCCCGGGTCGGCCTGGTCATCGGCGATGTCGTCGGGCACGGCATCGGGGCCGCCGCGACCATGGGCCGACTGCGGACCGCCGTACAGACGCTGGCCGACATGGACCTTCCCCCGGACGAACTGCTGGCACGTCTGGACGATCTCGTCCTGCGGCTCAGCGAGGAGGAGCGCGCGGGCGGACCCGCGGAGCGGGGCGGGACGACGGTGGTGGGAGCCACCTGCCTGTACGCCGTCTACGACCCGGCGAACGGCTGCTGCACGATGGCGCGGGCCGGTCACCCGCCGCCGGTGGTCGTCATGCCGGACAAGACGGTCAGCTTCCCGGACCTGCCCGCCGGTCCGCCGCTGGGACTGGGCGGGCTGCCCTTCGAGGCCCTGGAGATCGAGCTGCCCGAAGGAAGCCTCCTCGGCCTCTACACCGACGGGCTCATCGAAGGGGCCGACAAGGATCTCGAACGCGGAATGGACCGTCTTGGCCGGGCGGTGTCCCGGGACGGTATGCCTCTGGAGGCACTGTGCCCGGCGGTGGTCGAGGAACTGCTGCCCGTCCCGCAGCCGGACGACATCGCGCTGCTCCTCGCCCGGACGCATCGCCTGAGTCCCGAGCACCTGGTTTCGTGGGACGTGCCCATGGACCCCGCGGCGGTCGGCGATATCCGGGCCAAGGTCTCCCGCCAACTGGAGGAGTGGGGGCTCACGGACCTGTCGATGACGACGGAGCTGATCGTCAGCGAACTGGTGACCAACGCGATCCGGTACGCCGCGGGGCCGGTGCGGCTGCGCCTCCTGTTCCAGTCGGCGCTGACCTGCGAGGTGTCCGACGCCAGCAACACCTCGCCGCGGCTGCGGCACGCCAGGACGACGGACGAGGGCGGACGCGGACTGTTCCTGGTCGCGCAGCTCGCCCATCGGTGGGGCACGCGCTACACCCCCCGAGGGAAGATCATCTGGGCGGAGCAGTCCCTTCCCTGAGCCCGCCCGATCCGCAGGCCACCCTTGGGTGCTACTCCTTGGGGCCACCCCCTTGGGGCCACCCCCTTGGGGCCACTCCTTGAGGACCCTCATCAAGGACTTTCCTCGCGGGCGAAGAGGCGGGTCAGCGGGCCGCCCGCCCGGATCAGCTCGTCCCAGGTGCCCTCCTCGACGATGCGCCCGCCGTCCAGGACCGCGATCCGGTCGGCCCTGCGGACCGTGGCCGGGCGGTGGGCGATCACCAAGGTCGTCCGGGTGGCCGATTCGGCCGCGAGCGCCCGGGACAGTTCCGCGTCGCCCCGGTGGTCCAGATGGGCCGTCGTCTCGTCCAGGACGAGTACGCGCGGGCCGCTCAACAGCCCCCGGGCCAGGGCCACCCGGGCGCGCTGGCCGCCGGACAGGGTCGCGCCGCGCTCGCCGACGGCGGTGTCCAACCCGTCGGGCAGGGCGTCGACGACGGGAGCGATGCCGCAGATCCGGGTCACCGCGCCCAGCTCGTCCGCCGTGGCGCCCGGAACGCCCAGACGGAGGTTCTCGGCGAGGGTGCCGTGGAAGAGCGGGGCCTCCTGCCCCACCACGGACACGGCGGCGCGCAGGTCCTCCTCGGCCAGGTCCCGCAGGTCCACGGGGTCGGCCGGGGCGGGGGGCACCAGCTCCACGGCGCCGGCCTCGGGGTCCCAGTAGCGCGCCAGGAGGTGGGCGCAGGTCGACTTGCCCGCCCCGGACGCTCCGACGAGGGCCACGGTCTCGCCCGGCCGGACGGTCAGGTCGACGCCGTCCAGCACGGCCTCTCCCCCGTAGCCGAACCGGACTCCGCGCAGCCGCAGGCCGAGCGGTCCCGGCGGTACGGGGCGGGGGGCGGCGGGATGGGGGGCCCCGGCGGTGGCGTGCACCGCGGCCCGGACCCGTGCGGCGGCGGCGCGCAGACCCCCGGCCCGGCCGAGTGCGGCCGCCGATTCGGCGACCGGTGCCAGGGCTCCCAGGGCGAGTGCCATGGCGGCCGGGGCCCACGCCCCGTCCAGACGTCCGGCGGACGCGGCGTGGGCGGCCGCCGCCACGACCCCGATGACGGCGGCGACGACCAGCAGGTCGCGGGTCGCTCCCGCACCGGTCTCCCAGGACTGCTCGGCGCGCTGGGCGCGGGCGAGCCCGCGTCCGGCGGACCGCAGCCGGGCCCGCCTGCGGTTCAGCGCCCCCGCCATCAGGAGTTCGCGCAGTCCGTCGACGCTCTCCACCGTCTCGGACGAGACCTCGGCGAGCGCGCTCCGGGTCCGCGCCCCACGCTCCGCGCGCCCGCGCGCTTCGAACAGCGGCGACCAGATCAAAAGGAGCGCGGCGGGTACGACGGCGAGCAGCAGCCAGGGGCCGAGAGCCGCCAGCACGGCGGCCGACACCGCGAAGACCACGCCGGATGCCAGGAGTTGGGCGATGGCGTGGGCGTAGAAGAACTCCAGGGCCTCGACGTCCCCGAGCGCGGTGGCCGCGAGGTCTCCGCTGCGCCGGCCCGCGATCCGGGCGGGGGCGCTGCGGGCCAGCCCGTCGAAGACCCGCACGCGCAGTTCGGCGAGGACCCGGTAGGCGAGGTCGTGCGAGAGGTCCATCTCCCGCCAGGTGGCGAAGGCCCGGAGCAGGACCAGCCCGATCAGGACCGCGATGGTGCCGGCGGCGGGCGGGCGGTGCTCGGTGACGGCCGTGCCCACCGTGTACGCGGCGAGGGTCACGAGGGCGACCAGGGCCGCCTGGTCGACGAGGGCGGCCAGGCAGGTGCGCAGGACGGTCGCGCGGTGCGCGCCGAGGACCGGGAGGAGCGAGCGCAGGGCGCCGGTAGAGGCGTCGTCGGTGGCGACGGGGCCGGGGCGACGGGCGGGGCCGTTCGGGGCGGAGATCGAGGTCATGCGGCGCGCTCCTCCTGTGCGGTGCGCCCGGCCGCGACGAGCGAGGCGTACACGCCGCCGCCCGCGAGCAGGGTGGTGTGGTCGCCCGTCGCGGCGACACGGCCCGCGTCGAGGACGACGATGTGGTCGGCGTGGCGTACGGCGTCCAGCCGGTGGGCGACCACGACGCAGGTGCGGCCTCGGCCGGCCGCCGACAGTTCCCGCACGATGCGCGCCTGGCCGCGTTCGTCGACCGCGCTGGTGGCCTCGTCCAGGATCAGGACGGGGGCGTCGGCCAGCAACGCCCTTGCCAGGGCGAGCCGTTGCCGCTGCCCACCGGAGAGCGTGGCGCCGCGTTCGCCGACGAGGGTGGCGTAACCGTCCGGCAGCCGGACGATCTCCTGGTCGATCCCGGCGGTGCGGGCGGCGGCGCGCAGTTGTTCGTCGGTGGCGGCCGGGCGGGCGATGCGCAGGTTCTCCGCGATCGTGGCGTGGAAGAGATAGGTGTCCTGAGAGACCACGGCGATGCCCCGGCGCAGCGAGGCGAGGGTGTACGCGGCGGTGGCCGTCCCGGCGACGGTGAGGCGGCCGCTGTCCGGGTCCCGTTGCCGCAGCAACAGGCTCAGCAGGGTCGACTTCCCCGCCCCGGACGGACCGACGACGGCTGTGGTGCGCCCGGGGGCAGCGGTGAAGGTGACGCCGTCGAGAGCGGGCCGCCCGCCGCCCGGGTGGGTGAAGTGCACGTCCTCGAAACGGATTTCGGGTGCGCTCTCCCAGGCGGCGGTCGCGGTTCCCCGGTCGGGCACGGCGGCCTCGGCGGTGCGCAGGCCGGCGATTCCGTCGGCAGCGGACACCCCGAGGTAGCCCGCGTGCCACTCGCGGGAGAGGTCGCGGACGGGGCGGAAGCACTCGGAGGCGAGGAGGAGAAGGAGGTAGGTGCCGGTGGCGGCGGTACGGCCGGTGGCCGCCGACGAGCACGCCACGAGGACGGCGGCGGCCGTGCCGCCCTGGACGGCCAGGTCGGTGAGGCCGGTGTCGACGAGGGAGACCCGGAGTTTGGCGACGGTGGTCCGGTGCAGGGCGGCCGACCGCCGCTCCAGCCGTTCCCGTACGCGACCCACCGCACCCGTCGCGCGTAGGGTCGGCATCCCCTGGAGGGCCTCCAGGTAGTCGGCGGCGAGGCCTTCGTAGGAGTCCCAGTGCTCCTTGCCGCGCCGCGCGAGCAGCCGGTCCCACCAGCGCGGCCCGAACAGGGCGAGCAACAGGGCGGGGCCCAGGGCGAGGGCCGCGAACGGCTCGACGAGGGCGACGGCGACCAGCAGCAGCGGCGGAACGGCGCAGGTGACGAGCGCTTGGGGCAAGTAGCGCGAGACGTAGGCGTCGACGCCCTCGACTCCGTCCACCAGTGTGGCGCGCACGGCTCCGGCGCGCGCACCGGTGATCGCGGTGGGGCCGACCGCGCCGAGCCGCTCCAACAGGGTGTCGCGCAGCCTGATCCGTACGGTGGCTCCCGCCGTGACCGCGGTCAGGCGCTGGGCGCGGCCGAGTCCGGCGCGGACCAGGACGACGGCGATGACGGCGATGAGCAGGGGGGCGAGGGCGGCCGTCTCCCCCCGGGCGATCCGGGCGAGCACGAGGGCGAGAAGGACGGCCTGGGCGAGGTGGGTGGCGGTGACCGCCGCGAGCAGTGCGGTGGCGAGGCCGAGCGGGCGGCGCGCGGTGTTCGCGGCGCGCAGGAGTTCGGGGTGGAGCATCATGGGCGTTCTTCCTCGCCGGGCGGTGCCGCCGGGGCGGCGGGTGTCGGGTCTGCGTCTGTTGGAGCTGCGGGTGCGGGAGCCGGGGCGGCGGGTGCCGGGGTCGGGACTGCGGGTATCGGGACTGTGGGTGCCGGAGCTGCGGGTGTCCGGGTCGCTGTGGCAGGGGCCGTCCGGGCCGGTGGCCCTTCGGGCGTCCGTGGGCGTCGGGCGGAGCCGGGGTCGGCGGGGCCCGGCGGTGGGGGCGCTCCCACCGCCAGGCCGTGCACGATCCAGTCGCGTCCGGGCGCCTCGCCGAGCGCCGCGCCCAGGTCCGCCCGCTGCCAGGACCCGATGGGCCGGGAGCGCAGGCCCAGTGCCGTGGCGTGGGCCTGGACCGCTCCGGCCGCGTACCCGGCGGCGAGGTGGACGGTGCGCACAGCGGCCGGCGGGGCGTCCGTGGGGCAGCCGTGGGCGATGAGCACAGCACCCGTGCCGCCGATCCACTGCTGGCCCGCGGCCCAGCGGGCGAGGGTGGGGCGCGCGTCCCCGGCGGCGCGGACGTCGAGGCACCGGCCGTCGGGTGATTGGACGTACAGGGCCGGGTCGCCACCGCCGACCGCCGCGGTCCAGGCGGGTCCGTCCGGCCGTGCTGTCCTGGCTGTGGTCAGGAGCACGGTGAGCAGGTCCTTGCCCAGCGGGTGGGTCAGGTCGTCGGGCGGGGCGCTCCGGCGCGTTTCCACGTCCTCGTCGGTCACCGGTCCCGGGCGGAACGCCGGGAGCCAGGTGCCGCCGGGCAGCTCGGGGGATGCCGCGATGTGGTGCAACACGTGCCGTGCGGCGGCGAGTTCGCGGGGCGCGGTGGTCTCCGCGCCGGGCTGCGGCGACGGGGCCGCGGCACGGGGCGGGTCGGCCCAGGCGCTCAGTGTCCCGTGGGGCCCGGCGGCTGTGCCGACGGGCGTCAACCTGACGGCCGTGAGCGGCAGTTCCGGTTCGGTGCCGGGCCAGGCGCCAGGCCGGTCCGGACCGGCGGGCAGCCCTGCGGCGGCGGAGAGAAGGGCGGCGTCCGCATCGAGGCAGACCAGCACGTCGGCGGTCGGCGATCCGGCCAGTGCCAGGGCCGCGGCGGCGTGGCCCGCGTCCAGCAGGAGCAACGGCCAGGCGCGGTGGCCGTAGTGCGCGACGGTGCGCGAGGCGGCCACAGTGAGGACGACGAGGACGCCCGGGGCCAGGCCGTCGGGGGCCGGGCCGCGCTGGTGGGCGCGGTGGGCGCGCGGGTCGTAGGCGTAGCGTCCGGGCGGCAGCGAGCACCCCGGCCCGACCAGGAGGTGTGCGCGCACCGGGTGCAGGGCCCCCGCCGAGGGGACGGGGCGCAGGCGGCCCGGGGTGCCGGCGGGCGCGGCCAGCGAGAGGCGCAGGACGCGGTCCAGGTCCATCGCGGCCCGGCCCCCCGGCCCCACTTCGGACCGGAGTTCGTCCCCGGTCAACGGCAGCCCGGCCCCGCTCCGGGGGAACGGGCGATCGGGGACGTACGGGGCGAGGCCCGGCGCACGCGGGGAGCGGACGTCCGCGAGGGCCCGGCGCAGGAGGCCGGACGCGGGTCGCGCCCCGGATTCGGGTGCGGCTGTCCGGGCCGGGGTGTCGGGCATGACGGCACACTCCTTCACATGTGCGGGGGCGGGGCGAGGGTGAAGTCCCCCGGAGCGGTGGGCGGTCGGGTCCGCCAGCCCCGGGCGAGCGCGGCGTCCGCGAAGCGCGGGCAGCCGAAGTAGCCGAAGGCCGCCGGGGCGTTGGGGATCAGTCCGGAGACCAGGACGCGGGCGACGCGCAGTGTCGTCTCGGCGACGTCCTCCGTGGTGAGGTCGGCGGTGATCACCCGGTGCCCGCCTGCGGTGAGCGCCGCGTCGAGCGCGGTGCGGCTGCCGGGGGCGATCGCGGTGACCGGGACCGTGCCGAGGGAGGGTTCGGTGAAGCGGCGGGCGAGCGGGGACATCCGGTCGTCCAGCCAGACCTGGACATGGGCCCCGAGGTCCCGCACGGCGGCGAACTCGGGCCCGCAGTCGTCGAGATAGCGCCGGTCGGCACGGTGGTCGAGGTAGAGGCCACGGGCGAGCATCCCGGCTTCGACCGCCCGGTACACCCAGCCGTCGGCGTCCACCGCGCCCTGGGTGAACACCCAGGTGTGCACCGCCTCCAGCACGGCCTTGCGGGCCGCCTCCGCCGGGTCGTAGCGGCAGGCGAACCCGGCCGCGTGGATGCCGCGCACGGGATCGTGCGCGAGGGCGGCCACACAGGGGGCGAATTCGGACGGCATCTGCACGATGTGCACGTCCAGCCCGCAACCGGCCAGGTCCTCGGTGAGCCCGGGGACGCTCGCCGGGTCGACGCCCCGGGTTGGCCCGTCCAGGTGCCACCACAGCTCCAGGGCGTCGCGCTCGACGACTTCGAGGAGGCCGCGCTCGACGGCGTCGTCGAGGCCCTGCCCGGTGGCGATGCCCGCGTAGTTGAGGTGGTGGGTCCGGGGCAGCGAACGCAGATCGCCCTGACGCCAGTTGAGGTGGGTCAGCGCGACAGGGGCCCAGCAGGGCCGACCGTTCTCGGTGGCCCTGGTCCACAGCGCCGGGGTGTCGGGGGTGAGTTCGGCGTACGGGAATCCCTGGCGGCCGTACTGCCAGGGGGCGTACGTCGGCAGAGCGCCGGGTCCGTAGAGGCGGTGGCCCTCGGCGGTCAGTTCGGCGGCGGTGGCCCGGCGGGGCTCCCGGGGGTGTCCGGGCGGGGGGAGGCGGTTGCCGCAGTAGCGCTCGACGGCCTCGGCCACCGCGGCGATCCAGGCGCCCCGGGGGTCGCCGAACGTGGTGCCGAGCGAGACGCGGTCGGCGGGCCAGGCGCCGAGGCGGCGGGCGTCGGCGACGTCGGCGGTCATCGCGGTGTAGCGGGGCGGCGCACCGACGGGGTGCTCGACGGGGGCGACGTCTCGGATGATCCCGGTGACGGGATCGACGAGGGCTTCGATGGGCAGGGCGCTGGTCAACGGCATATCTCCGGTGCGGGCTCGACATAACGGCGTCGGGCGACGACGGGCAGGTGGAGGGCGCTGCCCCGGGCGTTCACGGTGCGGCGGGACGGGGCGAGCCGGGTGGCGGTGACCGGGTCCTCCCCGGTGTGCGGGTTGCGGACGTGGGCGGGGAAGTGGTGTCCGGCGATCTCCGCGCGCAACCGGGTCCCGGCGGGCAGCCGCAGGCCCAGCGTGCCGAGCGGCACGGTGATGTCCGCGGCCTCGCCGGGTGGGCCGGTGCGCCGGACGATGCCGAAGGCGAGCGGATCCGCGTGGCCGGACGGGTCGAGCGCGGTCAGGCGTACGGCCCAGTCGGCACTGGGCGTGTCGGCCGTGACGTTGATCCGGGCGGCGGCGGCTCCCGCCAGGTCGAGCGGGCGGGGCAGCGGTGGTGAGAGGAGCAGGCAGCGGTCGGCGCGGGTGCCGTCGTCCGGGACGGCGAGGTCGTCCGAGCGCACGGGACGGTCGGGGTCGGCGCTGAACTCGGCTCCGTGGAGCAGCCGTAGACCGGTGGGCGAATCGAAGGGCCAGCGGCAGTCCGCCTCCGGCCGGTCCGGTGGGGTGGCGTCGGGAGTGATCGCCGCACCGGGGGTGCTGTGCCAACGACCGCTGTCCCCGAGGGCGATGACACCGTGCCGTGTCGGCTCCAGCCGCCCGGCGAGCGCCGCGCGGGCCCACCGTACGTACAGCGCACCCAGGTTGACGCGTGCGCGGGCCGGTGCGGCCGGGTCGGCGGTGAGGCGGTGGCTCCAGGGCCCGAGCAGCAGGCGGGACGGTCCGCCCCAGCCGCGCCACAGGGCCACGGTGTCGTCGGCGAACGGGTCACGGGTGCCGCCGACGGCGAGCAGCGGAATGCGGGCGGCGGAGCCCAGCGCGACGAGCCGGCCTCGTTCTCCGGCCGTCCAGAGCCGGGACCAGGAGGGAAGTTCGCGTCCCAGGCCCTCGGCCAGCCGTGCGGCGAGTCGGGTGACCGGGAGGTGTTCCAGCAGCCGGGGGTCACCCGCCAGGGCGCGGGCCAACGCGTCCGGGTCGGAGTCGCGACGGTCGCCGTGCGCCGCCCACCAGCCGGCCCTGGCCCACAGCCGCTCCGGGCCCCCGGACTCCCGCGCCGTCTCGGCCAGTCCGAGCGCGGGGACGGCGGCGATGACGGCGTCCGGGACGCCGTCGCGGCGGAGGTCGTCAAAGGCGGCCCCGGTTCCGGCATCGCAGGCTGCTCCTCCGCCGGTGTCACGGGCGGCGAGCGCGGTGACGAGGGCGCAGTACGCGGCGTAGGAGGCGCCGACGGCGACGACCTCCCCGTTGCTCCACGCCTGGGCGCGCACCCAGGCGACGGTGGCCGCGCCGTCCGCCGTCTCGTGACCGCGGAAAGGGTGCCACTCGCCCGGTGAGCCGTGGCGGCCGCGTACGTCCTGGGCGAGCGCGGCGAATCCGTGCGTCGCCCAGCCGCGCAGCTCGGCGCGGTGGGCGACGCGCCCGTAGGGGGTTCTGATCAGGACGGCGGGAAGGGGGCGGGTTCCGTCCGGGAGGCAGACGTCGGTGGCGAGCTCGGTGCCGTCCGGCGTGCGGACGTACACGGTGGGAGTGTTCACGGGCGCGCCTCGGCTGTCCCGGCCCCGGCACCGGCCCGCGTCGATGCCGGGGCAGGCAGGGGCGCGACGTCCGGGACGGGGAGCACGGGATGCTCGGTGAGGGTGAGATCGCGCAGGTCGATCCGGCGCAGCCGACGGCGCACCGGGAGAACGGCCGCCCGGTTCGTCCCGGCCTCGGACCCGGCTTCGGCTTCGGCTTCGGCTTCGGCTTCGGCTTCGGCTTCGGCTTCGGCTTCGGCTTCGGCTTCGGCTTCGGCCCAGGCGATCAGGTCGGCGGTGAGGAGTGCGGCGATCAGCGCGGCTGAGGCTTCGGTGGGGTGCGGTCCGGTGTCGGGGGTCCGGTGTCCGGCCCAGTAGGCGGCGAGTTCGCGATGGGCGGGGGTGGCCGCGAGTCTGCGGAGCCGGACGTGACGAGAGGTTACGTCTCCCGGGACCGCGGCAAGGGGTTCGGTCCAGCTGTGAACGCCCTCGCGGTGACAGCGCAGCCAGGCGACGCGCCGGCCGGGCAGTCGGTCCGCAGCATCCCAAAGCCCTTCGGGCACGGGTGAGTCGAGGCACCACACCACAGCGACACCTCCTTCCGCACCGCGGTCCGGGGTCGCCCGGACCAGCTCCGCCACACCGTCCGGGGTGATCCGGCGGACCTCGGCCCCCTCCGCCCCGGCGCAGCGCGCCAGCGGCTCGGTGAGCACGGCGTCGCCGAGGACGTGGACGGTCCGGCCGTCGAGCGGGGCCCGGGGCGGGGCGGACACCGCGTGCCCGCCCGCCTCGAACGCCTCGACGAGCCGGGCGAGTCCGGCGGCGTACGCACCCTCGCCCGACGCCTCCTCGCCCGCCAGCCGGCGTACCAGCTCCTCGTCGGCGACACCGCCGGTATCGATGCGCAGGAACTCCCCTCCGGAGGTCCGGAGCACGGGGGCGCCACCGGGGACGGTGACGATCCCGGTGCCGGGAGCAAGTCGACTGCGGGTCACGGAATCCTCCGGGGCTGGAAACGGGGACGGGGGGCGGGAGAAGAGTGTGGGGAGCTTCGGGGCCGAACGGGGCGGGCCCGCCCGGGTGTCACCGGGCGGGCCCGCCCCGCGCTACGCGGGGAATCTGCCGTCAGTGGCAGGTGTCGCCTACTTCTCGGCCGCGGTGTCGGCCTCGACGGCGTCGTCGAAGGGGTTCTCGACGAGGGCGTTCGAGTGGGTGGCGGAGAGGTGGGCGAGCTGACCCTGGTCGGCGATCGGGCTGAACACCTTGTTGTTCTCCATGAGTTGACGTCTCCATTCGGTCGGATCGGATGAGTGTTTCGGTCGCGGCGTTGGCGCGTGCCGCAGCACAGACACTAATGAATATGATTTTCATTCCGCAATAGCTGTGGCGGATCGAGAGGGTGATCTGGGTAACAGACGGGCCAGCCTCCCTCGCTGTCGATCCCCACCCGGCCCTCCACGCCGAGCACTTCGGCCAGCAGACGCCGGGTGACCACCTCGGCCGGCGGCCCGTCGGCGGCGACGCGGCCCTCACGCAGCGCGACGATCCGACCGGCGAACCGCGCGGCGTGGTTCAGGTCGTGCAGCACCATCACCACCGTCAGCCGACGCTCGGCGCGCAGCCGTACCACCGTCTGGAGCACCTCCAGTTGGTGCCGCAGATCGAGATAGGTGGTCGGCTCGTCCAGGAAGAGCACACGGGCGTCCTGAGCCAGCGCCATGGCCAGCCGGACCCGCTGGCGTTCACCTCCGGACAGCGCGTCCACGGGCCGGTCGGCCCAGTCGGTGACGCCGACGTCGGCGAGCGCCCGGCCCGTCACCTCGTCGTCGCCCTCCCGCAGCATCCCGAGCGGCCCCCGGGCTGCGTAGCGCCCCTGACGCACGAGTTGCCGCACAGTCAGTCCCGGTACGGCGGGTGCCGATTGATGGAGCAGCGCGACGCGCCGGGCGGCGGTGCGACGGGGAAGCCGCGCCACGTCGTCGCCTTCGAGCAGGACGCGCCCGCCGCTCGGGGTGAGCAGTCCGGCGGCGAGCTTGAGGAAGGTGCTCTTGCCGCAGCCGTTCAACCCGATCAGGGCGACCAGTTCGCCGGCGCGGACGCTCAGGTCCACCCCTCGCAGGACCATGCGTCCGGGGTAGCCGAAGGTCAGCCCCTCCGCCCGCACGACCTCCGGGCCGGGCACCGCGTCCGGCTCCGCTTCCGGCCCGGCCGCCGGCCCCACCGGGCCCGGCTCCACTTGTCCGGTCAGGCCTTCCGGCATGCCACCCTCCTCATCCGCTGTCCTCCACTTCCTTTGATGTCGATGCACCGATGCCGATGTGTCGATGCCGATGTCGCGCCGACGCCGACTTCGCCGCGTCGCTTCCGCGTACCGCTCCGTCATCGTTCGTCCGCCCGTCGCCGCGCCACGACCATCAGCAGCCCGGCCCCCACGAAAGTGGTCAGAGCGCCGACCGGGAGGGTCAGCCGGTCCGCGTCCAGCCCGGTGGCCAGCAGCCGGGACAGCAGTTGGGCGGCCGCGTCCGCCCCGCACACCACCGCCGCGCCGAGCAGCGCGGCGCCCGGCAGGGTGATGCGCAGGTCGGCCCCGAAGACGGCCAGCGCCAGATGGGGCACCAGCAGCCCCACGAAGCCGAGCGCCCCCACGGCCGACACGGCACCGGCCGTCAGCGCCACGGCGCAGACGAGCGCCGCTCCCCGGCCCCGGCCGGTGGCCAGGCCCGCGGCAGAAGCCTGTTCGTCGCCACAGCGCAACAGGGTCAGCGGCCCGGCGAGCAGCCAGGCCGCCGCGCCCCAGAAGGCGGCCCACGGCCAGAGCAGATTCCAGTGCTGCCAGACCCGGCCTTCGGTGGAGCCGATCAACCACTGCACGACGCTGCCGAGTTCGCCGGGGGCCACCAGGAGGACGACGGCGGTGAGCCCGGCGAGCACCGCCGACACGAGGACCCCGTACACGGCCGTCTGTTCCGGGTCGCCCCGGTCCCGTCCGGCCAGCAGCCACAGCAGACCCGCCCCGGCGAAGCCGCCGAGACAGGCCGCCACGACCACGGCCGTGGGGGATTCCCAGCCCGCGAGGCCGAGGCCTGTCGCGGCGACCGCACCGAGTACGGCACCGGGAGTGACGCCGGTGACTTCGGGCCCGGCCAGCGGGTTGCGCAGGGCCGACTGGAGTACGAGCCCGGCCACCCCGAGGCAGGCTCCGGCGACCAGCGCCACCAGCAGCCGGGGCAGCCGGAGTCGGAGCACGATGTGTTCGGCGGTGGGGTCGCCGCCGCCGAGCAGCACCGCCCGTACGCCTTCAGGGGCGACGCCCCGCCCGGCGAACAGATCGGCGCAGGCCACCGCGGCGACGAGCAGCGCCAGGCCGCCCATCCGGAAGCCCGGTGCACGCAGGGCCCGACGGGCCGGGCCGGGCACGGTGTCGATGAGCGTCATCGTTCGGCCTTCCGCAGGACGGGAGCGGGGAGGCCCGGCGGATTCCCCGGTGCGGGCGGGGCCACCGGGCCCCGGTCCCGGGTGGGCCGTCTCCCCCGCTTCAGCAGCACGACTCCGACCGGCACCCCGATCAGAGCGGTCCAGGCTCCGACCGGTGTCTCGACCGGGGCGAGCGCCAGCCGGGCCGGCTGATCGGCGCACAGCACGACGATCGCGCCGCACCCGGCGGACCGGACGAGCCACCCGGCCGCGCCGCCGTCCGGGCGGAGGCGGCGGGCGAGGTGGGGGGCGAGGAAGCCGACCCAGGCCACCGGCCCGCAGACGGCGACGACGGGGGCGATGAGGACGACGGCGATGCCCAGCGCGGCCACTCGCGCGCGTTCGACCCGTACCCCCAGCGCACGGGCGTCGTCGTCGCCGAGGCGCAGCACTCCGAGCACCGGCACGCACAGCACCAGCGCCGGGACGGCCACGGCGAGCCAGGGCAGCAGACCGGTGACGTCGTCCCAGGTGCGGGCGGACAGACTGCCCAGCAGATAGCGGTAGATGAGCTGGAGGTCGAGCTGATCGGCCATCACCATGAGCACCAGCAGTGCCGCCTGGAGTGCGGCGGCGACGGCTGCTCCGGTGAGCAGGACGGCCGAGGGGCTCCGCCCGAATCCGGCGGCGACCAGGGTGAGCAGACCGCCGAGCGCCGCCCCGGCCAGGGCGAGGAACGGTTGCAGTCCGAGGGGAACCGCCAGGGCCAGGACCAGCGGTGCGGCGACGCCCAGGGCGGCCCCGGAGGAGACGCCCAGCATCTCGGGCACGGCCAGCGGGTTGCGCAGGGCCTCCTGGAGGACGAGGCCCGCCGCGCCCAGGCAGGCCCCGGCGATCAGCGCCAGCACCAGGCGGGGCAGCCGCAGTTCGGTGACGACGAGCCCCGCGAGCCCGTCGGCCCCCAGCGTGGCCGGGAGCCTGACGGGCGGGACGAACGGCGTGCCGAGGCTGAGCGCGCAGACCGCGCTCGCCAGGGCCGCCGCGCCCAGGCAGAGCGGCGCCACGGGCGGACGCCTCACCGCAGTGCGGCCGTCGCCTCGTCGAGGACGACGCCCAGGGAGCGGGTGCCGCGCCCCTTGGCCCACACCTCGGAGTCGACCTCGATGACCTTGCCGTTCTTCACCGCCGGGATCCGCGACCAGAGCGGGTTCTTCGCCAGCCTGTCGGAGAGCTTGCCGTCCGGCGCGCCGAAGGACAGGGTCTCCACGAACAGGACGTCGACGTCCCGGGCCAGGATCTCCTCAAGGCTGTAACTGCCGTCGACGCCCCGGCTCTTCCACGGGTAGTGGGAGATCTTCGGGAACAGTCCGGCCGCCACATCGGTCTCCGGGGTGGCCACGCCGAAGTTCTCGTCGCTGCCGTAGACGATGAGCGCGGTCTTGTCGCTCCTGCTCTGCTCCGCCTGCGCGAGGCGGCCGCGGAAGGTCTTCTCCGCCTTCTCGCCCTGCTCGGTCCGGCCGGTGAGCGCGGCCAGGTCCCGCAGGTAGCCGACGCTGTCCTGCCAGGATCCGGGCTGGACCGGCCAGAACGTCGTGGCGCCCTTCAACGCGGGGGCCAGCTTGCCGTGGGTGTCCTCCAGGCCGATCACCAGGTCGGGCCGGTGGGACAGGATCGCCTCGACCTCGGGGCTGAGGAAGCCGCCGGGCACGACCGGTATCTCCGCGGCCTCCTCCCGGCCCAGGAACTTCGGGTGCGCCAGCACCTGGGAGTTGGTGGCGGTCGGCGTCATGCCCAGCTCGACGAGGATGTCGTCGCAGAGGGCGACCAGGCAGACGATCTTCTCCGGCGGCTTCGGCAGGGAGACCGTGACGCCCTTGGCGTCGGTGATCCGGGTGGCGGCCTCGATGGGCCGCACGTCCGTGCTCGTGCGGGCGCCGGCGCCCCCCGGAGCGGCGGCCGGTTCTCCGGTGTCCGCCTCCCCGGTTCCGCAGCCGGCCAGCAGGCCTCCCAGTACGGCGATCGCGGCCCAGCGGCGGACTCTCAGCGCGGTTCGTGGCATCGACGGTCCCTCAACGTTCCTGTGCGGTCCCGGGGATGTGGCGGATACGGAGGCGGAGCCCCGGGAGCGATCCCCGCCACAGACCGGAACCTTACACATGATTATCATTTCCAATAAAGTGGCCGGTGGCCCTCACCCCGTCCTCGACGGTCCTCGCCGGGCCCCACCGGCCTCCATCACCTCCATGACCCCGCCGACCGCAGGAGTTCGCCATGTCACAGCCCCCACCCACCTCGCCCCACACACCGCCGCGCCTGCTGGTCTCCGACCATGTCGCCGGCCGGATCAGCCTGCTGGACCTCCCGGACGGCACGGAGCGCGCCGAGCTGAACCACCGGCACCTCGCCGAGCACGCCGGCTTCCTCTCCCTGCCGGGCGACCTCACCGCCTGCGTGGACGACCGGGCGGGCGAACTGCTGGTCCTCGACCCCTACGGCCCCGGCGCCGGCCGGCCGCTGGCCCGGCGGCGGATACCGGTCGCGGTCCCCGCCGAACACCTGGCGGCCGATCCGGGAGGACGGCACCTCGCGGTGACCACCGGCCTCGGCCGCAACGAGGAGGCCTGGACCGGGCTCCTGACGGCCGTCGACCTCGACGCGCCGGACGGCGCCGTCGCCGTACGCGTACGGGGGCGGACGGGCGAGCCGGGTGTCACGGTCCTCGGTGGACCGTCCCCCCTCGTGGTGCTGCGCCACCGGGAGCCGGGCGAGCTGCTGGTCCACCGGCACCGCGACCTGATGCGCTCGGCCCCCGCCTGCCCTCCGGCGACCCCGGTCCGGCGGATCGGCCTGCCGGACGACGACGGTCACGGCGACGCCCACGACCCGCTCACCGGCCGGGTGTTCGCCGCCGCCGGGTCGGGGGTGCATCGCGCACGACGGGAAGGGGACGACCTCGTCCACGAGGACCTCCTGCCCTGGTCCGCCGACGGGCGTTCCGGCGGGCGCGGTCACTACCTGCGGCTCGACCCCGTGCGGCGGATGCTCTGGTCCTGCGTTCGCGGCGGACCGGGCGACCCCGGGCAGTGGCCCGACTGGTCCAACGACGCCTGGTGGCACCACCTCGACACGGGCGTCACGGGCCGGCTGGACCTGGGCCCCGGACTGGTCTTCCGGCTCGCGGTGACCGCCCGCCACATCGCGTACACCCGGGTCCACCCGGACGGCGACGAGCTCGTCCTGCTCACCGCACCTCCGGTCGCCGGATCCCGCCCGGAGGTCGTCGCGCGCCTGCCCCTGCCCGCCATGTCCGGCGCGCCCCGGCCCGGCGGGACCCCCTGGGACGGCGTACAGCGGCGGGCCGTCGCCGCCTCACCCGGCGGGAGCCTGGTCGCGGTCAGCCGGGGAGGCCACGGCGAGGTCCACGTCTTCGACGCGGACCGGGCGGAGCCGCTCACGACCTTGGGCGTCCCGACCCCCCTGGACGACGGCGGCCACCTCGCCCTCCTCACCCCCGGGGACGGGGCTCACCTCGACCCGGTCGGGCGCTGAGAGACGCGTCGCGGGCGGCGGCGCGGCGCGACCGCCGTACCACCACCCGCCCCGGCCCTCAGGCCGGCTTCACCAGGAGGACTTGGTCACTCCCGGAAGGAATCCCGCGTGGGCCTGCTCACGCATCCGGACCCGGGAGAGCCCGAACCTGCGCAGGTACCCGCGGGGCCTGCCGTCGACGCTGTCGCGGTTGCGCACCCGCGTGGCACTGGCGTCGCGCGGCTGACGCCGCAACTCCCGCACGGCCGCGCCCCGTTCGCGCTCCGGCGTACCGGGTCGGCGGATGATCTCCTTCAGCTCGGCCCTGCGCGCGGCGTAGCGGTCGACGGTCGCCCGCCGCCGGTCGTTCCGCGCGATCTTGCTCTTCTTCGCCATCAGACCTCCCCTCCCCGCGCACGGATGCGCGCGACCGCGGCCTCGACGCCGATGCTGTCGACGGTCTTGATCGCCCGAGCGCTCAGCGTGAGCCGCACATAGCGGCCCTCACCGGGCAGCCAGTACCGCTTGCGCTGGATGTTCGGGTCGAACCGGCGCGACGTCCGGCGGTGCGAGTGGGAGATGTTGTTGCCGAATCCCGGCTTCGAACCGGTCAGTTGGCAGTGGGCGGACATGGAAAGTTACCTGCCTCTCCTTCGACGCATCCATTATTGAAAATGGAAACCATTGCCATATAGTAGCGCCCATGGCTCGCAACGAAGTACGCCCGGTCATCAAGCTCCGCTCCACCGCGGGGACCGGCTACACCTACGTCACCCGCAAGAACCGGCGGAACGACCCCGACCGAATGGTGCTGCGCAAGTACGACCCGGTGGCCCGTCGCCATGTCGACTTCCGCGAGGAGCGCTGAGGCCGACAGGCCCCACCGCTCACCCGCACACGACCCGTGCCCGACCCCGAGGACACCTTCATGAAGCCCGGAATCCACCCCTCCTACCGTCCCGTCGTCTTCCGCGACAAGGCCGCCGACTTCGCGTTCCTGACCCGCTCGACCATGACCAGCGACCGCACCGTCATCTGGGAGGACGGCAACACCTACCCGGTGGTCGACGTGGAGATCTCCTCCGCGAGCCACCCCTTCTACACCGGCACCGCCCGCGTCCTGGACACCGCCGGACGCGTCGAGCGCTTCGAACGCCGCTACGGACGTGGTGAGGCCCGATGAGCGGGCACCGCGCGAAACTGCCCGTCGTGATCGTCTGCGGCCTGCACTCCGAGGCGCGCCGCGAAGTGGTGGAGGGGCTGCTGCGGGACGTCCCGTACAGCGTCGCGCTGCACCACGACCTGTCCACGGCCTCCGGCGGGACGGTTCGTCGCTCCCTGCGGGATTCCGGCGGCGAGCTGGAGTCCGGCGAGACGCCGCTGGTGAACGCGTGCGCCTGCTGCGCGCTGCGAGAGGATCTCGTCCCCGAACTCGAACGCCTCGCCGGGGACGGACGGACCCGCCTCGCCGTCCTGGAGCTCTGGGACTCCGTCGAGCCGAAGTCCATGGCCGAGGTGATCGCCGCGCACACGAACGCCGCCGAGGTCACAGGCGTTTTCGCGGCCGTCGACCCCACGCTCGTCCTGCCCTGCCTCTCCAACGGCGACGATCTGGCCGAGGCCGGTCTCGCGGCGGCGCCGGCCGACCGGCGGACCATCGGCGACACCTGGGCCCGGCAGGTGGAGTACGCGCCCGTCCTGGCCGTGACGCCGAGCCCGGCGGCCGACGACGAGGACCGCGCCCTGATCCGGCAGCTGAACCCGACGGCCCGCCAGGCCGCCTCCGGATCGGCAGAGTTGGCCCGGCTCGCCTTCGCGGGGTTCGATGTGGAGGCGGCGGACGCGGGCCAGCACCCGGCCTGTGCGCTGCTTCCGCAGGAGGCCGACGAGGCCGGGGTGGGCACGCTCGTCTGGCGACGGCACCGCCCCTTCCACCCCGAGCGCCTGCTCGACGCGCTGGAGGACCTGAGCTGTGCGGCGGCCCGCAGCCGGGGCCGGTTCTGGCTCGCGGACCGGCCCGACACCCTGCTCTCCTGGGATGCCGCGGGCGGCGCGCTCTGCGTGGAGAACACCGGCCCCTGGCTCGCCTCGCTCCCCGACGCCGCCTGGTCCATGGTGCCGCCCTACCGACGGGCGGCCGCCGCGCTGGACTGGCACCCGGAGCACGGCGACTGCTGCCAGCACCTGGTCTTCGTCTCCCCCGGTCTCGACCGCGACGGTCTGACCGGCCTGCTGGACTCCTGCCTGCTCACGGACGAGGAGTACGGCTCCGGCCGCGAGGCCTGGAAGAGCTTGCCCGCCGCGTTCGACGCACTCCTCGACCCGGTCCACTGACGCCCGCACACCGTCCCCGTACCCGTAACCCGCGACCCGCGACCCGCGACCCGCGACCCGCGACCACCGACCACGGCACACCGAGCACGAGGAAGCCCCATGGCCCGTCAGCAGGACCCCCGTAAGCCGCTCAAGAACCGCCCGAACCCCCTGGACGCCGCGGAGATCACGTACATCGACTACAAGGAAACCGATCTGCTACGGAGGTTCATCTCCGACCGCGGGAAGATCCGCAGCCGCCGGGTCACCCGGATCAGCGCCCAGCAGCAGCGGCAGGTGGCCGCGGCCATCAAGAACGCCCGCGAGATGGCCCTGCTGCCGTACACCGGATCCGCGACGGGCAAGTAGCGCGCGACGCCCCGCGACGACGTGCCCGCCGTCGCGGCGAGGCGCCCCCGCGGCTCGGGATGCACCACGGCGGCAGCCCGGCGACCATGGATCCATGGGCAGAGAAACCCCCGAAAGGGACAGTTCGCGTCCTGGATCGCCGGAGCCGGCGACAGGGGGCCGGCGGGGCGGCCCGCCGAACCAGGGCCTCGCTCTCACGGCCATGCTGTTCGCCGTGTCGATGACGTTCATCGACCAGACCATCGTGGCGATCGCGGCCCCGGACATCATCGACGAACTCGGACTCACCTCCTCGCAGATGCAGTGGGTCGTCAACGCCTACCTGCTGACGCTGGCCGCGCTCTTCGCCCTGGGCGGGCGGTTGTCCGACCTCTTCGGGCACCGCCGCGTGATGCTGATCGGCACGCTGGTCTTCGTGATCGCCTCCGCCCTGTGCGGCGCGGTGCCCTCCGGGGACTTCGCGCAGGCCTGGCTGATCGGCTTCCGCGCCGTCCAGGGCATCGGCGCGGCCCTGATGTTCCCGGCCGCGCTCGCCGTGGTCATCGCCGTGTTCCCGGTGGAGCGGCGGGGCCGGGCCCTGGCCCTGTTCTTCGGGGTGTCCGGGGCGCTCACCGCGGTCGGGCCGCTGCTCGGCGGCTGGCTCACCGGGTGGACCTGGCGGGCGATCTTCTGGGTCAACGTCCCCGTAGCCGTCGTCGCCGTCGTGCTGGCGGTACTGGCCCGCATCCCGGACCGGACCCGCCGCGAGCCCCTCGACCTGCCCGGCGGCGCTGGTCGCCGTCGGCATGGGGCTGACGGTGCTGGGGCTGCAACAGGCGTCGACCTGGGGCTGGGACTCCGTCGCCACCTGGGCGTGCATCGCGGGCGGTCTGCTGGTGCTGGCGGCCTTCTGCCGGTTCGAACTGCGCACGCGTTTCCCGTTGATCGACCTGCGGGTCTTCCGCGACCTGGCGTTCCGCGTGGACAACGCCGTGCTGTTCTTCGCCATGACGGCGTTCGTCCCGGTGTTCTTCTTCGCCTCCGTGTACGCGCAGGTCTCGCTGAGCGCGTCGCCGAACCAGGCGGCGCTGTATCTCCTGTACTTCTTCATCGGCTTCGGGCTCGCCTCCCAGTGGGGCGGCCGGATCCTCGACAAGCGCGGCGCGCGCCCCGCGATGAAGCTCGGCACGGCGCTCGGCGCGGTCGGATTCGCCCTGTGGGCCGGGAAGTTGACCACGCTGTCCATGCATGACCAGTGGCTGTACGCGGCGATGGCGGGCGCGGGTATCGGGCTGCTGCTGGCGCCGGCCTCGACCGACGCCGTGAACCGGGCGATCGACGCGAGTTACGGCGAGGTCACCGGCATCACCCAGACCGTACGCAACTTCGCGGCCAGCATCGGACTGGCCGTCTTCGGCACCGTACTGACCCACAGGACGATCACGGAGGTGGGCGGGACCCTGCGGGACAAGGGCGTGCCGGACGGTGCGTCGCAGGACGCCGCCGAGTCCGTCGCCCAGTCGGTGACCGGCCAGGCGGACTCCCGGGGACCGTCCGGCTCGGGACCGGTGGCCGAGACCGTACGGGACTCGATGTCGGCGATCCGGATGGACTTCGCCGAGGCGAACCAGTGGGTGTTCTACGGGATGGCCATCGCCCTGGGCGTGGCCTTCCTGATCTCGCTGCGCCATCCGGGGACCCGGGTGACGCGGGAGTCCTCCGGCTAGCGAGAGGTCCGCCCGGAATCGGGCGGGTCCGTGACGAACCGACCGGGGCGGGTCGCTACCGGCCGCGGCGGAAACGGCCGGTGCGGACGCATGGCTCCCGGCCGTCGCGAACGGGGCGTGTGCGGGGCACGCGGGGCGGGGCGGATCGCCGGACGCGGTCGGGCGGGACGGAGTCGTGCTCCGTCATCCCGGCGTCGGCGGGCCCCGGTGGGTCAGAAGGCGAATACGGCGTTGTCGTTCATGCTGCCCGCCATCTCGCAGGCGTTGCCGTAGGTGGTGCTGAACTGGACCCGCTCCCCCTGCCAGACGCCGTGGGCGGTCACGACGAGCGGGTCCCACTGGCGGGTACAGGTCCGGTTCGAGGGACCGGCGGTCAGTTCGGAGAACTCGCCCCGGGCCGCGGCCAGTTCCTGGCAGGCCGCAGCGGGAGTGGGGTGCGTCCCCCCGGCGGTGGGGGCGCAGGTGAGCGTCACGGCCCGCTCGACGGTGGCGGTCAGCGCGTCATCGCCGCGGGCCACGGTCAGGACGAGGGCCGAGGGCGCGTAGAGGCTCTCGGCCCTGGCCGGTGCGGCCTGGGCGGTGGCGGTCGCGAGTCCGGCGAGCAGAAGGGTGCTCGCCGTGACGGTTGCGAAGATTGCCTGCGGGTTGGGTCGCATGGGTGAAGACTCCTTGGCCGTGTGCCTGATTGCGGTCAGGAGTCTTACGCATGCGGAAAGTAAGCGCACGTCGACGGCCAGCTTCCAGCCGCAGACGGGCGCTCGAGCCGACCGAATGGTCATTCGGGCAGCTCAGACGCCGCGCGCAAGCCGTCCAGCATATGGACGAACTTCGGCGGTTCAACACAGAACTACCGCCTGACCTGCGAACATAAAGAGATCCACCGATGCGCCACATCGCCGCTTCGGCCGGAAAGTACCGCCACCCGGAGCATCACCCCCTCGCGAGACCCGCGACCGCCTCCTCGGCGGCGACCGCCGACGACCGCGCGGCGAACCGCCCGCGGGTCACGCGGAGGACACGATTCCGAATCCCGCTTGACCTGGGCAATTTAGGTTAGGCTAACCTCACGGTCGTGATCGCTCCTGCCCTCGACCGAGAAGACCCACCGCCACGTCGGCGCTCCGCGCCCGCTGCCGGTGCCACCGCCATGCCCACCGCTGCCGAGCCCGGCCCGGCCGCTTCCCCCGACGCCGGCCTCGACGCCCGCGACATGACGATCGCGTATGACGGTACCGACGTCGTGCACGGGGCCGACCTCAGGCTGCCGCGTGGTCGCGTCACCGCGCTCATCGGGCCGAACGGCAGTGGGAAGTCCACCCTGTTGCGGGCCGTGGCCCGGCTGCACAAGGCCCGTACCGGCAGCGTGACCGTGGCGGCCGGGGCCGAGGACGCCGCGCCCGTCGACGCCCTGGCGCTGTCGCGCGCCGACTTCGCCCGCCGTGTCACCCTGCTCGCGCAGAGCCGGAACGCGCCGGCCGGCCTCAGCGTGCGCGACGTGGTCGGATTCGGCCGTCACCCCTACCGGGGCCGGCTCCGGGGCACCGATCCGGACGGCGCCCGGATGGTCGAGCACGCGCTGGCCGTCACGAACCTCACCGAGTTCGCCGACCGCGGGGTGGAGAGCCTGTCCGGCGGGCAGTTGCAACGCGTCTGGTTCGCCTGCTGCCTGGCCCAGGACACCGACGTCCTCCTCCTCGACGAGCCGACCACCTATCTCGACCTGCGCTACCAGGTCGAGATCCTCGACCTCGTACGCGACCTCGCCGACACCCACGGCGTCACCGTCGGCGTCGTCCTGCACGACCTGGACCAGGCCGCCGCCGTGGCCGACCAGGTCGTCCTCCTCTCGTCCGGGCGGATCGTCGCCGCGGGCACGCCCGCGGAGGTGTACGCCCCCGAGCGGCTCAGCGACGCGTACGGCATCCGCATCGACGTCGAACCCGACTCCTCCACCGGCATCCCGCGCACCCGCGCGGTCGGCCGCCACCACCTTCGTTCCGAAAGGCCCTGAACACCCTCATGAAGAACCAGCACCTGACGTGGCCCGCCCTCGCCGCCGCGGCCGCGCTCGCCCTCACGGCCTGTGGCACCACCGAGGCGCCGAAGAAGGAGTCCGCCGGGGACAGCGCGGTGACGGTCACCGACTCCCGCGGCAAGAAGATCACGCTCGACGGGCCGGCGACGCGCGTCGTCGGCACCGAGTGGAACGTCGTCGAGTCGCTCGTGACCCTCGGCGTCCAGCCGGTCGGCGTGGCCGACGTCAAGGGCTACACCGCGTACAACACCGCCGCGCCGCTCACCAAGGGCGTCAAGGACATAGGCACCCGGGGCGAGCCCAGCGTCGCCACCGTCGCGAGCCTCAAGCCCGACCTCATCGTCGCCACCACCGACCTGTCCGACTCCGCCATCGCGCAGCTGTCCAAGGCCGCCCCGGTAGCCGTGGTCCGCTCGGCCGACGCGAACCGGCAGATCGACCAGATGGTCGACACCGTCGAGCTCATCGGCAAGGCCACCGGCAAGGAGGACAAGGCCGAGTCCGAGGTCGCATCCTTCCGCAAGGCGGTCGCGGACGGCAGGAAGAAGCTCGCGGACGCCGGTCTCGACGGCGAGAAGGTCGCCTTCGCCGACGGCTGGCAGGAGGGCAACCAGGTCTCGGTGCGCCCGTACGTCAAGGGCTCGCTGCTCGCCGACGTGAACACCGAACTCGGCCTCGTCGACCCGTGGACGCTGAAGGGCGACAAGGCCTACGGCCTGGCGGCGACCGATGTCGAGGGCCTCACGAAGATCGGCGACGCGCGGTTCGCGTACATCGCCAACGACTCCGACGGCGGCGACCCGTTCGCCGACGGCCTCAAGGACAACGCGGTGTGGAAGTCCCTGCCGTTCGTCAAGAACGACGAGGTGCACCGGCTGCCCGACGGCATCTGGATGTTCGGCGGCACCGCGTCGATGCGCGAGTACATCGACGCCCTCGTCGGCGCGTTGACCGCCTGACGATGAGCACACGCACCACAACCGCCCCGCCCGCCCCCGTGAAGACGGGGGCGGGCGCGGCCGGTCCGGCCGGGGTCGAGCCCCCGGTGGCGGCCGGCCCGCCGGCCCGCCGCGGCCGGATGTTCCTCCTCGCGGTCGCGGGGATCGTCGCGCTGGCCGCACTCGCGATCGTGCACGTGGGCCAGGGCACCGCCGCCGTCGATCTCCACACGCTCTGGCAGTTGGCCACCGGGGCCGCCTCCGACCGGAGTGCCGACGAGCAGACGGCCGCCGTGGTCCTGGACTCCCGGCTGCCCCGGCTCGCCGCGGGGCTCCTCGTGGGCTGCGCGCTCGGCGCGGCGGGCGCGGCCCTCCAGTCGGTGTCGCGTAACATGCTGGCCTCCCCCGACACGCTCGCCGTGAACGCGGGCGCGTACCTCGCGGTGGTCGCCGTCGCCGCGTTCGGCATCACGCTGCCCGCGCTGCCGGCCGGCGCCACGGCGTTCCTCGGCGGGCTGCTGGCGGCGGGCGTCGTCCTCGGCCTGTCCCGGGCGGGGGCCGGACCGATCCGGCTGGTACTGGCCGGATCGGCGCTCACCCTCGCCCTGTCCGGGCTGAGCGGGATGCTGCTGCTCCTGCGCTCCCAGCAGACGACCGGGCTGTTCGCCTGGGGGAACGGTTCGCTCGCCCAGATCGGCATGCAGTCCATCGACCGGCTCGCCCCGGTCGCGCTCGTGGCGTTCGCCGGGCTCATGCTGATGGGCCGGCGGCTGGACATCCTGGCCCTGGGCGACGACGGTGCGGCGGTCGTCGGGGTGAGCCCCCGGCTGACGCGCAGCGCGGCCGTGATCCTCGCGGTGCTGCTGGCGGCGGTGTCCGTGGCGGTCGCGGGGCCGGTCGGCTTCGTCGGGCTGTGCGCGCCCGCCGTGGTCCGCCTGCTCAGCACGTGGATCCCGGGCCTGGTCCGGCACCACGCGTTCATCCCCGCGTCGGCTCTCGCGGGTGTGCTGGTCGTGCTCGGCGCGGATGTGCTGCTGCGCGCGGTGTTCGGCGCCCAGGCGGGTGCCGAGGTGCCCACCGGCATCGTCACGACCTGCTTCGGCGCGCTCGTCCTGATCGTCCTGGCCTACCGGTCGCGCGACATGGGCACGGACAGCGGCTCGACGGCGTTCGCCCGGCTGCGCAGCCGGCGGGCGTTCGTCCTCACGCTGGCGGCGACGATCGTGGGGCTTCTCGGAGCGGTGGTGGCGGCGACGCTCTTCGGCGACGCGACGCTGCTCCTGGGCGATGTGGGCAACTGGCTCACCGGCCGGGCGGGGCAGTTCGTCGGTTACGTCCTCGACACGCGGGTCCCCCGGGTCGCCGCGGCCCTGCTGGCCGGTGCGGCGCTGGCCGTCGCGGGGGCCGTCGTCCAGGCGGTGTCGCGCAATCCGCTGGCGGAGCCGGGCGTCCTCGGCGTCGTCAGCGGTGCGGGGGTCGGGGCGGTCGCCGTCCTCACGGTCGTACCGCTGGCGAGCTTCTGGCTGATCGGCGGCTCCGCGCTGGCCGGTGCGACGGCCGCCGCGGCGCTGGTGTTCGGTCTCGCCGCACGCCGCGGGCTGGAGCAGAACCGCCTGGTCCTGATCGGCATCGGCGTGCAGGCCGGAGCGGGCGCGTTCGTGAGTCTGCTGATCGTGCTCACCGACCCGTACAACGAGACGAAGGCACTGGCCTGGCTCGGCGGTTCGACGTACGGGCGGACGTTCCCCGAGCTGATCCCGGTGCTGGTGGGCCTGGTCCTCGCACTGCCCGTCCTCGCGTTGATGCGCCGCGAGCTGGACCTGATCGGGCTGGACGACGAGACGCCCGCCCTGCTCGGCGTGCGGATCGGCGCGACCCGGCTGGCGCTGCTGAGCCTGGCCGTCCTCCTGACGGCGGGTGCCGTGGCGGCGGTCGGCGTCATCGGCTTCGTCGGCCTGGTCGCCCCGCACGCGGCACGTGCCCTGGTGGGCCGGAGTCATGTGCGGGTCATACCGGTGAGCGCGCTGCTCGGCGCGCTGCTGGTGGTCGTGTCGGACCTGGTCGGCCGGGCGATCATCGCCCCGGCGCAGATCCCGGTCGGCCTGCTGACGGCCGTGATCGGCGCCCCGTACTTCATCTGGCTGCTCTGGCGGTCGCGGCGCGAGGGGTGAGCGCGGAGCTGTCCCAGTTCTGGAGCCGCGCGGTCGTCGACCGCGCGGCTCCGGCGTTTCCCCGGGGAGCGTTGCCGGCAGCGCCCTCCGTCAGACGTGGGAGAGAAGGCCGTCCAGCGGTCCCGGCAGCCGCGCGAGGTCCAGCGCTTGGGTCAGCGCTCGCGCATAGTGCTCCTTGCGGCCGCCGATGGTCCCCATGAAACGCCGCAACTGCGCCTCGACCGTCCGCTCCCGCTGGGCGGGCTGCCGTTGGAAGATCCGGAAGGTGCGCAGGTCTCCCTGGTCGTCGATGACCTGCTGGACGCCGTCCGTGCCGAGCGCCCGGATCAGTTCGTCCTCCAGGTCGGCATGGCAGGTGAAGAAGCCCAGCGCCTCCAGGTCGTCGGCGGTCGGGGCGGTGCCGAAGCCGGTCCGCTCCAGGCCCTGGCGGAAGAAGCGCTGCTCCGCCGCGTCGCACAGGCCCGCGGGCCGGACGTCGAGCCCGTCGGGTCCCAGCAGGCGCAGGTAGCGGGTGATGCTGGTGGCGCCCCCGAGCGGCACGATGACGACGCCCTCGGCGCTCAGGCCGCGCCCCTGCCGTTCGGCGAGGGCCTCGACCGCCGCCCGGTCGCTGACGCCCTCGACGAGCACCACGGTGCGCAGGCTCAGGTCGGCCGCCAGCTCACGGGCGGCCCCGGCCTCGGCGGGCGCGGGCGTGTCCATGTCTCCCGCGGCCCAGGAGATGACCGTCTGCCGGAAGCGCGTCGCTGTGTCCACGGGGCCAGTCTCGCACCGTGATCCGCGGGTACGGAAAGGCTTTTCCGGGACGTCGCCGAGGCCCCCCTGCTACGTCAACGGGGTGCGGTAGGCCGCCGCGCCAGGTACAGCCCGACGCCCAGGGCGAGCGCCAGCACACAGCCGGCGAAGGTCAGCCCGGCGTTCCTGAGCCCGATCCCCAGGGTGAGGGCGCCGACGCCGACCACGGGCAGGGAGATGCCCAGGTAGGCGATGACGAAGAAGGCGGACACGGTCGCGGCCCGGTGCTCGGCCGGCGCGGCGACGCTGATCGCCGTCACCGCGCCCCGGAACGCCAGCCCCTGGCCGAGGCCGCCGCACAGCGCACCGGCGACGAGCAGGGGAAGCGAGGCGAACAGCAACGAGGCGCCCACCAGCAGGAGTCCGGCGACCAGCACGAAGCAGCCGCCCGGCAGGGCACGCCGTTCCCCGACCCGTCCCATGAGCGCCTGCCCGGCCGTCGAGGCGAGGAAGACGGAGAAGACGACGAGTCCCGCCAGGGCCAGGTTGTGCACGTCGAGCGTCTCGGACAGGAACGCGGGGGCGACCGCCGTGAAGAGGCCCAGCAGGGAGAATCCGGCGAAGGCGGCCAGCGCCGAGGTGGCGAACACGCCGCGCATCGCGGGCGGGACGGCCAGTCCCCGAGGGCGCGGCCGCAGTCCCCGTACCCGGGAGGAGGCGACCGTCTCGGGCAGGAGCCAGGCCAGCACGGCGGCCACGGCGATCAGCGCCAGGTGTACGACGAAGGGGAGCCGCAGGGGCCAGGGGGCGTACTCGGCGAGCAGCCCGGACAGCAGCGGGCCGCACCCCAGGCCGCCCATGTTGGCGGCGGTCGCGGCCAGTCCCGCCCGCGCCGCGCGCCCCGGCGGGGCCAGTTCCATCACGGTGACGGTCGCCGCGCCGCTCAGCAGTCCGGCGGCGAACCCGGAGAGGAGTCGTCCGGCGAACAGGGCGGGAAGCCCGCCCTCGAAGAGGAAGCAGAAGGCGCTGGCCGCCGAGAAGCCCAGGGCGGCCAGGAGGACCGGCCGGCGCCCGGCCTCGTCGGAGACGTTCCCGGCGAGCAGCAGGGTGGCGATCACGCCCAGGGCGTAGACGGCGAACACCACCGTCACCATCAGCTCGGAGAAGCCGAGCCGTTCCCGGTAGAGGCCGTAGAGCGGGGTGGGCAGCGTGGTGCCCGCCATGCCGATGGCGAAGACGGCCGCCGCGGCCGGGTAGCCGAGGCGTCTCCCACGGTGGGCGGAGCCGGGTGTCCGGCTCATGCTTCGGGCGGGGGGTCCGTCGGGGCGGCGGAGGTGATGTGGGTGAGCACGCACAGCCAGCGGCGCTCGCGCCGGACGAAGACGTCCGTGACCCATTCGTCGGCGTCGAAGCGGCGGCCACCGTAGTGGGCGGTGTTCGTCATCCGCGCGGTGACCGTGGCGGTGTCCTGGTGGACGCGGACCCTCGACGGGCTGACGGTTCGCATCGCCGAGTGGGTCAGGTCGCCGGACGCGACGTAGCCGAGGAACGCGTCACGGTCCGTGATGCCGGACTCGGAGACGATGACCCACTCGTCCGCCATGAAGGTCGTCATCCGCGCCACGTCGTTCGCGACGATGGCGGCGGACCATTCCTCCACCAGGGCGACGAGCCGGGCCCGTACCGAGGGGTCCTGGGCGTCGGCGCCGTTCGGCGGCGGCCCGGAGCCGGCTCCGCTGTCTTCCATTGTTCGAGCGTAGCCGTGGGGTGCGCGGGGCGCAGTTCATGGGCGGCCGGGCAGACGGAAGCCCATGGACCGAGCGGACACGGGTCGATACCCACGGGGCCGGTGGCTCCGTGCGCTACGCGGACGGGCCGCCCTCGTCCGTGGCGGTCGCGTCTGCGGGTCCTCGGCCCTCGGGCCGGTCGGGCAGCTCACGGCAGCGGACCATGAAGGACCGCTCGAAGACGATGACGGTCTCTCCCGTCGACTTCGTACCGGTCGTCTCCACCGTGATGATGCCCTGCCCCGGCCGGGACCGGGACAGCCGTTTGTCGAGGATGCGGCTCGTCGCGTAGAGGGTGTCGCCGACGAAGACGGGGCTCTTCAACCGGACCTTGTCCCAGCCCAGGTTGGCCACCGCCCGCGCCGACAGCGCCTGCACGGTCATCCCGCCGACCAGGCACAGCGTGATGCCGCTGTTCACCAGGACCCGTCCGTACTCGGCGCCGGCGCCGTAGTGCTGGTCGAAGTGGAGCGGGTGCTGGTTCATCGTCAGGAGGGTCAGCCAGGTGTTGTCGGCCTCGGAGAGGGTACGGCCCGGCCAGTGCCGGATCACCATGCCCGGCTCGAAGTCCTCGAAGTCCCCGCCGTGTTCCTCGACGTACTCGTTGTCCTTGACGTGGCGCAGGGTCATGCGGCATCTCTCCGGTGACGTCACTCGATCAGGGGCGGCGCGGACGGGCGCGCCGGTACGCGGGGCAGGGCGTGCGGGGGTGCTGCCGTCAGATCGCCACCATCACGTTGTCGGAGCTGCTCGTTCCGCCCCGGACGCTGACGATCCCGGCGGAACCGTCGCCGAAGAACCGGCAGAACAGCCCGGCCGGCCGGCCGCCGAATATCAGGGGCCCCAGCACCGGGGCGACATCGGCGTCGTACGGCTCGTCGGTCCCGTCGGCGATCAGCGCGACCCGGCAGGTCTGTGGCCGCACGAACTCCTGCACCACGCTGGTGCGGCCCTCGACGGCCTCGCCGACAGCCGACTCCCAGGCGGCCTGATCGGCCTCGCGACCGATGATCACCTGTTGCCCGCTCTCCCCGAGAGCGGCCTTGAGCACCAGCAGCTCGCGGTTCTTCAGCACGAACGGCAGCAGGTCGACCTGCCGGCCCTCGCGGTCGGTCCTGCGCTCCGAGAGGATCCGTGTCCACGGCAGGTACCGCTCGATGAGCCGGCGGTCTCCCTCGGTCATCCAGGGCCGCCCCTCCGACAGCAGTCCCATGGTGAGCTTGCTGTGCAGGAAGGTCGAGGTCTGGGTGCCCACCAGCAGGCAGCCGTGGTCCAGGGCGTCCTGGACCGGTGCGGTGTCGAGGCCCGCGTCGAGCCAGTCCGGAATGGTGAAGTTGCGCAGTCCGACCGGATAGCGCAGATGCGGGGCGCAGTCCCACGCCTCCGACAGCTCCTCCGGCTCGAAGAAGCGTGCGGTCAGCCCGTGGCTGTTGTAGTGGTCGGCCTCCATCTCGAAGTACCGCCGCTCCACGCCGGTCACCCGGGCGCTGCCGACGACGGCCACCCTCGGTGCCACCGCCGACTCCGCGCTGAGCGACCGGAACATCTCGGCGCGTACGGCGAAGGGGCTCGGCGACCGGAACGGGGCCCGGCCCTCCTCGTCGGCGTGCAGTCGGCGCCACACCGCCAGACGGCTCTGGGTCTCCACCACGCCACCGAGCGCACCGCTGACGTTGAACTCCAGGAACCGCGGTCCATCGGGCCCGATGACCAGATCGGGGCGGACCACGGAGTCGGCGTACCGCTCCTCGACGAACGGGTCGCGCATCCACAGCCGGTCCTCGGTCGCGGGCATCTCGTAGGCCGCCAGCCGGTCGGCGGTGGTGTGCCCGCTCTCCAGGGCGGCGCGGCGCAACAGGTCGACCAGCGCGACGCTCGCCCGGAAGATCTCGGCGTAGGCCGCGCGCGGGATCGCCAACGGCGCCGCGGGAAGGACCTTCTGGTACGGCCAGCCGGTGTCCCGCAGCTCGTGCCGCAGCATCCGGCGGATCGTGTCCGCCGGCGCGGCGGGCCTCAGCCGGTGGCGGCCGAACCACGGGTGCCCCTGTCCCGGACCGAGGTCCTCATGCGTGTCCATCGGGCGCTCCCTCCTCTGTCGGCGAAACGGCGGTCGGGTCGCCGGCTCCCTGCTCGGCCGGACGGTGCTCCTCGAACAGCGCCACCGCGGCGGCGGTGTCCTCGATGGCCATGCCGACCGTGCGCAGGACCGTGGTCCGGCCGGTCACGTCGACCTGGCCACTCACCAGGCTGCCCAGTTCGTACAGGTCCTCGGCCTTGATCAGGCCGTCGGCCAGGGCGGCCCGGACCTCACCCGCGCCGTCCAGCGCCGCGGCCCGGTCCTCGACGACGGTCACGGCGTCGGCCAGCAGGGCGGGGGCGAGCTCGACGGCGTCCGGGTGGGTTCCGCCGATCACGTTCACATGCGCCCCGGGGGTCACCCAGTGCGCCTCCACCACGGGGGTGCCGTCGTCGGTCGAGGTGGCCGTGCAGATGATCGCCGCGTCGGTGACGGCGTCCCTCGCGGTGTCGCAGACCATCACGCGGACGGGCCGTGGGGCGGTGTCGCGGATCCAGTCGGCGAACCTCTCGGCCCCGGCGCGGGTGCGCGAGTGGACGCGGACGGTACGGATCGGGCGGACCGCCGTCACCGCCCGGAAGAGGGCGCGCGCCTGGACCCCCGCGCCGATCACCCCCAGGTCGTCGGCGTCGTCGGGCGTGCACCAGCGGGTCGCCAGTGCGGCGACGGCGCCGGTGCGGACGGCGGTGAGTTCGGCGCCGTCCAGGAGCGCGGTGATCTGCCCGGTCTCCAGGTCGGTGAGCGCGACGATCCCGTGGATCAGCGGCAGTCCGCGTACCGGGTTGTCGGGGGTGAGCGTGGTGACCTTGACGCTGCCCACCGCGCGCTGCTCCCAGACGGCGGGGCTGACCAGGAGGACGCGCCGGTCGCCGTGCTCGAGCACCGTGCGCGCCGGGGAGCGGGTGCGGCCCGCGGCCAGGTCGACGAACATCTCGCCGAGCACGTCGACCACGCGGACCATCCGCCGGGTTCCGGCCATGTCGGCGGCCCGGACCATCACGGGCGCGCTCACGCGGTTCCTCCGGCGCGGCCGAACCGGCTCGTCCAGGCGTCCTCGCGCGCCACGGTGGTGCGGGCCAGCCGGGCGAACGGCGGGCCTACCATGTTGCCCTCCAGGACGGCGATCCCGCCGTCGGCCGCCGTCACGGCCTCCACCACGCGGCGGGCCTGTCCCAGCTCGTCGGGCCGGGGCCGCAGGAGGCGGTTGATCACGTCGATTTCGCCCGGGTGGACCGTCGCCTTGCCGTGGAAGCCGAGCGCCCGCGCCCGGGTGGTCTCCTCGGTGAGGACCGCCGGTTCGGCGAGCCGGTAGTTGGCGGTGTCGACGCACGCCGTGCCGTACCGGGCGCAGGCCATCGCCATCGCCTGCCGGGCGGCCAGCATGGCCTCCCAGCTGATGTCGACACCGAGGGTGGCGGCCAGGTCGGCCGAGCCGAGCACCAGGCCGTCGGCGGAGCGCGCGATGGGGTCGATGCGGGTGACCGCCTCGACCGTCTCCACCGTCACGTAGATCTCGGGGGACGCTCCCGCCGACGCCAGCATCCGGCGCAGCAGGTCGACCTCGTCCGCCGAGGTCACCATCGTCATCAGGACGATGCCGGGGCGCACCGGGCTGTCGGCCAGCATCAGGACGTCCTGGACCCCGGCGAGGCTGCCGAGCTCGTTCATCCGCACGGCGACCTGTCCCGGCCTCGGCGTCTTCTCCAGCGCGGCCCGGCAGACCGTGCGGGCGGCCTGCTTGCCGGCGGGCGGTACGGAGTCCTCCAGGTCGATCAGGTGGACGTCCGCGTCGTACGACCAGGCTTTCACCACCTTGTCCGGCGACAGGGCGGGCGTGTACAGGATGCTGCGCGGAATCGCCCTGGGCGCCCCGGTCACCGGTTCACCACCCCGGGGAGCGTTCCCGCCGGACGCGCCCCGGCCTCGACCAACGCGGTGCAGAGCCGCTTGATCTGGTCCGCGCTCTGGCCGGCCCGCAGCATCACCCGCAGTCCGGCGGTACCGCGTGCGACGATCGGGAAGAACACCGGCGAGGTGTAGAACCCGGCCGCGAAGACCTGTTTGGCCGCCTCGACGACCGTGTCGTCACTCATGGGCACCACCCGGATCGGGTAGGTGGCCTCGGCCTGCTCGGTCAGGACGAGCGAGTCGAACAGCGCGATGTTGGACCGCAGACGCTCCTGGAGCCGGGTGAGTTCCTCGGTGCGGTGGATCTCGGCCGAGGCGAGCGCGGCGCCGACCGCGGCGGCGTTCGTCTTCTGCGAGTAGCCCAGCGGACCCGCGAACCGTTCGATGAGCCGGCGCGTCTCCTCGGGGTAGCCGTCGAGCAGGATCGCCGTGCCTCCGGCTCCGAACCCCTTGGTCAGGGTCGCCACGGTGATGGTCCGCTCGTCGAGCACCGGGGAGTGGGTGCGTACGTAGCCGATGCCGCGCTCGCCGTACGCGGACAGCGAGTGCGAGTCGTCGTAGAAGACCAGGAGGTTGTACTTCTCCTGGAGTTCGGCCAGCTCCTCGACGGGCGCGTACCCGCCGAGGCTGTCCGAGCCGTCCACCACGTAGCAGACGCGTTCGTAGGTGCGGCACATGTCCTCGATGAAGTCGAGGTCGTGGTGGCCGCAGGTCACGACCTCGCTCTCGTCGGCGCAGCTCGGCTTGGCGTTGCCCAGCGAGACATGGGCGTTCCTGTCGAAGACCATCAGCGGTCTGGTGCCGTTGCCGAGGTGCCCCGACGCGATCATCGGAAGCAGACCGGTGCTGGCCGCCGCGGTGGAGATCGCGCTGATCACCATCGCGCCGAACAGCTCGCCCAGCGACTCCTCCAGCTCCAGCAGCACCCGTGTCTGGACGCGGGTGCGCGGTATGCAGTGGTCGAGCACCCCGAAGCGGCGCAGCGAGGCGACCGCACCGTCGATGACCTTGGGGTGGGTGTCCAGGTCAAGGTAGGAGCACACGGTGAAGTTGACGAATTCATGCCCGTCGGGCATGTGGAACACGCCGTCCTCCAGGTCGCCGACGATGCCCGCGACCCCGTTCTCGTAGGACTTGTTCCAGAAGGTGTTGCCGATCCCGATGAGTTTGTCGTTGTTGCGGTACCGGTGGGTGGGGGTGATGGTCCTGCGCTCGCTCATCGGGAGTTCCCCTCGGTGGGCTTGTAGCTGTAGACGCCCTTGAGCCTCCGGTAGGCGTACGTGTACAGGGCGACGCCGAGCACGTGCGGCCGGTGGAGGATCTTCTTGGACTTGAGCCAGAAGTTGACGTTGATGTTCATCTCGCCCAGCGACTCGGCCTGGTGCCACCAGCCGAGCGGCAGGTAGAGCATGTGGCCCGGTTCGAGGACGAAGTCGCGGCGCTCGGCGAGCTTGGCCGCGAGCCTCGGGTAGCGCGCCAGGTCGACGTCGTCGAGGTCGACCACGTTGGACTTGTCGCCGTACCCGCGCAGTACCGACCTCGGGTAGTAGGCCCGAACGCCGGGTGGGGCGATGATGAACCGCTTGCGGCCCTCCAGCGCGATGTTGAAGTTCTCGAACTCGTCGAAGTGGTTCTTGGTGAAAACGCCGCGGTGGCTGATCCACAGGTTGGCCGCGTACAGGCTGTCGCCGTATCCGAAGAACTCCTCGGCGTCGAAGCCGATGACGGCGTTCACGTCGGCCGGGCTGCTGCGGATGTTCGACACCACCCGGTGCCAGGTGTCCGTGCTGGTCAGGTGTTGCTCGTCCGCGAAGAACTCGCGGAGCTTGATGTCCCGTGTCTCCCAGCGCCCCGGGTGGTTCTTGTCGCCCGGCTCGGTGAACAGGGTGACGGTCATCTCGGCCAGGCGCGCGGCCACTTCGTCCCGTCCGAGTCCCTGTACGTCGGCCGGCAGCTTGATCACCACGGGACGGTCGGCCCTGTACAGCCCCCGTGGGCCCACGGCCAGGAATTCGTCGAACGACATACGGGTGACCTCGACACCCGCTGTTCCGTTCGACTCGGGCACAGCTTCCGGAACCGCCATGTCGCCGGTCCTCCTCTCTTCGCCGGGTCTCTTACCGCGTCAGCCGTCGGTCCCGCGGCCGCTCAACTCCGCGACCACGTCCACGATCAGGTCCTCCTGTCCGGCGATGGCCTGCCGCCGGCCGAGTTCGAAGAAGACTTCGCGGGGGTCCACACCCGCGGCTCCGGAGAGTTCGACGACCCGGTGCTTGAAGCCGGAGAACACGCCCGCCAGGCCGCTGACGATGCTCATCGAGGCGGTCACCGGTGGTGCGGGCATGAGTTCGCGCTCGGCGAGGTCTGCGGCGTCCAGCAGCGCGTACAGGTCGATGCCCGTGGTGAACCCGCTCCGCTCCAGCACCGGTACCAGCACTTCGAGCTGGGTGTTGCCCGCCCCGGCTCCGAAGCCGCGGGCGCAGCCGTCGATGATCAGGGCGCCCGCGTCGGCGGCTGCCACCGAGTTGGCGACGGCCATACCGAGATTGTTGTGTCCGTGGAAGATCACCGGGACGGTGTCGACCGCCTCGGCGATCGCCCCGATCCGCGCGGTGACGTCCGGGGGGAGGAAGTGCCCCGCGGAGTCCATGATCCCGACGGCCTGCGCCCCGTAGCCGACGGCCCGTGCGGCCTGCTCGGCCAGTTCGTCCGGGGAGGCCATATGGCTCATCATCAGGACGCAGTGGGCTTCGGCGCCCGCGTCCCGCAGGAAGCCCAGATGGTGTTCGGCCAGGGACGCCTCGGTGGCGTGCACTCCGACGCGGAAGACGTCGACCCCGTGGGCGATCGCTCGTCGGAGGTCGTCGGAGGTGCCCCAGCCGGGCAGCATGAAGGTGCCCAGCCGGCTGTGGCGCAGCGCCTCGCGGACCGTCGACAGCATCTGGTCGTCGGTCGCCGCCGCAAGCCCCACCTGCAACGAGGAGGCGCCCAGACCGTTGCCGTGGCCGACCTCCACCACCGGGATCCGTGCCGCGTCCGCCGCTTCCGCGTAACGGCGCAGGGCGGTCAGGCCGAGCTGGTGGCGGACAGCGTGCTGGCCGTCGCGCAACGTCGGGTCGTGGATCACCACCTGCTTCACGACCTCACCCCCGTCCGGGACACCCGGTCCGGCCGGGCCGCGTACTGCTCGGCGACCATGACGGCGGCGGCGTTGATGATGTCGAGGTTCCCCGCGTACGGGGGCAGGACGTCACTGTGGGCCGTGACCTTGAGGACGATCGTCACCTGGTCGTCGACCGCGGTGCAGGCGACGACCTCGTACCCGGGAGCGAAGGAACGCACCTGCTCGGCCACCCGGTCGACCACCGCGCGCACCGCCGCCGGATCGGCGTCGGGCACCCGGGCGTGGATGACGGTCCGGAAGGTGGCCGGCGGCACCGCGGGACTGATGTTGAGGATCACCTTGACGTCGCTCACTCCGGAGAACGTCGTCACCGCGTGGCCGGTGGCCGTCACGTACTCGTCGAGGTTCAGCCTGGTCGCGCGGCCGGCCACGTCGCTCGCCACGGTCGACACGACCTCCAGGTACGTCACCGGGAACCGGGCCGCGAGCGCGTGCACGACCGGAACGGCCGCCTGGCCGCCGCAGCTGATCAGATTGACGTTGCGCGCTGCCTCGGCCGAGACCCCGGTCACGGTGGGCGCCACCATCTGCCCCACCTTGCTGGGGGTCAGGTCGATCACCAGCGTTCCGAGCGGCTCCAACAGCGGCCAGTGGTCCCGGTGGGACGCGGCGCTGGTGGCGTCGAAGACGACGTCGAACGGGCTCGCCGCCGCCAGCACCGCCTCGATACCGGCGGCGGTGGTGGCGCAGCCGAGGCTCTCGGCGTACCGCAGGCCCGCCGACTCCGGATTGCGCCCGGCCACCAGTCGGCAGTCCAGCATGGGCGAGCGGTCGATCTTGCTGACCAGATCCCGCCCGATCGCCCCGGTACCGATGACGGCGACCGTCACCGTTTCGACGACGCCCGGACGGGCGTTCCCCAGGCCCGCCACGAGACTCAACGTATGCCTCCGAGAAGGAGGTTGTGGATCAGCGGATGACGTGAGAGGCGACAGCGGACGCCGGTCGCCCGTCTCTCCGCATCGGGTTCGTAGGTTCTCATGAACGTTGTTCCCACCCTTCCATCTGCGCGCGACTGCTCCGTGGCAGCCACGGCCGCGTGCGGCCAGGTGCCTCACAGGGATGTCCGTCCGTTGTGGACCGTGTGCCGAAGCGGTCGATCACGGTGCCTCCCGTGCGGACATCGGCCGGTCAACGATCAGTGGTCGATCAGGCATCGGTCAGGTGTCGGTGCCGGTCGGCGCCGAGAGGCGGGGTGTTCCGTGAGGCGAAGCGCGGTCGCGCGCCCGGAGGACGAGGAAGCACCAGCCGCAGGGCGTCGGGCCGAAACAATGGGCCCTGAGCAGGGACCGGAGGCCTGACGCAGTGTGTTGAAGTCCCGTTGACGGCATGTCCTCCCCTTCACGCACGTCGCTGACCGCTGATTCACCCGCCCAGCGGCGGTGAACATATCAGAAGACCGCAGGACACAACCCCCCTCATTCACCAGCGGGTTGATCTTCCGGCGAGGTGCTGTGCGGCTTCGCCCGGGGACCGTGAGCCGCGGTTGCGCGCCTTTCCCGCCGGACCCGATCCTCCTCTCGACGCCGCCGCGGGCGCCGACTACTCTCGGGAACCCCGTGCGCCTGGCTGTGCGGGTCTCGGCGGACGACGACGGGCGGGTGGGGCGTCGACGGCGGGGCAGCCACATCGAAGGGGGAGGCAATGTACCGCCGGTTGCGCTGCCACGCGCTCTCATGACCGCGTCGACGACCGACAAGGCCGACGCGCAACGGCCCCTTCTGGGACGTGACTTCTCCCGGCTGTGGTGGTCCGCCGCGGTGTCCTCGCTCGGCGACGGGGCCACGATCGCCGCCGCGCCCCTGCTGGCCACCCGTCTGACCGACGACCCCCGTCTGATCGGCGCGGCCTCGGTCGCCTTCACCGCGCCGTTCCTCCTGTTCGGCATCCCGGCGGGGCTGCTGGTGGACCGTGTCGACATCCGGGCGATGATGGTGCGTGTCGACATCGGCCGGGCCGTCCTGCTGGCCGTGCTCACCGCCGGAATCCTCGGTGGCTGGGGCGGATTGCCGCTGCTCTACGTCTGCATGTTCCTGCTCGGCGTCGGCGAGGTCCTCTGCCGCAACGCGGCACAGGTACTCGTTCCCTTCATCACCCCGCAGGCCGGTCTCTCCACCGCCAACGCCCGCATCATGGCCGCGCAGGAGGCCGGAACCGGCTTCATCGGCCCGCTCGTCGGCGCGCTGATGTTCGGTGTGGCGACCGCTCTGCCCTTCGGCGTGGACGCGGCCACCTTCCTGTGCTCGGCCGTCCTGATCAGCCGCATCCGCCGCACCCGGCCCGTCGGGCGTGGGCCGGACAGGTCCGGTGTGCTGTCGGAGATGCTGGCGGGCGCCAGATGGCTGTTCTCGCATCACCTGCTGCGCAGCCTCGCCCTGGTGTCCTGTCTGATCAACCTCGCCGGGAGCGCGATGCTCGCGGTCCTCGTGGTGCACAGCGGGAAGGAACTCGGCCTGGGTCCGTTCGGGTACGGCGTCCTGCTCGCCTGCCAGGCCGTGGGAGCCGTCCTGGCCTCACGCTTCGCCCCCGCGCTGACGGAACGTCTCGGCCGGGAGGGAGCGCTGGTCGCCACCGCCGTCCTGATCACCACGAGCGAGACGGTGCTCGCCGCCGTGCCCTCGGTGTACGCGGCCGGTGTCGCCCTGGCGATCTTCGCGTGCGGGACGGTGACGTGGAACGTCGTCGTGGTCGTCCTGCGGCAGACACTGGTGCCGCAGCACCTGCTCGGGCGGGCGAACAGCGTCTACCGGCTCGTGGCCTGGGGCGGACTGCCCGTCGGTGCGGCGGCCGGCGGTATCGTCGCCGCCGAGGTCGGCACGCGTGCCGTGTTCGGCGCCGGCGCGGTCGTCATGGCGGTGGTCGCGGCGGGGCTCCTCGTTGGCGCCCGCCGCCGGTGGATCACCCGCGCGGAGCCGGCTCCGCGCACGACGGAAACGGACTGATCGGACAGCCGCCCGGCGCGCCGCGGAACGCCGGAGCCGTACCGAAGACGGCACCGCACCGCACAGCACCGCGTGGCGCGGCCACGGACACTGCACAGAACCGCACCGCACTGCACGAACACCGCACCGCATCGCGGCAGCGTACCGACCGCGGCACGCTACCGACCGCACGGCCCATTCCGGGAAAGGGACGCCCCATGACGACCACGAGTCCGCCCACGTCGCCCAGGTCGCGGTTGGGCCACGCGTACGGGGAGCAGCTCGCGCGGAGCGCGTCGACGGGCCACCCCACCGCCGCCGTCCTGGAGTCCGCCACGCTGAGGCTGGCGTACCGGGACCGGTTCCTGAACGGCCCCGCCTTCCTCGGCGAGAGCGAGCTGCGCACCCTCGTGGGGGACCTCCACACCGTCTACGGGCTGCTGCGCTCGCTGCCGGAGCGTGGGTTCGGCGGAAGCATCACCGCGCTGGCCTCGGCGGTCGGCCTGAATCCCTTGCAGTCGGCGCTGATCACGCGGAGCGCCCGGACCGGTTCGCTCCTCCCGCTGGGGCGTGCCGACCTCTATCACGACGGTACGGGGTTCAAGCTTCTCGAATTCAATATCACCAGCGCCCTTGGCGGCTTCGAGAACGCGGACATCAACCGGGCGATGCTGGCCCATCCGCCACTTGAGGAGTTCGTACGGAGGCACGGACTCCGCTACGAGGACACGCTGGGCCACATGGTGCGGACCATGTACGCCGAGTGCGCCGCGAACATCCCCACCGACCGGGCGCCCGTCGTCGCTGTGGTGGACACGGTGCGGAACTTCGCCGTCGTGGGACCTCGACTGCGGGTGTTCGCCGAGAAGCTGGCCGACTACGGGGTCGAGGGGATCGCCTGCGACCTCGGTGAGATCACGTACCCGAACGGCCGTCCAACAGCCTCGGGCCGAACCATCGACGTCGTCTTCCGGTACTTCCTGCCCGAAGACCTCACCGACCCCACGGCGGCGGCCCAGCTGGAGCCGCTGCTGACCGCGGTCGAGCAGGGCAGGCTGGGCCTGTTCAGTCGGCTGGACGCCGAGCTGTACGGCAACAAGGGCACTCTGGCGATGCTCTCCGACGAGCAGCACCGCGACCTGTACGATGCCGCCGAACTGGCCTGCCTCGACCGGATCCTGCCATGGACGCGGTACGTGCGCCCACACGCCACGGACCCCGGCGGCACCCGGGTCGACCTGCTCGCCCACGCCCTGGGCCACCAGCACGAGCTGATCCTGAAGCCGACGCTGCTGCACGGCGGCAACGGAATCATCGCCGGCTGGAAGGTGGACCCGGCCGAGTGGGAAAGCAGGGTCGCCTCGGCGATGAACGCCCCGTTCGTGCTCCAGCGCCGAGTGCGTCCCACCGCCGAGCCGTTTCCCGACAGCACCGGCGGCATGCGGGAACTCTTCCTCAATTGGGGCGTCTACCTGGGCGCACGCGGCCCCGAGGACGACGGCTACGCGGGAGGCTTCGTACGCGGCAGCGCCGATCCGGCGGTGGGGGTGGTCAGCGTGGGCAGCGGCGCCACGGTCGGCTGCGTCTTCCACGGCGGCGACCGCTGATCGCACGCGCCCAGAAGGCGCACTTCCTCCAGCGCGGGACGGCGTGCCGAGGACGCGGCCCGTACGGACCCGAAGATCCTCGAGGACGACCGTCACCTGAGGGCCTCCTGCGCAAGCAGGCCGAGGTACTTCACGTCGGGGCCCGCCAACTTCTGCTGGTTCCGCGACCCGTCCAGGGCCCTGTGCCTGTGCCTGTGCCTGGCCGGCACACCGGATGCCACGAAGCCCCGGGTGGGGATGTGCGACTCGGCGCGCTGCCCGCAGGCCACCCACCATCCCTGTCACTGTCCCGCGTGCGCCGGGCAGGCCACCGAGTGCGAGCGGGAACAGTTCGGCTCCGTGGTAGACGGCGATGACGGAATCGGTGAGGCGGACCCGCACGCTGTCGTCCATCGCCGGGATGACCCAGCCGTGCAGGACCATGCCGAACGGCACGCCCAGAGCGCCCGCGACCAGTACGGTCATGACGACCGAGGTGAGGACCATCGCGATGGTCTGCCGGGGGTCATGCCGAGCACCTTGTGGACACCGATCTCCCGGACGCGCTCGCGGGTGTCGAGCAGCACGCCGTTGAGCACGCCGAGCGCGGCGACGGCGACGAGCATCAGCGTGAGGATCGCGGACAGCGCGTTGAGCGTGAGAACCAAGTCGCTGCCGGAGCCGAGCCCGCCGACCGGGGCGGTGGCTCCCAGCGGTGCCAGGTCACAGACAGCGACGAGCAGCACTGCCCGGCGCCGGGTCGGCGTCTACGTGGGCGGTCCGGCCCGATCCGTGAAGAGTGGTGCGGCTCAGGCCGAGGTGGCGGGGAGTGCGGCGAGGAACGCTCGTACGTGTCGGAGCCAGGTCGCCCGGTCTGCCGGGCCCAGGACGTGGGCGGCGCCCGGCAGTTCGATCAGCCGGGCGCCCGGGATGCCGGCCGCCAGACGGAACGAGCTCCCGGGCAGCACCAGCCGGTCGCCGGTCGGCGCCACCACCAGGGTGGGGACGGATACCTTTGGCAGGTCGAACCGGACGTCAACGCGGGACACCAGGTCGAAGTGGTCCAGCATGCCCGGCGGCATCGCGGTCAGGGTCCGGGCGACCGGTTCGTCGAGGGCGGCCGGTTCAAGGTCCGCCAGGTCCGCCGGGGACATGCAGGACAGCAGGGCGAGCCGTGCCACGTCCTCCCACTGACCTGCGGCTGCCAGGGACCTGATCAGCTGGGCGGTGAGCGCCAGGGCGGGGTCGGCGACAGCGAAGCCGGCGGTGAGGACGAGTGCCCGGACACGGTCGGGGTGCCGTGTGGCGATCCGGACGGCCACGGCACTGCCGAGGGACTCCCCCAGGACGGAGAACGAGTCCTGGCCGGCCGCGACGGCTGCCGCGACCAGGCGGTCGGCGAGGTCGTCCAGGTCCAGGGGTTCGATGGCTACGGCGGAGCCACCGGCCCCGGGGTAGTGCGGGCCGACAAGGGTGTGGTCCTGGGCGAGGTCGTCGAGGACGAGGCCGAAATTCCCCTCGATGCCTCCGCCGGCTCCGTGCGCGAGCAGAAGGGCGGGGCCGCTCCCCTGCACGAGAACGTCGAGGTGAGGAGTGCGAACTGCGTGATCAGCGGTCATGGTGCCGACGTTAAACCTTGACACCTGCGTCAGAGTCAAGTCGCTCCGACAGCCCGGCGCCTGCCGTGCGTCCGGGCGGACCACGAGCACCTCGTGGTGAGGGCTCGCCGGGCCGAGACCGACGCTGCGGCTCAACGAGACACCCCGGCAGGTCGCGGCACCGGGCTGCGGCACTAATCTGCGGTGGTGACCGCAACCGAGCTGGATGAGTTGATCGTTGCCGACGGCGCGGCGCTGCGCGCGTGGCTGCTGGACAACCACACCGTCTCTCCTGGCGTGTGGCTCGCCCTGACCAGGAAGGGCGGCTCTGTTACCACGCTGACCTGGCAGCAGGCGGTCGACGAGGCGCTGTGCTTCGGCTGGATCGACGGGCAGGCCCGCAAGCGCGACGAAGAGAGTTCCTGGCGGCGGTTCACCCCGCGCCGGCCCCGCAGCGTCTGGTCCCGGCGGAACGTCGCCAACGTGGCCCGACTGGAGACGGCCGGCCTGATGATGCCCGCAGGCCGCGCCGCGGTGGACGCCGCGAAGGCCGACGGACGGTGGTCGGCCGCCTATGCGCCGTCATCGGAAGCGGAGGTGCCGGCCGACCTGCTGGCCGCGATCGCCGCCGCCCCGGCGGCGCAGGCGATGTTCGAGGTGCTCACCAGGACCAACCGCTTCGCCCTCATCAACCGGGTCAATGCCGTCAAGCGGGCCGAGACGCGCACCCGGAAGATCGCCGAGTGCGTGGGAATGCTGATCCGGCACGAGACGGTCCACCCGCAGCGGGCCAAGCCCGTGGACCCGCCGACGTCGTGACCGGGCGCCTACCGGAACGGACGGACTCACACGGTCACGCGGAAGTATTCACGCAGCACTGCTGACTTCCCGAGACACGTTGAGCCGGCCGGAGTGGTGCAGGAAGCGCTCATGCGTCGATGCGCAGCCAGGTATTGCCGTACGGAGCCAGAGACGGCCGTCGCGTCCCTGCCCGCAGCGCAGGACAACGCGGCCCGGCACCCGAAGGCGGCTGCGGCTGGTGACCGTCCATGCGGTGCCGTGGTACTCAGCGCGGGTGGGCTCGACGGTCCGTCTGTTGTGATCCCGGCGGGTGAAAACGGCGCGGTTGCCACGGACGGTGAATCCGTCGGGTCGCGACACAGGGCTGACATGGCTGGACACCTCACCGGTGGCCGGAGTGATCCGCGTCAGACACGTGCCGGACGGACTGTTGGCGCCGTACCGGACGAGCCACACCTTCTCGTTCTCGGTCGCGGCGGTGCACCCTTCCAGAGGGTGGCCGAGTTCACCCCTGAACGTGCGCTTCCCCTACGGCAGGACGAGGTAACGGCGCGATCGGCGCTCGTCACGCGAGGGCGCGGATCGCCCCGATGGTCCGGTCCACGGCGAGGGTCCCGTTCGCGCAGTCGCGCAGCAGGGCCGTCACCCGTTCGTCCTGGTATTCACGCAGGGGCGCGGGTGGGGCCTCGGGCGCTGCGGGTGGGGCCTCGGGCGCTGTGTGGTCGATGTCGTCGCGGGTCAGGAGATGGTCCGCCAGGGCGGCGCAGGAACGGTGCTGGAAGATGACGTCCGGCTTGATCGGAACGCCGAGGACCGTCCCTGCCCGGCGGGCCAGACGCACGTAGATGATGGAGTTCAGGCCGAGCTGCCGGAACGACGCGTCCTCGTCGAAGCCCAGCGCCTCGTCGCCGATCTCCGGCCGGAGGATCTCGCGCTTGATGCGCTCGATCAGGTCCCGGCGGGGGTCGGGTGCGGGCTCCCGCACGGGTTCTTGCACGGGCTCCTGCGCGGTGGTGATCCGGTCGATGAGCGAGGTGAGCACCTTCGATTCGCCCAGTTCCGTGAAGACCGACACGCCCGCGCCTCGCAGATACCGGATGCAGTCGGTCCAGCGGACGGGCTCGGTGATCTGCTCGGCGAGCAGTTCGCGGACTTCCCGCGCGTCGGGGCCGAACGGTCGGCCGGTCACGTTGGAGATGACCGGTGTCCGCAGTTCGCCCACATCGACCGAGGCCAGCAGGTCCCGGAAGCGCGCGGCGGCCGGGGCCATCGCCGGCGCGTGGAAGGGTCCGCTGACGCGGATCGGGACGAAGCCTCGGACACCCTCCACCTTCTCGAAGACCGACCTGATCCGCGCCAGTTCCTCGCGGCTGCCGGAGAGCACGAACTGGTCGGGCGCGTTGTAGTTGGCGATGACGACGCCGGTGGCGTCGTGCCGCTTCAGGGTCTCCTCGACGATCTGCTCGGAGACACCGACGACCGCGGCCATCGCACCGCCACTGACCTGGCTCATCAGTTCCGCACGGCGTCGCACCAGCGTCAGGCCGGTTTCGAAGTCGAAGGCGCCGGCCGCGAACAGTGCGCTGTACTCGCCGAGGCTGTGGCCCGCGAGAAAGTCCGCTGGTGGCAGCTCCTCCCGCGCCGCTGACCAGTGCAGCGCGTTGACGACGTAGATCGCGGGCTGCGCGTACACGGTCTCGGACAGCCGTCGTTCCGGATTCTCCAGACAGAGCTCTGCGATCGGGTATCCGAGCACCCGGTCGGCGCGGCCACGGAGGTCGGGGAACCTTCCGAACAGGCTTCGCCCCATCCCCTTCTTCTGGGTTCCCTGTCCCGGGAACACGTAGCAGCGCATCAGATCCGCCCGCCTCCGAGGTCGAACCCGGCCCGCGGCACCGGCCACTGAGGGAGCTCGGTGATCCGGACCACGGCGCACGTCCAGGTGAAGCCGGCGCCGACACCGAGCAGCACGCAGAGGTCGCCGACGTCGACGGCGCGCTCCTCCACGAGGTGGTTCAGTCCGGCGATCTGGTCGCCCGCGCCGAGGTGACCGACGGTGCGCCCCCAGGACCAGGTCGTGAGATCGAGGTCGACGTCGAGTGCGGCGAGGACCTCGCGCTGCAGCACGATGCGTCCGAAGTGCGGAACAACGAACCGGGCGACGTCGCCCAGCCGGATGTCCGCGTCGCGCAGGGCCCGATCGACGCAGTCGCCGAGGCCGGCCCGGAAGCGGCGGGTGAACTCGTCGAGCTCCACGTCTCCCAGGTACTGCAGTTTGCGCAGACGCAGGTCGATGGGGAACGTGGGGTCGTGGTGAGGCGTGAAGGGCGCGTCGCCGCGATGCAGGCGCTCAAGGGTGGGGTCCGACACCGTGGAGGTGCTCAGCACCTGTGCGAACCCGGACCTCTTGCTGAGCACCATCGCCGACGCACCGTCACCGGGGACGATGCCGATGTCGCTGTTCCAGCGGTCGATCACCGGCGGACCGACCTTGTCGGCGGTGGTCACCAGCGCCGCCACGTCGTCGGTGGCCGCGAGGGAGCGGGCCGCGATGTCCAACGCGGTCATGCAGCCGTTGGAAGCGTTCTTGACCTCGAAGGCGAGCGCCGAATGGTCCCCGAGCACTTCCCGGTGGATGTAGGAAGCCGTCGGGTAGAGCTCCAGGCCCTGGAAGTACACGCAGGCGTGCAGCAGCAGCGCGATGTCCTCGGCCCGGTGACCCGACCTGTCCAGAGCGTCTTTGGCAGCGGCCACCGCCATCTCGGGCGGAGCTTCGTCCGTGGCCTCGCAGACCGACTCGAGCTGCGTGTCCTCGGCGTCCTGGGCGTCGAACCGGCCGTCGGCGACGGCTTGTCCGACCTTGGTCGCCGGGGGCAGGTAGGTCGCGGTACCCGCGATGAACAGGGCCTCTGTCTTCACTTCTCGTTCCCTCTCGGAGTGGTGGGGTCGTGGAGCAGGAGCCCGGCGATGGCTTCGGCGGTCGGGTAGTCGAACACCAGGGTGGCGGGCAGCGTGGTGTCCAGGCGCTTGGCGAGGCGCTTGCGCAACTGGACCATGGTGAGCGAGTCGATCCCGAGGGAACGCAGTGCTCTGTCGGCCGGCACGCTGTCGGGCCCGGGCAGGCCGAGCACGTCGGCGACCTCGCTGCGGACGAGGTCCAGCAGCAGAGCCGGCCGTTCGGCTTCGGAGGCGTCCGCCATCCGCGTATCGAGCGACTGTGCGGTCCCGGAAACTTCGGCTCGGCGCCCCTCGGTTGTGCGCTCCAGCATGTCGCGCAGCACGGGAGGCGCCTCCGCATCGCCGAGCGCGTGCCGCAACGATGCCAGTTCCAGGCGCGCGGGCATCAGCTGGGTCTCGGGCCGCGCGAGTGCGACATCCAGGGCGTTCAGTCCCTCGGCCAAGGTCAGGGCACCGATCCCCTGACGCCGCAGGCGCCCCAGCTCGGCCTTGCCGAGGTGGGCGGTCATGCCCACTCCGGACTGTTCCCAGAGCCCGAAAGCGAGGCTGAGTCCCGCCAGACCCCGCTTGCGTCGGTTCGCCGCCAGGGCGTCCAACGTCGCGTTCGCCGCGGCGTACCCGCTCTGTCCCGCGGTGCCCAGCGTTCCGGCCGCCGAGGAGAAGAGGACGAACGCGGCCAGGTCCAGCCGCTCGGTCAACTCGTCCAGCAGGCGCGCTCCCTGGACCTTGGGAGCCATCACCCGGTGCAGCCGCTCCGCGGTGAAGCCCTCCACCAGGCCGTCGTCGAGCACGCCGGCGAGGTGGAACACGGCCGTGAGGGGATGGCTCGGGTGGATCCCTTCCAGTACCGCAGCCACCGCGGCCCGGTCCGCGACGTCGCCCGCGACCAGGTCCACTCGCTCGGCGCCCGCGGCTTCGAGCTCCCGCACGAACGAGCCTGCTTCGGGGGCGTTGCCACCGCGCCGCGACAGCAGCACGAGCCGCCGCGCTCCGTGAACGCGGACCAGGTGTGCGGCGAGCGCGCCGCCGAGCTCGCCGAGACCGCCGGTGATCAGCACCGTGCCGTCCGGCTCCAGGGCGCGTGGCAAGGTCAGCACGGTCTTGTGCGCGGGCTTGAGCTGCGCGTGGCGCAGGGCGTACGGCGCGTCGCGTACGTCGAAGGCGGTGAACGCCCCCGTGTCCTGCCCCGGAGTGGGCGCGGACGGATCAGCGGCCGCCTGTGCGAAGGTGAGGTTCGCGGGCATCGGCCTGAGGGTGGCGCCGTCCACGCGGATCCGATCGCCGAGCACGCCCGCCGCACTGCCCGTGACCCGGTCACCCGCGTGCACGGAGGTGACGCCGCTGCCGGCCTCCCTGACGATCCCCGCGAACTCCAGGATCGGTGCGTGCCCCGCGCTCATCCCGGCGGCGCGCACCTCGACGCCGACTTCTGATGGCGCGAGCGGTTCCGGCGCGCCCCCGTCGTACGTGGCGGCGATGACGTCCAGCTGATCGTCCTCCCGCTGACGCACGTGCCAGCTGCCGTCGACCGGCAGGACGAGCGCCTCGACCTCCTCGACGGTCGGCCTTGCTCGTGGTACGCGGGCACTCTCCCCGCGCAGCACGCACTCCGGCTCGCCGCCGGTCTCGATCACCCGCGCCAGGAGCCGGAAGTCCGGGGTAGCGGGATCGAGGTCGATCAGGCGCAGGACGCGCTCGGGTTGTTCCGTGCGGGCCGTGCGCACCATGCCCCACACCGCGGCATGGGCCCAGTTCCCTACCTGGTCGTCAGGGTTCGATGCCACTGCGTCACGGGTGATCCAGACGAGCTCCGCGTCCCGGAGCCGGGCATCGCCGAGGCACACCTGAAGCGTCCGCAGCGCTTCGGCGGCGCTCCGTTCCGCGTCGTGCCACGGGGCGGACGCGCGGCCGGGCAGCGCGAACAGCAGTCGCCGAGGCGCATCCGCCCGGACATCGAGCCGCTTCACGAGGGCGTCCAGGTCGGGTACGACGTCGGCGCCGAGCCCCGCGCCCAACTCCGCGTCGCCGACCACGAGGGTGCCCGCAGGGTCGAAGGTGTCGGCCACGGGGTCCACGCGTACGAAGCCGACGCGGTAGAGGTGCTCGGCGAACGGGTGTCCGCGATGCCTGCCGGGCTGGAACTTCAGCCCGCCGATGCGGGCCACCAGGTGGCCTGCCGGGTCGGCCAGCCATACGGTTGCCGGCGCGAGGTCCTCGTCTCCGCCGGTTTCGAACGACACGCGTACGGTCAGTTCTTCGGCTGCGGCACGAAACAGCTCGACGTCCGACCAGATGAACGGGACGAGCGGCCCGGGAGCCGCACCCGCCTCCATCAGACCGGCGACGACGACCTGGAGTGCCGCGTCGAACAGCGACGGATGCAGGCCGTGGCCGGCCGGGTCCAGCGCGTCCGGCAGGGACACCCGCGCGTAGTAGACGCCGTCGCGGCAGGCGAGTTCGCGCAGCCCTCGGAAGGCCGGGCCGTAGTCGAGCCCGTTCGCGAGGGCGCGTCCGTAGAAGGCTTCGATGTCGAGGGCCCGGGCATCGGGCACCGGCCAGTTGTCGATGTCCGGCGGCATCGTGACGTCGACGCTCGCGCGGGTCACGCACTCCGCGGTCACGTGCTGCTGCCAGCTCAGCGGCTCGTCCGTGTCCTCGGGTTGGCTGTGGAACGCGAAGGGGCGTCGTCCGTGCGCGTCCGGATCGCCGACGGTGGCCTGGATCCGCAGCGCGCGGCCCGGAAGGAGCACGACCGGCTCCAGCAGCGTCAGGTCTGCCACGGCGTCGGCACCCGCGGTCCGGGCGGCGAACAGCGCGGCGTCGATCAGACCCGCGCCCGGCACGTAGACCCGCCCGCCGACGACGTGATCGGCCAGCCACGGGCCGTCGTCGAGCGACAGCCGGCCGCTGAACAGGTGACCGCCGCTGCCGGCGAGCGTCGTGACCGCGTCGAACCACGGGTGGCCGGCCGCGGACCGGCCTGCCGGCACCGCGACGGGCCCGGCCGGAAGTTCGCCGAGCCAGAAGCGTCGGCGTTGGAACGCGTACGTCGGGATGTCGACCTTGCCGGCGCCACCGGAGCCGAGGACCCGCTCCCAGTCCAGGGGGAAGCCTCGCTCGAACAGCGTGGCGGCCGCTCGCCAGAGCTGGTCCACGCCGTCCGAGGCGCCTTCGGAGGGTGGGCCGACCTCGACGAACACGCCGAAGCCCTCGCCGCGCAGCCGCTCCAGCGCGCGGTCGAGCCCCATGGACTCCGGCTCCGGCTCCGGCTCCGTTTCCGTCTCCGTTTCCGTTTCCGTCTCCGGCAGGTCGCGGAACCAGTAGTCGCCGCCGAGCTCCGGACCCGGCACGACCTCGCCCGTCAGGCGCGAACGGAAGGGGAGGGAAGTCCGGGCAGGGACGATCCCTGAAATCGCACCGCCGACCGCGTCCCCCGAGCGCGCGCGAGCCTGACGGGCGATGACGCGGGCGCCCTCCTCCAGGCTCAACGCCCCGCACACCACGGCGGCGGCGACCTCGCCCTGCGCGTCGCCCACCACCGCCGCCGGCTCCACACCCCAACTGCGCCACAGCGCCGCACGTCCGAGGTAGGTCGCGAACAGCGTGCACGGCAGCACGTCCGGACCGTTGACGTCCTCCTCGCCGCGCAGCACCTTCAGCACGGACCAGCCGGTCAACGGCGTCAGGACCGCGTCGCACGCCGCCACGGTGTCGCGGAACACCGCGCTCTGCTCCAGCAGTTGACTCTCCGTCCCTGGCGGCTGCGCGTCCTGGCCGCCGAATACGAAGACGATCTCCCCCGGCGCCGTGCCGGAGCCGGGCTCGACCGCCCGCAGGGCTTCGGCGGCGTCCCTGGCGTTGTCCGCGAAGACCACGGCGCGCGCGTCGAAGTGCGTACGGCCGACGGCGGAGGTGTAGGCGATGTCCCGCATCGACGCGGCGGGCCGCGCGTCGAGCCACTCGGCCCAGTGCCGGGCCTGCGCACGCAGGGCGGCCGCGTCGGTGCCCGAGATCACCAACGGGTGGACGAGACCGGGGCCGGGCCGGTCCGCGACGACGGTCTCCGGTGCTTCTTCGATGATGACGTGCGTGTTCGTGCCACTGATGCCGAAGGAGCTGATGCCGGCACGACGCACCCGCCGGGTCCGCGGCCACTTCCTCGGCTGCCGCAGGAGTTCCAGTTCGCCGCCGGTCCAGTCGATCCGGGTGTTCGGCCTCTCCGCGTGGAGCGTGCGGGGCAGCGACTCGTGCTGGAGCGCCATGACCATCTTGATGACGCCGATGACGCCGGAGGCCGCCTGGGCATGGCCGATGTTGGACTTGGCCGATCCCAGGTGCAGGGGTCGCACGCGGCCCGAGAACACGGCGGCAAGGGCACCGGCCTCGATGGGGTCGCCGAGCACGGTGCCCGTGGCGTGCGCTTCGACGGCGTCGATGTCGGCCGGGGCCAGTCCCCCGTCGGCCAGGGCACTCCGGAGCACGCGCTGCTGCGCGAGGCCGTTCGGCGCGGTGAGCCCCTGACTGCGGCCGTCCTGGTTCATGGCGGTGCCCCGAACGACGGCGAGCACACGGTCACCGTCGCGCCTCGCGTCCGACAACCGCTTGAGCACCAGGACGCCGCAGCCTTCCGCCCAGCTCGTCCCGTCGGCGTCGTCGGCGAAGCTCTTGCAGCGGCCGTCGGCCGCGAGCCCGTTGAGGCGGCTGAACTCGACGAAGATCTGCGGGGTGCTCATCACGGTCACTCCGCCGGCGAGCGCCAGGTCGCACTCGCCGCTGCGCAGCGCCTCGCACGCCAGACGCAGGGCCACGAGCGACGAGCTGCACGCGGTGTCGACGGTGAGCGCCGGCCCGGACAGGCCGAGTGTGTAGGACACCCGCCCGGAGATCAGGCTCGACCCGTTGCCAGTGATCTTGTAGCCGTCGCTGCTCCCGACGTCCCAGCGCCGGGCTACGTCGTAGTCCGAACTCATCGCGCCGAGGTAGACGCCGGTGTTGCTGCCTTCGAGGGACGCGGTGCGCAGATTGGCCCGCTCCAGTGCCTCCCATACGACTTCCAGAACGAGCCGCTGCTGCGGTTCCAGGGACAGCGCCTCACGCGGGCTGAGCCCGAAGAACGCCGCGTCGAAGTCCTCGACGTCGCGTACGAAACCGCCCTTGCGCTCGAAACGCCTGCCGGTGGCGGCGCGCTCCGCCTCCTCGATCGTGCTGAGATCCCACCCGTCCCAGCGCTGCGGGAACGGAGAGGAGGCTTCGCGGCCGTCGACGAGCAGTTCCCAGAACGCTTCGGGCGTGTCGATTCCGTCCGGGAGCCGGCAGGCCATGGACACGATCACGACGGGGTCGTCATCGTCGGGCCGCACGGGTGCCGCGGCGACGGTGGGCGGGGCTTCCGGGGCCTCGTACCGCGCTTCGGCGTGCGTCAGCAACAGGGTCGCGATGGCTCGCGGCGTGGGGTAGTCGAAGGCGAGCACGGTGGGCAGGGGGATACGTGTCCGTGCGCTGAGCCGGTTGCGCAGTTCGACCACCATGAGGGAGTCGAAACCCTGCTCGCGCAGCGTCATGTCGGGGCGCACGTCCTCCGCGGGCCGGCCGAGCAGGGCCGCGGCCTCCTCCGTGACGAGTGCGACCACTGACCCCGGGCGCTCGGGTTCGGGCAGCGCCGTCACGTCCTCGCGCCACGAGCCACTGGTGACGACCGGGATCGCGTCGTCGTGTTCGTCCAGCCAGTAGCTGCGCCGTTCGAACGCGTACGTCGGAAGGTCCGCCCTGCGCGTGTCCGAGGCAGGGAACACACGCTTCCACGGTACGGGGACCCCTTGGGTGTGCAGCTCCGCCAGAGCCCGCAGCGCCCGTTCGACACCGCCGTGATCGCGGCGCAGGCTGCCCACCACGACGGCCGCCCCGTCGGCTTCGGTTCCCTGCGCCAGGGCTATCTGGAGCACCGGATGCGGACTCACCTCGACGAAGGTCCCGAACCCGTCCGCTCGCAGGCGCTCCAGCGCGCGGTCGAAGCGCACCGGCCGGCGCAGGTTGCGGCACCAGTAGTCCGCGTCGAGCTCCGGCCCCGCTGCGCGCTCCCCCGTCACGCTCGAATAGAAGGCGATGCCCGCGTCCGCGGGGGCCAGGCCCGTGAGCTGCTCGCGCAGCGCGGGCAGCAGCGCATCCATGTGCGGGCTGTGCGACGCGTAGTCCACGTCCACGCGCTGGCAGTACGCGCCGGTGGCCTCCATCCGCGCGAGGAAGTGGTCCACCGCCTCGGCGTCACCGGCCACGACGGTCGATCGCGCGGTGTTCACCACCGCGACGGACAGCGCCTCGCCGTAGGCCGCCAGCTCCTCGGTGACTTCGCCCACCGGACGCTCCACGAGCCCCATCGCCCCGTCCGGCGCGTGGTCGTGCACGGCCCGAGCGCGCAGCGCCACGATGCGAGCGCCGTCCGCCAGGCTCAACGCCCCGCTGACGACCGCCGCGGCCACCTCACCCTGGCTGTGGCCGACGACCGCCGCGGGCTCGACGCCCCAGGCCCGCCACATCGCGGCCAGGCCGACATACATCGCGAACAGCGCCGGCTGCACCACGTCCGTGCGCGTGAAGGGCGGCGCGAGACCGTCCTGCCCCCGGACGACCCCGGCGACCGAGAACCCGGTGTGCGGGGCGAGGGCCTCGTCGCAGGCCGTCACGGCCTCGCGGAACGCGTCGTTCTGCTCCCACAGCGACCGGCCCATCCCCCACCACTGGGCGCCCTGGCCGGGGAAGACGAACGCGACGCGGCCGCGACCGGCAGCCGCGCCCGTCACCACTGCCTCGTGGCTCTCGTCCGCGGCGAGCGCCCGCAGACCGGCCACCGCCTCGTCCGTCGTGCGGGCGATCACCACGCCGCGCGTGGGGTGGTGCGTGCGGGTCGTCGCCAGCGAGTGGGCGACGTCGGACAGTCTCGGCCCGGGCTGCCCGAGGTGGTTCGCCAGCCGTGCGGCGTTGCGCGCGAGCGCGTGCGGGCTCGTGCCGGACACCGGCAGGCAGACCGGACCGCCCGCCTCCGGTGCGGCCGGTACCGCGTCGCCCTCTGGCGCCTCGCCGAGGGCGACATGCGCGTTGGTGCCGCCGTATCCGAAGCTGCTCACCCCCGCGAACCGCGGCCCGGCGGGCCACGCGGCTGCCTCGGTGACCACTTCCAGACGTTGGGCGGGGAAGTCGATGCGCGGGTTCGGTGTGCGGAAGTGCAGGCTCGGCGGAATGACGCCGTGGTGCACCGCCAGCGCGGCCTTGACGAGCCCGAGCACGCCGGCCGCCGGCTCCAGATGGCCGAAGTTCGTCTTCGCGGAGCCGATGCGCAGCGGTGCGGGCCGGTCGGGCCCGAACACGGTGCCGAGCGCGCCCGCCTCCGTCACGTCGCCCAGGGGCGTGCCTGTCCCGTGCGCCTCGACGTACGAGACCGCACCCGGCGCGACGCCGGCGTTCTGCCACGCCGACCGCAGCACCTCCGTCTGCGCCTGGTGGCCGGGGGCGGTCAGTCCGTCCGTCGCACCGTCGTTGTTGACGGCGCTGCCGTGCACCAGCGCGTAGACGCGGTCGCCGTCTGCGAGCGCGTCGGACAGCCGACGCAGCACGACCACCGCGCAGCCCTCGCCCCGGGCGTAGCCGTCGCCGTCGCCGTCGAAGGCCCGGGACAGACCGGCGGGGCTCTGGGTGCCGAGTTTCGTCAGGGCCACCGAGGTGTTCGGATGCAGCATCAGGTTGACGCCGCCGGCCAGTGCGAAGTCCGACTCGCCGGAGCGCAGGCTCTGCACGGCGAGGTGCACCGCGACCAAGGAGGAGCTCGACGCGGTCGCCACGCCCATCGCGGGGCCGCGCAGCCCCAGCGCGTAGGCGATGCGGGACGGGATCACCGAGTTGTCCCAGCCGATGGCCGAGTGGGCGTGGATCGCCTCGGCGGCGCCCTGAGTGAACAGCGGGTACTCCTGCCACATCGCGCCCATGAAGACGCCGGTGCGCGTGCCCGCGAGACTCGCCGTGGACCGGCGCGCGTCCTCCACCGCGGCGCACGCGACCTCCAGGGCGATCCGCTGTTGCGGGTCCATCTGCCGTGCCTCGGCCGATGGGATGCCGAAGTACTCCGCGTCGAATCCCGTGACGTCGTCGAGGAATCCACCTCGACGGTTCGCCGCCGAGCCGGACGCCTCCGCGTCGGCCCATGCGGTGGCGTTCCACCGGTTGGCCGGCACTTGTCGCACCGCGTCGACACCCTTGAGCAGAGCCTGCCAGAGTGCGGCCGGATCCTCGATCCGTGCCGGCAGTCGGCATCCGATGCCGACGATGGCCACCGGCTCGTGGCGGTCGTACGTCCGGGCGGCGGTACGGTCAGCCACGGGAAGCCCCGATCTCGTCGGGCGCGTAGAGCGCCAGGCATGTCTCCTCGATCGCGGCGAGCGGCTCCGCGTCGTTCAGGATCGTCATGTGGTTCGCGGCGTCGATCTCCACCAGGCGAAGACCCGGCAGCTCGCGCCCCCAGTCCTGCTGGTAGTTGACGTGGTCGAGGGAGAAGGTCTCACCGGCGATCTGGAAGTAGGGTTCGGCCTCGCCCAGGAAGAGCCCGCGCCGGTTGTGGAAGTAGGTGCACACCACGGCTTCCGGCCGCGGCAGAGGCCTGATGGTGTGCTCGCCTAGCCGGTAGGCGAGCTGGATCGCCATGTTGCGTCTGACGAACCGCACGATCTGGGCAGGTCTCATGGCGAGCCCGCGCTCGGCCGCCAGCTCCGCGAGCCGGGTGACGAAGGAGTCCTCGTCCAGGTCCTCCGCGACCTCGTCCCGGTGGACGAGACGGGCACGCAGGACCGCCGGGTCCTTCTCCCCCGCCGGCCAGAGCAGGGAATTGACGACCTGGAGAGCCGCGCTCCGCGCCGACTGGAAGCCGTTCGCGTTCGACTTCGCCAGACCCGTCTCGTCCGGCGAGTCCACCATCGTCAGCGAGGCCACGTCCTGGCCCTGTGCCTGCAGCCGCCGGGTGACCTCATAGGCGACGATGCCGCCGAGGCAGAATCCGCCGACGTCGTACGGTCCCTCGGGCTGCACCGAGCGGATGACCTCGGTGTAGTACTCGGCCATGGCCGTGAGGCCCTCGATCGGCGCGTCCTCGCTCAGCAGGCCACGGGCCTGGATGCCGTAGAACGGGCGCTCGATCCGCTCGGCGATCGTGCGGTAGGACTCGACGCCCGCGAGGGCGCCGTGGATCCAGAAGACCGGCCTGCCCCCGTTCGCGCCGTTGAGGCGCACCAGCTCCGGGGCCGGCCCGCGCGTGGAGCGGGCCCGCACCTCGGGCAGCCTCGCGACCACGTCGTTCAACGTGTCGTGCGGCTGCCACCAGTCAGGCTGGAAACCCGGGAACACATGGCTGATCCGGCCCAGCATCGCGACCAGAAGAAGGGAGTTGAGGCCGTAGTCGGCGAGCGACCTCGTGCCGTCGATCTCGTGGCGCGGCAGGCCCAGCACCGAGGCGACGAGGTCGGCGACGAAGGCTTCGCCGTCCGGAGGGCCGACGCCTGTGTGCGAGGCCTGATCCGCCGGTGGCACCTGCTCGGCGAAACAGGCCAGACGTGCGAAGGGGTACCCGGGCAGCGCGATCCGCCTGCGTCGAGCGCCGTTACGCATCAGGTCCCAGTCCATGAGCGTGCCCGCGGCCCAGTGTTCCGGCACGTGGTCGAGCCGCGTCGGCTTCCCGTCGTGCTCGGCGCCGACAGCAGCATCGACACCGTCGGCGAACGCCACGTGGGCGTGCGTGTCCGGGTCGCCGTCGAGCCAGCCGCCCAGGGTGCGAGCGGCCTCGTCCGTGCTCTGCGCCACGAACGCCAGCCGGCAGCTCATCGCTTCGCGGCCGACCTGCAACGTGTACGCGATGTCCGCCCAGGAGCGCGGATCCGCTTCGGCGAGCCGAGGCATCAGCCGGCGCGCCCGCTCGCGCAGAGCGTCGACGCTCCGCGCGGAGAGCACGAGGACCTGCGGACCCGGGTCGTCGTCCAGGTTCGCGGAGGCGATGTGCTGCTCCAGCACGACATGCGCGTTCACGCCGCCGATTCCGAAGCTGTGCATGCTCGCGCGGCGCGGCAGCGGCCGGCCGGCGTCGTCGGTGCGCTCGGGCCACGGCAGGTTCCGCTCGGCGATGCGCAGCCGCGTCCCCTTGAGCGAGAGGTCGCGGTGCAGCCGGCCGAAGCCCGGGAGCGCCGGGATCACGCCGTGCCGCATCGCCTGCGCGGTCTTCACCAGCGCTGCCAGGCCGGAGACCACCTCCGTGTGTCCGATGCAGGGCTTCACGTTGCCCAGATACGTCACGTCCTCGCTGTCGTCCTCGCTGTCGTCCTCGCTGCGGAATCCGGCGCCGAGCGCCGCCAGCTCCGCGCTGTCGGCCAGCATCGAGCTCATGCCGTGGGTCTCGATGTAGTCCACGGCGCCCGGATCGATCGCGGCGTCGGCGTAGGCGTGCGCGACGGCTGCCTTCATGCCCCTGATGTTCGGTGCCGTGAAGGACACGCCCCTGCCGCCGTGGGCCACGCCGGTGCCGCGCACGACGCAGTGGACGAAGTCCCCGTCCTCCATGGCCCGGCTCAGTGGTTTGATCAGTACGGCGGCGACGCCCTCGCTGCGCGCTGTTCCGTCGGCGCCCTGCTGGAACGGCCGGACGTCGCCGCGCGGGCTGAGCATCCCCGCGGCCCTCATTCCGCCGAAACCCGCGGGCGACATCACCAGGTTCACCCCGCCGACGAGCGCCTGTTCGCACTCGCCGTCCCGGATGGATCGGATCGCCCGGTGCAGGGCCACGAACGAGGACGAGCACGTCGTGTCGCACTGCTCGCTGGGGCCGTTGAGGTCGAGCAGGTACGAGATCCGGTTCGGCACCATCGCGGGCGACGGCAGGCTCATCAGGTCCATGTCCGCGGGCCGGTATTCGCTCTGCGTCGTGGCGACGAACACACCCGTGGGCCGGTTCCGCAGCTCGGCCGGCCGATAGCCCGCGTCCTCGACGGCGTTCCACGACGTCATCAACAGCAGGCGCAGCTCCGGCGTCACCTGGCGTGCCTCGGTCATCGACATACGGAAGAAGAGAGGGTCGAATTCATGCACCCCGTCGAGGAATCCTCCCCGCAACGCGGCTGCCTCGTCGCCGTGGCCCGCCCAGTCCACACGCTGTTGCGGCGGTGCGGTGATGCACCGTCTGCCCTGCTCGACGATCCGCCAGAACTCGTCGACGTCGTCGGCCCCGGGGAAGCGTGCGGACATGCCGACGATCGCCATGCCGTCGAACGCGGTCTCGTCGGGCTCAGACCGAGGTCGAGGCTTCACGGGATCGGGTGCCCGGCCCGGCGGTGCGGACTCCGGCGGAAGCACGTCCCGCAGATCCTCGGCGTATTCGGAGACAATGAACTCGCCCAGCTCGGCCAGGGTGTTGTGCTCGAACAGCACAGTGATGTCGAGGTCGATGCCGAGCGTCCCGCCGAGGGTCCGGGCCACGTTCACCGCGAAGATCGAATCGAGCCCGTAGTTCGAGAAGGGCTCGCCCCGCCCGATCCTCGTCCGCGGAATGTCCAGCGCCTCTGCCAGCACATCGAGCGCGACAGCCTCGATGTGGGCGCGCAGCCGGCCTCCGGGCTCGCTCCCGGCGCTGCGGTCGGCCACGGCCCGCGCCGCACTCTCGCGCACCGGCGCCACGTGCGGCGCGGACGGGCGCGGCACGGCCGTCGCCTGCCGTATGACGCCGTCGCTCTCGGCCACGATGATCTGCTGTCCCAGATCGTCGGCCTCCTGCGCCGGCAGGGTGATCGCGCGGAATCCCTCCTGCTTCAGGACGTGCCGCCAGTGCGCCGTGGAGAGCAGCGGGCTGCCCGGGATGCGCAGATGCGGGTCCTCGTAGCGCCACCATCCGTCGAGGAGACCGAACGAGAACTGGCTGAGCAGGTTGTTCGCGGTCAGCTCGTTCAGGACCAGCAGTCCGCCGGGCCGGAGAAGCGCTTTGGTGTTACGGAGGGTGTGGCGGATGTCCCGGGTGGCATGCAGAACGTTGGCGGCGACCACGACGTCGTACCCGCCGAGGGTGAGGCCCTGATCCGCCACCGGACGCTCGATGTCCAGGATTCCGCAGGTCAGCGAAGGATTTGCCGCGCCGAACGAACGCTCCGCGTGGTTCAGGAAGGCCCTTGATACGTCGGTGTAGCGATACTCGCGCACGTCCATCCGCGCGGACCGCAGCGCCTCCAGGACGACGGCGCTCGTGGCCCCCGTGCCGGCGCCGATCTCCAGTATTCGCGCGGCATCCGCCGTCAGGTCCTGTGCCCGCCGTCGCAGCCGCGCCACCAGGTCTGCGGCCAGCACCTGGTTGAAGAACGCTGACGCCGGGTTGGTCGCGTAGGCGTTCCGCACCAGCTCCAGCGATCCCCCGGGGAAGATGACGTCGGTGGCCGGTCGTCGTCCGCCGAGGATGTCGGGTAAGGCACGCAAGGTGGTCTCCACCAGGAGGTGGGTGGCCGCGAGGTCGGGATTTTTCCGCCACGCGGGCTTCTTCGTCTCCCACTCGCGCCACAGCTGCTCAAGCGGCCGATACCGCACGGCGTCGTCGAGCAGGATCCTGCCGTCCCGCCGGTCGATGTAGCCGGCCCCCTCGAAGACGCGCAGGCATTCGTCGAACCAGCCGCCGTACCCCGGCGCGAGGCCTGCCGACTCCCGTGCGGCCTCCGGAGTCTGCCCGGATTCACGGAACGCGCCGAGCGTGCGCAGGTGGGACCAGAGAAAGTCGAGCAGCAGCTGTTTCATGATCAGTCCCTTCGAAGGCCGCGATCAGATCGCGAGCGCGGTCAGCTCTGCGACGCGGGCGCGCAGCGACTCCAGTTCGCCGCCCGGCGCCGCCGCCGGTTCCTGGACGTCGGCGGGCACAGCGTCCGGCGGCACGGCCGTGGGGAGGATGACTTCGTCGTCGCCCAGAACGATTCCCCGGTTGTTGAGCGCGGGACTGAACTTCATCAACGTCAGCCTGCCGACCGGCGCCGCGCACAACCGTTCGATCGCCGCCGTCAGCTCGTCCGGCTGGATGAGCGGCGCCTGCGCTCCGACCACCGCGCCCCGTTCTCCCTCGGTGGGTGCGTTGTTGAAGCAGTAGCCCAGATTCAGCACCTTGCCGTCAGCGCCGTAGTGGCGTCGCACCGTCAGTGCGTACGAATCGAGGAACGTGCAGGCAGCCGCGTAGTTCGCCTGCTTGATGGCTTTGAGATAGGAGTTGATCGAGGACAGGAACAGGGCGAAATCGAGTGAGTCGCCGCCGAACACCTGCATGCACCGGACGCTCGCGTCGACCTTGCCGCGCAGCACGTCCTCGAACTGCGCCTCGCTCATCCGGGCCAGGCTCGCGCCCGAGAACACGAGTCCCGAGTGGATGACGCCGTGCACCGCGCCGAACCGTCGTGCGATCTCGTCCTTCGCCGCGCGCAGGGACGCGAGGTCGGCGGCGTCGCACCGCAGATACAGCGGGGTGGGCCCGTCCGCGCCGGCCGCCCGAGCGATCGCGGCTTCGATTCGCGCGTCCTGCTGCCTGCGTCCGAGCCACACCACCTGGGCTTGGTAGCGGCGGATCAGGTACTCGCTGATGACCGTGCCAAGGGCGCCCGCCCCGCCGATGATGACGTAGGTGCCGCCCTGCCGCAGCCGGGACGACGTCGGCGAGGCCGGCTGAACGGCCATCAGCCGCTGCTCGTGCCACCGGCCGTCGCGGTGGATACGCAGGTCGCCGTCCGGGGTCGCGGCCAGGTCGAGCACCGCGGCGAGAGAAGGCGCGTCGTGGTCCTCGACGTCCGCCACCCGCACCCGCCAGTGCGGGTACTCCTTCGCGGTCGACCCGGCCAGGCCGGCGACTCCGGCGTGCGCCGGGTCGACGACCTCGGCCTCATGGACGGCGTGCGCCCGCTCGGTGATCAGCGTCAGACCCAGCGGGCGATCGCCGTACCCCGCGGCCAGAAGTGCTCGCACCGTACGGAAGGCATGCAGCGAGCCGCTCGACTGGTCCTCGACGATACTCGCACCGGACCGGTCGTCCACGGCGCTGGGCGCCACCCAGATCAGATGGTCGAGTTCCGGGACCGACCGGAGCGACGCCTCCAGGTCGTCGTGCGTACGCCGCGACGGGTCCGCGACCACGTGCGCGTCCGGCAGGCGCGTGAGGAGAACGTCCCGCGCCTGCCCCGGGGGCGCGATGATGCCCACCGATGCGGAACTCCGCGGCCACGTGGCGGACTCCGCCCGCTGGAGGGGATCCCACACCGGTATCAGCGTGGCGACGCCGTCCGCCGGCTCCGGCGTCTGCTCGGCTCGACGGCCCGCGATGCCTCGCAGACGCAGGCACACCGTGCCGTCGTCGGTCGCGAGGTCGATGTCGATCCGGTCGGCGCCGCGGTCGTCCTCGGCACGGCGTATCAGGGCCCACATGGTCCTCGCGCCGGGCGCGAGGACTTCGGCCGACTTGATGGTGAACACCAACCCGACCCGATCGTCGCCGTCGAGCAAGCGCATGCACTGCATCGCCGAGTCCACCAGCGCCGGGTGCGGGACGGGACCGTCCACGCTTCCTGACGCCGTGCTGGGCAGCCGCAGTTCGGCGAGCACCGCAGTGTCGTGGCGGTGCACCGCCACGACCCCCTGGAACGTGGGGCCGTAGGCGATGCCGCGATCCCGCCACTCGGCGTAGAACCGCTGGGGGTCGAATTCCGTGGTCCGGAAATCCCGAAGCAGCGCGGGCAGATCGAGCGGCTGCGCGGCCGTCGGCTCCTCGGCGGACACCTCGCCCTGACAATGGAGAACGGGCTCGGCTCCGGCGGACTCGGTGGAGGACACCGTGAACCGGGTGACGCCGCCGTCCGCCCGGAGGTCCACCCGCAGGGCGCGCGGCCCGCCCGACACCGAGAGGGGTCGCAGGAAGACGATGTCACGCAGGCGAACCGCGTCGCCCGCGGGGCGCCTCGCCGCTGCCGCGGCCCACTGCAGATACATGGCCCCCGGGGCGATCCCGGTTCCCCGCACCCGATGTTCACGCAGGTAGAACTCGTCGCCGGTCAGCACTCCTCCATAGCGCCGCGGCCCGTCGTCCGCCGCCGCGCGGATCGGCAGCGCATAGCGCTCCCCCGCGAAGGGGTAGCCGGGCAGCGGGACGCGGCGGTAGCGGCTGTCGCGGAACAACTCGGCGAAATCCGGTACCGCACCGTCGAGGAACTGTTGGGCGAGCGCCCGCAACCTGGAGTCCGCGCTCGGTGCCGGAACGTCCTGCGCGGAGAGCCAGGTGGTGCACCGGCTTTCCAGTTCCGCGATGTCCCGGACCACACGCGCCCATCGGTGCCGCAGGTGCCTGCGGCCGAGCAGAAGTGTGTGGCTCACGTCGCCGACATCGAGATCCGGATGCTCGCGGCAGTGGCGCGCGAGCCGGGCCACCTGGTCGCGCAAGGCGTGCTCCGTCGCCGCCGACAGCACGATCAACCGGTCCCCGTCCGGCCTGCTCCGCGGCGGCGTGGGCGGCTCCGACGACTGCTCGATGACGGCGTGGGCGTTGGTGCCGCTCGCGCCGAGCGACGTGACCGCGACACGCCGCTTGCCGCCTTCCGGCACGGCCCACCGCCTCGGCTCGGTGTGTACGAAGAACGGGCTGCCGGCCAACGCGACGCTGGAGTTCGTCTCGGTGTGATGGGGGAGACCGGGGATCACCTCGTGCCTCATCGCCAGCAGCGCCTTGATGACGCCGATCACGCCGGCCGCGGCCTGCGCGTGGCCGATGGAGGCCTTGGTCGAGCCGAGCGAGCAGAACCGCTCGGCGTCCGTGAAGCCGCGGAACGCGCGATCGAGCGCCCGGAATTCCACCGGATCGCCGAGCTTGGTTCCGGTGCCGTGCGCCTCGACCAACCCGATGCCCGCGGGGTCGATGGCGAAGTCCTGGTAGATCTGCCGGATCAGCCGTTCCTGCGAGGTCCCGTTCGGCGCGGCGATCCCGTTCGTCGTGCCGTTGTGGTTGATCCCGATTCCACGGATCACTCCGTGGATGTGGTCGCCGTCCGCCTCGGCGTCCGAGAGCCGTTTGAGGACCAGCGCGCCGACTCCCTCGGCGGGCACGAATCCGTCGGCCGCCTGATCGAACGAACGGCACCGGCCTGTCGGGGAGAGCATCCCGGCCCGCGACGCCGCCAGATACAGTCGCGGCGAGTTCTGGACGTAGACCCCGCCCGCGATCGCCGTGGTGACCTCGCCCGCCCACAGCGCCTGACACGCCAGGTAGAGGGAGACCAGCGAGCTGGAGCACGCGGTGTCGACCGCGATCGCCGGCCCGTGCAGATCCAGGTAGTACGCGATGCGGGACGGCACGAGCGAGTTCATGTTGCCCCACAGTGCCTGGCCGGGGTAGTCGGACGGCCCCGTCAGATCCAGGTAGTCGCCCGCGGCACAGCCCACGTAGATGCCGCACCGGTCGCGGTCCAGCGACTCGCCCGCGTGGCCCGCGTCCTCCAGTGCCCGCCACGCTTCCTGGAGGAACAGCCGCTGCTGCGGCTCCATGTAGAGGGCCTCCGCACCGGAGATCCCGAAGAAGAGCGGGTCGAACTCGTCGACGCCGTCGAGGAGGCCGCCGTCCAGGCAGACGCTGCCCAGCGACGCGAGGTCCCAGCGGGACACCTTCGAGACAGCGTCCCGGCCGGAGGCCAACAGGTCCCAGAACTCGTCGGCATCCCTGGCGCCCGGGAACCGGCCGCTCATGCCGACGATCGCGACGGGCTCCCGGCCGCCGCCGGACGGCCTGGATGCGGCGGACAGTTCAGGTAGCGCGGACGGTCCGGATACGGCCGACGGCTCGGGTACCGGGGACGGCTCGGGTACCGGGGACGGCTCGGGTACCGGGGACGGCTCGGGTACCGGGGACGGCTCGGGTACGGCGCCCACGATGGCGGCGCCTCCCTCGTCGACGATGAAGCTCGTCAGCCTCCTGATCGACGGGTTCTCGAACAGCACGCTCGGATCGAGGTCAGTGCTCAGCGACTCGTTGAGCCGTTGCACCAGGGAGACCCCGGTGAGCGAGTCCAGTCCGTAGTCGGCGAAGGGCTTGTCGGACGCGAGCTCGTCCGCGGTCAGCTTCAGCGTCTCGGCGAGGATCCGCTCGACGGTCGTGCGGACATGCTCCGGAAGCGAACCGGGCGCTGCGGGCAGCGGATCCCGGCGTGGGACGGGCGTACCGGCACGCGCCAGCAGTACCTGCTGGCCCAGGTCGCGGGCGGACTCCGCCAGCGGTTCCACCGTGTCGAACCCGCACTCGCGCAACACTTCGCGCCACGCGTCCGAGGACAGCGCCGGTCCGCCCTGCATACGCCTTCCGTCCGTGAACCGCCACCACCCTTCGAGGAGCCCGAAGGTCAGGTGCGACCACCAGTCGTTCCGGGCGAGTTCGTTGAGTACGAGGACCCCGCCGGGCCGCAGCAGTGCTCTGGCATGACGCACTGCCTGCACGATGTCCTTGGTGGCGTGCAGGACGTTGTTGGCTATGACGATGTCGTAGTCGCCCGCGCCGAGCCCCTGTGCGCCGGGCACCCGCTCCACGTCGAAGGCCGAGAAGGACACGTACGGCACGTGGTCGGCGAACCGCCGCTCCGCGTCGATCAGGAACGCCTTCGAAATGTCCGTGTAGCGGTACTCAGCGACGTCGCGGCCCGTCAGTCGGGCGAAAACGCGCTCGCTGGTGCTGCCGGTGCCCGCTCCGATCTCCAGCAGCCGGATCCCGTCGCGGCGGGCGTCCGCCTCCGCGCGCACCGCGCCGGCCGTCACGTCGTTGAAGTAGTCGGCCGTCGCGTTCCCCCGGTAGACCGGTTCGACCAGCTCGAACGAGCCGCCCGGGAACATGACCGCCGTGGCCTTCGTCCGCCCGGACAGGATCGCGGGCAGGGCCTCGATCATGCGCTCGGTCAGGCCGGTCTTGGCCGCCGGCTCCGGATCTTCGGCACGGGAATCCTTCCACGCGCGCCAAGCACGCCACGCCTCTTCGAGGCCCGGCGCACTCTTCCCGGGCGCAACGAATTCGCCCTCACGCACGAGTTCCCCGTGGCTCAGCAGCACGGTCACCGTGTGGTCGAGCCACTGGGCCAAGGACGGCGTGATCCCCTGCCCGATCAGGTCGCGACGAACGGGCGCGTCGAAGAGTCCCGCCGCCACGAGCTGGGCCAGCACGAGCGGACGCGCGAGGCTGTCCATCTCGTCCGTGGTGGACGCGCGACCGGACAGGAACGTCCCGACGCTCTCAGGCCCGGCCGCGGCCACGAGCAACGATGCCGCGTCGAGCGGGTCGGCGGCCCGAGGAACCGGCGCCGCCTCTCCAGTCGGCCAGTACCGTTTCGCGGCGAACGGATACGTCGGCAGGCTCACCCGCACCGGCGGATTGGCGCCGTGGTAGGCGTGCCACTCGACGTCGACGCCGTTGACCCACAGGGGCGCGATCTTGTCCCACTCCCCGTGTTCGAGCCACCTGGCGGCCAGGTCCCGCAGCTCCCCGGGGCGAACGAAGAGGCCGAGCAGCTGGTCCTCGGGCCGTCGGGCCGTACCTTCGAACACCGGTCCGCGCGCCCCGCGCTCGACGTAGTCCTGAAGGGTCGCGATCAGCCCGTCCACGTCGTTCGCGACGAAGACCACGCGTTCGGCCATCGCCCGCCGCCCGACCTGGAGCGTGTACGCGAGCGACGCCAGATCTCCGTGCGCGTCCCGGTATCCCGGCAGGAACTCCAGAAGCTGCCGCGCGAGGACGCCGAGACGCTCCTCGTCGCGGGCCGAGAGGACCACCGCTTGGGGGCCGGGGCGTCCGGCGGCCCGCGCACCGGTCGGCGCCTGTTCCAGCACCGCGTGCGCGTTGGTGCCGCCGATGCCGAAGGAGCTCAGTCCCGCCCGCGCTGGCTCGTCGCCGTCCAACGGCAGATTCCGGTCGGCCACGAAGAACGGCGACGCGTCCCAGTCGATCTCCGAGCTCGCCGCGTCGCAGTGCAGGGTCCGCGGAACCTCTCCGTGCCGCAGGGCCAGGGCCACCTTGATGAGGCCGGCGATCCCCGCGGCCGCGTCCAGGTGGCCGATGTTGCTCTTGACCGAGCCGATGCCGCAGTACTGGCTGCGTGCCGTGTAGTGGCGGTACGCCTCGGTCAGAGCCGCGACCTCGATGGGATCGCCGAGCCTCGTGCCCGTACCGTGCGCTTCGACGTAGCTGATCGTGGACGGGTCCGTGCCCGCCTTGTCCAGCGCCTTGCGGATCACGTCGGCCTGGCCGCGCACACCGGGCGCGTAGAACCCCGCTTTGTCGCCGCCGTCGTTGTTCACCGCGACGCCGCGGATCAGGCAGTAGATGTGGTCGCCGGCGGCGATCGCCTCGCTGGCGCGCTTGAGGACGACCACGCCGACGCCTTCACCGCCGGACATGCCGTCGGCGCCGTCGGCGAACGCGCGGCTGCGCCCGTCGCTCGAGAAGTTCAGACCCGGCTGGTGGACGTATCCCAGTTCCCCCGCGGAGAACAGGCTGGCCGCGCCGACGATCGCCTGGTCGGCATCGCCGGACAGGAGTCCCTGGCAGGCGACGTGCACCGCGCTCAGCGCCGAGGAGCAGTTGGTGCTCACCGCCATGCTGGGGCCGCGCAGACCCAGCTTCGTGGAGATCATCGCGGGCACCGTGCCGCCTTGGGCGAACAGCCACGCGGCGTAGGTCTCGGAGCTCGCCAGGACCCGGGGGCCCGAGGCGTTCGCCATCAGAGCCGGGAGGAGGGCGTGGTAGAAGTTCGTGCTCGTGGACGTGGTGACGCTGGTCCCGGGAACGTCCTCCGGGCGGTAGCCGGCGTCCTCCAGCGCCTGCCACGCGTGCTGCAACAGCAAGCGCGCCTGTGGGTCCATGAACTCGGCGTCGCGGGGGGAGATGTCGAAGAACGCCGCGTCGAACTCCGCCCTGCCGTCCACGACCGATCGCTGCGGCACGTATCCGGGTCGGGTGATCAACTCCTCCGGCACTCCGAGCGTGCGCAGTTCCTCGACCGACCAGGAGGTGCCGCCGCTGCGCCCCTCCACGAGCTCGGACCAGAATGCGCGGTGGTCCATGGCTCCCGGGAACCGGCAGGAGATGCCGATCACCGCGATCGCGTCACCGAGCGAGGCGTCGGCGGCCGCCGGAGTGGCAGGGCGCGGATCAGGGTGCTGCTCGGGCTCGACCGACTGCGCCGCGCGTGGTTGTCCAGCAGGTGCCGCTCCAGCAGCTGCCTGTCCAGCGGGCAACAGCCCCGTCAGGTGCCGGGCCATCGCCGCGACGGACGGGTGCGCGAAAAGGCTGGTGGGTCGCAATGAGCAGCCGAACCCGCGGTTGATCCGCTCCACCGCTTCGATGGCCGCGAACGAGTCTCCGCCGATGTCGAAGAAGCCCGCGGCACGGTCGATTTCACGCGAGCCGAGCACCTCTTCGAAGATCCCGCGCACGGTCCGCTCGATGTCGAGCGTTGCCACCGGGCTGTCGGCGGCCGGGCGCGGCGCCGTCCGGGCGGCCTCGGTCAGTTTCGCCCGGTCGACCTTGCCGTGCGCCGTGAGCGGAAAGGCGTCCAGGGCCACGAATGCGGCGGGCAGCATGTAGGCGGGGAGGGTCCTGGCGAGTTCCGCGCGCAGCAGCGCGGCGTCGACAGGCGCGTCCCCGTTCCCGGTGCAGTAGGCCGTGAGCCTGTCCGACAGGCCCACTTGCTCAAGCAGGACGACGCTTCGGCCGATCTCCGGGCGGGCGTCGAGCACCGCCTCGATCTCACCGGGTTCGATGCGATGGCCGCGCAGTTTGACCTGGTTGTCCATCCGGCCCAGGACGACGATCTCGCCGTTCGCCAGCCGGCGCGCGCGGTCTCCGGTCCGGTACAGCCGTCCGGGCGCGAACGGGTTGTCCAGGAAGCGCCCGGCCGTCAGCTCCGGCTTCCGGTGGTAGCCGAGCGCGACCCCGTCGCCTGCGATGTGAAGCTCGCCGGTCACGCCGACAGGCAGGGGGCTCAGGTTCTGGTCGAGGACGTACAGCTGGGTGTTCGCGATGGGGCCGCCGATGGTCACCGGCTCCTCACGGCGCAGCCGCTTGGCCGCGGACCAGATGGTCGTCTCCGTGGGCCCGTACAGGTTCCATGCCTCGCCGCGCGCCACGAGTTGGTCCTTCAGGCCATCGGGTAACGCCTCGCCGCCGCACAACACCTTGACGCCCTCGGTGTTCTGCCATCCGACGCGCACCAGCATGGCCCAAGTGGCCGGAGTGGCCTGCATGACGGTGGGCCGCCAGTCGGCGATCTTCTCGGCCAGCAGCGTGGCGTCGGCGGCCGTGGCCGATGCGCAGACGCCGACCTGCCCGCCGGTGATCAGCGGGAGGTAGAGCTCCAGGGCGGCGATGTCGAAGCTGTGCGTGGTGATGGCCAAGAGCCGATCGGTGGACGCCACTTGCAGTGTGTCCGCCATGGCCAGCAGGAAATTGGTCAGCGCGGCGTGCGGAACTACGACGCCCTTGGGCTTCCCCGTGCTGCCCGAGGTGTAGATGACGTAGGCGGCCGGAGGTGTCGAGGTTCGCGGGTCCGGCGCATCGGCGGTCGTCTCCCCCGCCGCCGCCCGTGCCCAGGCGGCCCGATCATCCGCGCGGTCCGTCAGGAAGAGTCTCGCGTTCGGCGCGCCCACGGCGGCCAGCCTGTCCATCACCGCCTCATGGCAGATGATGAGTTGCGCGCCGCTGTCCTCCACCATGTAGGAGAGGCGTTCGGCCGGCAGCCGGCCGTCCAGGGGCAGATACACCGCGCCCAGCCGCATGACGGCGAGGAGGGCCACGACAAGGTCGATCGACCGTTCGTAGCAGACCCCCACAACGTCTCCGCGGCCGACGCCTCGACGCGTCAGCGCCTGTGCCAGCGCCGAACTGTGCTCTGCGAGTTCGCGATAGGTGAGAGTCCGCTCCCCGCAGGTGACCGCCGGGGCGTCCGGATTCGCCTCTGCCTGCTCCGCGAAGAGGTCCCAGCACGTCCGGTGCGCGGGAAAGGGGGCCTCGGTGCGGTTCCATTCCTCGATGACGAGGCGTCGTTCCTCCTCGTCGAGCAGGTTCAGCCCGCCTATCGGCGACTGCCCGTCCGAGTCGAGGATGCTGCCCACCAGGGTGGCGAAGTGTTCTGCCATGCCCGCGACGGCGTGGGCGGAGAAGGCGTCGGGGTGGTATTTCCAGTTCACCAGGAACCCGTCACCGGGAGCCACGTCCACCGTGAGGTCGTACTCACCCAGCTGGTACAGCCCGTCGACGAGCTCGAAGTCCGTCTCTCCGGTGGCGCGGGCCCGATCGTCCAGGTATCCGGAGAGAGCGGAATCCTGGTAGTTGTACACGATCTGGTAGAGAGGCGACCGCGGATTCACGCCCCGGGCACCGAGATCGCCCACGATCCGGTGGAACGGGTAGGTCCCGTGCTCGAGCACTTCGAGCACCGTGGACTGCACGCGCCGGGCGAACGAAGCGAACGCCTCGGAGCCGTTCGGCCTGCTCCGGACGGGCAGCGTGTTGACGAAGCAGCCGACGACCGGGTCGAAGCGTTCCGTCGGGCGCCCGGCCGCCGGCATCCCGATGACGAGGTCCTCGCTTCCGGTGTACCGGTGCAGCAGAGTCAGGAAGGCCGCCAGGAAGAAGATCCCCGGGCTGATCCCCTGTGAAGCGGTGAAGGCCGCGATGGCGGCGGTCTGCTCCTTCGACAGCCGGCTGCTGTGTACCTCGCCCACATGGGGCGCGTCCGGCGGCAGAGCCACCTGTGAGGGTAACCCGGTGAGCACGTCCGCGCCGGCGAGCTCCCGCACCCAGAACGCGCGGTCCTCCTCGGCACGCTCGCCGGCGAGTACATCCCGCTCCCACGCGACGAACTCACCGAATGAGGCGGAGCCCACCTCGATCGGCACGTCCCGCCCCTCGACCCGCGCCCGGTACGAACGGAACAGCGTGTCGGCGACGAGACGCCCCGACACTCCGTCGATCACGAGGTGATGAACGACCAGCAGAACGTAGGCCTCGGACGCGGAGCGACGCAGGACAGTCAACCTGGTCAAGGGATCAGCGGCCAGGTCGAACGGCCGCCTCGCCCTTTCCGTCAAAGAGTTCACCACCCGACCGGACGGCACGTCGGATATGTCCACGTACTCGACGAAGAAGCCGTCCGCATCTCCGTGGGACAGAAGCGGCCCGTCATCCGTCTCGCGCACCGAGGCCGAGAGAAGCGGATGCCGCGAAAGCGTGTCGCGGAACGCGGCCTGAAGCGTGGCGGTATCCACGTCCGCGAACGAGAAGCACACGGGAACGTTGTACGCGTACGTCTCCGGCTCCATCTTGGCAAGCGCCCACAGGCCGCGCTGCCCCTCGGACAGAGGGATGTCCACGCGTCTGTCGAGCTCGGCCAGTACCCCCGTCGTCGATATCTCGCCGTCGGCGTACATGCGGGCGAGCGCTCGAAGGCTCATGACGAACTCCTTCCTGCCACGCCACCCAGGCATGACACCGCGGCAGAAGATCGCGAGCGAACGCGAGAATTCTGCCCGAGCCCGCACGGAGCAGGCCTCCAGTTGTCTTCCGACGCCCACCCGTGCAACGCCCACCCGTGAACCCGGCCGACTATGACCGCTCCTTGATCATCGTGGTCGAACATCGTGTCCCCGCACCGGGCCACGTTCCCGAGCGGCTCCCGCAGCGGCACCGACTCCGGACTCCGGGTGCCGAAGGTCAATGGGCGGGGTGGTGCGACCGACAGCACCTCGATCAGATCCCACTCGGTGGTATCGAACGACTCGGGATGGCCTGACCGCTGCGACACGCTCACCAGCGCGTCGGCCGGGCCGTAGGACCAGCCGCGGTGGGTACAGGTGTGCTTGCGGATCGAGCGGAAATCGGCGCGGCACGCCAGGGTGCCGCAGTGAGGGCACGAGGCGAGGCAGGCCCGGATCGGGACGAACACGCGGCCCCACTCCCGGCGGGAGGGTTTCGCATCGACACCGGACAGTCCACCGGTCCGCCCTCGGCGTCGACGAGCCCGAGCGGTCGATCGAACGCGACATCCCGGCCGGGCACTTGAGGCCTGTGCGCAGCAACGAGCAGCAGGCGCCCACGGATATGGCCGTCGGTGTCATGACAATGAGTATGACCCGCGGAGCGTTGCGTGTTCTCGCGTTTGTTCCGCTGTGGGACACATCACTTATACGTTTCGACCAGCGAGGAGTACGTGATGCGCGCTGCCGCCGGGAGCCGGCGCCTGACCGATCCAGTCGTCCCCGCACCCGCAGGGGGTGTTCCTTCGCAGGCCTGGTTTCCGGAAGCCCACTCGCGCGACTGCGGTCGCCGCCTCCAACAATGACGTGCCCGGCCCGCCGATCAGGTTCAGCGGTGCCGGTGTCGGAGACGACCAGGATGTCGCGGTCGCCGACGTCGAGTCCGCGACCTGCGTCGGAGGCGCTACTCGGCCCGCCACCAGCCCTGTCCGACATGCCAGTCCCTCACCCAGCGCAGGAAGTCGCCCCCCGGCTGATCGGACGGGCCGTCGGCATAGGGTGCGGCGCATCCGTCTCCGAGCCACCACACCCTGCCGCGTTGCGGCCCGGTCACCACCAGCGTCCAGTACTCACCGGGTTTGTCGCTGCCCAGCAGTACGGAGCCGTGCTGGTAGGTCTGGTGCAATGGAGACGAGTGGCGGGTGTCGTACTCGTACTCCCACTGCCACTCCTCTTCAAGAGGGAAGGGCCGGCCGGGCAGGCGTAGGGCGGTGCCGTCGAACGGCACCGGGCTCAACCAGCAGTCCGCTTCCCAGACGGCCCAGCTGTCCGGTTTCTCTCCCAGGGGCAGCAGTCCCCCCTCGTCGGGCGGACCGTCGTCGGTGCCGTCAGCGACCTCGGTCACGAAAGTGCGATACGGCTCGGGCAACACCACCCCGTGTCTTCGCTCCCACACCAGAAGCTCTTCCCTGTCCAAAGGTCGGTGACGGACCTCTGCCGGAAAGGCTTCACGCAGGCCGACCATCGCAACCGAAATCGCATCTTCCACGCCCTACAGGTACCACCGGGCACCGACACTCCGGCTTCGGACCACTGCACGCGGCGGGTGGACAGCCAAGCTCGGACGGACTTCTTCGCTTGCGACTTCGCATGCCTCCGGCCGGGAGAGGAAGCGCATGGTGTCGGCGGTGGAGATTTGCGGGAAGATCACTTCCGGAGGCTGTGCCGTTCCGGCGGTGACGGAAGCGGAAGCGCCGCGAGCTGAGAAAGGACCGCCTGTCCGGCTCGCCAGGTGCGCGGACGAACCGCGGCGGTGGAGCTGATACGGATATCGCTGAGCTGAGACGCGCCGCCCGGAGGCGTTCGAAGATCATTTACGGGCCCCTCCCTGGCCGAGCAGTGCGGAGGCGTAGAAGTCCGAGTCGTCGGCCACTCCCGGCAGTACGAGAAAGTAGCCGCCGCCCGTGGTAATGCTGAAGTCGGCGAACCGCTCGCCCTCCAGCCGTTTCTGCACCGTCGCGAACTGCCTGGCCAAGTCCCGCTGGTAGCAGCAGAAGAGCAGCCCTACGTCGAGCGTTCCGTCGGGCGCGAGACCTCGGTCCATGTTGTAGCTTCGGCGCAGCAGGACCGAGCTCTCGCTTCCTTGGGTACGCGGATTGGCCCGGCGGATATGGGAGTCCAGCGGCGTGATTCGGCCTTCTGGGTCCCGCCCGTAGTCGGGCAGGTCGCTTTCCTTGCGCCCGTCGAGCGGTGCACCGGTGGCTTTGCGCCGGCCGAAGATCTGCTCCTGCTCGGCCGTCGGGACCCGGTCCCACTCCTCCGCGTGGAACCTCACGGTGCGCAGGACCTGGTAGCTGCCGCCGCGCGCCCAGGCCGGTCCCTCGTGGCCGACCCAGACAAGCCGGTCCATCTCTCGCTTCGATGTGGTGTCGGGGTGCGCCGTGCCGTCCTTGAAGCCGATGAATGACCGCGGAGCGCCCTCGGGTCGCGGTGGGTTCAGGAAGCCGTCGGCCCGCCACCGCGTTCGCAGCAGCCCCGCGGTTTCCCGGGCCAGATCGCGTACGACGTGGAGGACGGCGTCGGGATGCTGGGCGCAGATCTGCAGGGAGAGGTCACCGTGACTGTGTTCGGAGTCCAACCGGTCCCCGGGGAACTCCGGCATGTCCACGAGTCCGGGTGGCCGCACTCCTTCCAGTCCGTACCGCCTGTCGAACAGCGACGCGCCCACGCCGACGGTGATGGTCAGCCGGTCCTGCGGGCCGCGCACCGCCGCTACGTCCGGGTCTTTCGGTGTGACACCCGCTGTCAGGGTGCGGCACCGCGTGGTGAGCTTTTTGAAGAGGGCCGCCAATTCTGTCCGGTCGCGCGCGAGCACGTCGAACGCGACGAAACCGCCGAACGGCTGCTGCCGGGTGAGGATGCCTGCCTGATGTGCACCGTGGAACGGCACCCGGCCATCGCCGGAAGCGCTCGTCGAGATGCTGGAAGCGGGGCTGACCGACACCGTTGCGGCCAGGCCTCCGGCTCCCACCAGGCCCGCGGCGCCTCGTACCAGGGCGCGTCGGCCGGGATGCGGAGCCCGGGCGTGGTCATGTTCTGTCATGGCCGTTCTCTTTCCGGGGGGTCGTACGGCCTGCTCTGTCCCTGTCACCTCTACCCGGCTCGGGCGATAGCTGGGCGAGGGAAGCACCTCTCGCATCCTTTTGGCGTACGGAGAGGTGGGCCATGAGATCTATGGCGGCCGGCGCCGTCCCGCGACCGCCGTCACGCCGTCACGCCGTAGGGCGGAGAACGGCGCCTGCATGGTCGCCGGCTACGTGCGGCGGCACCTCACCCAGCGCCCGGACGGCGTCATCCCCGGCGGTGGTGGGGGCGGGAGCGACAAGGGCGGCGGCCTCCTCGCCCCCTGCGAACTCGTCCTCACCGATAGCCGCCTTGCCCACTCGGCTCTCCCGGGCACCGGGGCGAAGGGTCGGCCTGCGCGGGGTCCTCATTCTCCTGGTGGCCGTCGCGCTGACCGGGTGCACGGCCGGCCTGAGGGCAGTTCGGGCGGTGAACCCGGCTCAGCGCACCCTCCCCCGCGCCTTCAGCGGCACCGGAGGCAGCTCGGGGGCCGGAATCGGAGGGCCGTCGTAGCCCTTCACCTCACCGAAACGGGTGCCGTTCATCCAGTCGTCACGGGCCTGGGCGATCTCCTCGTGGGAACGTCCGATCCAGTTCCAGAACATGACGAGTTCCTCCTCGAAAGGCTCGCCGCCCAGGAGCATCAGGCCGGCGTCGGAGACGGCGCGCAGGGGCAGTTCGGTGCGGCCGCAGCCGAGGTAGAGCATCGAGCCGGGCAGCACGGGGACGCCGTCGACCTCGGCCTCGCCCGACATGGACAGGACCGCGTACTCGAAGTCGGGGTCCAGGGGCAGGCGGGCCTCGGCGCCACCGGCCAGGGCCACGTCGGCGCCGACGATCGGGGTGTACGCGGTGCCGGGCGAGGCCGCACCGTCCAGTTCGCCCATGATGACGGTGGCGGACACGCCGGGGGCGGTGACGAGGGGCAGGTCCGTGTGGTGCTGGAAGTGCGGCTCGATGGTGCGGTGCGCTTCCGGAAGGGCCACCCAGAGCTGCGCCCCGTGCAGGAGCCGGGCGTGTTCCTTCGGGCTCTCCTCCGAGTGGCTGATGGCTCGCCCCGAGGTCATCAGGCCCAGTTCGCGGGGGCGTACCGTCTGCAGGCTGCCGAGGCTGTCCCGGTGGAGAACCTCCCCGTCGTGGAGCCAGCTGACGGTCTGGAGGCCCATGTGGGGATGGGGCGGGACCTGCATTCCGGGCTCGTCGGTGATGTCGTCGGGGCCGTAGTGGTCCACGAAGGCCCAGGCGCCGACCATGCGCCTGCCGAGGTTGGGCAGCAGGCGGCGGACCTCGGTGCTCTCGCCGAGCTGGACGCGGCGGGGGGCGAGAAGCTCACGGACGGGTTCGGCGACGACGAAGCCGCGCCCTCCGCAGACGGAGGGCGTGGCCTGGCGATCGAGATTGCTCATGGCGCTCAACCTATTCCCGTAGGGGCGTGCGGCACCGGGTCCCACGCCAAAGTTTTAGTGGAATGTTCAACCATTGTGCGATGTTGTCATGGCTGAACGTACGGCGGGGCGGCCCGGAACCGGCCCGCACCACACGAAGGAGGACACGTGAGCGAGACCGAGACCTACTACGAGTTCGGCACCGCCGCCGACCGGTGGGACCGGGCGCAGATGTTCTTCGAGGCCAAGGAGTACCTGACGGCCGCGCGGATCCTGGGCGGACTCGTCGAGGAGGAGCCGAGGCAGGTCGCCCCGAGGCTGCTGCTGGCCCGCTCCTACTACCACTCCGCCCGGCTGGGTAGGGCGGAGAAGGAGCTCCGGGCCGTTCTGGAGCTCGACCCGGTGGAGAGCTACGCGCGCCTGATGCTGGGCCGGACGCTGGAGCGCCAGGGGCGGACCGCCGACGCGGCTCCGCATCTGCGGATGGCCGCCGCCCTCAGCGGCGACTTCGGCCCCGGAGGCGCCCTCTCCTGAGCCGCCCCGTGTGAGCGGCCGGGCCCGCACCCCTCGGTGCGGGCCCGGTCTCCTTTACCCGCCGATACCGGCATCGGACAATGGGATCTCCAGGACGAAGGGGTGGGAGATGCACGGATCCAGGAGTGCGGCGTTACGCCGGGCGCGGTCGGCCGCGCTCATCGGGCTGGCGGTGGCGGTTTCGGCCGGCTGCTCCGGCGGCGATGAGGGAAAGAGCGGAGAGGCGGCGGAGCAGGCCGCTCGCCCGCCGGGAGTCCACAGCTGGACCAGCAGACCGTGCGATCTCCTCACGGGCGCGGCGCCCGCCGAGGGCTTCACCCTCGGCAGCACCACCGACTCCGCCTCCTCCGACGCCCGGGAGGACCTCGGCGAGAACGGGGCACGGCCGCTCTACCGGCAGACCGGCTGCCTCGCGGACCTGAAGGCTCCCGACGGCACGTTCTGGAAGCTCAGCACCAGGGCCTCGGTGTACGAGGACCCCGAGGCCGCCGGCCACGCGTACCGCGTCAAGGAGGACCTCGACCGCGCTCACGGGCGCGGGCCCGAGAAGGTCCACGACGCGGCCTACGCGATACCGGCCGACGACCGGGGCCGACCCGGCCGCACCCTCCTCCTGTGGAACGGCGACCTCGTGCTCACGGTCTCCGCGTACGCACCGCACGGGAGCACGGAACACGACGTGCAGCAGGGCCTCGAACGCATCGTCGGCAACGCGGCACGCCGCACCGAGGACGGCCTGCGCGACCACGACGCCTCCTCCCCCGCGCCATGAAGACCTCTGTTCCCCGCCCGCTGCCCCCTGGCTCAGGTCCCCGCCGTAGCAGCGCTGTGAACCTTGCTACCCGCCGATCGCCACCCGCCTCGGCGGCTGTCCGGACGCGAGGGAGCCCGCCGGGGCCACGCCCGGCGGGCTCCTTCGTGTGCGTGCGCGCCTGCGTGTGCGTACGCACACGCAAGGACGATCCGGCTCAGTTCACCGCGCTCGCGGTGCGGTGCGTCGAGGCAAGGGCGGCGGGCGCCAGCAACCGTTCGGTGAGGTGGCCGAAGACGACGCCGAACACGGTCCACAGCGTCGCCTGCACCGCGAGCGTGGAGAGCCGGAACTCCCACAGCAGGCCGGCCGGGAAGTCCTTGCCCACTTCGTCGAAGGAGGGCAGGAAGGCGTAGGCGAGGCCGATCAGCAGGACGAAGCCGGCGACTGCTGCGACGGTCGCGTTCCAGTTGCCCAGGCGTGGAGCGAGCCGTCTGCCGATGATGACGGCGGCGACGGCCAGCAGCACGCTGAGGGCGACCATCAGGAAGAACAGGGCGGTGCGCTCACCGATGGTGTCGGGGTTGCCGACGGCGGGCGGGTTCGCCGGGTATTTGAGGAACGGCACGACGTAGACCGTGAGCAGGGCGGCACCCGCGATCAGCGCCGCCGTGGCCCGGGGGCCGAAGTCGCCGATGCGGCCCAGCGCGTAGCAGAACACGAGGGCGGCGATCCCGCCGACCGCGACGCCGAACACCAGAACACCGGTGGCGAGTCCGCCGGTGGCCTGCGTGGTGCGGCTGACCAACTCCTCGCCACCGCCGTGGTCGTGGCTGTGCGCCTCTTCGAGGGCGATGGCCGCGTCCACCTGGGACTCGCCCAGGAAGTAGGCCACGGCGAGCGCGAACGCGCCCGCGATCAGGCCCGCGAGCATGCCGCGCACGAGCAGAGCTCTGACAGATGTGGAGTTCACGATATTTTCCTGATTCCTCTTGCTTCCCGTGTCCGCTGATTACCTGGTTGCTCAGGTGCCTCAGTGGCAGGGGAAGCCGAGCAGGTGACGGCCGTCGTGAACCCATTCGTGGACGCCTTCGCCCGAGATGAGCGCGGTGGCGCCCTGTTCGGCGCCGACGAAGTACAGCAGGACGAGCATGAGGATGCCGAAGAAGACCGCCCACGGGGCAATGGCCTTCGCCGAGATCGGGGCGACCGTGGATGCCCCTGGCGCCGGAACGGCGGACTGTGCCATGGCAGAACCTCCTGTGGGAACACGCGTCCCTGTCGTGGTGCCTCGGACGAAGGTGCCGGGTCTGACTTCCCCGCGGGCGCGGGTTCACAGTGGCGCGACCGTGCCGGATTCCCACCGGACTTCCGTCGCACCCTCGTCATGGTCGACGTGACCATACCGCCTGCGCGCAGGCACCGCCATGGTCCAATCTGCGGGGTGGCGAAGCGCGGATTCCATGGGACGACAGGGTCCTGGGGCCCCTGATGGGAAAGTGAAGGCAGGGACATGACAGTTCGGGTGACGTTGATCTCACCGGCGATGAACGCCGCACTGCGGGAGGCCCGCTTCGACGGCGACGCCCCCCTGGACCGGTCCGGCCGGGAGCGGGCGCTGGCGGCGGCCGGCGCGGCGCCCGCGGCCGGAATCGCGCTCAGCGGCCCCTCCGAGCGGTGCCGCGGGACCGCCGAGGCGCTCGGCCTGACGGCGCGGACCGAACCGGCCCTGACCGGCTGGGACCTGGCGCGGTGGTCCGGCCGCCGCCTCGACGATGTGGCGGCCGCCGAACCCGCTCAGCTGACCGCCTGGCTCGGCGATCCTTCGGCGGCTCCGCACGGCGGCGAGTCGCTGCGGGATCTGGTCGAAAGGATCGGAGGGTGGCTGGATTCCCTCGGCGGGCCGGACGCACCCGGCGCGGGCTTTCTGGCCGTGGCCGAGGCCGCCGTCGTACGGGCGGTGGTCGTCCATGGCCTGCGGCTGCCGCTGGAGGCGTTCTGGCGACTGGACGTCGCCCCGCTGACGCTCACCGGACTCAGCGGGCGGGCGGGCCGGTGGAACGTGGCACTGGGCCGCCCGCTGACCGCTCCCCCGGCCGGCTGAAAGTCACCGCGCCACCGTCAACGCCCCCGGCCGGCTGGACTCCCTGCACCACCCCCTACAGCCCCCAGCGCCTGCCGAACGCCACCGCGCAGCCCTCGCACGACCCGCCGGACCTCACACGCAACGCGCTCCCCGGCCGCCCCGCCGAACGCTCCCGCGCACCGCGCACCGCGCACCGCGCACCGCGCACCGCGCACCGCGCACCGCGCACCGCGCACCGCGCACCGCGCACCGGCTGATTGCACGTCACACTCCGGCGATCACCCGCCAGTCGGGCCGGACCAGCACCGCCGTGGCGACGATGCCGTCCTCGATCCGCCAGTGCCCGTGCAGAGTCGTCGGCAGGGCCGGGTCCGTGAGAAGCAGACGCGCGGCGAACGTGCCCTCGGCGGCCGACCCGCCCTTAAGCCCCTCGCCGCCCCTCGGATCGTCGACTCGACGGAACGTCAGATCTGCCTGGATGAAGTCGAGTTCGACTCCTGTGACCGGGTACCAGGTCTTGAAGACACTTTCCTTGGCGCTGAACAGGACACGGTCCCAGTGGATCTCGCCCGTGCCTTCCGGTGCGGGCGGACCGATCCGCTCGCGTTCCGCGGGCAGGGTCACCAACTCCCTCACGCCGGTGGGGAGCGGGGCGTGCGGTTCCGCGTCGATGCCCAACGACAGCACGTCCGTCGCACGGGCCAGCGCGGCCGCCCGGTACCCGTCGCAGTGGGTGAGGCTGCCGACGATCCCCTCGGGCCACAGCGGTCGCCCCCGGTGACCGTGGAGCACGGCGACGGGCGGCAGGCCGAGTTGGGCCATGGCGCGCCGGGCGCAGGCGCGGGCCGTCGCGAAATCGTTCCTGCGTTTGGCCACGCTCTTGGCGATCAGTGCCTCCTCCTCCGGGAAGAGGGTTTCGTCGGGGACGGTCTCCGCGCGGGTGGCAGCGCAGGAGATGTCGGCGGGCAGCAGCCGCTCGATCATGAGGAGCCTCCGGGGGTGCGCCGTCGTGCGGACGGTTCGGCGTCGGTGCGGGCCGGTGGGGCGGGTTCGCCCTCGTAGGGGAGGATCTGCCGCAGCAGGCCGCGCGGGTGCCCTCTCTCACGCCACTCCCTGGGGTAGCCGATGGAGACCTCCTCGAAGCGCACCCCGTCGTACCAGGTCGTACGGGGAATGTGCAGGTGTCCGTAGACGACGGCGGTGACGTTGAAGCGGCGGTGCCAGTCGGCGGTCAGTTCGGTGCCGCACCACTGGGCGAACTCCGGGTACCACATCACCGACGTGGGTTCCCGGACCAGCGGCCAGTGCCCGGCGAGGACGAGAGGTATCCCGGTGTCGTGCTCCGCGAGCCGGCGTCCGGTCGTGGCGACCCGCGCGCGGCACCAGTCGTCCCGCGTCGGATAGGGGTCCGGGTGCAGGAGGTATTCGTCGTTGCAGACGATGCCGGACTCGTGCGCGACGGCCAGCGACTCCTCCTTCGTATGCGTTCCCGGGGCGCGGAAGGTGTAGTCGTACAGGAGGAAGAGCGGCGCGATCGCCACCGGTCCGTCCGGGCCCGGCCAGAGCGGGAACGGGTCTTCCGGAGTCGTCACTCCGAGGTCCCGGCACAGCTCGACGAGGTGGTCGTAGCGGGCCTGGCCGCGCAGTTGGACCGGGTCCTTGGGCAGCGTCCACAACTCGTGGTTGCCGGGGGTCCAGATCACGTGGGCGAAGCGCTCCGCGAGGAGTCCGAGCGTCCACCGGATGTCCTCGGGCGTCTCCGCCACATCGCCGGCGACGATCAGCCAGTCCGCGTCGGACGTCGGATGCAGGGACTCCACGATGGCGCGGTTGTCGGTCACCGCGGCGTGCAGGTCGCTCACGGCCAGCAGACGGCCCGCGCCCTGCTGTCGGCGCCCGTCGCCGGGGGCGGGAACGGCGGCGGGAGCACCGTGCGGTGCTGGGTCGCTCGGAGGCGTCATGGGCGCTGTCTTCCCGATCTGTCGGCAGTGGTCCGGCTCCGTCCGCACGGTGGGGAGCCGCTGGGAAGGTAGCCTCTCACGCTCCCCTCGTGGTTCCCCCGGGGTTTCGGACGGCGGGCACGTCGGACAGAGATCCGCCGCGTCGGTGACGTCTCGTCAGTCGCGCTCTGTCCGGGTGAAGTTCAGCTCGTCCACCGCGCCGAGCGCGTCGCCGACCGTCGTGTAGTCGACGGCGATGAAGGTGACCGGACTGCCGCGTTCCGCCTCGCAGGCCCGGGTCCGCTCCAGGACCCAGTCGCGGGCGTTGACGCGACCGGCGTCCAGGCGGCTGCCGCCCGCGTTCGTGATGAAGTGATTGAGCAGGAAGAGCTGTTTCCCGGTGCCGCCCCGGTGGGGCGCGCACGTCATCTCGGACGGGCTCCGGAAGGCGAACGGGGTCTCCATTGCGTACCGGTAGAAGTTGCGGTACCAGGGCGCCGGACCGTCGGCCTTCTCGGCGAACACCACCAGGCGCCGACCGCTGTCGATCATCTCCTCCAGGGTGGGCCACGGGGCGTCCGGGTCCGCCGAGGGGGTGTGCAGGAGGTCCTCCAGGCCGGCGGCGCGGAACGCCTTCTCGGTGTCCTCGGGGCTGACGTCGTCCTGGACGATGAGCGTCACGATCTCGGTGGGGTGGGCGCGCAGCCAGTCGCCGATGTCCTCCAGGGTCGGGACCAGCTCGACGGCCCCGGCGCGGCAGACCCCGTGGCAGAGCCAGAGTCCCTCGCGCGGCGGGTTGGCCCGGTCGATGGCACCGGAGATCAGGCGCCGTTGCTCGGGGGTGAATTCCGGTGAGTCGAGGCGCGCGGCGATGTCCTGCGGGCGTTCCCAGCGGTATGTGTCCAGCTGGAGGGCCCGGACGCCCGTGTTGAGTTGGGTGGTGATGTCGGGGTCCTGGAGGGGGCCGATGAACCGGTCCGCGGTGGTGGACATGGCGTTGTGCGAGGTGAGGTAGGCGGCTTCGTCGTAGCGCAGTTCGCACAGGCGGCTGCTGCCCAGGCACTGGCGGGGTGCGGACGGGCCGAACACGGGCGGCACGAGCAGTACGCCGGCCAGTGCGGCACAGGCCACGCCCCCAGCGGTCGTCCGCAGCGCTGTCGGGGTCGGCATCCGGCCCGGGCGCACCAGCAGCGCCCAGCCCACCCCCGTGAGGAGTACTCCGCCGAGGAGGGCCGTGAGGGCGGCGCTCAGCCCGGTGGCGACCGCCTGGTCCACGGCGTTGCGCTGGAGGTCGTCGATGAGCGAGGTGACGCTCGGGGCCCAGGAGGACGGTGTGGTGAGGAGGTGTCCTCCGGTGACCGGCCGGGCCAGGAGCACGGCCGCGGCGGTCAGGACGCCCGCGCAGGCGAGCGCCTGTCCCAGGCGCATCAGCCGGCGGGCCGGGGCGGCGGGACCGGTGAACCAGAGCGTCGTGAGGGCGGCCAGTGCGAGGGCGAGGGCGAGGGCCTGCACCAGGGTCAGGAGGCCGATGGCCTCACGGGCCCGCTCCAGGGCCGCGAGGTCCGTCCCGGCGGTGGTCAGGGTGTCGGTGAGGTCCCACGTACCGTCCTGGAGGGCCGTACGAAGGTCGGCGGCGGCGGTCCGTGAGCCGTCGGAGAGCGCGGCGGCCGCGGTGGCAGCAAGGGCGGTCGACACGTCTCCCTCCCCCAGGGCCACCTCGATCTCGGGGCGCAGCGCCGGCCGCTCCCGCTCCGGGACCGCCGCGAGGAGGACGTCGGCGGCGCGGTCGGCCTGGTCCTCGGTGAGCGGCAGCGTGGGCAGGTTCGGGGCGCGGCCCTCCTTGAGCGCGTCGAGCGCCGTGGCGAGGTCGGCGGTGAAGCGTTCGAAGTCCGGCTGCTCGCGGCCCTGGATACTGGCCACCAGGTCGCCGAAGTAGACGCGTGCGAGATCGGCGAGGTTCTCCAGCACCGGGGCCAGGTCGACGGTCAGCCGGAGCTCCTCGCGGTCACCGCGCAGATAGCCGGTCACCGCCTCGATCTGCTGGTCGGTGAGGGCCCGGACCGTGGCGGGCGGCAGCACGACCTTGATGTTCGACGTCACCAGCGCCTCGGGCACGGGCAGGTGGGCGAGCAGGTCGCGGGTGACGGGAGAGGTCTCCGGGTCGACGAGCACCTCGCTGTAGAGGCGGTCGTAGGCCGACTCCTCGTCCAGCACCGCCTGGTAGAAGCCGGGCGAGGCGACCGTGGACCGGACGGTCGCGGCCAGGGCGACCGTCGCCACGCACAGGACGGCCAGCAGGAAGGCGAGCACCGGCACGAGACGGCCGGACCGGCGCGGGGACATGGATCCCCACGCCGGCCCGAGCGGGTTCGCGGACGGTTCGGCGCTCACCCGCCCAGCCTATGCGGAATATCGTCTTTTATGTATGAATGATGAGACTGAGGAGCTGAGGAGCCCGCTGTGCACTCCGTTCACCTGGCCGTGCTGATGACGAGTCACGACCGCCGCGCGCGCACCCTGTCCGCGCTGCGCGCCCTGGAGGAACAGCGCGGGCTCCCCGCCGGGACGACGCTGGGCGTGCATCTCGTGGACACCGGCAGCACCGACGGTACGCCGGAAGCGGTCCGGCTGCGGCATCCGGCGGTGGAGGTCATGTCGGTGGGCGCGGACGTCTCCCGCAACCAGGCGCTGCGCGTCGCGAGCCGCAACAGCCGGAGCGGCGGCGGGGGCGGCGGTCCGCTCGGCGGCGCGCCCGGCGGGCCGACCCATGCGTGGACGCATCAGCTCTGGCTCGACGACGGGGTCCAACTGCTCCCGGACGCCCTCGCGACCCTGTTGCGCACGGCCGGGGTGGCCGGGCCCGGGGCCGTCGTCGTGGGTGCGGTGCGGAACGCGTACGGGGACACGGTGTACTCCGGCCGGCGGGGCCGGTCCTTGGCGCTCGTCGAGCCCGGCGAGCACCGGCCCGAGCCCTGCGACACGTACGACGGGCGCGTGGTCCTGGTGCCCCGCGCCGTGTACGACCTCGTCGGGGACCCCGACAAGGTCTTCCGCCACCGGATGGCCGACTACGACCACGGCTGCCGTGCGCGGCGGGCCGGAGTGAGCGCGTTCGTCGCGCCGGGTCACGCCGGTGAGTGCGTGGGCGGGCCGGGCGTTCCCGGATCCCGGGAGCCCGGGATCGGCGTCCGGGAGGCTCTGCGCCGCGCGACCTCGGTACAGGAGCTGCCGCTCCGCCCGTGGTGGGTGTACTGCCTGCGGCACACCTGGCCGTGGGCGCCTTGTCTGATGCTCGCCCCGTACGCGCGCACCGCGGCCCGCGCGACGCTCGGCCGGCTGCGGGGGTGATCACGGGCCGGGCGGTGTCAGCTTCGCTCGGCGGCGACCGCGGCGGACCGGCCGCTGGGCGGGGGCGGCACCGTGGGGTGCCTCGCGGCGGTCCCGGCGGAGGCGGAGGCCGCGCCCTTCCCCGGAGCCTGCCCCGTGACACCCGGCGTGAACGCGGCGGAGGGGATCGCGGCGCCGGTGGCGGGCGCCGTGGCGCGCCGGGCGGCGGTACGGGGCGGGGCGTACCCCGGGATCCTCAGCAGGGCGAACACGGCGGCCACGGTCCCGGCGAGCGGCAGGAGGAGGAACGCGGGATGCAGCAGGTCCGCGTACACCAGGGTCGCGGTGGTGACGGGCACAGCCGCCCACAGGGCGAGGAGGACCGCCGCGCCCGGCACGGTGACGCGGACCCGGCGCAGGCGGTGCGCGATGTGGTCGTCCGCGTCGCGCAGCGGGGAACGCGCGGCGCGGCGGCGGGAGATCAGGACCAGGGCGGTGTCGGCGAGGGCCACCGTCGCCAGGACCGGCAGCGCGGCCCACGCGGCGCGGCCCGGCAGGGCGGCCGCCTGGATCAGCGCGCCGGAGGCGGCCAGCGCGAATCCGATGAACTGCGCACCGGACGCGCCGAGCCGGAGGCGGGCGGGGTGCCAGTTGTGGAGCAGGAAGCCGGCCAGTCCCGCCACCAGGGTCGCGGGAAGCAGGGCGAGGGCGGAGTCTCCACCGAGGGCGGCGCACGCGAGCAGCCCGGCGGCGGTGACCAGGCCGACGGTGGTCAGCAGTCCGTCGACGTGGTCGAGCAGGGCGAAAGCGTTGGTGACGAGGACGATCCAGAGCACGGCCAGGGTGCCCGCCGCCGGTGACAGTCCGGCGAGGCAGACGACGAGGATCGCGGCGGCCGTCTGAACGGGGAGGCGGATCACGGCCGGAAACGGCTTCACGTCATGGACGAGACCGAGCGCGGCGGCGATCCCGGCACCGGCGAGCAGCCCCGCGACGGAGCCCGCGGAGTCATCCGCGGCGCCGAGCCACAGAGCCCCGCAGGCCGCCGCGCCGACGCCGAGCACGACCGACGCACCGCCTGCCCCGCGCAGCGCTTCGGCCCGTGGAGCACGTCCGTCCGGGGCGTGGGGGCGGAGCGCCGCACGGCGGGCGACCTTGGCGAGTGCGACCGTGATGAACAGCGCGGCCACACCGGAGGCGATGATCCCCAGCACGTTCACCTGCCCTGCCTTTCCTCGTTCATGACCTGCGGCGCCGGTGCCGGGCGGCCGGTGGAACGGCGGCCGCCCGGCACCGGGCCGGTTGCGGGTCGGGGATATGGGACGCCACGCGGGTGGCGTTTCTCCCCAACCTACGGGCCGATGTCCCCATTCACCCTAAATAACACGAAAAGGTCCATGTATTGTTCTGCCTCCCGCCTGCCGCCCGACGGCCACCGGGCTTCGGCAGGGCGCGGGCCGACCGGTCCACGACCTTCAAAGAGGCTCCGCGTGAACGCGGTTGGGAGAGGGAGCGGACGGAGTGGCCGTCAGCCTCCGAGGCCGCGCCCGGCGTTGCGCTCGGCGGCGGCATGCCACCAGCGGGGCGGAGAGGGGCCGGTGATCACAGCGGTGGGCTGGTCGGGGTGCAGGCCCAGGACGCGCAACGCGTCCGCGCGGACATGGACGACATACCGACCGCGCCAGTGCCCGTCCGCGCCGACGCCGCAGAGGAGGTCGAAGCGGACGAGACTCCCGGCGAAGGGCATCCAGTCGATGCCACGGTCCCGCAGTCAGGCGCGGAGGGCCGACGGGGGCCGCGGACCGCCCGGCAGGTTCTCGTACGACACGAGAGCCACCCACTCGGCGACCGGCCCGCCCTCCGCCTTCTCCACCCTCTCCGCACGCATGGCATCGAGCGTAGCGTCACCTCGCGGCGCGGGCGTCCCTGCCGTCCACGAAGGTCCCGACGATCTCGATGTCCCCGATCCGCGAGGGGTCCACGCGGTGCGGGTCCTCGCCCAGCACCACCAGGTCGGCGCGCATGCCCGCCGAGAGGGCGCCCGCCGACCCCTCCCAGCGACAGGCGTGGGCTCCGGCGACCGTGTAGGCCCGCAGCGCCTCGTCGACGGTGACGGCCTCGTCCGGGCCGACGAGGCGGCCCGACACGGAGGCGCGTTCGACCATGAACTGGATCGCCCGCAGCGGTGAACCGTCCGCGACGGGGCGGTCCGAGCTGCCGACGAGGGCGACCCCGTGATCCAGGAAGGCCCGGCCCCGGTACATCCAGCCCTCCCTCTCCTCCCCCATCACCGTCGCGTAGTCGTCGCCGAAGTGGCGCAGGAAGCTGGGCTGGACCACAGCGCTCACGCCGAGCCCGGCGAACCGGGGCAGCTGGTCGGGGCGGATCAGCCCGGCGTGTTCGATACGGTGACGCGCGTCCGGGCGGGGGCGCAGCTTCTGGGCCCGCTCCAGGGCGTCCAGGGCGAGGTCGGCGGCGCGGTCACCGATGGCGTGGACGGCGAGCTGCCAGCCCGCCAGGTGCCCGTCGACGATGAGGTCGGCAAGGCGGTCGGGGTCGTCCTGGAAGCGCCCGACGTTGTCGGTCGTGCCCTCGTACGGGGAGGTGAGCGCCGCCGTGCGCGCCATCATCCCGCCGTCGGTGTAGATCTTCAGCGCTCCCAGGGACAGCCATTCGTCGCCGAATCCGGTGCGCACGCCGAGGTCCAGGGCCCGGGGGAACCCGTCGTCGGCATGGGTGGCACGGGGGCGCAGGGTGTCGCCGGATGCCATGAGCTGGACCCGCAGGGGCAGTCGGCCGCGGTCCCGGAGCAGTTGGTAGGCGCCCAGTTCGACGGGGCTGTGGCCGAGGAGGCCGCCGCCGACGCCCGCCTCGGCGCAGGCCGTGATCCCTTCGTCGAGGCTGGCGCGGGCGGCCAGCTCGATCGCGTCGGCCAGCTCTTCCTGGGAGTAGGGCAGCCGCAGTCGACGGGCGGCGGTCATGGCGCTTTCGGCGAGGAAGCCGTTCTCGTGCGGCGTCCCGTCCGGCAGCAGCTCCAGCACGGCGGTGTTGACGACACACGCGTGCCCGGAGTCGTGCATCAGGAAGACCTTGCGGCCGTGGCTGACCCGGTCCAGTTCGGCGGCGGTCAGGTGCCGCCCCAGGGCCCGTTGGTCGTACCCGGCGACATCCACCCAGGCGCCGGACGGGGCCGGCCGCCGGGCCGCCGCGTCCACGACGGCGAGGATGTCCTCGACCCGCTCGCACGGGGCGACGCTCGGCGTACCGGCTTTCAACCCGGCCCAGGCCAGGTGGACATGGCTGTCGATGAAGCCGGGCAGCACGGTGGCGCCGCCCAGGTCGAGGACCTCGCGGGCGGGCAGGGAGGCCACGGCCTCGTCCACACCGACGACCCGGCCCCGCCAGATGCCCAGGTCGTGGGCGACGGGGTGGTGGGGGTTCATCGTGAGGATGCGCGCGTTCGTCAGCCGCGTACAGAGCATGGGCAGTCCGTCCGTCGGAGGTTCGGGGGGAGAGCGGGGGCGAAGGGGCCGGGCCGGCGCGGAATCCCTCGGAGCCGTACGCCCGCGAGGGCCTCGCCGCCGGGGGCCCCGCCGTCCGCAGGAATGTAGCGCCGGGGCGCGGCGGGCACCATCGGCCCCCGGACCGGGCTCGGGTCGGACGCGGGTCGGAGATGGGCCGGACGCGGGGTCGATCATGGGCGGACATGGGTGGGACATGGGCGCGGTCCGACGCAAGGGCGCCAGTCGACACTCCACCCGCAAAGGGCCCGGCGGCCTTCTCCCCCGGCAGTCCGGCCGTGATGCGGCGGCTGTTTCCGGACGCCCTCCTCGCCTCCGCAGCCGTCGCGGCCGCGTTCGGGCTGAACGCGACGTCGGACGGGTACAACGTGGTGTTGCCGCAGAACGCGACGGATCTGGCCGGCCGGCTGTGCGAGCGCGGGTTCCGCCCGGTCGGCGTGGACCTCTCGGAACTCCTCAAGGCGGGCGGCAGCGTGAAGTGCTGCGCCCTGGAGCTGCGCCGGGACGCCTGAGCGGGCGGCCTCCCCGCGGATATTCCGTGGGGAGGCCGCCGGGGCGTCGGTACGGTGGCGCGCATGACCACCGAGCCCAGGACCTTCCCTCCCCGCCCCCTGTCCGCGGTCAAGGCCGTGTACGCGCGCCAGGGCGGCTGCCCGTCCTCCCTCGCCGTGGCGGTGGCGGATTTCGAACCCTGGGAGGAGGGAGTGGAGTTCGAGACGGCGGACACGTGCACGGTGCCGGGCTGGCCGGACACCCGGGTCGCCGAGCTGCGGGAGGCCTTCGGCTCCGGCGTACGCGAGGAGTTGGAGGAGCTCGCGACGCTGAACCCCGGCACCACGGTGGCGGTCGCGGTCGTCCTTCGGTCGATCAAGGTGCACGAAGTGGACTCCCACCCCCGCGCGTTCCGGCAGGCGGGGCGACAAGCCGTCCATAACGCGTTGGTGGCGGCCTACGGCCCGCCGTCGACACCCTGGCCGAGGCTGTCCTGAACCCGCGCCCCGCCCCCCACCGGCCGGCCGGCCGGCCGGCCGCACATCGTCCGCGATGACCGTGGCCGCCTCCATCGCCGCCCAGCGGCCGCCCGGGATAGTTAGGGTAACCTAACTTCATGCCGATCGCCGCCTCCCGCCACCCGCACGTCGAGGCCACCTCGACGGCCTCGACGGCCTGGGCCGAACCCCCGGCCGGCGGGGCCGAGGTGGCCGAGCCGTATCTGCTCACCACCGCGGTGTTCGACGACTCCGAACCGACACGGCCGGTGACCTCGGGCGTGCACACGCACACCGACGCCCTGCTGGTCTGGCCGCACACCGGCTCGATCACCCTGCGCACCCGGAACACCGTGCGCCGGCTGCTCCCGGGGCAGGGCGCCTGGCTTCCACCCGGCACCCCGCACGCGGCCTCCCACGAGGCGGGCGGCATCAGCTGCTACACCTACGTGGCACGACGGGCCGTCCCGCCGGGGTGGTCCGCCGCCCGCCCGATGCGGGTGAGCCGTGCGCTCCAGGAGATGCTGCTGCACCTCGACGCGACCGCGATGCCCGACGACCTCCGGCTGCGGACGCAGCGCGTCGTCATCGAGATGCTGGAGGAGGACACCCTTCCCGCGATCGAGGTGCCCGTGCCGGAGGACCGGCGGATCCAGGTGCTGGCGGACGACGTCATGCGCGATCCGGAGAGCGACCTCTCCGTGGAGGGCTGGGCGGCCAGGCACGCGCTGAGCGTACGCACCGTCACCCGGACGTTCAGCCGCGACGTCGGCATGCCGTTCGCCCGGTGGCGCTCACTGGTCCGCATGTCCGCCGCCACGGCCCTGCTCGCCCAGGGGCACCCGGTCAACCTCGTGGCACACCGCAGCGGTTACGCCACCACCAGCGCGTTCTGCGCGGCCTTCCGCCGGGTCACCGGCGCCAGCCCGACGGAGTACCTGCGCGAGCAGGCCGCTCCGGCGCCGGCCGCCCGCTGACCCCCGACCGCCCGCCACCCCCTCCCACCGCGACGCCGCGGGCGGAGGCCCGCCCGCCAGATGGCCGATTCACGACACACCCTGGCCGGTACACGACCCCTCAGCGACTCCAGCCTTCCTAATGTCTCTCCAGGTGAGGGTTGCCTTACCTCGGAACCAAGGAGAGACATGTCGATATTCATCCCGGCCCGACGCGGGCCGGGCGCCCTGGTCCGCGCGCTGACGGTTGCGGTCGCCGCGGTCGTCGTCCTGGCGGGCTGCGGTGGCACCACGTCCGGCTCCAACGCCCCGGAGGCGAAGTCCGGGGCGAAGTCGGCCGCGTTCCCCGTGACCATCGAGCACGGTCACGGAAACACGACGATCGAGCAGAAGCCGAAGCGCGTCGTGGCGGTCAGCTGGATGTCCCTGGACGTGGTCGCCGCCCTCGGCACCGTCCCCGTCGGCGTGGACAAGCAGTGGGGCGGCGACAAGCAGGGCTACACCCCTTGGTTCCGCAGCACGGTCGAGAAGCTCGGGGGCCCGCTGCCCGAGACCCTCAACTACGGCGACGCGGGCGAGATCGACTTCGAGCAGATCCTCGCGCTGGAACCCGATCTCATCGTCGGCCTGTACTCCGGCATCACCGACGTCGACTACGAGCGGCTCTCCCAGATCGCCCCCACCCTCCCCTACCTCGAGAAGCCGTGGGACGGCGGAACCTGGCAGGAGATGACCCGGACCATCGGCACGGCGCTGGGCGAGAGCGGCAAGGCCGAGAACCTCGTCACCGACGTCCAGGGGCAGCTGGCCGCGGTGGCGAAGGACAACCCGGGGTTCAAGGGCACCACGTTCGCCTACGGACTGGCCCTCGCCCCCGGCTCCACCGACGTCGGCCTCTACGTCGACTACGACGCCCGGGTCCGCCTCCTCACCGAGATGGGCTTCGAGAACACCCCCTCGATGAAGAGGATCGCCTCCACCGTCAAGGGCACCAACTGGTACGGCGGCATCAGCCTGGAGAAGCTCGACACCATCGACGCCGACATCTTCGTCGCCTGGGCCAACGGGGCCGACGAGGTCGAGCACACGCTGAAGGACCCGCTCTTCACCCGCTGGAAGCCGATCGCGGAGCGCAGGTACACCTTCGTCCAGGACGCGACCATGGGCATGGCCACCAGCGGACCCTCGGTGCTCTCCATCCCGTGGGCGATCGACCGTTACGTGCCCATGCTCGCCGACGCCGTGGCGGGCAGGGGCAACACCGGCGCGGGCTCCTGACCTCCGTCCGCCGCTCCGCCCAGGTGACGCCCCCTCCCCAAGGACAACCATGACGACCGCCCCGCCCACGGGTGACCTCACCGCCGCCGCCGAGCGCACCGCGCCGGGCCCGCGCGACGACGCGGGCCCCGCCCGCCGCCACCGGCACCGGTTGCTGATCCTGCTCACCGCCGCCGCCCTGCTCCTCGTCGTCGCCGTCCTCAGCGTGATGATCGGGGCGCGCGCCATCGCGCCCGGCACCGTAGGGGACGCGCTGCTCCACTTCGACGACTCCGACGAACACGTCATGGTGCGCGAACTACGGGTCCCACGTACCGTCATCGGGCTGGTCACCGGCGCGGCTCTCGGCCTCAGCGGCGCGCTGATCCAGGCGTTCACCCGCAACCCCCTGGCCGACCCCGGCATCCTCGGCGTCAACGCGGGCGCGAGCCTCGCGGTGACGTTCGCGGTCGCCGTACTCGGATACACGGCCGCCGGACAGTTCATCTGGTTCGCCCTGGGCGGGGCGTTCGGGCTCACCGTTCTCGTCTACGCCCTCGGTTCGATCGGGGCGGATCGCGGCACACCCGTCAAACTCACCCTGGCGGGCGTCGCTTTCACCGCCGTGTGCGGCGGATTCACCAGCGCCATGGCGCTCAAGAGCACGACCACCTTCGACGTCATGCGCTTCTGGGGCGTCGGCTCCATCGGCGGGCGGTCGCTCGACATCCTGCCGGTCGCCCTGCCGCTCATCGGCTCCGGCCTCCTGCTCGGACTGCTCAGCGCGGGATCGCTCAACGCCCTCGCACTCGGCGACGACATCGCCCGCTCCCTGGGTACGCGTCTGGCGGTGACCAGGGTCTCGGTGATCCTGGCCGTCACGCTGCTGGCCGGAACCGCGGTCGCCATCGCCGGTCCGATCTCGTTCGTCGGGCTCATGGTCCCGCACATCGTGCGCTGGTTCGTGGGGCCCGACCAGCGCTGGATCCTGCCGGTCACCGTCATCGTCGCCCCCGCCTTCCTGCTGGCCGCCGACATCATCGGCCGTGTGGTGCTGCCCTCCGGGGAACTGCGGGTCGGCCTCGTCACGGCGCTGGTCGGCGCCCCCGTCCTCGTCGCCCTCGTCCGGCGGCGGAAGGTGAGCACCCTGTGAGCACCCGCAACGCGTCGCAGCCGGCCGGGACCGCGCCGCCGACCACCGGGACCCTACGGACACGGGGCCCGGACCGACCGCCCGGCAAGGTCGACTCCGGCCGGGCCACCTGGACCCTGCGGCGCGGCGGGGTGGCGCTGCGCGTCGACCGGCGCGCCGTGCTCGTCTGCGCCGCCCTGGCCGTCGTGGTCGCCGCCCTGGGGGTCGTGACCCTGGGCTCCGGGTCGATCAGCCTGACGCCCCTCCAGGTGCTGTCCGCCCTCCTCGACCCGGACGCCGACCCCCGGGCGCGCCTCGTCGTGGTGACCTGGCGGCTGCCGAGGCTGCTGTTCGCCGTGGTGTGCGGAGCGGCTCTCGCGATCAGCGGCGCCCTGTTCCAGTCGCTCACCAAGAATCCGCTCGGCTCCCCCGACGTCATCGGCTTCGCCTCCGGCTCGTACGCCGGCGCGAGTGTCGTGATGCTTCTGCTCGGCACGGCCAACTACCTCGCGGTGGCCTCGGGTTCCCTGATCGGCGGGGCCCTGACAGCGCTGCTGGTGTACCTGCTGGCCTACCGCGGCGGGCTGCGGCCGTTCCGGCTGATCATCGTCGGCATCGCCGTCGGCGCGTTCCTCGGCTCGCTCACGTCGATGCTGCTGCTCTCCGTCAGCCCGCAGCAGGCGATGCTCGCGGCCACCTGGGGCGCCGGTTCCCTCAGCGGGCTCGGCTTCGACCAACTGCGCTCGACCGCCGCCGTGTTCGCCCTTCTACTGATCGGCTCCGCCCTCGTCGTACGGCCCCTGGTCCATCTGGAGATGGGGGACGACGCGGCCGTCGCGCTCGGCGTGCGCGCCCAGCGCGCCCGGTTGACCGCCACCGTCGTCGGCGTGGCGCTCACCGCGCTGGTGACCGCCGCGGCGGGCCCGATCGCCTTCATCGCCCTCGCCGCTCCGCAGATCGCCCAGCGTCTGACCCGGAGTTCGACCACCCTGCGCATCGTGCCCGCCGCCCTCGCCGGGGCGGCCGTCCTGGTCGGCGCGGACTACCTGGCCCAGCGCATCGACCTGCCGGTCGGCGTCGTCACGGTGTGCGTCGGCGGCGCCTACCTGGCCTGGCTGCTCGCCCGCCAGTACGCGGGCCGTCGTCGATGACCGCCCTGCGGACACCTCCACCCGCGCGGCCCACCCCCCCTTGCCTCCCGAGGAGCGACCCGTGAGCACCACGACCCCGCCGGCCCGGCCCCCGGCAGCGGACCACCCGGCGAAGGGCCCCGGGCCCCGCGCATCCGAGGCGCGCCAGGACCCCGAACCCGCCTCCGTACAGACGCTGTTCCGTATCGCGCTCGTGCGGGACGGGCGCGGCCTGCGGCTCGGCCTCACCACGGTCGCGTTCATGGTCCATCAGCTGTGCGAGGCCCTGGTGCCGATCCTCATCGGGGTCGTCATCGACCGGGCGCTCGCCCCTTCCGACGGCCCGGCCCTCCTCGGGTGGCTCACCGTGCTCGCCGGGGTGTTCACGCTGCTGTCCCTGTCGTACCAGCGGGCCTCGTCCGCGATGGTGACCGTCTACGGATACGGCGAACAGGCCTTGCGCCTGAGGACGATGGCCAGGCTGTTGGATCCGCGCTCGCTGCGGCGGCCGCCCGGGGCGGGCGAGGCGCTCTCGCTGGTCTCCTCCGACACCTACCGGGTCGCCGGGGTCTCCTGGAGCGTCGTCCAGCAGGCGTCCACGATCACCGCCATCCTGACGGCGTCGGCCGTCCTGCTGCTGATCTCCCTCCCGCTCGGCGCCGGGGTGATCGGCGGCACCGTCCTGCTGCTGCTGGTCATGCGGCGGATCTCGATGCCGCTGGAGGCACGGGGGCTGGCCGAGCAGAGCTCGGCGGCTCGGGCCGGTGACGTCGCCACGGACATGATCACCGGCCTGCGGGTGGTCACCGGCATGAACGCCCGCGCCGAGGCGGCCCGCCGCTACCGCGTAGCGAGCCAGGAGTCGCGCCGGGGCGCCGTCGCCGCCGCGCGGTCGGTACTGACGTACTCCAGCGTGAGCCTCCTGCTGTCCGGACTCTTCCTGGCCGCGCTCGCCACCGCCTCCGGGTGTCTCGCTCTCGACGGCGACATCACGACCGGTCAGCTCGTCACCGTCCTGGGCCTCGCCCAGTACCTCCAGGGCTCGCTCGCCCACGTGGGCACCTTCGCCTCCAACTGGATACACAAGCGCGCCTCCGCCCGCCGGCTCAGCGACCTCATCAACGAACCGCCCCTGATCGAGACCGCCCCCGGCCCCCGGGACGGCCTGCCCGGGGATTCGGCCGACACCACCGCCCCGGCGCTGCTCTGGCACCCGCCCGGCCACGACGAGCCGGTGCGGCTGGGGCGCGGCGAGCTCGTCGGCGTCGTGCCCGGCCGGCCGGCCCTGGCCCGGGACATCGGCGACCGGCTCGGCTACCGCGTGCCACTCGCCCGCGGTGAACTCCTGGTGGGCGGCGTCGACGCGGTCGCGCTGGGGCCCGAGCGGGTACGGGAGTTGATCGCCGCGCCACCCCACCACAGCGCGGTGTTCTCCGGCTCGCTGCGGTCCAACCTCGTCCCCCCGGGCGGTGCCCCGGACCCCGCCGTGCTGCGGGCGACGATGCTCGACGACGTGATCGAGGACATCGGCGGGGACGGGCGCGACGTCGGCGAACGGGGACGCAAGCTCTCCGGCGGGCAGCGTCAGCGGCTGCTGATGGCCCGCGCGCTGCACACCGGTGCGCAGGTCGTGGTCCTCGACGAGCCGACCACCGCCATCGACCCGGCGACCGAGCAGCGCATCGCCGAAGGCCTGCGCGCCCTGCGCACGACCACGCTGCTGGTCACCACCAGCGGCATCCTGCTCTCCGCCTGCGACCGGGTCGTCGACCTGTCGGCGGAAACCGACACCGCGCCCTGTACCACTCCTGCCGCCGCCACTTCGGGCACGGAGTGCGACTCCACGTCCGACACCGCTCCCGCCGCCGACCGTCACGAACCGAACGGAGCCCCCCGGTGACCCCGGTACCCACCCTGCCCATCGCCGACTCCCGCCGGACCCGGCGGGAACTGCTGCGCCGAATCGGCGCCCACCGCTTCCGGCTCAGCGCGGCGCTGGGGACCCTCCTCGTCGGAACCGCGGTGACCCTCGCCACTCCGCCCCTCCTCGGCTCCATCGTCGACGCGGTCGCCGATGTCTCCGGGAGGGGCCGGGTGACCACGCTCGGCATCGCCCTGCTGGTCGTCGCGGCCACCGGTGCCGCTCTCGCCCTCCTGGGCGGGCGGATGTTGGTCGCCCTGGTCCAGGACGTCCTGGCGGCACTGCGCGAGGACGTGTTCACGACCGCGATCGGGCTGCCCGTCGACCTCGTGGAGTCCTCGGACAGCTCGGACGTGGTCTCCCGGGTGACCCACGACGTCGAGGCCATCTCGGAGGCCGCTTCCGACGTCCTGCCCGAGGTGACCGGCGCTGCCTTCACCATCGGTCTGAGCCTGGTCGGGCTCGCGGTCCTCGACCCCCGCCTCGCCCTGGCGGGCCTGGTCTGCCTACCCGTCCACGTCCTGGCCACCCGCCGCTTCCTCGCGGGCACCCACCAGGTGTACGGGGACATCCGCAGGCTGGAGTCCGCGCGCGGGCAGAGCGTCATCGAGGCGGTGCACGGCGCGGAGACCATTCGCGCGTACGGAACCCAGGGCGCGCACCTGGCCGAGCTGTCCGATCGGGGCGAGCGGGCCATCGAGCGGCAGCGCGAGGGCGTACGGCTGCGCAACCGCTTCACGGGGTGGCTCAACGCGGCGGAGTTCGTCGGCCTGGCCGCCGTACTCGCGACCGGGTACGCGCTGCTCGGCGCGGGGGCGATCTCGCTCGGCGCTGCCACCGCCGCCGCCCTCTACTTCCACCGCCTGTTCGGACCGGTGGGCGCGCTCCTGGGCAGTCTGGACGATATCCAGCGGGCTACGGTGGGCCTGGCCCGTCTGGTCGGGATCACCGACCTCGCCGACGGTCGGGGCGACGGGACGGCCGTGCCGCGCCCGGCGCGCGTCCCGGACTCCCCGGACTCCCCGGCCTCTCCCGAGATAGCGGTGCACAACGTCTCTTTCTCGTACGACGGAGTGCGCCCCGCGCTCAGCGAGGTGACCCTGACCGTGCCGGCGGGCACCAGCGTCGCACTCGTGGGCACGAGCGGCTCGGGCAAGTCCACTCTGGCGCGGCTGATAGCGGGCCTGGGCGAACCCACCGGCGGCCGGATCACCGTGGGGTCGTGCGCCGGGGCGCCCGCCGCCCGGTATCTGGTGACGCAGGAGGTCCACCGGTTCGGCGGCACCCTGGCGGACAATCTGCGGCTGGCCCGCCCCGGCGCGTCCGACGAGGAACTCCGCGCGGCGCTGCGCGCGGTGGACGCCGACTGGGCGGAGGGCCTGGAGTCCGGCCTCGACACCGTGCTCGGCCCGGGCGGGACGCCCCTGGACGACGGCGCGGTCCAACATCTGGCGCTGGCCCGCGTCCTGCTGGCCGATCCGCCCGTGGCCGTGCTCGACGAGGCCACCGCCGAGTCGGGGGCGGGCGATCTGCTGCGGAGGGCGCTCGCCCGGGTGACCCGGGGCCGGACCAGTGTGATCGTCGCCCACCGCCTGGACCAGGCGCGCGACGCGGACCGTATCGCGCTGCTCTCCGGCGGCCGGGTCGCCGAAGAGGGCACCCATGACGAACTGCTCGCGCACGACGGCGAGTACGCGGCGCTGTGGCGGGCGTACAGCCGGGGTGCCGGCTGAGTCCGAGAACGCCGATCGGCCCTTGGCGCAGGTGTCCGGGCCCCGGCGTGATGCGTGGCGTCGGACCGGTGAGCCGGGCGCGGCTCACCACCCGGACCACACCTCGGCCGACCTCACGGCGGACCGCCGGCCGCTCCGCCCTCAGCAGCGGTCCGGCACTCGGCGCAGGGAGCGGATCGGGCGGGCGGCCAGCAGAGCGGTGGCGGTGAGGAAGGAGACGACGACGCCGACCAGGAGCACCTGGTCGGTGCCGAACGCGCCGACGGCGGGGCCCGCCAGCGCACTGCCGATCGGGTACATGCCGACAGAGCCGGCGACCTCGTAGGCGTGGATGCGGTTGAGCATCTCGCCCGGTATCTGGGTCTGCACGCTGGTGGCCCACATGACGCCCCAGACACCGATCCCGGCCCCGACCGCGACCTGGGCGGCAGCGAGCGCCCAGACCGGCAGTCCGAGCACGATGCCCAGCGGGTACAGCGGGTAGGCCAGCATCGCCACCGCACCGGCGGCGAGCGGCCGTTGGGGCTTGTAGCGGATCGCCAGCAGGCCACCGATCACGGTTCCGGCGCCCAACGCCGCGTTGAGCAGGCCGAAGGACCGCGCGCCGTGTTCGGGCACGATGACACCCGCGGCGACCGACAGTTGCGGCCCCCAGGCGAGCACCGCGTAGAACATCCAGATCACGATCACGCCCCAGAGCCAGCTACGGGCTCGGAACTCCCGCCAGCCGACCGCCAGGTTGCGCCACAGGCCCTCGCCCGGCGGCGGGGCGGGGACCGTTCCGAGCCGGAGCGCGAGAAGGCAGACCGCGCTGGTCCCGTAGGCGACGGCGGAGATCGCCATCACCCAGCCGGTGGATCCGAACCCGACGAGGACGCCCGCCAGCGCGGGGCCGCCGAGTCCGGTGATCGCCTCGGAGGTACGCAGCACCCCGTTGGCGCCCTGCACGTCCCGGGATACCAGCGGGACGGTCGAGGAGGCGCCCGGCTGGAACAGTGCGTTGGCGGTCCCGGCCACCACCAGCAGCGCGTACAACTGCCAGAGGTGGTCGATGCCGTGGACGAACAGGAGGGCGAGCATGATGTGGGCGGCGAGGTTGGCCAGATCCGCGATGATCATCATCCGGCGGGCGGTGAACCGGTCGGCGAGCACACCGCCGAACAGCACCAGGCCCGCGAACGGGGCGACCAGGAAGGCCATCGAGTAGCCCGCGGCGTCCAGACCGTACCCGTCGAGGAGCAGACCGGCGGCGACGGCGACCGGCAGCATGGCCCAGCTGAGCAGACCGGCGCTGCGGGCGACGAAGTAGTACCGGAAGTTGCGGGACCAGATCGCGGGCTCCCCCGGTGGCGGCGCCCCGGCGGTCCCGCCGGTCATCGGCGGGGTCGCGACCACCGTGGCGTGTTCTGCCGGTCGTTCTTCCACGGCCGTTCAGCCCTTCCGTCGTCGATGGTGCTCGTCGGCTCCGCGCGGCGGTGACGAGCGGTGTCGCGCGGCGAGTTCCGCTCGCAGGGCGGCGTTCTCCTCTTCCAGCCTCGCCAGCCGGTCATGGACCGGTCCCAGGGCGTCGGAGAGTTCGCGTCGGGTGAAGCGGGGCGTGATGTGGTTGGGACAGTTCCAGGCGACGGCCTCGACCCGGACGGTGACGAGTTGTTCGACCCTGCCTTCGGTGCGCGGCGAGTCCAGGCGTTCGGCGAGTACGGGGTTCTCGTCGGCGGGTACGGCGGTGGCGCGGCCGAAGAGTTTGAGGCGGGTCTGCCGGGCGTGGTCGAGGAAGAAGAGCGCGACGCGGTCGTTGCCGCGCACGTTGCCGGTGGTGATGTACTGCCGGTTGCCGCGGACGTCCAGATAGCCGAGGGTGTGCTCGTCCAGGACGTGGACGAAGCCCGGTGGTCCGCCGCGGAACTGGATGTACGGCCAGCCGGTCTCACCGACGCTGGCGAACAGGAAGCCGTCGAGGCTGCGGATGAAGTCGGTCGCGGCGGCGGTCAGGGGCTCCGCCTCTTCGGCCGGCTCCCGCAGGCGGCGGCCGACCGCCGTGGCGCTGCCCATCTCCTGCTGGACCCGGCGCACTGCCGAGGTGTGTGCGAGTCGGTCGTACCGGCTCATGCGGGGCTCCTGTCGATCGGCACGTAGGGAGGTAGGTGGTCTCGCGGTGCCGCAACGTTACGATTTCCGCCTGGCCGCGCTCCTCCAGTCGGGCCAGAGGAAGGAGAGCGCCGACGAAGCCGGTAGCGACTGAGGAAACCTGCGTTGACCTGCCTGTTTGCCGGTCGTTGCCGACCTAGCCCCGGGAACCGGCAGAAGAGACCGAACTGCCGGAGCAGTTGCCCTCCCCTCTCTCCTGTCCGCGTTCCTGTCCGTCGACGCTCCGGAAGAGTTCACGCGCCCGGGCGTGGTCGAGCCGTCGGCGTGCGGCGTGCGCTTCCTCGCCGCTGGCCAGTTCACGGGCGTAGGCGTGCAGCAGGACGTCCAACTCAAAGCGACCGAACGCCCGTTGGCGCACCAGATGGGCGTCCGCCAGGCCCACCAGGAGTCGGGCCACCGCGGCCGGGGTCGAGTCCGCCAGGGCTGCGGCGTCCTCCAGGGTGACCTCGCGGCCCGGCAACAGGCCGAGGAGCCGGAACATCCGCCGCGCACCGGCCGGAAGCGCACGGTAGGAGAGGTCGAAGGCGGCCCGCACGGCCGAGCTCCGGTCTCCTTCGATGTGCAGTCGGCCGATGAGGTCCTCACCCGCCAACTCGGCGCAGTGGTCGGCGATACGGGCGTTGCCGGCCACCAGGTTGGCGGCGGCGATCCGGATGGCCAGAGGCAGACCGCCGCACAGCGCCACGAGCCTGCGGGCCGCCTCCTTCTCGGCCGCGACGTTGCACACGCCGACGATGCTGCTCAGCAGCCGGCAGGCCTCGTCCGGGTCGAGCACGTCCAGGGCGATGCGGCGCGCGCCGTCGCCGGAGACCAGCCCGGAGAGCTCACCCCGGCTGGTGATCACCACCGCGCAGCCGCGGGCGCCCGGGATGAGCGGTCTGACCTGCTCGGCGTCGCGCGCGTTGTCCAGCACGACCAGCAGGCGCCGGTCGGCCAGCAGCGTACGGTACAGGGCCGCGGCCTCGTCCTCGTCCTGGGGCAGGTCGTGGGACCGGACTCCGAGTGCCCGGAGGAACTGTGCGAGGACGTCGCCGGGGCGCAGGACCGGGAGCCGGGAGTAGCCACGCAGATCGATGAACAGTTGTCCGTCCGCGAAGTGTTCGCGACGCGCGTGCGCCCAGTGCGTCGCGAGGGCGGTCTTGCCGACCCCGGGCGCGCCGACCACGACGGCCAGGTGCGAGCGCCGCGCCGGATCGGACAGGACGAGGGTGTCCAACACCCGCGTCTGGGAACGCCGTCCGACGTAGGCGTCGGCCGCCGCGGGCAGTTGGGCCGGGATCGGGTGGGTGATCGCCGCTCGTCCGGCCGAGGCCGAGTCGTCGAGGCGCTGCGTGCGCGGCAGTTGCCCGCGCAGCACTCGAAGGTGCGCCTCGCTGACCTCCGAGCCGGGCTCGATGCCGAGTTCCTCGTCGAGCCGGTCGCGCAGACGGCTGAACACGTCGAGCGCGGCGGCCTGTTCCCCGCTGTCGGCGAGGCCGAGGATCAGCCGGGCGTGCAGGCCCTCGTGCAGCGGCTCGGTGTTCACCAGGGCCGCCAGGACCGGGACGGCCTCCTCGGAGCGGCGGAGCAGCAACGCCGTGTCGGCGTGCAGCAGCGTCGCCCTGACCCGACGCTCGTCGGCCGCCACCGCGGCCGGATGCCGGCGCAGCACCGGGTCCGCGTCCGCGAGGACGGGGCCCCGCCAGCAGCGCAGTGCCCCCGTCAGCGACGTGAACAGGGCCTCCCGGTCCTGCACGCGGTGCGGCCGCTGCGCCTGGGCCAGCACTTCGTCGAAATGGCCGAGGTCGATCTGGTTCCGGGACACCTCCAGCCGGTAGCCGGTGGGTGTCCGGGCGATGGCCTGCGGCGGAGCGCTCCGCGGGTCACCCGTGGAAAGCAGCCGGCGGACCTGGCTGACGTAGGTGTGGATCAGGCTCGGGTGGGAGTGGGGCGGCCCGGACGGCCAGAGGATGTCGGTGATCTCCTGCTGGGTGGCGGACTCGGGGTGCTTGAGGGCGAGCAGCCCGAGGAGGCGGCGCAGCATGGGGCTGGTGACCGGGAGAGGGGTCCGGCCCCGTTGGAGTGCGAGCGGGCCGAGGACCAGCAGCCGCGGCCGGCCGGTGTCGCGCGGCGGCCCGGTGCGGGCGGCCAGCAGGTCCGCCAGCTCCTCGCCGCTCAGTCCCAGCGTCCCGGCCAGGCTTCGGAGCGTGCGCGGCCGGGGCCGCCGGGCCCGGCCGCGCTCGATGTCACGCAGCGCCCTGGTGCTGATCCCGGCCCGTGAGGCGGCGGCCTCCTGGCTCAGCCCGGCCCGCCGGCGGAGCGCTTGGATCCGTGGGCCGACCGCGCCCTGCTCCTCCCGCGGGTCCCCCGTGGCCGACGGCGTATCCGACATGTCATCCCCTTATTCCGCCCGTGGCCAGTGTGGACTGGACCTCTGCGCCGATCAAGGGAGAACCGTCCGGCGGCCGCCCGCTGCCTCGGGGCATCCGAGCACGTGCGGGGTCAGTTCGCCCGTGCGGTCGTACGGCGGCCGGTGGCGGCGCCGACGATCACGGCGAGGGCGACCAGCACGATCCCGAACAGGACGACGCTCGTGACGCCCACGTGGTCCGCGAACAGGCCGCCGATGAGAGCCCCGAGGGCGGCACAGGTGTTGTAGGCCATGGTGTTGAGCGACATGGTCGCCTCGAATGCCTCGGGAGCCGCCGAGAGCGTCAGGTTGATCCGGCTGAGCTGGACGACTCCGAAGGCGAGCCCCCACAGGCTCATCGCGACGACCTGCTCTCCCGAGGCGGCCGGCGGGTTGGCCTCTTCGTGAACGGTCATGTCGTCTCTCCGGATGTGGTCGGGAGTGGTTCGCGGTGGTCGCGCCGCGCCGGCGCCGGCCCGGGAGCCGCGGTGTCGGGCGGGGTCGTGACCCGGTCCCGCCCCGGCCGCTGGCCGAGGACGACGGCACCGAGGATGACGGCCATGCCGACGATCTGGAGGACGGACAGCGTCTCGTCCTTGACCAGGTAGCCGAGCAGGGTCGCCACGACCGGACTGGCCAGCGCGAGGAAGGAGACGGCGACGGCGGGCAGGCGTTCGATGCCCCGGAACCAGACGAAGTAGCTCAGGACCGCGCCCAGGGTGATGAGGTGGGCGAACCCGAGGACGTTGGAGCCGGTGAGACGCTCCGGCAGCCCTTCCAGCGACAGCCAGAACGGCAGCAGGACCACTCCGGCGGCGGTGAGTTGCCATCCGGTGAAGGTGAGCAGGCCGACGCCCTCCGGCCTGCCCCACCGCTTCGCCAGTGTGATGCCCAGGGCCATGCACAGCGCTCCGCCGACCGCCGCGAGGACCCCGAGGACATCCAGCGGCACCGGGCCCCTGAGGACGAGCAACACCACTCCCCCGGCGCCCATGGCGCAGGCCAGGGCATGGAGGGCTCGGATGCGGTCGCCGAGGAGGAGAGCGGCGAGGACCACCACGAACATGGGCTGGGCCGACATGATCACGGCGGCGATGCCGCCCGGCAGTCGGTAGGCCGCGAAGAAGAGCAGGAAGTTGAAGGCGCCGAGGTTCAGAACGCCCAGTGCCGTCGCACGCCACCACCAGACGCCGGCGGGAAGTCTCCGGCCGAGTGCCAGCAGCACCAGCCCTCCGGGCAGGGCCCGCATGGTGGTCGCCAGGAGTGGCCGGTCCGGTGGCAAGAGCTCGGTGGTGACCAGATAGGTGCTGCCCCAGACCGCCGGAGCGAGACCGGTCAGGGCGGCCGTGCGTATGTTCTGTCTGCTCGTCATCTCGCCTCGGAGTTGCAGGGGGATCACGGCGGCTCCGCTTTCGGGCGCGCCGGAGAAGCCCCGGTCGCGTGGCCGACCGAAGAGGTCGGGCCCGAGGAGGCTCCTGCCGTGTGCGGTCGTCCTCAGTCTCGGGCCGGGTGCATCCATGAGTCCAACACATGCTTGTCACGTGATCGATCCGGATTCACGATGGATGTATGGAGCTCCAGCAGATGCGGTACGTGATCGCCGTGGCCGAGACGAACAACTTCACGCGGGCCGCCCAACGCTGTCTGGTGGTCCAGTCCGCGCTCAGCCACCAGATCGCGCGCCTGGAGAAGGAGTTGGGTGCCCGGCTCTTCGAACGCACCAGCCGCCGCGTCCGGTTGACGCCGGCGGGCGCGGCGTTCCTGCCCGCGGCGCGGCAGTGCCTGGACGCGGCGGAGCGGGCCGCGGCCGAGGTGGCGGCGACGGTCGGAGAGGTGCGCGGACGCCTCACGGTGGGCCTGATCCCGACCGTCGCCGCCGTGGACCTCCCCTCCGTCCTCAAGGACTTCCACCGGCGCCACCCCAGAGCCCGGGTCAGCCTCGGCGTGGGGGCGAGCGAAGAGCTCGTCGAGCAGGTCAGGAGGGGCGAGACGGAGGTGGCATTCCTCGGCGTCCCGGTCACGACCCGGCCTCAAGGCGTCCAGGCCCGGGAGCTGGCGAGGGAGCGGCTGATCGCGGTGGTCTCCCCGGCCCACCCGCTCGCCGGGGAGTCCTCGGTCGACCTTCGCCGGCTGTCGTCGGAGGTCTTCGTGGACCTCCCGGCGAAGACCGCCGGCCGAGCGCAGTCCGATCTCGCCTTCGCCGCCGCCGGCCTCACCCGCGAGGTCGCCTTCGAGGTGACCAACGCCGACTACCTGGCCCGGTTGGTGGGCGCAGGCCTGGGCGTGGCCCTGCTCCCGCCCACGTACGTCGCCGGTCTGGCCGGGGTCAGCACGATCGAGGTCACGGACGCGCCGACCCGCGTCGAGTACGTGATCTGGGGCCGCGGAAGGCCGACCCCGGCGGCGGCGGCCTTCCTCGATCTCCTGGGCATCGAGGAGGAGTAGCCGCGGCCGTCGGCGGACGAGCCACGGCGGTCGACGGGTTCGCCTTCAGGGACCGTCGCTGTGAACCGCCTCACCCGCCGGGGCTCCAGGCCGGACGTACGCGATCATGACCGGATGGAAACTCGTTTCCTCGGCATCGCCGAGCTGACCCGTACTCCGTCCGTGGCGGTCGTGGTCGACGTCATGCGGGCGTTCACGGTGGCCGCCTGGGCGTTCGGCCGGGGCGCGGAGAAGATCGTCCTGGCCGAGTCGCTCACCGACGCCCTGGCGCTCAAGGCACGCTGTCCCGATTGGGTGGCGCTCAAGGACGGTCCGCCGGCGCCCGGCTTCGACGCCGTCAACTCACCGGGCCTCCTGCGCTCCCTCGACCTCGGCGGACGGACCGTGGTGCAGAAGACCACGGCGGGGACGGTCGGCGCCCTCGCGGTCAAGGAGGCGTCGCTGGTGCTGTGCGCCGGCTTCGTGGTGGCCGGCGCGACGGCTCGCCTGCTGCGGCAACGCGGGTGTGACGCCGTCACGTTCGTGGTCACCGGCGAGGAGGGGCGCGCCGAGGAGGATCTGGCGTGCGCCCAGTACATCGCGCGGAGGGCCGACGGGGGCGGGGCGGACGCGACCGCGTTCCTGCGCCGCGCCGCCGATTCGCGCGCCGCCGCCGAACTGACGGAGGGCGTACGGCAGGGAGCCCATCCCGATGACGTCGCGCTCTGCCTCGAACTCGACCGGTTCCCCTTCGCCATGGTCGCGTCGCGGGAGGACTCACTGATGGTCCTCCGCCCGTACGCCGCGCCCTCGCCTGCCGACGGAACTCCCGCGTAGGGAAGACGGGGCAGGTGTCGCCTCAGCCCATCGTGACGCGGACGTCGGTCTCACGGACCGCGTCGACGGTGAGCACCTTCGGCGTCTCGACGCGGTCGACGAGGTGATCGTGCTGACCGGATTCCGCCCCGACCTCGGATCAGCGGAACGAACGGCCGCCCGTCGCCTTTCGGATACCGAAGACGGCGGCTCCGATGACGAGAACCGCGGCGCCGGAGATCACGGCGCCCGCCGGCAGCGCGAAGGCGAGGACCGCGCAGCCGGTCAGGCCGACGGCGGGGACGAGGCGGTTCGGTCGCCCTTCGGCGGGCGTGAGCGTCCACGCAGAGGCGTTGGCGACGGCGTAGTAGGCCAGCACCCCGAAGGAGGAGAACCCGATCGCTCCGCGTACGTCGGAGGTCACGGCGAGCACGGCGAGCACCGCGCCGACGGCGAGTTCGGCTCGGTGCGGGACACCGAAGCGGGGGTGGACGGCGGCCAGGGCGTGCGGCAGATGCCGGTCGCGGGCCATGGCCAGGGTGGTGCGGGAGACACCGAGGATCAGCGCGAGCAGGGAGCCGAGGGCGGCGACGGCGCCGCCCACACGGACGACGGGCACGAGCCAGCCGGCCCCCGCGACGCGTACGGCATCCGTCAACGGGGCGGCGCTGTCGGCCAGTCCACCCGGACCCAGTACCGCCAGGGCGGCGCCGGCGACGAGGGCGTAGACGGCGAGCGCGATGCCGAGCGCGAGAGGAATGGCGCGCGGAATGGTACGGGCGGGATCCCGCACCTCCTCGCCGAGGGTGGCGATGCGGGCGTACCCGGCGAAGGCGAAGAACAGCAGACCCGCGGACCGGATGACCCCGCCGACGCCGGCGTCCGAGCCGATACGCGCCCGCGAGGCGTCCGCGCCGGACGAGGTCAAGGCGGCGAGGACCACGGCGGCGAGCACTACCAGGACGACCGCGACGATGACCCGCGTGAGCCGCGCGGACTTCTGCACCCCGGCGTAGTTCACCGCGGTCAGCGCCGCCACGGCCGCCACCGCCACCACGTGTTCCTGACCGGGCCACAGATACGCTCCGACCGCGAGGGCCATGGCCGCACAGGAGGCTGTCTTGCCCACGACGAACGCCCAGCCGGCCACGTAGCCCCAGAAGTCGCCCAGCCGTTCACGGCCGTAGACATAGGCGCCGCCGGACCGGGGATAGCGGGCGGCCAGCCTCGCCGAGGACATCGCGTTGCAGTAGGCCACCACCGCGGCGAGGGCCAGGGCGAGCAACAGCCCCGAGCCCGCGGCCTCCGTGGCCGGTCCCAGCGACACGAAGATCCCGGCCCCGATCATCGATCCCAGGCCGATCACCACCGCGTCGAACACACCCAGCCGACGCCGCATCCCGCCCCCCGCGACGTCCACCGTGCTCACGCGCGCCCTCCCGTCCCGCCCCATGAACAACCGATCCAGCGCGCACCGTACCCGAACCACGTGTCACGCCGGTGTCGCGGCGGAAGCGAGGAAAGAGGGAAGAGGAAAAGGGGGAAGGCGGCGAAAGCCGTCGCAGCGGCGGGCGTCGCGGCGTCCAGGTGCGCGGCGGACGCATGTCCGGGCCCACCCTCCGACCCATTTCGTGATGACTATCGTTTTCATGTAGCGTCTCGACGTCAACGACGAAGGTGGGCTCCCATGGCAGTCCCGAAGCGGAAGACGTCCCGCGGCAACACCCGTCACCGCCGCGCCCGGTGGAAGGCCACGACGCCTCAGCTGGCGCCGGTCACGATCGACGGTTTCGTCCACCAGGTGCCGCAACGCCTGGTGAAGGCCTACGAGCGCGGCCTGCCGCGCCCCGAGGACTGAGACCCCTCCGAGCGCGGAACCTTCCGCCCCCGTCGCGGCGCCTTCCGGCTGAACACTCCTCGCCGGCCGCCTCCGGTCAGCGCCCGCGCAGGGCCGCGAGAGTGGCGTCGAGGTCGGCCGCGCCGACGCGGTTGCGGGGCAGCTTGGCGAGCATGGCGGCCATGCCGCAGGTGTCGGTGAGGGCGGAGAGGACCAGTCCGGCCGCGATGCCCGCCGGGAGGAGCTGGAACGCGGGGTGGACGAGGAGGCCGAGGAGCAGGCCGAGGAGGACGACGGTCCCGGCGGTGAGACGGACCTGCCGCTCCATGCCCCAGGTCGCACGAGGGGTTCCTCGAGGGCGGTGCAGGTCGTGACCGGCGGCCGCCCAGGCGCTGGTGCCACCGTCCAGCGTGGCCGTGGTGACGCCGTTCTCGGCGAGGATCCGGCAGGCGCTCCGCGAGCGGGCGCCGGACGCGCAGACGATCAGGACCTCACCGCGGTCCGCGGCCTGCCGGACATCGGCGAGGGCCCGCTGGATCCCGTCCAGCGGGATGTTGAGCGCGCCGGGCAGGTGGCCGCCGGCGTACTCGCCGGGGGTCCGGACGTCGATGACGGTCAGCTCGTGCAGGCGGTGGCGGACCTCGTGGGTGGCGAGGGCGGAGGGCATGGTCATGGCGGGTGTCATCCTTTTCTGTCCGTGGGGCTCCACCGAGGGGAGTACATTACCCCTGGGGGTATTTCATGAGGAGTGATGATGGAGCTTGATCTGGCGGGAGCGGAGCTCAAGGCAGTCCTGAACCGGCTGCGCCGGGCGCAGGGGCAGATCGCCGGGGTGATCCGGATGATCGAGGAGGGGCGGGACTGCGAGGACGTCGTGACACAGCTGGCGGCGGCCTCGCGGGCGCTGGACCGGGCCGGGTTCGCGATCATCGCCACCGGGCTCCAGCAGTGCCTGACCGAGGTGGAGGACGGCCGGCGTTCCGGTGAGTCACGGGACGAGATGCGCGCCCGGCTGGAGAAGCTGTTCCTCTCGCTCGCCTGACGCCGGGTCGGCCCGCGTGCTCAGACGATCACATCGATGATCATGAAGGCCGCCACCGCGAACAGCGCGTAGGCGAAGACTCGCAGCAGCGTGGCTCCCGCGACCTTCGCCGCGAGCCGTTTGCCGTCCCAGGCTCCGAGGATCGCCGCTCCTGCGAACGGGGCGATCACCTCCCACCGGAGGTCGTCGGCGGTTCCCGATCGGGCCACGAGGGCGGCGAGGGAGTTGACGGTGATGACCAGGAGGCTGGTGCCCACAGCCTGTTTCATCCGCAGACCGAGGACGCCGACCAGGGCGGGCACGGCGAGGAATCCGCCCCCCACCCCGAGGAATCCCGTCACGGCGCCGAGACCGGCGCCGGTTCCGGCCGCCTTCACGGACCGCGCCCCCTCCGTCGGCCCGGCAGCGGAGGGCCGGAGCATCCGCAGCGCCGCCAGGGCGGCGATCACCGCGAACGCCGTCGTGAGAGCCGCTTCGGGCAGGTGATCGGCGACGGCTCCGGCGAGGAACGCCGGGAGGACTCCGGCCGCCGACAGCAACAGTCCGGCCTTCCAGGCGACCTGGCCGTCTCGCGCGTGCGCGTGGAGAGCGGTCGCCGATGTGGCGGTGACGATGACGAGGCTGGCCGTGGTGGCCGAGGCGGTCGAGAAGCCGAGCAGGTAGACCAGAGCCGGAACGGCCAGAACGCCGCCACCGCCACCCAGCGCACCGAGCGCCAGCCCGATCACCGTGCCGGCGACCAGGGCGAGAAGCAAGGTGCTCACGCTATCGAGCCGCCGTCACCGAGCTCGTCGATCACCGGCAACCCCAGGGCGGCCCACGCGATCATGCCGCCCCTGACGTCCACCACGTCCGCACCCCGTTCGGCGAGAAGCCGTACGGCCCGCCGCGAGCGGTGTCCGCTGCGGCAGATCACCACCAGCGGCCGCTCCCGGGCCGGCGCCGGAAGCACCGTGCCCGCGGCCAGGGCGGTCAGCGGGGCGTGCACCGCGCCGGGAGCGTGGCCGGTTCGCCACTCGGCCTCCTCCCGCACATCCAGCAGTACGGCTTCGGGCCGCTCCCCGCCGGTGCGGGTGCGCGCCTCGCCGATGGACAGGCGCAGTCCACGTTCACGGAACGGGAACATCGACGACGTCACCCCTCTTCGGTGACGATGGCCAGTCCTGCCACTGCCGCGGCGTCGAAGCCGTCGTCCACGGCGACCACGTCCCGTCCCGCCGCGTCCAGCAGCGACGCGGCGATACCCGCACGCATACCGCCGGCGCAGTGCACCCAGACCGTGCCGTCGGGCACGTCGTCGATGCGACGGTGGAGCCGGTGGATCGGGATGTGGACCGAGCCCTCGATCCAGCCTTCCGCCCGTTCGGATGAGCGGCGTACGTCCAGCACGACGATCCGGCCTCCTTCCTGACCGGCCAGCTCGGCGAACGTGGCACGGGGAAAGGAGGCGACGCTCTCGCCGGCCCGGACCCAGTCCGCGGGACCGCCGGTCGCGGCGGCGGCCGGCCGGTCGATACCGACGCGCACCAGCTCCCGCTGGGCCGCGGCGAGCTGTCCGGCCGACTCGGCAAGCAGGGTCACCGGTTTGCCCCAGGGGATCAACCAGGCGAGGTAGGTGGCGAGCTTGCCGTCCGCCTCGAAGTTGAACGCCCCCGCGACATGCCCCTGGGCGAATGCCACGCGGTTGCGCAGATCCACCACCCACTCCCCCGCCGCGAGCCGCGCGGCGATGTCATGGGGGTCGGCCACGGCCGGCACGGTCAGGTCCACGGGCGCGGGCCCGGCCGCGTTGGCGGGGCTCATGTGCGCGTAGTAGGCGGGCACGTCCTCCAGTCCCGCCAGCAGTTCGGCGACAAAGGTGTCCACGTCCACGGTGAGAGCAGGATTGACAGCCCTCTCCCTGCCGATCGTGGTCGCCTCCCCATCGGCCTGGGCGGACGAGCAGAAGCTGCCGAACCCATGCGTCGGCAGCACCTCGGTGTCATCGGGCAGGGCGTCCGCGAGGCGGCGGGCGGAGGCGTGCTGGGCGCGGGCCAGCCGCTCGGTGAGCCGCGGCTCCACGAGATCGGGCCGCCCCACCGTACCGATGAGGAGAGACCCCCCGGTGAACGCGGCGACGGGCCTGCCGCCCTCGCTCAGCACGTAGGACATGTGGTGCGGCGTATGCCCGGGTGTCGCCACCGCGGCCAGGATCAGTTCCGCGTCGACGTCGACGGTGTCGCCGTCGGACACGGCGGTCCGGGCGAACGAAACGTGTGCTCCGGCCGGAACGTGGTAGGCGGCTCCGGTGACACGGGCCAGTTCGGGTCCGCCGGTCACGTAGTCGTTGTGGATGTGGGTCTCGACCACACGGGTTATCGCCACACCACGCCGTGCCGCGACGGCCAGCACCCGGTCGATGTCACGCGGCGGATCCACCGCGACCGCCGCCTGCCGGCCACCGACCACGTAGCTCCGGTTGCCCAAGCCCTCCAGCTCGATGGCTTCAACAAAAAACACGGGATACTCCTTCCGACGAGAAAATTACCCCCGGGGGTATGCAATTCACCGTAACACTCTTACCCCCGGGGGTATATTTCGAGGTGCGCGGCCGCAGCCGCCGTGCGGGACCCGCCGGCAGGGGTGCGCCGCCCACGGCATGTACGGGCTTCGGCTTTCCCCAGTTCGGAGCTGGGGCTGCCCCCCGTATCGACCGGCCGGTTGCCCGGATGGCCGAGCGGGCTTCAGACGACGAGGCTGAACACGTAGGGATCCGCCGAGCAAGGGAACCACCTGTGTTCAGCTTCCACCCACTGCGTCCTCGTACCGCTGCCCGGAGGGCTGCCGTCGGCGCTCTCGTCGTTGCCTGCGCGGTGGGCATGACAGGGACCGCCGGGGCCATCGTCAACGGGTCGGACTCCACCGAGGAGTACCCGTTCATGGCGACCATCCCGGAGTCGGCCCCGAAGCACCGCCTTCTCGACGGGACCTGCGGGGCGTCGCTGATCGATGAGCGCTGGGTGCTGACGGCGGCCCACTGCGTGAAGGGCGACGGCCTCGAACTGGACGGCATCGTGCGGGTGGGCAGCGACCACCGCAAGTCCGGCGGCACGGTCCGCAAGCTCGACCGGATGTTCGTCCACCCCGGCTATGTGAACGGCGGTGGCAAGACCGCCAACAGGAACGACATCGCGCTGATCCGGCTGGACCGCCCGGTCGAACAGAAGCCCGTCAAGATCGCCGCCGAGGCCGGAGAACCCGGCGCACCGACCCGGTCGCTCGGCTTCGGCACCACCAGCGACACCGCGCTCACCTTCCCGGACCGGCTCCAGGAGTTGAACACGCGCCGAGGCGCCGCGTCCGAGTGCGCGCCCGGCTACGCGGACACGACGCGGCTGTGCACCATCGCCACGGTGCCCGACTCCATGGCGTGCTTCGGGGACTCCGGCGGACCGCAGGTCGTGAAGGGCCGGGACGGCCGCTGGGAGCTGATCGGTGTCACGTCCGGGCCCGGAGCGCCGGACGTGCCGTGCTCGCAGGGCCCCGGCCTCTACACCAGCGCGCCCGCATACGCCGGTTGGATCGACGAGACCATGAGGACCAACGGCGCCCGGCCGGTCGCGGGCAAGGAGGCAGACCTCGCCGCAACCGGAACGCCCGGCGGCACCGCGGCGATAGCCGGGGTGGCCACCGCGCTGATCGTCACCGGTGCCGTCACCCCTCTCGCGATACGCCGCCGCAAGGCCCACCGCCCCGCCTGAGCCCGGCCGACAGCCCAAGGAGCAGGCGCGTCGACAGAGCCCGATGATGTACTCGCTGGACTCCTCCGGCCTGGCCCACATATCTGCGCCCTCCCAGAGGGAACCGTCCTCCACCCGGGCCGGCGGCTCCGGTGCCGGCCGGTCGAACGATTCGCCCAGGTATCCGTACTCCGGACCCGCCGGATGCTTCACCAGGCCCAGCAGATCGGTGGCAGTGGGTGTCGTGGGGCGGCGCAGGTCGTCTTCGGTGAGTCCCTCCAACCTGGAGAGCAGGCCGGTTCGTCCTCGCGTGGTCTCACATCCGGGATCTCAGCACGTCGACCTCGCAGCCCGGCGCGAAGGGGTCGAAGCCGTGCTCGATCAGCCAGCGAACCGCCAGCAGGCTGCGCAACGACCACCACGCGTGGATCACGTCGAGGTCGACGTCGGTGCCATAGCCGGCGAGGACGTCGTCGAGGTGCTCCTCATGTCCGAGCGTGAAGGAGGCAAGGTCGTACAGGGCGTCGCCCCGGCCCGCCTCGGACCAGTCGATGATGCCCGTGACCTCGTCGCCGTCGAGGAAGACGTGCGCGATCTGCAGGTCGCCGTGCGTGAAGGCCGGAGTCCACGGCCGGAGCGCGGCCTCGGCGGCCCGACGGTTGCGGATGACCAGGTCGGCGGGCAGGAGGCCGTTCGTCACGAGCGCCCCGCACTCGTCGTCGAGTTCCGCCGCCAGCGCGACGGCGCTCCGCCCGGCCCGGCCGGTCCAGGGCGGCAACGGCGCCTCGTGCAGCTTCCGGATGGCGGCGCCCGCCGCGGCCCACGCCGCCGACGACCCCGTCGACGGCCCGCCGAGACGCCCGAGCGTCGCGCCTCGGAGCGCGGCGATCGCGAGCACGGGCGACTTGCGCCACAGGACCTCCGGGGTCGGGACCGGCGCCAGAGTCATCGCCTCGACCTCGGCGTCGACGCGCGCCTGATCGGCGTCCACCTTCAGGAACACGTCGCCGACGCGCAGGGTCGCACGCTCGGTATGGGCGACGACGACTTCGACCTTGTCCATGGGCGACCACTATGCCCAAAGTGATCGCCGACGCCGCCCGGTGTCCGGCCTCGACGGCCGCGCCTACCCCCTGAACGCCTCCAGCAGCCTCAACCACACCTCGCTGATCGTCGGGTACGCCGGCACCGCGTGCCACAGGCGGGCGATGGGGACCTCCCCCGCGACCGCGATCGTCGCCGAGTGCAGGAGCTCGCCGATGCCCGGGCCGACGAAGGTGACGCCGAGCAGGATCTCGCGGTCCAGGTCCACGACCATCCGGGCGCGGCCCCGGTAACCGTCGGCGTAGAGGCCGGAGCCGGCGACCGCGGCGAGGTCGTGGTCGACGGCGCGTACGCGGTGGCCCGCGCGTTCGGCCTCGGCGAGGGTGAGGCCGACGGACGCGGCCTCCGGGTCGGTGAAGACGACCTGGGGGACGGCCGTGTGGTCGGCGGTGGCCGCGTGGGCGCCCCACGGGCCGGTCTCCAGAGGGCCTTTCCCGGTGCGGGCGGCGATCGCCGCGCCCGCGATGCGGGCCTGGTACTTGCCCTGGTGGGTCAGCAGGGCGCGGTGGTTGACGTCCCCGACCGCGTACAGCCAGTCCGTGCCCCCGACGAGGCAGCTGTCGTCCACGGTGAGCCAGGAGCCGGGTTCGAGGCCGATCGTCTCCAGGCCCAGGTCGTCGGTGCGCGGAGCCCGGCCGGTGGCGAAGAGGATCTCGTCGGCCTCGATGCGGTCGCCGTCGTCCAGGTCGACGGTGACCGGGCGCTCCGGTGCGGGGCGGTGGACGGCGGTGACCGAGACGCCCGTACGGATCCGGGCCCCGGCCTCCGTCAGCGCGTCGGCGATCAGCTCGCCCGCGAAGGGCTCCATCTTCGGGAGCAGACCGCCGCCCCGGATCAGGAGGGTCACCTCGGAGCCCAGCGCCTGCCAGACGGTCGCCATCTCCACGCCCACGACTCCCCCGCCGACGATCACGAGCCGGCCGGGTGCCTCCTTGGCGCTGGTGGCTTCACGGCTGGTCCAGGGGCGGGCCTCCTCGACGCCGGGGAGCGCGGGGACCACGGCCCGGGAGCCGGTGCACACGGCGACGGCGTGCCGGGCCGCGAGCCGACGCTCCGTGCCGTCGGGGGCGGTGACGGTGACCGCGCGGGGGCCGGTGAGCCGGCCCATGCCCCGGTGGACGTCCGCTCCGACACTCTCCAGCCAGGCGACCTGGCCGTCGTCCTTCCAATGGCTCGTCTCCTCGTCCCGGTGGGCGAGTACGGCCTCCACGTCCAGAGGGCCCTGCACCGCGGCGCTCAGTCCCGGCACCCGGCGGGCGTCGGCGCGGGCGACGACGGGGCGCAGCAGTGCCTTGCTCGGCATGCACGCCCAGTAGGAGCATTCGCCGCCGACCAGCTCGGACTCCACCACCGCTACGGAGAGCCCGGCGGCGCGGGCCCGGTCCGCCACGTTCTCCCCCACCGGACCTGCGCCGATGACCACTACGTCGTACTCGGAGCGCTCGGAGTTCTTCCCTGCGTCAGTCATGGAAACAGTGTCCTCGCGGGTGTGCGCCCCGGCCACATGGGCAGGCGGAATAGCGCAAGTGCAGTCACCGTTGTGCCGGACAGACCCGTCAGGACTCCACCGGCAGAGGAAGAGGTATCCCCCGTATGAGCACCGTCGAGCTCACCAAGGAAAACTTTGATCAGGTCGTCAGCGACAACGATTTCGTTCTGATCGACTTCTGGGCTTCGTGGTGCGGCCCCTGCCGACAGTTCGCGCCGGTCTACGACTCGGCCTCCGAGCGCCACCCCGACCTCGTCTTCGCCAAGGTCGACACCGAGGCGCAGCAGGAGCTGGCGGCGGCCTTCGAGATCCGGTCCATCCCGACGCTGATGATCGTCCGCGACAACGTGGCGGTCTTCTCGCAGCCCGGTGCGCTGCCCGAGGCGGCTCTGGAGGACGTCATCGGGCAGGCCCGGAACCTGGACATGGACGAGGTCCGCAAGTCCGTCGAGGAGCAGAAGCGGGCGGCCGAGGCGGGCCAGGGGCAGGACCAGCCGGAGGCCCCGTAGCCGCCCCTACCGGCACGCACGGCACGGCCCAGGGGCCCCGCCCGACACCGTGGACACGGTGTACGCGGTCGGGGCCCTCGGTCGTGCCCGGCAGCCTGCGGCCAGGGCTTTCCCGACCCCGCCCTCTACTCGCTCTCAGGACGCCGGGTGTTCTCCCTCGGCCCCGGCGACGCGGACCGACATGCCGTAGTCCAGTTCCTCGCCGTCGATGAGCACGGCCTCCACCGTCCGGGTCTCGGGATCGACGTCGGCCTCCATGCCCTCGCCCGCGTACCGGGGGTAGCCCGAGGCCCCCGTCTCGCCGGTGGCGGCGACGACCGCGGACCGGATAGGCCGGCCGGGGGCTCCGGTCCGCGTCCTGCTGTGGTCGGGGATCAGGAGGAGCTCGTAACTCTGCGGGTGGCTCATGCCTCCGACGCTAGACATCCGCCGTACGTGGCGCATGTCGTCGCGCCGGAGGCGGTCAGCTGGATTCCCGGTGCACGGCGCTGGTGCGGAGCAGGTCCTGATGGACCGGCGGTCCGCCCGGATGCTGGACCATGCGGTCGATCGTCTCGGCCAGCGGCTGCGGCATGGCGAGTTCCATCCGGACCGTGCTCAGCCGTGGACGCAGCAGCCGGCCGATGAGGGAGTCGTCGGCGCCGATCACCGCCGTGTCGGCGGGGACGGCCACCCCCGCGTCCTGGAGGGCCCGCATCAGCAGCATGGCGTACTCGTCGTTGTACGCGAACACCGCGTCCAGTCCCAGTTCCGGCCAGCGGGCGGCAAGCTGGTGAGCGGACTCCTCCTCGTACCGCAGCGGGAGGGGGCATACGCGGGCCCCCGCCGGTTCGGCGACGCGACGTGCCCCGATGAGGCGGGGTTCGGAGAAGGGCACCCGGCCCGGCTCCTGGGGCATGACCACGCCGATGTGGCGACGGCCGCGGGCCAGCAGGTGTTCCACCGCGCTGGCCCCGACCTGGCGTTGGTCCATGACCAGGCCGTGCGCTCCGGCCACCGGGCCGGGGCCCAGGGTGATCACCGCCTTGGCGCCGGAGCGGGTCAGGATGCCCGTGCCGTGCGCGGTGAGCGCGATGCCCGGCGGTACGACGACCGCGACGGGTCGCAGTTCGGCCCAGGCCGTGGCCGCCTCGTCGGCGGTGAGACCGACGCTGCCGTACTGGACGACGGTGTAGTCCAGGCGGCGCAGCCCGGACTGGAGTTCCTCGAAGAAGTACTGGTGCAGTGGTCCCGCCGGTATGTGGCCGGAGGGCAACAGGACCATGCGGCTGTGTCCGGCGCGCAGGCTGCGGGCAGCCGCGTGCGGAACGTAACCGAGCTGGAGGGCGGCCTCCCTGACCCGGCGTCGGGTGGGTTCGCTGATCCGGACGGTGGCGTTGTTGTTCAGTACGTACGACACGGTGGCCCGGGACACTCCGGCGAGGCGCGCGACATCGGCGCTGGTCGGAACGGAGACTTCGGCGGGCTGCTTGGGTAACTGGCTCATGGCGTCGGGCAGTCTTCCAGACCTGTGGGAGCGGGTTTCGGCCCGGGGCCCGCAGGTCCGGTCACGGTGGCCGGAAGGCCGCCCCGCGGTCCCGGTCCGACGCCCCGCTCCCGGGATCGGGCGGTGAAGGTTCTACGGTGTTGCGATGACGTTCCACGACAGCGCGTACCGTTCCGACAACCCCTTTGACGTGCCCGGCAGCAGCGGGCCCACCGCCACGACGGAGGCCGACACCGACGACGTGGGCCCCGTGAGCACCTCCTACGCCCCCGATCGCGACGGCGATCCCGACCCAGGTGAGATCGTCTGGACCTGGGTGCCCTTCGACGAGAACGACGGGCGGGGCAAGGACCGGCCGGTGCTCGTCGTGGCCCGTGAGGAGGCGGGCACGCTGCTCGCCGTCCAGCTCTCCAGCAAGCAGCACGACCGGGAACACGAGTGGGTGGCGCTGGGCGCGGGCCCCTGGGACAGCTCGGGGCGGCCGTCCTGGGCGGGTCTTGAGCGAGTACTGCGGGTCCACGAGGACGGGATGCGCCGGGAGGCGTGCGCCCTGGATCGGGAGCGGTTCGACCGGGTCGCCGCGCGGCTGCGCGAGCGGTACGGCTGGAGCTGAGCGGCGGCGCGTCGGGAGGCGGCGGCGCGAGGGGGTTACCCGAAGGCCCGGGCGAAGGCGGCCCGGACGGTGGAGCCGGGGTCACGGTCCAGGATCCCGAAGACGATCTGCTCGAAGTGCCCGCCGAACCGGCCGCCCTCGCCGAGCAGGGCCCGGAACGCCTCCGCCACCTGTGCCGGTTCGTTCTGGAAGACCCCGCAGCCCCAGGCCCCCAGAACCAGTCTGCGGTAGCCCCGTACGGCCGCGACCTCCAGCACCCGTTCGGCGCGGGAGGCCAGTGCCGCCGGGACGCGGTGTGCCTCCTCGGGAGTCTGCCGCCGGATCACTCCGGCGTTGGGCGCGGGCGAGGTGAGGAACCCGACGGTGTAAGGGGCGTCCAGGAACGCGCCGCGGTCGTCGCGGAAGACCGGCACCCCGGGCGAGTGGATCACCCGGTCGGTGTAGAAGGCGCTGCGTTCGGCCCGGTGGTGCGCGTAGTACTCGGGCGCGCGCAGAAGGGTCGCGTGGAGGGCCGAGCCGCGGCACAGGGCCTCTTCCTGGGCCTGCGCGCCGTTGAGGTAGCCGCCGCCGGGGTTGCGGGCCGAGGCGTAGCTGAGGACGGCGACCCGGCCGGGTGCCTCGCCGGTCATCCGGCGGGCCGCGGCGAGGCTGCTCTCGCCGGTGACCTCGAAGTGCGGGGTGCGGTCGGTGTCCAGGGCCGCGACGGCCACCGGGTCCGGTCCGTAGAGCCTGGTGCCGGACAGCGCGGCGGCCACGGCCCGTGCGATGGGCACGTCCTGACCTGCCGCGTTGCGATATGTCCCGGCCTCGACGACCGCTTCCGTCCCGCGCGCGATGCCGCGCAGCCGCGCGCTCACCGGCGTTCCCCCGTGTGGTGCATACGGGGCATGCTGACGGGGAACCCGGCCTGGGCGCAACCGGATTCTCCTGGCTCGGGGGCACCCTTGTGCGATCTCCGGGTACGGGTTTGGCTGGTAGGTACGCGGCTGAGAAGGAGGCCCCATGGGCTTGAATATTCCCGGCGCAACCGGCTCGCGCCCGGACGCCGCCCCCCTCGACGAGAGCGGGGCAGAGGACTTACTGCGCGGCATATGTTTCAAGACGGGCCCGCCTCGAACCGTCGGGGTGGAGCTCGAATGGCTCATCCACGACCGGGCACGACCTGACCTCCCGGTCGGGCAGGAAAGGCTGGACCGTGCCGTCGAGGCGGTCCGCGCGCTACCGCTGAGCGCGGCGCTGACGTTCGAGCCGGGCGGGCAGCTGGAGCTCAGCTCGCAGCCGGCCGGCTCCCTCATGGAGTGCGTCGACACCACCGCGGCCGATCTGGCGGCGGTCCGCGCCACGCTCGGCGCGGCGGGACTCGCACCGGTCGGGCTCGGCGTCGACCCGTGGCAGGTGCCGAACCGCAGGCTGCGGGAGCCCCGCTACGAGGCGATGGAGGCCGCGCTGGACCGTACGGGTCCGGCGGGGCGGGCGATGATGTGCACCTCCGCGTCGGTCCAGGTCTGCCTGGACGCGGGTGAGGAGGAGCCGGGCCCGCTCGGTTACGGACGGCGCTGGCAGCTCGCGCACCTGCTGGGCGCGGTGCTGGTGGCCGCGTTCGCGAATTCGCCGTTCCAGCAGGGTCGCCGGACCGGTTGGCGCTCCACCCGGCAGTCCCTGTGGGCCGATCTGGACCCGGGCCGGACCCTCGCGCCGGGTGCCGGGCGCCCCCCGCGCGAGGCCTGGGCCGCGCACGTGCTGGACACGACCGTGCTGTGCGTCCGGTGCGAGGAGGGCCCCTGGGACGTGCCGCGAGGGCTCACCTTCCGCGAGTGGATCCGTACCGGGTCGCCCCGGCAGCCGGTGCGGGCCGACCTCGACTACCACCTCACCACGCTGTTCCCGCCCATCCGGCCGCGCGGTCATCTCGAACTGCGCATGATCGACGCGCAGAGCGGGCCCGACGGGTGGCTGGTGCCGCTCGCCGTCGCCACGGCGCTGTTCGACGACCCGGAGGCCGCCGAGACCGTGTACCGCACCGTGAAGCCGCTCGCGGAGACCGCCGGCGCGCCGGCCGCACCACGCAATCCGCTCTGGACTGCGGCCGCCCGCGAGGGGCTCGCCGACCCGGAGCTGCGGGCCGCGGCCACCGTCTGTTTCGGGGCGGCGCTCCCGGCACTGGAGCGGATGGGAGCGAGCGGGGCGGTGCTCGACACCGTGGCCGCCTTCACCGACCGCTACGTCGCCCGGGGCCGATGTCCGGCCGACGACCTGCCCGAGCCCGGCGACCTGACCGGTCAGAGCCTGTCGGCCGATCAGAGCCTGCTGAGCCTCCCGAGCGGTCCGAGCCCGCTGGGCGATCACACCCCGCCGCGCCCCGGAAAGGCGGCCTCCGCATGACCGAGCACCGAGAAGACACCCGGCACCGCGAGCACTCCGACGCCTTCGATCCGGCCGGCTCCACCGCGTCGACCGGCTTCCCCGTCGCGCCCGGCATCGATCCGGCGGCCCTGCGGCGACGCGCCCTCGACGCGCTGCTGTCCGCCCGCGAGCGCACCGCACTGCTCACCGACAGCGTGGACGACGGTGAACTGACCGCTCAACACTCCCCGTTGATGTCGCCACTGGTCTGGGACCTGGCGCACATCGGCAACCAGGAGGAGCAGTGGCTGTTGCGCGCCGTCGGCGGCCGGGAGGCACTGCGCCCGGAGATCGACGGGCTGTACAACGCCTTCGAACACTCCCGTGCCTCGCGGCCCTCGCTGCCGCTGCTGGCACCCGCCGAGGCCAGGACGTACGCCTCCGACGTGCGGGGGCGGGCACTGGACCTGCTGGAGGGCGCACCACTGCACGAGGGCGGACGGCCGTTGGAGCGGGCCGGATTCGCCTTCGGCATGATCGCCCAGCACGAACAGCAGCACGACGAGACCATGCTGATCACCCATCAGCTGCGCGCGGGTCCAGCGGCGCTCACCGCACCGGCGCCCCCGCCGCCCGTCGACGCCGAGGCGCTTGCGGACGACGTCCTGATTCCCGGGGGCCCGTTCACGATGGGGACGTCCGCCGAGCCGTGGGCCCTGGACAACGAGCGGCCCGCGCACCGGCGCGACGTGGCGGCGTTCCACCTGGACACCTCGCCCGTCACCTGTGGCGCCTACCTCCGCTTCATCGAGGACGGCGGGTACGGCGAGCGGCGGTGGTGGGCGCCCGAGGGCTGGGGCATGGTCCGTGAACACGGCCTGACCGCACCGCTGTTCTGGCGGCGGGAGGCGGGAGCGTGGCTGCGCCGCCGGTTCGGGGTGACCGAGGCGGTGCCGGAGGACGAGCCGGTGCTGCACGTCAGCTGGTACGAGGCGGACGCGTACGCCCGATGGGCGGGACGGCGGCTGCCCACGGAGAGCGAATGGGAGAAGGCCGCCCGCCACGATCCCGCCTCCGGCCGTTCCCTGCGCTACCCGTGGGGCGACGAGGACCCGACGCCGGAGCGGGCCAATCTGGGGCAGCGCCACCTGCGCCCCGCACGCTCCGGTTCGTATCCTGCGGGACGATCGCCCTCCGGGGCGGGGCAGTTGATCGGCGACGTCTGGGAGTGGACCTCCAGCGACTTCCTGCCCTATCCGGGGTTCGTGGCCTTTCCCTACCGGGAGTACTCGGAGGTGTTCTTCGGTCCGGGTCACAAGGTGCTGCGCGGCGGCTCGTTCGCCGTGGGCGAGGTCGCCTGCCGGGGCACCTTCCGCAACTGGGACCTTCCGGTGCGGCGGCAGATCTTCTCCGGGTTCCGCACGGCGAGGGATGCCTGATGTGCCGTCATATCGCTTATGTGGGCGAATCCGTGGCGCTCGGCGACATTCTGCTGCGGCCTCCGCACGCCTTGGTGCGGCAGTCCTGGGCGCCGCGCCGCCAGCGCTACGGCACGGTGAACGCGGACGGTTTCGGGGTCGGTTGGTATGCCGACGGCGATCCGGTGCCCGGACGCTATCGCCGCCAGGGACCGATATGGGGCGACGAGACCTTCACCGATCTGGCCCGGGTGGTCCGCAGCACCGCGCTGCTCGCCGCCGTGCGGGATGCCACCGAAGCGGGTGCGGACGGGGAGGCCGCGGCCGCGCCGTACACCGCCGGGCGGCAGTTGTTCAGCCACAACGGGATGGTGCGGGGCTGGCCCGGATCGCTCGCCGAAGCGGCCGCCGCCCTGCCCGCCGAGAGGCTCCTGGCGCTGGCAGCCCGTAACGACTCGGCGCTGATCTGGGCGCTGATCCGCCACCGGACCGACGCCGGGGACGATGTGCCGCGCGCCGTCGCGGAAACCGTGCGGGAGGTCGCGGCCGCCGCGCCCGGCTCCCGGCTGAATCTGCTCCTCACCGACGGGGAGACGATCACGGCGACCGCCTGGGGCGACACCCTCTGGTACCTCACGACGCCGGGCCGCCGCACCGCGGTCGCCTCGGAGCCGTACGACGACGACCCGCTCTGGCGCGAGGTCCCCGACCACACCCTGCTGGTCGCGACCTCCACGGACGTCCTGCTCACCCCGCTCAAGGAGCCCACCGCGTGAGTCCCTTCCTGCTGACCCGCACCCTGCCGGTGGACGCGACGGACGCGGCGCTGCGCGCCGACGTCCTCAGCGGCCTGACCCGGCATCCCAAGACCCTGCCGCCGAAGTGGTTCTACGACGCCCGCGGCAGCGAGCTGTTCGAGGAGATCACCCGGCTGCCGGAGTACTACCCGACCCGCGCGGAGCGGGAGATCCTCCAGGAGCGTGCCGAGGAGATCGCCGCGGCGTCGGGCGCCCGGACCGTGATCGAGCTGGGCTCGGGGTCGTCCGAGAAGACCCGTCATCTGCTGGACGTACTACCCGGGTTGCACAGCTACGTCCCGGTGGACGTGAGCGAGAGCGCGCTGACCGGGGCGGCCGAGTCGCTGCTCGCCGAGCACCCGGGGCTGTCCGTCCACGCGCTGATCGCGGACTTCACCGGCGGCCTGGCCCTGCCGGGGACACCGGGGCCCCGCCTGGTCGTGTTCCTGGGGGGCACGATCGGCAATCTGCTGCCGGAGGAGCGGGCGGCGTTCCTGCGGTCCGTGCGCTCGCTGCTCTCGCCCGGTGACGCGCTGCTCCTCGGCACGGACCTGGTGAAGGACGAGGAGACGCTGGTGGCCGCGTACGACGACGCGGCCGGGGTGACGGCGGCCTTCAACAAGAACGTCCTGAACGTCATCAACCGTGAGCTGGGGGCCGACTTCCCGCTCGACGACTTCGATCACCTCGCGGTGTGGAATCCGCGGGACCGGTGGATCGAGATGCGGCTGCGGGCCCGCCGGGCGCTGAGCGTCAAGATCCGGGAGCTCGACCTCGTGGTGCCGTTCGAGGCCGGTGAGGAACTGCGTACGGAGGTGTCGTCGAAGTTCCGGCGCGAGGACGTCAGCGAGGAGCTCGCCGCCGCCGGTATGCGGCTGACTCAGTGGTGGACGGACGCGGCGGGGCGGTTCGCCCTGTCGCTGGCCTCTGCCGTCTGACGGGACCGGAGGGGGTCCTCGGGTTCGAGGACGGCCGCTCGTGCTCTGCGGGCCAGGGCGCGGCGGCCGTCGTCGCCGTTCGCGGGGATCGGCGCGAGGACGTCGACCTGGGCGGTGAGCCCGGCCGCCCGCACCACCCGCCACAGGGACGCGGCGAGCGGGTCGGACCCGACGAACGCGACGGCGCCGGCGGCCGGTCCGCAGCGGTGCTCCGCGGTGCGGTAGGCGATGCGGACCGGCCGGACCGTCGCGCCGACGTCGATCGCCGCCTGGAACACGGCGGGCCGGAACGCGCCGCCGTCCCGTCCGCACCAGGTGCTGCCCTCGGGGAAGACCACGACCCGGGAGCCGGAGCGCAGGGCCGCGGCGACGGCCCGTACGGCGGCGGGCAGGGCCCGCAGCCGGTCGCGTTCGATGAACAGGGTGCCGCCGAGCGCGGCGAGGGGGCCGAGCAGGGGCCAGCGCCGGATCTCACTCTTGGCGACCATCCGGCCGGGCAGTGCCGAGGCGATCAGCGGGATGTCGAGCCAGGAGATGTGGTTGGCGACGACGAGTTCGCCGCCCGCGGCGGGTTCCGGAGCGTGCCGCCGGACGGTGACGCGTACGCCGAAGGCCCGGGGGACGGTGTGCGCCCAGCGCCGTGTCAGGCGGCGCCGCGGGGCGGTCCCGAGCAGCCGTACGAGCGGGACGCAGGCCACCCCCAGCAGGACCAGTGCGCAGCCGGACAGCAGCAGGAGGGCGGCGGGCAGCGGAGCGCGTACGGCTCCGGTGTGCCGGGCGCAGCCGTCCGGGGTGCACGGGGCGACGGGCAGCCAGGCGCTCATCGCAACGGGGCGAGGGAGAGGAAGTGGCGCAGGTAGCGCGGGTCGGTGCGGCGCAGCGAGAGCAGGACGTACAGGTCGGCGACGTTGAAGTCGGGGTCGTACGCCGGGGCTCCGCAGACCTGGGCGCCGAGCCGGAGGTAGCCGCGCAGCAGGGGCGGGAGGTCCGCCCGGGAACCGGCTTCCGGGCCGTGCGCGGAGGAGTCCCAGAGGCGGTGCGGGGTGACCCAGTGCTTCTCCGGCGCCAGGTGGCTCTCGCGTACGGTGTTCCAGCTCCGGGCGGCGCTCGCGCCACCGTCGGCCAGCGGGAGGGAACAGCAGCCGGCGATCCAGGTGTGGCCGGTGCGCTCCATGTAGCGGGCGAGTCCGGCCCAGACGAGGGCGATGACCGCCCCGTCGCGGTGTGCGGGGTGGACGCAGGAGCGGCCGACCTCGACGAGGTCGTCGCGGATCGGGGCGAGCCGGGTGAGGTCGAACTCGCTCTCCGCGTAGAGGCGACCGGCGATCCTGGCCCGGTCCGGAGGGAGCAGCCGGTAGGTGGCGACGACCTCGCCGGTGGCGGTCTCACGGACCAGCAGATGGTCGCAGTATGCGTCGAAGGCGTCGCTGTCCAGGCCGGGTTCGGGCCCTTCCAGCCTGGCTCCCATCTCCCCGGCGAACACCAGGTGGCGCAGGCGCTGGGCCGCGGTGACGTCTTCCCGGCAGGTGGCGAGGGAGACCCGGTAGGCCGGCTCCGGGGCGCGGGCTGGACCGGGGGCCGAAACGGACGCGGGGGCGGGAGCGGACGCGGGGGCGGGAGCGGACGCGGGAGCGGGGAGCGGGGCGACGGGCAGCACGGTCATGGCGGTCTCCGGGACGGAAGAGGTGAGGGGCGCTGCCGGGCTGTCGCGGGGTGCGACGGCCCGGCCCCTTACTTCTTCCGTCACCGGCTGGATTCGACGTGACCGCTGTGGGGAGCGGGGATGTGCGACGGCTGAATCCCCAGGGACGCCGTGCCTCGGGGACACCGCGCCCTGTGGACACCGCGCCGCGTTAATTCCGTCCGGGTGGGATCAGCCGCTGCCGGCGAGCATGGCGGTGATGCGCTCGGAGGCGGCCTTGGCCTCGCGGGCCGGGTCGCCGCCTTCGAGCACGGCCGTCATGTAGGGCTTGATCGGGTTCTCCGCCTCGACCCGGGCCCACTGGGACGAGTTGGGGGTGGCCCGGCCGCGGGTGGCGCCTTCGGCCATCGCGGCGGTGCCCTCGTCGCCCTCGATGACATGGGCGAGACTCGGCTTGTTGGGGACGTAGCTCATGCCCCGGGCGAGCTCGGTCTGCCACTTCTCGCTCGCCAGCGCCTTGACGACGGCGATGCCCGCGGTGCGTTCGTCGGCGTCCTTCGGGACGATGAGGTCGGAACCGCCGGTGAACACCGAGCCGGGGGCTTTCGAGGACTTGCCGGGAATGGGGAAGTAGCCGAGCTTTCCCTTGAGTTCGGGATTCTTCTGCTCGATGAGCGCGGCGCTGCCCGGAGTCGAGATGATCTGCGCGACGTCGCCCTTGGCGAAGACGTCGGTCTGCGGGGGCTTCTCCTCGTCGGCATCCGTCGGGCCGTCGCCGAGCGCCTGGAGCTTCTGGTAGAACTCCATGCCCGCCAGGGCCTCCGGAGTGTCCAGCGCACCCTGCCAGTCGCCGCCGTTCTCGTCCGCGAGCTCGCCGCCCTCGTCCCAGATGAAGCCGGCGAGCACGTACCAGTTCTGGCCGGCCAGGTAGATGCCCTGGTTGCCCGCGCTGTTGAGCTTCTCGGAGGCGGCGATCCACTCGTCGCGCGTCTTCGGGACGGAGTCGATGCCCGCCTCCTCGAAGATCTCCTTGTTGTAGATCACCACCCGGTTGGCCGCGTACCAGGGGATGCCGTACTGCACGCCGTTGATGCTGCCGGGCTGGGCCAGGCCGGGCAGCCAGTCCTCGCTGCCCAGGTCGCGCATCGATTCGAGGGTCAGATCGCGCAGACCGCCGCTCTCCGCATACTGAGCGACCTGGGTGTTCCCGACCTCGATCACATCCGGGGCGTCGTCGCCCTCCAGCGCGGAAAGAACCTTGGGGCCGATGCCGCTCCACTCCTGGATCTTGAAGTCCAGCTCGATCGAGGGGTTCTCCTCCTCGTACGAGCGGGTGAACTTGTCCAGGAAGCCGGGCGAGACGCTGTCCTTCATCAGCCAGACAGTCACCGTGCGGTCACCGCTGCCCGAGCCCGGTATGAAGCCGCATCCGCCGAGTGCGACGGACGAGACAAGCGCGATGGCTCCGGCCAGTATGCGGTTCTTCACGTGGTCACCTTCTGCGAAACGGCACAACGAATCGGGACCCGGTGTGGGGGGATTGCGGGCGGCGCTCGCACGGGTGGTTGGCTGAATTTTGGTATGGACCATTCAGTAGGTCAAGGCGGGTGCTCGTCCCGATTCGCCCCACCCTCCCCCTCGCGGGAGGCCTCGGATTGGGGCAACGTGGTCTCAGGAGAGGAGACAAACAATGCCGAATCACACCTATCGGGTCACCGAGATCGTAGGAACCTCCGAGGAGGGTATCGACGAGGCGATCCGGAACGGCGTCGCAAGAGCGGCGGAAACGTTGCACAATCTCGATTGGTTCGAGATTAATCAAGTTCGGGGCCATATCGAGGATGGCCGAATCGCGCACTACCAGGTAGGCCTGAAGGTGGGCTTCCGGCTTGACGAAAGCGCCTGATCAGGTACGCCCCTCGCGTTCCTGGGCATCCTTCAGCGCCGCCGACGGGTCGGCCCAGCGGGCCCGCAACACGGTAAATCCGGCCACCTGGGCCGCGTCGCAGACCAGCTCGTCGTCGTCCACGAGCATGCGCACCTGCTCCTTCCGCCCCAGCCGCCGAAGGACGTCCAGCTTCGTCCGGCGTGCGGGGCGCCGGTCGTCGTTGCGCCGCATGAACAGCGTGCCCTCGGGCAGTTGCTGACGGCTCAGCCAGCGCACGGTGTCGCGACGGCACCGCTCGGGGCGTCCGGTCAGGTAGACGATGCGGCACTCCTCGGCACTCGCGAGCACCATCCGTACGCCCTCCGCGAGCGGCGGATCGTCCGCGGCCGCGGCGAAGAAGCCGGCCCAGTCGCGCTTCGGGCCCTCCAGGAAGTGCTGCCGGTGGGCGGTGTCCGCGAGCGTGCCGTCCAGGTCGAATACGGCCAGCGGCCGTGCGTCGTTGTCCACTCCCCCAGCTTAGGAAGCCCGTCGGTCCCGGCGTCGGCGGTCGCGCGCGAATCCTGGAGGAGCCGCGGCGTTCACGGGAAGCCGGGCGGTGCGGGAATCCTGGGAGAGCGCCGGTGTTGAAGGGAGCGTGAGCTCTGTGATCGCCTCGACCCGCTTCTCCGTCCTGGACCGTTCCCGCACCCGTGAGGGGCACGACGCGTCCCGGGCGCTGCGTGACACCGTCGACCTGGCCCGGGAGGCGCAGAAGCTCGGCTTCCACCGCTTCTGGGTCTCCGAGCACCACGGCGTGCCGGGGGTCGCGGGGTCCGCGCCGACGGTGCTGGCAGCCGCCGTCGCCGCCGCGACCTCCACCATCCGGGTCGGCACCGGCGGGGTGATGCTGCCCAACCACCGACCGCTGGTCGTCGCGGAGCAGTTCGGGGTGCTCGCCTCCCTCTTTCCCGGCCGGATCGACATGGGGCTCGGACGCTCCGTGGGGTTCACCGACGGCGTCCGCCGGGCGCTCGGCCACGGCAAGGAGGACGCCGAGGACTTTCCCGGACGTCTCACCGAACTGCTCGGCTGGATCGACGGCGCCCAGCGGGCCCACCCCGGGGTGCACGCCCATCCGGCGGAGGGACTGCGCATCCCCGCGTACGTCCTGGCGATCGGGGAGGGCGCGTCGGTCGCCGCGGCCGCCGGGCTGCCCCTCGTCATCGGCGATCTGCGCGGCCGGGAGAAGGTGCTGCGCGCCATCGAGGTCTACCGCCGCGACTTCCGCCCCTCCGCCCGCGCCGAGCGGCCCGAGGTGATCGTCGCGGGCACGGTGGCCGTCGCCGGCACCGAGGAGGCGGCCCGTCGGCTGCTCGTACCGGAGGCGTGGGCCATGGCGTACTCCCGTACGCACGGGGACTTTCCGCCCCTGGCCCCGGCCGAGCGCGTCGAGGCCCTCGCCATGACGGCCAAGGAGCGGACGCTGTACGAACGGGGGCTCGACGGCCATGTCCACGGCACGGAGGACCAGGTGGCCGGTCAGTTGGAGCGGGCGATCGAGGAGACCGGGGCGGACGAGGTGCTCGTCACGACCAGTACGCACGACCGGGAGGGTCTAGTGGACTCGCTGCGGCGGCTCGCCCGGATCGCCCGGCTCCGGGACCGGGACGGGCGGGTTCCGGTGCCGAGCCTCGACGTCCGATAGCCGCCGGACCCGACCGCCAGGATCGGGAACGCTGGGGTCATGACGCACTCTCCGACGACGGACTCCCGGGCGGTACTCAGCGCCATGTACACGGCCGAAGCACGTTATCTGGCGGCCGGCGGACCGGGAACGGCCTCCTTCGACCACCTGGCACCCTGCTTCGCCCCCGATGTGGTCCTCCATCAGGCGGCGGGGCTCCCGTACGGCGGAGTCTGGCGCGGGCACCTCGGCCTGGAACGGTTCTTCCTGGCGATGAGCGACACCTGGTCCACGTTCGAGCTGGTGGAACAGGACTTTCTGGCCACCGGGGAGACCTCGGTGGTGCGCACGATCGTCCGCGCCGTGTCCCGGGCGACCGCGCGGGAGCTGACGTTCCCCATCCTGCAGACCCTCACCGTCCGGGACGGCCGGATCACCGAGATTCAGCCGTTCTACTGGGACACCGGAGCCGTCGCCCGCGCCTGCACGCCCTGAGGCGCGCCGCCGGATCCCGGGGGCCCGCCGTCGGCTCCGACGCCTAGAATCGGACTGTTTGTCCTGTCAGGCATCAGAACCCACCCGTACGGAGCCGAGCCCCATGCCCTTCCCCCACGATCCGTACGTCCGGGTGCGCGGCGCCCGCGAGCACAACCTCAAGAACGTCCGGGTCGACATCCCACGCGACACCCTGACGGTCTTCACGGGCGTGTCGGGGTCCGGGAAATCCTCGCTCGCCTTCGGGACCATCTACGCGGAGGCCCAGCGCCGCTACTTCGAGTCCGTGGCCCCCTACGCCCGGCGGCTGATCCATCAGGTGGGCGCGCCCGCCGTCGGGGAGATCACCGGGCTGCCGCCCGCCGTCTCGCTGGAGCAGCGGCGCTCCGCCCCGGGGGCCCGCTCGTCCGTCGGGACGGTGACGACGCTCTCCAACTCGCTGCGCATGCTGTTCTCCCGCGCGGGCGACTATCCGCCGGGCGCCGAGCGCCTGGACTCCGACTCCTTCTCCCCCAACACCGCCGTCGGGGCGTGCCCGGAGTGCCACGGGCTGGGCCGCATCCACCGGACGGACGAGGAGTTGCTCGTCCCGGACCCCTCGCTGTCGATCCGGGAGGGGGCGATCGCCGCGTGGCCCGGGGCGTGGCAGGGCAAGAACCTCCGCGATGTGCTGGACGCGCTGGGCCACGACGTCGACCGGCCGTGGCGCGAGCTGCCCGGAGAGGACCGGGAGTGGATCCTGTTCACGGACGAGCAGCCGGTGGTGACGGTGCATCCGGTGCGGGACGCGGGCCGGATCCAACGCCCGTACCAGGGCACGTACACGAGCGCGCGGCGCTATGTGCTGCACACCTTCGCGGACACCAGGAGCCGGGCCCTGCGGGCGAAGGCGGAGCGGTTCTTGACCAGCGCCCCGTGCCCGGTGTGCGGCGGGAGCCGGCTGCGGCCCGAGGCGATGGCCGTGACCTTCGCGGGGCGGACCATCGCCGAGCTGGCCGGGCTGCCGCTGTCCGCGCTGGCCGAGGTGCTCTCCGGTGCGGGGTCGGGCGGTGAGGAGACGGCCCGGGTGCTGACAGGCGATCTGCTGGCACGGATCGGGACGGTGACGGAGCTGGGGCTCGGCTATCTGAGCCTGGACCGGACGGCCCCGACGCTGTCCTCGGGAGAGCTGCAACGGCTGCGGCTGGCAACGCAGTTGCGGTCGGGTCTCTTCGGCGTCGTCTACGTCCTGGACGAGCCGTCGGCCGGGCTTCACCCGGCGGACACCGAGGCGCTGCTCGGGGTGCTGGGCCGACTGAAGGAGGCCGGGAACTCGGTCTTCGTGGTGGAGCACCAGATGGACGTGGTGCGGCGGGCTGACTGGCTGGTGGACGTGGGCCCGCTGGCCGGGGAGCACGGCGGGCGGGTGCTGCACAGCGGGCCGCCCGAAGGACTGGCCCGGGTGCCGGAGTCGGCGACCCGGCGGTTTCTGTTCGAGGAGGGGCCCGTGCCGCTACGGGAGCCGCGCACGCCGACCGGGTGGATCCGGCTGACCGGCGTGGAGCGGCACAATGTGCGGGGCGTGGACGCGGCGTTCCCGCTCGGGGTGTTCACGGCGGTGACCGGGGTGTCCGGCTCGGGCAAGTCGACCCTGGTCGGCCAGGTGCTCGCCGGGGTGCTGGCGGACCGGCAGGCGGGCGAGGAGGCCGGGCCGGGTGAGCGGTACTGCGCGGCGGCCACCGGTCTGGAGGCGGTCGACCGGCTCGTCCAGGTCGACCAGAAGCCCATCGGCCGTACGCCCCGGTCCAATCTGGCCACGTACACCGGTCTCTTCGACGCCGTGCGGAAGCTCTTCGCGCGGACGGGGACGGCGCGGGAGCGCGGCTACGGCGCGGGGCGCTTCTCGTTCAACGTGAGCGGCGGCCGGTGCGAGACCTGCCAGGGCGAGGGGTTCGTCTCGGTGGAGCTGCTGTTCCTTCCGAGCACCTACGCGCCGTGCCCGGACTGCCACGGCGCGCGGTACAACCCGGAGACCCTGGACGTCACCCTCGACGGACTGACGATCGCCCAGGTCCTGGATCTGACCGTGGAGTCGGCGGCGTCCTTCTTCGCCGGGACGCCGGCCGCCGAACGCGCGCTGACCACCCTGTTGGACGTGGGCCTCGGCTATCTGCGGCTCGGCCAGCCCGCCACGGAGCTGTCCGGCGGCGAGGCGCAGCGCATCAAGCTGGCGGCGGAGCTCCAGCGCACCCGGCGCGGGCACACGCTGTATCTGCTGGACGAGCCGACGACGGGGCTGCATCCCGCCGATGTGGAGGTGCTGATGCGGCAGCTGCACTCCCTGGTCGACGCCGGGGGCACGGTGGTGGTCGTGGAGCACGACATGGCCGTGGTGGCGGGCGCGGACCATGTCGTCGACCTGGGGCCCGAGGGCGGTGACCGGGGCGGCCGGATCGTCGCGGCGGGCACGCCGGCGGAGGTGGCGGGCGTCGCGGGGAGTCGTACGGCGCCGTATCTGGCGAAGGCCCTGCGGCGCTGACCCGGCGGCGGGCATCGCGTCGATCCCGTACGGCTCCGGAACCGTACGGGATCAACGCCGGGATCAACTCCCTTGTCAGCGGCGGACCTTGCGGGTCGCCCGCAACCACTCCTTGTTCATCGCGGCGATCGAGGGCAGCGGGATGCCCTTCGGGCAGGCCGTGGCGCACTCGCCGGTCAGGGTGCAGCCGCCGAAGCCCTCGTCGTCCATCTGGGCCACCATGTCCAGGACGCGGGTCTCGCGCTCGGGTGCGCCCTGCGGCAGGACGTTGAGGTGGTTGACCTTCGCCGAGGTGAACAGCATCGCCGAGCCGTTGGGACAGGCGGCGACGCAGGCTCCGCAGCCGATGCACTCGGCGTGCTCGAAGGCGAAGTCGGCGTCCGGCTTGGGCACCGGGGTGGCGTGGGCGTCCGGGGCGGTGCCGGTGGCGGCGGAGATGTAGCCGCCGGACTGGATGATCCGGTCGAACGAGGAGCGGTCCACGACCAGGTCCTTGATGACCGGGAAGGCGGAGGCCCGCCAGGGTTCGATGTCGATCGTGTCGCCGTCGGCGAAGGACCGCATGTGGAGCTGGCAGGTGGTGGTGCGTTCCGGGCCGTGGGCGTCGCCGTTGATGACGAGGCTGCACGCGCCGCAGATGCCCTCACGGCAGTCGTGGTCGAAGGCGACCGGCTCGTCCCCGGCGAGGGTGAGTTCCTCGTTGAGGGTGTCGAGCATCTCCAGGAACGACATGTCGGCGGAGATGCCGTCGACTTCGTAGGTGGCCATGGCGCCGGGCGTCTCGGGGTTCCGCTGGCGCCAGACGCGCAGGGTGAGCTTCATGCGTAGCTCCGCTGGGTGGGGTGGACGTCACTGAAGACGAGGTCTTCCTTGTGCAGGACGGGGGCGCCGCCGGTGGCGGTGAACTCCCAGGCGGCGGCGTAGGAGAACTCCTCGTCGCGCCGCTCGGCCTCGCCGTCCGGGGTCTGGGACTCCGCGCGGAAGTGGCCGCCGCAGGACTCGGCGCGGTGGAGGGCGTCGAGGCACATGAGCTCGGCGAGCTCCAGGTAGTCGACGATGCGGTTCGCCTTCTCCAGCGACTGGTTGAACTGTTCGCCGGTGCCGGGGACCCTGATGCGGCGCCAGAACTCCTCGCGGATCTCCGGGATCTTCGCGAGCGCCTTGCGCAGACCGTCCTCGGTGCGGGCCATCCCGCAGTACTCCCACATGAGTTCACCGATCTCGCGGTGGAAGGAGTCGGGGGTGCGGTCGCCGTCGACGGAGAGCAGCAGGTTGATCCGGTCCTCGGTCTCCGCCACGGCCTCCGCGACGGCGGGGTGCGCCTCGTCCACGGTATCGGTGTGCGGATTGCGGGCGAGGTAGTCGTTGATCGTGGAGGGCAGGACGAAGTAGCCGTCGGCGAGGCCCTGCATCAGGGCGGAGGCGCCGAGGCGGTTGGCCCCGTGGTCGGAGAAGTTCGCCTCACCGATCGCGAACAGGCCGGGGATGGTGGTGGAGAGGTCGTAGTCGACCCACAGGCCGCCCATCGTGTAGTGCACGGCGGGGTAGATCCGCATGGGGACCGTGTAGGGGTCCTCGTCGGTGATCCGCTGGTACATGTCGAAGAGGTTGCCGTACTTGGCTTCGACGGCCTTGCGGCCCATCCGGCCGATGGCCTCGGCGAAGTCCAGGTAGACCCCTTGACCGCCGGGGCCGACGCCGCGCCCCTCGTCGCAGACGTTCTTGGCGGCGCGGGAGGCGATGTCGCGGGGCACCAGGTTCCCGAAGGCGGGGTAGATCCGCTCCAGGTAGTAGTCGCGCTCGTCCTCGGGGATCTTGTTGGCCGGGCGGTCGTCGCCCTTGGCCTTGGGGACCCAGATGCGGCCGTCGTTGCGGAGCGACTCGCTCATCAGCGTGAGCTTGGACTGGTGGTCGCCGGTGCGCGGGATGCAGGTGGGATGGATCTGGGTGAAGCAGGGGTTGGCGAAGTACGCGCCGCGCCGGTGCGCGCGCCAGACGGCGGTGGCGTTGGAGTTCATGGCGTTGGTCGACAGGTAGAAGACGTTGCCGTAGCCGCCGGTGGCCAGGACGACCGCGTCGGCGAAGTAGGTGTCGATCTTCCCGGTGACCAGGTCGCGGGCGACGATGCCGCGCGCCTTGCCGTCGACCACGATCAGGTCCAGCATCTCGGTGCGGGCGTGGAGTTCGACGCCGCCCGAAGCGATCTGCCGGGACAGTGCCTGGTAGGCGCCGAGGAGGAGTTGCTGTCCGGTCTGGCCGCGCGCGTAGAACGTGCGGGAGACCTGGACACCGCCGAAGGAGCGGTTGTCGAGGAGGCCGCCGTACTCGCGGGCGAAGGGGACGCCCTGGGCGACGCACTGGTCGATGATCTCGACGGAGATCTGGGCGAGCCGGTGGACGTTGGACTCACGGGCGCGGAAGTCGCCGCCCTTGACGGTGTCGTAGAACAGCCGGTGGATGGAGTCGCCGTCGTTGCGGTAGTTCTTCGCGGCGTTGATGCCGCCCTGGGCGGCGACCGAGTGGGCCCGCCGGGGCGAGTCCTGGAAGCAGAACTGGACGACGTGGTAGCCCTGTTCCGCCAGAGTGGCGCCGGCCGCTCCGCCGGCCAGCCCGGTGCCGACGACGATGACGGTGTGTTTGCGCCGGTTGGCGGGGTTCACGAGTTTCGCTTGGAAGCGGCGGGTGTCCCAGCGTTCGGCGACGGGGCCCTCGGGGGCCTTCGTGTCGGCGAGGGGCTCGCCCGTGCCGTACTGCGTGTAGTCGGGCATGTCAGCTCACCACTCCGGTCATGACGGCGACGGGTACGGAGATGAAGCCCACCGTCAGCACCGCCGCGAGGAGGTTGGCGAGGGTCTTCAGGATGCGGTCGCGGGTCGCGTTGCCGACGCCCAGGGTCTGCGCGGCGCTCCAGAAGCCGTGCTGGACGTGCAGGCCCATGGCCAGCACGGCGACGATGTAGATGACGTTGCCGTACCAGGTCGAAAAGGTGTCGATGACGTTCTGGTAGGGGTGCCCGGCCTCGAAGCTGGTGTGCACGGTGCCGGTCGTCAGGTCGAGGATGTGCCAGACGATGAAGAGCGCGAGGATGATTCCGCCCCAGCGCATGGTCCGGGTGGCGTAGCTCGAGCGGGGCCGCTTGTGGACGTATTTGGCCGGGCGCGCCCGGATGTCGCGGCGGCTCAGTTGGTACGCGCAGACGCCGTGCAGCACGACGGCGGCCACCAGTCCCACCCGGACGATCCAGAGCGCCCACTCGTGGTGCAGTACCGGCTCGCCCATGGTGCGCAGCCAGTGGGCGTACCCGTCGAACTCACCGGGTCCGAAGAAGATCTTCAGGTTGCCCACCATGTGGGCGACGAGATATCCGAGCATGACCAGACCGGTCACGGCCATGATCGTCTTCTTGCCGACGGTCGAGTCCCAGAGCGTACGCGTCATCGACGGCCGTCGGTCCGTCCGCGTTGCCAATGCCATGGACACGACGGTAGGGGCGAAGGGCCCGATCAGTCCAAGACATGGCCCACCTGATCTCCATAGGTGTTCACTATCGATCGACGGTATCGTCGGATGGTGCACTTCCAACAGCTCACCTACTTCGTGGCCGTCGCCGAGGCCCGGCACTTCACCCGGGCCGCCGAGGCGGTGCACGTGTCGCAGCCCTCGCTCTCCCAGCAGATCCGGGCGCTGGAGACGGAGCTGGGCGCCGATCTGTTCAGCCGGGCCCGGGGCAACATCGCCCTCACCGACGCCGGCGAGGCCCTGCTGCCGCTCGCCCGGCGGATCCTCGCCGACGCGGAGACGGCACGGCAGGAGGTCCAGGAGCTGGTCTCGCTGCGCAGCGGCCGGGTGCGGCTGGGGGCGACGCCGAGCCTGTGCACCGGGCTGCTGCCGGACATGCTGCGCGCCTTCCACGACCGGCATCCGGGGGTGCGGCTGCTGCTGGAGGAGGGCGGCTCGCACGACCTCGTACGTCAGCTGGCGCGGGGAGCGCTCGATCTGGCGCTGGTGGTGCTGCCCCTGCCGGCCGCCTCGCCCGCGCTGACCACGGTGGAACTGCTGCACGAGGACCTGGTGGTGGTGTCCTCCGCCGAGGAGCCGCCCCCGGGGCGGGGCGGCCGGATCCGGATCGCGGATCTGGAGGGGGCGCCGCTGGTGATGTTCCGGCACGGGTACAACCTGCGGGAGCTGACCCTGGCCGCCTGCCGCGCGGAGGGCTTCGAGCCCACGTTCACCGTCGAGGGCGGCGAGATGGACGCGGTGCTCGGTTTCGTACGGGCGGGACTCGGCATCGCCGTGGTGCCGAGCATGGCCGCCGCCCGGGCGGGCCACGACCTGCGGAGGACTCCGCTGGCCGGCGCCGGGCTGCGGCGCACGATCGCTCTCGCGCACCGCAGCGACGTGGCCCCGCCCCGGGCCGCGCGCGAACTCCAGCGGATGCTGCTGGAGCACCGGCCGGCCTCCGGCTGACCGGCCGACGCCTCCCGCCGACCGGCCGGGGCACGAAGGACCCTCCGCGCCCCGGCCGGGCTCAGACCGCGTCCGCCAGCAGCAGGGCGTGGATGCGGTCGGGGGCCCCTGGGCGGGCGTAGTACCAGCCCTGGGCGGTGTCGCAGCCCAGCAGCCGCAGCTGCTCGGCCTGGGCGCCCGTCTCCACGCCCTCCACCGTGACGGCCAGCTCCAGGCTGTGCGCCAGCGACACGATGCCCTCGACGATCTTCAGATCGACCGGGTCCGCCGGGTGCTGCTGCATGCCCCGGGTGAAGGAACGATCCAGCTTGAGCACGCTCACCGGCAGCCTGCGCAGGTTCGCCAGGTTCGAGTAGCCCGTGCCGAAGTCGTCGAGCGCGATGTCGACGCCCATCTCCGCGAGCTGCCGCAGCGGCTTGAGGAGATCGTCGTCGGCGCCGATCAGGGCGGACTCGGTCACCTCCAGGCAGAGCGCGCCCGGCTCGAGACCGGAACGTTCCAGTACGTCGACCGTCTCGGCGACGAGACGGGGGTGGTGCAGCTGGGTCGGCGAGAGGTTGACGTTGATCCGCAGCGGTCCTCCGTCGCTGTGCCGCTCCTGCCAGAAGTTCGCCTGCCGTACGGACTCCTCCAGCACCCAGCGCCCGAGCGGCACGATGAGCCCGGTGTGCTCGGCGAGCGGAATGAACCGGTCGGGGCCCAGCACCCCGTGCTGCGGATGGCACCACCGTACGAGCGCCTCGGCACCGTGCACCGTGCCGTCGTCCATGTGCACGAGCGGCTGGTACTCGATGAAGAACTCGCCCCGGTCCAGGGCGGCCGGGAGCGCGGTGGTCAGCCCGTGCCGGGTGATGGCGCGCGCGTCGGCCTCGGCGTCGGCGAGCTGGTAGCGGTTGCCGCCCGCCGCCTTGGCCCGGTACATCGTGATGTCGGCGCTGCGCAGCACCTCGGCGGCGCTGCGCTCCCCGGAGGGTCCCTCGACGACGCCGATCGAGCCGCGGACGGTCAGCTCGCGGCCGTCGAGGCGGATGGGCGAGGCGAGCGCGTTCAGGATGCGGCCGGCCAGTTCGTCCACCTCCTCGGCGGTGTCCGGTCCCGTGGTCAGCGCCACGAACTCGTCGCCGCCGAGCCGGGCGACCATCTCGCCGGGCGCGGTGGCGCAGCTCTGGAGCCGGTCGGCGACCTCGACCAGGAGGCGGTCGCCGGCGGCGTGGCCGAGGCTGTCGTTGATGGCCTTGAAGCCGTCGAGGTCCAGATAGCAGAGGCCGAAGCGGATCCCCTCCTGGGCGGCGAGTGCCTTCTCCAGACGCTCGAAGAACAGGGTCCGGTTGGGCAGCCCGGTGAGCGCGTCGTGGGTGGCCTCGTAGCGCAGCCGCAGATTGAGCAGCCGCCGCTCGGTGGTGTCCTCCATCAGCGCGAGCTGGTACTCGGGACGGCCTTCGGAGTCCCGCAGCAGCGAGACGGTGAGGTTGGTCCACAGGACGGTGCCGTCGTTGCGGTAGTACGCCTTCTCGACCCGGTAGTGGTCGCGTTCGCCGCGTACCAGCTCGTCGTAGAACTTCCACACCTGCGGCGAGTCCTCGGGGTGGACCCACTCGTTCACCCTGTGGCTGCGGACGTGGTTCTCCAGCCCGCCGAACATCTTGGTGAGGGTGTCGTTGATCTCCAGGATGTTGCCGTCCAGGTCGGCGACGCCGATGCCGATGGCGGCGTCCTTGAAGACCGCGCGGAACCGGGCCTCCGTCGCGTGCAGGGCCTGTTCGGCGTCCGAGCGGGCGGTCAGCGCCGAGCGGGCGATGGCCTCCTGCTCGGCGAGCGTGCGCTCGCGCAGGGCCCCGGTGAAGCCGGCGGCGAGGGTGTGCTGGATGCGGGCGCAGCGGGCCCGGCCGTCCTCGGTGGACAGCACGCCGGGCCCGTTGCCGCCGCAGTACAGGACGAGGTAGGAGTCGACGACGCCGAGCGTGGAGCTGAGGGCGTCCGGGTCGGTGCAGTGCGCGTCGATCAGGGCCTCGCCGATCCGCTGGGCGGGCGAGGCGTCGAAGGGATGGGCGTGCAGGATGCCGTTCAGCTCGCGTGCCAGGGGCAGCAGATGCTGTTCGAACTCCGGCCGGGTGAGAGAGGTGGCCGTCAGAGGGAAGATGGCCCGGCTCCAGATTCTGGCGAATCTCCGGAGACGGCCTTCCGGACCGTCGGGTTCCGCGTCCGGTTCCCCGGACGCCTGGGCGGGAATGGTCACGCCTTGCGCCCGACCCCTGCGAAGCCCGAGAAGGCGTACGGGTCTTCCTGCTCCGGCGCCTGCGGGGTGTCGGGCCGCCATTCCGGCATCGACACGAGGCCCGGCTCGACCATCTCGTAGCCCTCGAAGAACCGGCCGATCTCCTCGCGCGAGCGCATGATCAGCGGGTTGCGGATGTTCCGGTAGACGCCGACCGTGCCGGCCGCGTCCTCCTTGGGCAGCGGGATGCCCTCGTACGAGGCATGGGTCAGGACGATCAGGCTGCCGGGGGCCAGTGACTCGCGCAGTTCGGCGACCGCGGCGCGCGGGTCGTCGGCGTCCTCGACGAAGTGGAGCACCGCGACCAGCAGCAGGGCCACCGGCCGGTCCAGGTCGAGCAGTCCGGTGATCTCCGGGTTCGCCAGGATCTCCTTGGGGCGGCGCAGGTCGGCGGCGGCGATGACCGCGCGGTCGTTGCCCTCCAGGACGGCCTGACTGTGGGCGACGGCGACCGGGTCGTGGTCGACGTAGGCCACCTTGGCCGCCGGGTCGGCGGCCTGCGCGACCTCGTGGACGTTGCCGAAGGTCGGTATGCCGGAGCCGATGTCCAGGAACTGGTCGATGCCGATGTCGACGGCATGGCGGACGGCCCGGCGCATAAAGGCGCGATTGGCCTGCATGATCTTGGGAAGACCCGGGAGGAACTCCATGGCCTTGCGCGCGGCTTCCCGGTCCACCTCGAAATTGTGCGATCCGCCCAGATAGAAGTCGTACATGCGAGACACGCTTGGCACCGAAATGTCAATGCCCTGCGGTGCCCAGGCGGGACGCTCCATCGATGTCTCCAACAAGTCGCCACGGCGATCCGGCCATGTTCATGGTCAGTGTTGACCAGAGGCTACTGATCGGCCGCCAAGAGAGCGAGTGGAAACGGAAATTAGCGATCCGTTATTGGTCACACTCCGGTGGCATCCACGGCCGGTCCGTCGCTGCGCGTATGCGTACCGCGACGGACCGGCACTCCGGACGCCGTTTCCCGGCGGTTCGGGGCCACTTGGGGCTCCTGGGCGATGGCCCACCGGCCCGATTACCGGAAAACGCCGACCAGTTAGGAATCGGGGAAACGGCGTACCAGGTACCGCCGACCTCTTGTCCGTCGGTGTCGCCGGGCTTGGTGTCGTTCGCGAAGGCGCGGATGGGCCGGCAGTCGATGGTCTGCCGCTCGACGCCGTCGGGGCGGTCGAAGGGGACGAATCCCTTCACCGCGACACCACCCACCGCTTTTTGGCCAGGGGAGCCACTACCGGCCACTCCTTGAGGCAGTCGCCCGTGTGCGCGGTCCTCAACGGCCGGGCCATGTCCTTGGTGAAGCGGTAAACAGGCATACCGCGGCTGTCCACCACGATGTCGCCGGGTTCCGGGTCCTCGCGGACCGAAAGGCCGGCGGGATCGGGCAGGGTCGGCGAGATCGGCCGGTACCGGTACATCGGCCTGTCGTCGACGATGAGTTGGCTCGTGCCGTCGCCGCGGGCGACCTCTCCCAGCACTCGGAGAGGCGCCGGCCGCGGTGGGACGCCGACGGGTTCGCGTTCAAGGAGAGGCCCGGAGGAATTCGGCGGTCCGGGGATCGGGGCCCAAACACGAATGGCCCATTAACCGCACGATCAGGCGAATCACCCGCGAGTACCGCGTGTTCCCCGCCGGCGTGGATCATGCTCGCCGTCGTGTACGGATCACGCATCGCGCGGCTCACCACAGCCGCCGCACTTCTCTGGCTGACAGCCGTACCGCTGCCCGCCACCGCCGACAGCTGCGCGGTGGCCTCGATCGGGCAGGGCGACGGCAGTTCCTCGGTCGCCGTGGCGGGGGACGGGGGCTGCGTCGCGGTCTCCGAGCCGCCACCACCGCCACCGCCCGAACCGCCACCACCACCCCCGCCCCCATCCCCTCCTCCTCCGCCACCGCCACCCCCTCCGCCACCGCCACCGCCACCGCCACCGCCGGTGATCGCGGAACCGCCGCCTCCACCCCCTCCCTCTCCTCCTCCGCCGCCCCCGCCCCCCTCACCCGCACCCGCACCCGCACCCGCACCCGCACCCGCACCGCCACCATCACCGCCACCCTCGCCCTCGCCCTCACCGAAGCCGCCGGAGCGGACCGAGCCGCCGCGCCCCCGGCCCGTCGCGCTGCCGACGTACCGCAAACCGACCCGCAAACAGCCGCGGAGCGGACCGTCGCTGGTGTCCCTGACGCTGCTCATCACCGCCCCGGCGGTGTTCGCCGTTGCCGTGCTCCGGCCACGATCATCCCGCTGACCAGGAGAGATGCATGTCCGAATGGCTCGTACTGAGCATTGCCATGGCGTCCGCCTGCGCGGTCGTCCTCACCATCGCCGTCCTGAACAACCGGCGGATCGGGGATGACGACGACCCGTCCGAGACACCCGACGTCATCGAGTACATGACGATGATGATCGGCGTGGTCTACGCGATCGTCCTGGGGCTCGCCATCGCCGGGGTCTGGGAGGGGCGCAGCGCCGCCCAGGAGTCCGTACGCATCGAGGCGCAGGCGCTGCACGAGGTGCGGGCGCGGGCCTCCGTCTATCCGGTGGAGGTCCGCGACCGCATCCGGGCGGACGTCGACGCCTATGTGAACCATGTGGTGCACGACGAGTGGAAGGTGATGTCCGAACACAACACGCTCACCGAGCGTGGCACCGAGTTGCTGGACAAGGTACGGGCGGACGTCACCGACTACGTGCCCAGGACCGATCACGAGGGGCAGGCCTATCAGCCGCTGGTCGACCAGGTGGCGGCGGCGGACGACGCCCGCAGCACGCGCGCGCAGAACGCCGGGGCGACGATGCCGGGAGTCGTCTGGTTCGGGCTGATCATCGGGGCGCTGGTGACCGTAGGGCTGATCTTCACCCTCCAGATCCGCAGAACGTTCCGCGAACTGCTCCTGGCCGGCCTGTTCAGCGCGTTGATCGCCTTCCTGCTCTTTCTGATCTGGGACTTCGACGCGCCCTTCGGCCGGGGCATCTCTGCCACCGCGGACCCGTTCCTCGACATGTTCCCGGGGGCCGCCCGCTGAGGCCCGCGTCCCCGGGCGGCGGGCGGGGCGATGAGCCGGCCGGGGGACACCGCTGACCCATTCGCCGGACCCCGATCGCGTGCCGGGACGACCGCTCCTAGCGTGTCGGGCATCGAGGTGCATTTTTCCTGCTATGTGGAAATTGGTTCCGCAGCTGCCCCTCGGGGAACCCGGAGGATCCACCATGCGCGCGATACGTGTCGCACCGCTCGCCCTGCTCGGCGCCAGTGCTCTGACGCTGCTGGCCCCGTCCGCCGCCCACGCCGCGCCGGACGGGGCGACCAGCACGTTCAATCCGACGATCGCCCCGTCGGTCATCGCACCGGGCGGCCGGGTCACCCTCGGCGCCGGCGGCTGCACGGGCGAGACGACCGTCACCTCGGGCATCTTCGACACCACCACCATCCCGAGCGGCTCCACGACGGCCACCGCCACCATCGACACGGCCGCCCGCCGGGGTGCCGTGTACGCGGTGACGTTCGCGTGCGGCTCCACCGGCACCTCCCGGAACGTCAACCTGACGATCACCGGCGGCGCCACGAGCACCCCCACCCCGACGCCCACCACCGTTCCGACCGCCAGCTCGACGGCCCTCGTGCCGGGCGGCGTGCGCGGCGGCCTCGGCGGGAGCTCCGCCTCCACCGACACGGTGGAGGTCGCCGCCGGAGGGGCCCTGGTGGTCACGGCCGCCGCGGGCGCCCTCTACTTCGCACGCCGCCGTAGCGCCGACCGCCACCACTGACCGCGAGCATGCGGCGCACGGCAGTCGCCCCGGGTCCTGGTCCAGGACTCGGGGCGACGGGCGTATCGGGCCGGGCGGGAGGTTCGACGCCTTAGAACGCCGCATGGCTCGTCTGCCGACGCCGGACGAGGAAGACCGCGCCGCCGACGGCCGCCGCGGCCACCAGACCGCCGCCGACCTGCATCTCCACGGAGCTCGGACCCATCGAGCCGCCGAGCCCGCCCTGCGCGCCGTTGCCGGCGAGCACGGTGAACTTCTGCGTCGCGATCCGGTCGTTGTCACTGCACTTCACGGAGAGGTGGTACTGACCCGGCGTGGTGTTGTTCCGGACCCGGGCATGGGCGAAGTTGGTGCCGTCGCCCGGCGAGAGGGTGGTCGTCGGGAACGCGTTCGACCAGACCTTGCCGCCGTGACCGCAGCCCTGCGCGGTGATCTTCAGCGTGCCGCCCTGGTGGACGGACTGAGGATTGACGGCGACGTTGACCGGGCCGTTGGTGGCGGCGGCCATGGGGGCCGCGAGCCCGACGGCCGCGAAGGCGGTCGCGGTGACCGCGAGAGCGCGTGAAACACGCATCGTGTGAACCTCCAGCGGGAAACGCCCCCGGGGGCTTGTCCCCCGGGCTGGATCGACGAGAACGCCTCCCATGACGAACACTCACCAGCGGATCGTTGAATCGCACTTCGGTGTTGCTCCACCCCGGTGACGCGACACGCCGTACGAAAACCCGCGAAGCTGACGGAGTCGCAGGTCACAGACCATCAGAACTTTTATCTGCTCATTACTCCGATGGGCATTCATCCGGCAGGGGCCCGATCCCGCCCGCCACCCGTTCGCCCCTCCCTGATCGCCGCCCCGACGCGGCGCCCTTAGCGTTCACAGCGTCGCGACGAAGGGAGAGCCATGGGCCGGGACTACGTTGGCGCCGAGCGGACCAGACGTGTGCCATGGGGTGCGGTCGCCCTGGTACTGCTCAGCGGCCTCGCCCTCATGCGCAACGGCACGGAGTTCGGGGAGGCGGGCCCTCCGCAGCCCGCGGCGGCCGCCTCGCTGGACCTGGGCAAGGATGCCGCGGGGCCGCCGGTGGAGGGCGAACCGGTGCAGCCCCTGCCGTACGCGCCCGCCTCGCGCGTGAAGATCGGCTCCATCGACGTGGACGCACCCGTCATCGACGTCAACCTGGACGCCAACGGGTGGATCGACGCCCCGCCCGCCGAGGACCCCAACCTCGCCGGCTGGTACCAGAACGGCATCGCCCCCGGCCAGCGCGGCACCGCCGTGGTCGTCGGCCACGTCGACAACAGGTCCGGGCCCGCGGTCTTCTACGGCCTCGGCTCGCTCCAGAAGGGACACCGGGTCGAGGTCGCCCGCTACGACGGCCGGGTCGGGATCTTCGAGGTGTACGGGGTGGAGGTCTTCTCCAAGAACGACTTCCCCGGCCCCAGGGTCTACGGCGACACCGGCCACGCGGAGCTGCGGGTCATCACCTGCGGCGGAGGCTACTCCAAGGCGGGCGGCTACGACGGCAACGTGGTGGTCTTCGCCCGGCTCGTGGACACCCGCTGACAGCGGCGCTCCCCGCACGACGGCGCCCCGGCGGCCACGAGGATCCCAGGAATCCGCCGTGGCCGCCGGGGCGCCGTCGTGCGCGCACGCGTGCCGCGGCTCAGAGGCGACGCGGCACGGTGATGCGGTAGCCGGAGTCCAGCAGCCGGGGAAGGTAGCGGCGCAGGGCCGCGACACTCTGCGAGCGGTCGCCGCCCGCGTCGTGCGAGAGGACGACGACGCCGGGCGCCGCTCCGTCCAGCACCCGGCGGACGATCGTGCCGGTGCCCGGCGCCTTCCAGTCCAGCGTGTCCACGGTCCAGGCCATGGGCTCCATGCCCAACTCGGCCCCGATCTCGAAGGAGTTGCGGTTCCACGCGCCATAGGGGGCGCGGTACCAGAGCGGCGGGGCCCCGAGCGCCCGGTCCACCACCTCGCTGGTGCGCCCCAGTTCGTCGCGGATCGCGGGGCGGGAGAGCTTCGGGATCAGTGGGTGCGACCAGGAGTGGTTGCCCACCACATGCCCGTCGTCGGCCATCTCGCGCAGCAGGTCCGGGTTGCCGTCGGCCATCTCTCCGCAGACGAAGAACATCGCGCGGACCCGGTGCTCGCGGAGAGTGGCCAGGATGTCCGGGGTGTAGAGCGGGTCGGGGCCGTCGTCGAAGCTGAGGACCATCGCATGCCCGATGTCGGGGAGATGCTCGAAGGGCCGGACGCGCACGGGCGGCCTGGCCGGTGCGAGGCGGGACGGGGTGTTGGCCGTCATGGGTTCGAGCCGGTACGGGGAGGGTCGGCCGCGGACCTGTCCCGGAGGTCCCGCGGCCGCTGCGGGCGGGGTGTCCGCGGCCCGTACGGGGCGGCCGGGCGCCGATGCGGGGGCGGCGGCGATCAGATGCACGGCAGTGGCGGTTCCGAGGCCGAGGGCGACCCTCAGCAGGGTGCGGCGCTCGGTGCCGGTGTGATCACTTCTCATGGCCAACTGCTCGCACGGCCGGACGTCCACTCCGGCCGCCGACACCGGATGATGACCGTTTTGTACACGATCGACGCAGTATGTTCATCTCCATTCGGTGCGGTCGGCGGCCCGGAACCTCCCCTCCGGAAGGAGCCGATAGCCTCGGAGCCGTGACAGAGCAGCAGCCTCATCGGTTCGAACGCGGCACGGACGGCCCCAAGGTGATCGTCGCGGGGCTCGACGGCTCCGATTCGTCGATGCGCGCGGCGGCCTACGCCGCCGGACTGGCCCGTCGGCAGAACGCCGTGCTGGCCCTGGTGTACGTCCAGCCCGTCCTGACGGCGGGCGCGGCGCTGGGCGTGCCGGTGGGCGACACCACGGGCGAGGTCGCGGAGGACCTGGTCTCCGAGATCCGCGCGGCGACCGAGCGCTTCGGCGACGCGTGGGACATGCGCTGGGAGTTCCACACCTTCCGGGGCGACCCCTACAACGGGCTGGTGACGGCGGCCGACGAGCTGAAGGCGGACGCGGTGGTGGTCGGGGCGTCGGAGTCGGCCGGGCACCGCTTCGTCGGCTCGGTGGCCGTGCGCCTGGTGAAGGCGGGGCGCTGGCCGGTCACCGTGGTGCCCTAGGGAGCGTTCACTTGCCCATGAGGAGCCCGTCTCCCTCCGCTCCCCGACCGAGGACGACGGCGCGGATGCGATCGCGGACCTCACGGAGGTGCTCTGCTCCGTCGTCGAGGGAGGCGTTGAGGTTGACGGCGCGTCCGGTGACGGTGTCGTACCACTGCGGGACGAACTCGGCCTTCTTCACCGTCCAGCGCCCGCCGGGTTTCGCGGGCGGCGCGAAGGTGAAGCGGCCCATCGAGCTCTGGTTGCCGCGCGGGTCCTGGACGCCCTCGTAGTTGATCATCGCTCCGGCGATCTGGTCGCCCATGCCGTAGACGACCCAGGTGCCGTTGACCTTCTCGTACGCCTGCGGCACATGGGCGTGTGTGCCGGCGAGCAGATCGATGTCGGGGCGGCCGCCGTCGGCGGACGCGGTGAGCCGCTCGGCCAGCTCCAGCTGCCGGGCGTCGGGCTCGTCCTGCCATTCGGTGCCCCAGTGGATGGAGAGGACGACGACATCGGCGCCGGCCCGCCGGGCCGCCCTGGCCTCCTCGATGATGCTGCGCTCGTCGGTCACGTTGACCGTCCAGGGTCGGTCGGCGGGCACCGGGATGTCGTTGGTGCCGTAGGTGTACGCGAGGTGGGCGACCTTGGCCGCGCCCTTCCCCGGCCCGGCGGGCAGGATGGTGGGCCGGGCGGCCTCGGCGGCGGTGCGGGCGGAGCCGGCGTGCCGGATGCCGGCCTCGTCGAGCGCGCCGAGCGTGCGCGCGACCCCCTCGGCCCCGTCGTCGAGGGTGTGGTTGGAGGCGGTGGAGCAGGAGTCGAACCCGGTGGTGCGCAGGGCCGCGGCGACCTCGGGCGGCGACTTGAAGCTCGGGTAGCCGGTGTAGGGGCCGCCCTCCTCGCCGTACACCGTCTCCATGTGGCAGAACGCCAGGTCCGCGCCGGAGACGACCGGGGCGACGCCCGCCAGCATCGGGGCGAAGTCGTAGCCGGCGCCGCCCGCGTCGGCGGCGGCCCGGTCGATCACGGAGGAGTGCGGCAGGACGTCGCCCGCGGCGAGAAGCGTGAACGGGCGGGGCCCGTCGGCGTCCTGGCCGCCGGCGCCCCGGGCGGCGGCGGGGTGTCCGCTCGGCGCGGGGGCCGTGGGCTGCTGCCCGGTGCAGCCGGTGGCCACGGCGAGCAGGAGGGCGATGGCCGCCACGGTGCCCGGTCGGATGCGCTGCGTCATCTGCTCGACTCCATGTTCGGATGATTACGACCATCCGACTACACAGATCTTCATACCGGATAAGCAAGAAGCATTGCCGCATACCTAGCTGAACTGGTCGTACCGGCCGACCCCGACGGCCCCTCGACCGCTCACCGCACCATTCGCCGCACTGAGCGACCGCTCGTCGCACGCCTCGGCGCACCGCCTGTTCCCGCGCCGCCGAATGCGTTCGTATACGCCAAGTCGGCAACGAGGCCGCCAGGGGCCGCGGCGGGAGAGGGCGTTCATGAAGACCACCACGACGACCGACGAGCGGACCCTCGCCGAGTTGCAGAGGGAACACGGCCCCGCGCTGTTCCACTTCCTCCTCGGCCTGACCTTCGGGGACCGGCAGCGGGCCGAGGACCTGGTGCAGGAGACCCTGGTACGCGCCTGGCAGCATCCCGAGGCCTTCGACGCGCCCTACGACTCGATGCGGCCGTGGCTGTTCACCGTGGGCCGCCGCCTCGCCATCGACGCGCGGCGCTCCCGGCAGGCCCGCCCGGTCGAGGTCAGCGACACCGTGCTGGAGAGCACCCCGGACGCCCTGGACACCGCGGACTGCGCCGTCCGCGCCCTGGACGTCCGCGAGGCGGTCCGCACGCTCAGCCCCGAGCACCGCGCCGTCCTGGTGCAGATCTACTTCCGCGGGCTGAGCGTCGGCGAGACGGCCGAGGCGCTCGGCATCCCCGCCGGGACCGTCAAGTCCCGCTCGTACTACGCCCTGCGGGTCCTCGCGCGGACGCTGCCCGGCTACTCACGCAGGTCCTCCGCCCGGAGCAGCGCCAGCAGGGCGGAGGCCTCGGCCACCTCCACGTAGATCCGGGCGCACGCGTCGCACCCCCGGAGGTGGCGGGCGACCCTGCGGGTCTCCTCGGCGTCCAGGGCCTCCAGGACATAGGCGCCCAGCAGCAGGCGCATATGCGGGTCGTCGCCGGGGTCGACACTCATTCACTGCCTCGCATCTCCTGGGCGATCCTCCCCTTCTGCCCACGCGGGGCGCCCGCCCCCGGTTCAATGCTGCGTGAAGCCCGGCACCGAGCAAGGAAAGAGGCGAGACGGGATGCGTCCCGAGGATACGGATGGGACCGGTGGGAACGGTCTCCGGGTACCGATGACCTGGCTGTCCACCGAGTACCTCGCCGACGACCTGTTACGGACCGGCGATCTGATGGAGCCGACGACCCTGGAGTTCCGGGCGGGGCGCGAAGCCTTCGCGCTGACGATGTTCCTGTGCGGAATCCCCCATGACGCCGCCGCTCCCCGGCCGCTGCCCGAACCGCGGGTCGACGAGCTGCGGACGCTCACGGCGTACGGGTGCGCCTGGCGTGCCTGGATCTGCGAGCGGCTGGCGGAGGCGGGACGGAGTACCGAGCCCGGCGACCCCGATCTGTCGCTGGCGCGGGCGGCCTGGCGGTGGCTGGAGGAGACCGAACTGCTCGCGGCGGACCTGGACGCGATCGGTCCACCACCGTGGGACGCCCCGGCCGACCGGGCGGGCGATCAGGAGGTCCGTGTCTGGACGCCCGCCTGGCAGTTGGGACTGCCGCTGGTACACCTGGCCGTCCATCTGTGCTGAGCCCTGCTTCACGAACCGTGCACCCCGGCACGGTACTTGGGCAGCCGCAGCGTGATCTTCATCCCGGCCCCGACACCTGTCTCGATGACCAGGCCGTAGTCGTCGCCGTAGACCTGGCGCAGCCGCTCGTCCACGTTGAGCAGCCCGATGCCGGTGGAGGCGCCGCCCTCGCCTCGCAGGATCTGCCGCAGCCGCTCGGGGTCCATGCCGGTCCCGTCGTCCTCGACGACCACCTCGGCCTCCGAGCCGGCGTCCAGGGCGCTGATGCTGATACGGCTGCGGGTGACCGCTCCTTCGAGGCCGTGCTTGACGGCGTTCTCGACCAGCGGCTGGAGGCACAGGAACGGCAGCGCGACCGGCAGCACCTCGGGGGCGACCTGGAGGGTCACGGAGAGGCGTTCACCGAACCGGGCGCGGACGAGGGCCAGATACTGGTCGATGGAGTGCAGTTCGTCCGCGAGGGTGGTGAACTCCCCGTGCCTGCGGAACGAGTAGCGGGTGAAGTCGGCGAATTCCAGCAGCAGTTCGCGAGCCTGTTCGGGGTCGGTCCGGACGAACGAGGCGATGGCGGCCAGTGAGTTGAAGATGAAGTGCGGGGAGATCTGCGCCCGCAGGGCCTTGATCTCGGCCTCGATGAGCTGGGTGCGGGAGCGGTCCAGCTCGGCCAGCTCCAACTGGACGCAGACCCAGCGCGCCACCTCCCCCGCGGCCCGGGCCAGCACCGCCGATTCGCGCGGGGCGTAGGCGACGAGCGCGCCCAGGACCCGGTTCTCGACGGTGAGAGGGACGGCGACAGCCCAGCGCAACGGGCAGTCGAGGTCGGCGCAGCCGCTGTCGAAGGCGGTGCGGCGGCCGTCGTCCAGCAGCACCCTCAGGTGCTCCATGACGTCCTTGCCGTGGTGGTGCCCGGCGCCGTCCCAGACCAGCACCCGGTCCCGGTCGGTAAGGCAGAGGGCGTCGGTGCCGAGGAGGGAGCGCAGCCGACGGGCGGCGCGCCGGGCGCTCTCCTCGGTGAGGCCGGCCCGCAGCGGCGGGGCGGCCAGCGACGCGGTGTGCAGGGTCTCGAACGTGGCGTGCTCGACGGGCGTGCCGACATCGCTGGGGCGCAGCGGCCGGGCGGTGCGGCGGCCCAGCAGATACCCGGCGCCCAGCAGCAGCGCGGCCGTCACGACGAGAACGGCGATCGTGGCCCCGGTCATCGTTCCCGTCCCGCGGCGGAGCGCGGCGAGGAGAGTGCCTCGGGGAGGTGGAAGCGGGTCATGGCGGCGTTGGTGCCCGGGGGTATCCGCCCCGGTGTGGCGAGCGAGACGAGGATCATCGCGAGGAACCCCACGGGGACGGACCAGACGGCGGGCCAGGCGAGCAGGGCGTGCGGCCAGCCCGGCGGGCGTACGGCTCCGCTGACGGTGATGGCCACCGCGAGGAGAGCGGAGCCGCCGCCCAGCAGGAGCCCCGCGACGGCCCCGGGCGGGGTGAGCCGCCGCCACCAGATGCCGAGGACGAGCAGCGGGCAGAAGGAGGAGGCGGAGACGGCGAAGGCCATGCCGACCGCGTCGGCCACCGGCACTCGGCTCACCAGCAGGGAACCGGCGAGCGGCACGGCGATGGCGAGGACGGTGGCGAGCCGGAAGTGGCGTACCCCGCGGGAGGGCAGGACGTCCTGGGTGATGACTCCGGCGACGGCCATGGTGAGCCCGGACGCGGTGGACAGGAACGCGGCGAACGCCCCGCCTGCGATCAGGGCCCCGAGGAGATCGCCGCCGAGCCCGCCGATGAGCCGGGCGGGCAGCAGCAGGACGGCGGCGTCCGCGTCTCCCCCGTACCGCAGTTCGGGCGTGTAGAGCCGGCCGAGCGCGCCGTAGATCGGCGGGAGCAGGTAGAAGAGTCCGACCAGGGCGAGGACGGCGACGGTGGTGCGGCGGGCGTCGCGGCCGTTGGGGCTGGTGTAGAAGCGGACGACGACGTGCGGCAGGCCCATGGTGCCGAGGAAGGTCGCCACGATCAGCCCGTAGGTGGCGTACAGCGGATGGTCGGCGCGGAAGACGGCGAGCTGGTCGTCGAAGCTGACCCGGGGCCGGCCGTCGCCCTGCCAGGCGAGGACCAGGAAGAGGGCGGGGACCAGGAGGGCGGTGAGCTTCAGCCAGTACTGGAAGACCTGGACGAAGGTGATGGAGCGCATGCCGCCCGCGGCGACGGCGGCGGTCACGACCGTGGCGACGAGGACGTCGCCGAGCCAGCCGGGGGCGCCCGTGAGGATCTTGAGGGTGAGTCCGGCGCCCTGGAGCTGCGGCACGAGGTAGAGCCAGCCCGCGCCGACGACGAGCGCGCTGACCAGTCTGCGGACCTTCCGTGATTCGAGCCGCCCCTCCGCGAAGTCCGGCAGGGTGTACGCCCCCGAGCGGCGCAGCGGGGCGGCGACGAAGACCAGGAGCACCAGGTATCCGGCGGTGTAGCCGACCGGATACCAGAGCATGTCGGGGCCGTGGACGAGGACGAGCCCGGCGACGCCGAGGAAGGAGGCGGCGGAGAGGTATTCGCCGCTGATCGCGGCGGCGTTGAGGCGGGGCCGCACGGTGCGCGAGGCGACGTAGAAGTCGGAGGTCGTCCGGGAGATGCGCAGGCCGAAGCCGCCGACGAGGACGGTGGCGAGGACGACGAGGGCGACCGCCACCCAGGACGCCGTGTGGTCGGGGGTGCTCACGGGGCGGGGCGGCCCTCCACCAGCCGGGCGAAGTCGCGTTCGTTGCGCTCGGCCCTGCGGACGTACCACCAGGCGGCCAGGGTGAGCGGCGGGTAGGTGGCGAAGCCGAGCACCGCCCAGACCAGGGCGGAGCTGTTCAGCGCGGCGAAGAGGAGCGGCAGGGTGCCCGCGACGAGGGCGAGGACGCCGAAGACGGTGAGCCCGGCGCGCAGTTGGCCGCGCATCAGCGATCGCACATAGGCGCCGCCGAGTGCGGTCTGCTCGTCGATCTCCGACTGGGTGCGGTAACGGGGCAGCGGGCGCACCCGCCGCGGCTCCCCCGTGACCACTTCGCGCCGGGGCGATGGCTCTGCGGACATGGGCTCGGAGTCTAGGCGTCGGCGGGCCGTGCTGGGAAGGGTTCGGAGAAGGACTCCCCAGGTCAGCGGCGGCCTCACGGCTGTGGTCAGCGGCCGCCCTGGCGCATCAGGAGATCGCGCAGGGCGCGGGTGTGGCGGCGGCTGACGGCCAGCTCCGCCGCCCCGATGCGCACGCTCATACTGCCCGCGTCCAGGCGCAGCTCGTCGATCCGGCCGAGTGCCACGAGGTGGCGGCGGTGGATCCGGACGAAGCCCCGGGAGCGCCAGCGCTCCTCCAGGGTGGTGAGCGGGATGCGGACGAGGTGGCTGCCGGTGGCGGTGTGCAGACGGGCGTAGTCGCCCTGCGCCTCGGCGTACGCGATCTCGTCGATGGGGATGAAGCGGATGACGCCGCCCAGTTCGACCGGGATCTGGTCGCCCGCGCTGTCGTGGACGGGTGCGGACCGGTCCCCCACCTGCTCGGCGACCCGGCGGACGGCCTCGGCGAGGCGTTCGCGGCGGACCGGTTTCAGGACGTAGTCGACGGCCTTGAGGTCGAAGGCGTGGACGGCGAAGCCCTCGTGCGCGGTGACGAAGACGATGAGCGGGGGCGCGGCGAATCCGGCGAGGAGCTGGGCGACGTCGAGTCCGGTGAGACCGGCCATGTGGATGTCGAGGAAGACCACGTCGATCGCGGACGGGTCGTCGGGGCCCGCGTCCACCGCGCCGCCGATGCGGCGCAGTGCCTCGGTCGCGCCGGTGGCGCCCTCGGCGCTGCGGACACGGGGGTCGGCGCGCAGGAGGTAGAGAAGTTCCTCCAGGGCGGGTTGTTCGTCGTCGACGGCGAGTACGCGCAGCATGAGGCCGGAGTTTAGGGGGTACGGAGGGCGATGGCTCGGGTGATGCGTGGCTTGTTCCCGTACCGCAGTGCAGCGGACGACCGAACCCCGGTCCGAGTGCGGCCCTGGCAGGAGGCCCGACGGCGGGTGGTCCCGCACCGGGGCCGGAGCCGCGACATCTCACTTCAGGAACTTCGAGAGCCTCCGGTCGGCCAGTGGTCTGCCGCCGGTCTGGCAGGTGGGGCAGTACTGGAGCGAGGAGTCGCTGAAGGAGACCTCCAGGATGGTGTCCCCGCAGACCGGACAGGCCTCTCCGGTACGCCCGTGGACCCGCATCCCGGTCTTCTTCTCGGCCTTGAGCTTTCCCGCCTCCACCCCGCCGGAGCGGGCGACGGCGTCCTGGAGCGTGGTACGCAGGGCGGTGTACAGGCGGGTGACGTCGTTCTCGTCGAGGTCGGCGGTCCGTTTGAACGGGGACATCTTCGCGACGTGCAGGATCTCGTCGCTGTAGGCGTTGCCGATGCCCGCGATGAGCGACTGGTCGCGCAACGCGCCCTTGATCTGGCGGCGCTCCCCGGCGAGCAGCGCGGCGAACGCGTCGCGGTCGAAGGCGTCGGCGAGGGGGTCCGGGCCGAGGCGGGCGATTCCGGGGACGTCCAGGGGGTCGTGGACGAGGTGGACCGAGAGGCGCTTCCTGGTGCCCATCTCGGTGAGGTCGAAGCCGTCGCCGTCGACGGTCACCAGGCGCAGGGCGAGGGGTCCTTTGCCGGGTCGGGGCGGAGCGGCCGGGAAGGAGTCCTTCCAGCGGAGCCAGCCGGCCCGGGCGAGGTGGGTGCACAGGTGGAGCCCGCCCGCCTCGATGTCGAGGAACTTGCCGCGCCGGGCGACCGAGGTGACGGCCGTGCCCTCCAGGGCGGTCAGCGGCGGGTCGTACGTCTTCAGGACGCTGATCGCCAGCGGGAGGACGCGGACGATCTCCTTGCCGACGAGGTGGTCGTCGAGGAAGACCCGCAGGGCTTCGACTTCGGGCAGTTCGGGCATGGTTCCAGAGTGCCGCAGCCGGTGGGCGGCTGCCTGTCAGGACACCGGAGCGCGGTCCGTGCCGGTGATGACGGCGTACAGCTCCGTGAACTCCTCCTCGACCGCGGCGGCGAGCCGGTCGAGGTCGGGCAGCGCCTTGCCGTCGGCCACCAGCCCCACGTGCACCCGTCCGCCGTAGGTGGTCAGGGCCACCGCCAGGGACTGGCCCCGGGCCAGCGGCGCCAGGGGATAGAGGGCGGTCAGCGGGCATCCGCCCAGCGAAAGCGCGGAGCGGGGCAGCGGCACGCTGGTGACCAGCACGTCGAACAGCACGCGGGCGGCGTTGGCGGCCAGCGGCGCGCCGAACCGGTGGGCCAGCGGCGGCAGTTGGTCGGCCAGTACGGCGACGGCCCCCGCACCCTTCAGAGGGCCGGCCGCCTTGTTGCGGTCCATCGCCGTCCGGACCGCCCGGAGCCGCTCGCGCGGGTCGGCCGCGGTGACCGGCAGGGCGAGCAGATAGGCGGAGAGCCGGTTGCCGGTGGCGGAGGCGCCACCGGGCCGGCGGCGGGAGACGGGGACCAGGGCGCGCGGGTCGGCGACGGGCAACTGCTCGCCGCGCCCGGCCATCCAGCGTCGCAGCGCCCCGGCGACGACGGCGAGGAGGACGTCGTTGGCGGTGCCGCCCTCGGCCCGCCGGATCCGCTGGAGGTCCCCGGCGTCGAGGTCGGCGGTGGCCAGACGGCGGGTGCCGCTGGAGGGCGCGGTGAAGGCGGTCGTGGCGCGCAGGTCGAGGCGGCCGGCGCGGACGACGGAGGCCCCCACGCCGAGCGCCCGGCCGACCTCGCCGATCCGGCCGAGGGCCGTGCCCGCCATTTCCCGGGGGTCGGGCAGCCAGGAGCGGGGCGGGACGGCGGGACGGCCCCGGACAGCGGTGCGGGCGCTGGTGACGGCGGCGATCTCGTCGAAGATCCCGGCCCCGATGGCGACCGCCCGCATCCCGTCGGCCAGGGCGTGGTGCAGTTTGACCAGGACGGCGAAGGGTGTGCCCGCCGCGCCGCCGATGAGGTACATCCGCCAGGGTGGCAGGCCGCGCCCGAGTGGCCGCTCCATCAGTTCGCCGGCCAGTCGGCCGGCGCCGGCCATGAAGTCGTCGTCGTCCACGACGACGTGGCTGACGTGCCGGTGCACGTCGAAGTCCTTGTCCACCGTCCAGGCCTTGCCGCCGACCGGCAGCAGGACGTCCCGTACGCACATGCGCAGCCGGGGGATCGCGGCGGCACGGGTTCCGAGCAGGTCGAGGATCCTCCCCGGAGCGGCGCCGGGCGCCGGTGCGAACACGGCGAGCGCGCCGAGGTGCATCGGATGGGCGTCCGATTCGAGGTGCCAGAAAGCGAGATCGAGCGGGGCGAGGAGCTCGGTACCCAACGGGGGCCTCATGTCGTCGATGGCGGCAGGGCCGGGGTGCGGCCGGTCTCCCGCAGTCAATCCTTAGCGGTCGATAACGGTCAAGCACAGACATGTTACGTACTGTTACGCCACTGTGCGGAGTTCAGCGGGCCGGAATGAGGAACTCGCACCACACGCATTTGCCGCTGCCCCGGGATTCCACGCCCCAGACGTCGGCCAGTCGGTCGACCAGCATCAGGCCGCGCCCCGACACTCCCGACTCCCCCGCGTCGCGGCGTCGGGGCAGTGCGCTGGAACGGTCCTCGACGTCGACGCGCAGCCGTCGCTCGGTTCCGGCGAGCACCCGGATCGTCACGACGGCGCCGCCGTCGGTGTGCATGAGCGCGTTGGTGATCAGCTCGTCGGCCGCGAGCTCGATCTCGTCGGCCCGGTCCTTCGCTCCCCAGGCCCGGACCGCGGCCCGGATCATGTGCCGGGACGAACTCAGCGCCTCGGGGTCGTTCTGGGCGACGTGCTGCTGGAGCCGGCCGCCCGGCTGCGGGGCGTGCGCGGCCCTGCGGCGGAGCAGCAGGACCGCGACGTCGTCCTGGCCTCCGCGCTCGTCGACGGCGTCGCAGAGCTGGTCGGCCAGCTTCTGGAGGTCCTGGGGGCCGTTGGTGACGAGGCCGGTGAGCAGTTGCATGCCTTCGTCGAGGTCGGAGCCGGGCAGCTCGACGAGACCGTCGGTGAACAGGATCATCGTCTGGCCGGGGTCCAGCTCGACCGTGCCGACCGGGTACTCCAGCCGGCCGAACTCCGCCGAGAGGCCGAGCGGCAGGCCGCCCTCGGACGGCATCCTGCGGCAGCTCCCGTCCACGTCCCGCACCAGCGGGTCGACGTGTCCGGCGCGGACCAACTGGACGACGCCGGTGGTGAGGTCGACCTCGGCGTAGGTGCAGGTGGCGAAGCGGTCGGTGTCCAGCTCGTGGAGGAAGACGGAGGCGCGCGCCATGACCGTGGCGGGGCTGTGCCCCTCGGCGGCGTACGCGCGCAGGACGATCCTGAGCTGCCCCATGACGGCGGCGGCGTGCGTGTCGTGCCCCTGCACGTCCCCGATGACGGCGCCGACCCGGCCGCCGGGCAGCGGGATCAGGTCGTACCAGTCGCCGCCGATGTCACGGCCGAGGCGGGCCGAGCGGTAGCGGACGGCGACCTGCGCCCCGGGCACGGCCGGGATCCTGCGCGGCAGCATCGCCTGCTGGAGACCCTCGGCGAGGTCGTGCTCCTGTTCGTAGAGCATCGCACGCTGGAGGCTCTGGGCGATCGAGGTGCCGAGGGCCATCAGCAGATTGCGCTCGTCGGCGGTGAAGCCCCCCTTGTCCCGGTAGAGGAGGCCGAGTGCGCCGATCGGGCGGGCCTGGGCGATCAGCGGCATGTAGGCGGCGGAGGTGATCCCGAGGTGGCTGATGTCGGGCCACAGGATCGGGTAGGAGGCGGCGAAGTCGTCGGCGGACTCGATGAAACGGGGGGCCAGGGTGCGCACCACTTCGCTCATCGGGTACTGCTCGTCCACGCGGGTGTACCGGGTGCCGGGGACGTACGCGCCCTCGGGGCCGTCGGCCACCAGGTGGATGCGGCCGGACTCCAGCAGGCCCACGACGAGGCTGGTGGCCCCGAGGTGGGCGAGCCCCTGGGAGTTCTTGAGGACGGCGATGACGTCCTTGACCGTACGGGCGTGGGCGAGCGCGGCGGTGGTGCCCTCGACCAGGCTGGTGCGCCGGCGGCGCTCCTGGTCCAGCTCGCGCCGGGCGGTGGAGTCGGCCAGTTCCTGGGTGGCGTCGCGGACGATTCCGATGATGCGGTGCGGGCGGCCGGTGCCGTCCCGGCGGACGAAGCCCTGGGTGTGGGTCCAGCGCAGCGTGCCGTCCCGCCGCAGGATGCGGAAGTACGCGCCGTAGTCGCTGCGCCCGCTCTTCAGGGCCTGCGAGACCATCCCGTCCAGACGCTGGGCCTCGTCCGTCGGCACGCGCGGCGCCAGCGAGGCGGGCCGGTCGTCGTACTCGTCCGCGGTCAGGTCGAACACGTCGAGTGCCGCCCGGTCCATGTGCATGAGGCCGGTGTCGAGATCCCAGTCGAAGCTGCCCATACGGTTCAGGGCGAGGCTGAGGTCCGGGTGGGCGGGCCAGTCGTCGGGGAGTGACAGGGCACCCGCTACCCGATCATCCATGTGGGCCACTCTGCCACCATTTATCCGATTCCTCTTGTCCGATTCCTTGATCGGACCGCAGGGCGCCGGGCCGGCGCCCTGCGGATTCCACCGTGGTGCGAGAGCCCCCGGCTCCCGGGTCCGGTCAGCCGGCGAACACGTCGTCGAGGCCCGCTTCCATGGGCTCGTCCGGCCCGGTGGGGCTGTCCGGCCCGGAGGGGTCATCGGGTCCGGTGGGGTCACCGGGCCCGGTGGGCTCGTCCGGCTCCGCGGGGAAGACCTGGGTCGGCTCCGGTGCGATGTCCGGGTCACCCTCCTCCTCGTACTCCCACGGCCCCTCCGGCGGGGTGTCGCCGAAGTCGTCGGACGGCTCCGGAGGGCCGGGGTCGGTGGGCCCCTCCGGCTCAGAGGGGCCGGAGGGAGTCGGGTCGGACGGTGCGGGATCCGGGGGTGCGGATTCGGAGGGGCGGCCCGGCGACGGGAAGAGCAGGTCGGCGTCGGGCTCGAACGGCGGCGGGTCGTCCGGGGTACGGTCACGGCCGCCGCTGTCGCCCACGGCCCGCTCGATCCAGCTGTTGTCGTCGACGTTCACGATGATCAGGCTGGTGGCCGCCTTGACGCCCGGCTCGACGGCCACGATGCGCGCGGGGTCGTAGCCGGGCCAGCGCTCCCCCCGGTGGGCGACCTTCCCGTCGGCGACCACGGGCGGGCCCAGCGGGTTGCCGCAGACGCAGCGGACGCGGGGCATCCCCCGGCTGTCGACCAGGACGGCGGTGCCCGCCTGGAGCACGGCCTGGAAGGCGGTGGCCGAGCCGGCGCTGTAACCGTGATTGGCGACCTGCGCGTCGGCGCGCAGGACCACCGGGGTGAGGGACTTCAGGTAGCCCGGGATCTGCACGGCCTCGATGCCGGACGCGTCGGCGAAGGCACGCGCCTTGCCCTCGTCGTCGGCCAGGAGAGAGGCCTGCCGTTCGACGTCGCAGGCGGCGACCGACCGGGTGCCGCCGTAGAGCCCGGGGACGGCGCCGGAGATCGGATGGACCGTCCGGGTGGCGGAGGTCGGTTCGGCGTCCGGCGCTCCGGTGGAGGACGGGGAGGCCGCCGTCCGCGCCGTGGAGGCGGTGAACGGACCGGGGCCGGGAGACGCGAGCGACTGGAGGAGGACGTCCTTGGCCTCCGCGGTGCCCGTGGTGCCCTTCGCCGTACGGTCACCGCCTTCGCCGCAGCCGGATACGGCGAACAGCGCCCCGGCGGACAGCGCGGCGAGCGCGGTACGCCGGATACGTCCTGGTGAGCGCACAGAGCTCTCCTGCCTGTCCCTGGGGAACGGATGGGTGTCACCATCTGTGCCGCACCGAACACGGTCCCGCAAGCGGACACCCACCCACCGACCCCGTCTTGAACGCGTTCAATGAACCCTCTATTCTCACTCTCGGAACTTGAACGCGTTCAATACAAGGGGAGCCGTGTCCGCACTGGTCAACGCCGTCGTGATGCTGGGCATGCTCGTCGTCGTGCCGGCGGGGCTGCGGCTGACCGGACAGCGGGAGCTGGACCGGATCCGGCGGCTCTGGCCCCTGTTCGCCGCGCCGGGCGCGGTCGCCCTCTGGCTGCCGCGGTCCACCGCGGCCACGGCGCTCGCCTGCTGCTACGCACTGGGAGCCGCCCTGCTCGCCCTGCACGCCCCGCGCCGGGCGGCCCGCGGCAGGGACCTCGACCCGGCGGGGATCGCGCTGGTCACCCCGGCCGTCGCCGCCATCGCCCTGGTCGCCGAACGGTCGGGGCACGAGCTGTTCGGGTTCGGCCTCGGCATCCTCGCGCTGACCGTGCCGCACTTCCACTTCGCCGGGTTCGCCGCCGCCCTGATCGCCGGACTGGTCTGCCGGGTCTCGGACGGTCCGGCGGGCCGCTTCGCCGCGCTGAGCGTGCCGCTGGGTACCCTGTTCGTCCTCGTCGGGTACTTCATCGGTGACTGGGCCGAACTCGCCGGGGCCCTCGTCCTCACCGCCGGCATGTGGACGGTCGGCCTGCTGACCTGGCGCATGGGGCGCGCCGACGGCCGGGACCGGACGACGCGGATCCTGCTGCTCGCCTCCGCCGCCGTCCTGGTGGCGACGATGCTGCTGGCGCTGAGCTGGGCGCTCGGCGAGGCGACCGGACTACCCCACCCCACCCTGACCTGGATGGCCGCCACCCATGGGCTGGGCAACGCGCTGGGCTTCGCGCTCTGCTCGCTGCTGGCCTTCCGGCGCATCCGCACCGAGGAACCCCACCGCACCCAGGGACCCGACCGCACCGGAGGCAGGACCGCATGAGCACGCTCACCTACCCGGAGGTCGGCGCGACCCGCCTCGGCCCGCTCCCTCGTGGCTACCACCACCTCCACCACCGCACCCGGATCGGCCGGGGCGCGGCGGACTTCTCGGCCGCCGGGGCGGCGGTGACCGAGTGGCGGATGCACCGCGCCTCGGGCGCTCGGGTGGAGGCCCCGGCGCGGCGCGCGGAGCCGGGCGGCAGCGTCCGGGTCTCCCTGGGCCTCGGGCCGCTGCGCTTCACGGCGCCCTGCGAGGTGATCTGGACGGCGTACGAGGAGGACGGCCGCACCGGCTTCGGCTACGGCACCCTCGCCGGGCATCCGGAACGCGGCGAGGAGTGCTTCGTGGTGGATCTCGCGGACGACGGCGCCGTGTGGTTCACGGTGCTGGCGTTCTCGCGCCCCGCGTCCTGGTACGCCCGGCTCGCCGGACCGCTGGTGCCGCTCGTACAGCACTGGTACGCCCGCAGACTCGGCCGTACGCTGCGCCGGATCGTCGCCGCGAGCTGACCCGCCCCGCCACGACCGGGAGGGCCCGGGGCCGCACCCTGGCCGATACTGGCAGGAATGGAATGGTTCACCGCGGACGGCTACTGGCTCAGCCGGCTGATCTTCCAGCGGGCTCTGGCGGTGGTCTATCTGGTCGCCTTCCTCTCCGCCGCGCTCCAGTTCCGGGCGCTGATCGGCGAGCGCGGCATGCTGCCCGTTCCCGAGCTGCTGCGGCGCACGCCCTGGCAGGCCGCCCCGGGGCTCTTCCGGCTGCACTACTCGGACCGCTTCTTCGCCGTCGTCGCCTGGAGCGGCTGCGCCGTCTCGGTGGCCCTGATCGCCGGTCTCGACGGCCTGCTGCCGCTGTGGGGCGGCATGCTGCTCTGGGCACTGCCGTGGGTGCTGTACCTGTCGATCGTCCAGGTCGGACAGGTCTGGTACGGGTTCGGCTGGGAGTCGCTGCTGCTGGAGACGGGGTTCCTGGCGGTCTTCCTCGGCACCGGGGACACGGCCGCGCCGGTGCTGGTGCTGTGGCTGCTGCGGTGGCTGCTGTTCCGCGTGGAGTTCGGCGCGGGGCTGATCAAGATGCGCGGTGACGCGTGCTGGCGGGAGCTGACGTGCCTGGACTTCCACCACGAGACCCAGCCGATGCCAGGGCCGCTGAGCTGGTTCTTCCACCATCTGCCCGGACCCGTGCACCGGATCGAGACGGCCGCCAACCACCTCACCCAGTTGCTGGTGCCCTTCCTGCTGTTCACCCCGCGACCGGTGGCGAGCGCGGCTGCCGGTCTGATGGTCCTCACCCAGCTCTGGCTGGTCCTGTCGGGGAACTTCGCGTGGCTGAACTGGCTCACCATCGCGCTGGCGCTCTCCGCGATCGACTGGACTCCCGTGGCCGGGCCGCCACCGGAGCAGGCCGCCCCGCCCCTCTGGTACGAGGTGGTCGTCATCGCGGTCACCGCGCTGGTGCTGGTGCTCAGCTACCGCCCGGCGCGCAATCTGCTCTCGCGACGGCAGGCGATGAACCGGTCCTACGATCCGCTGCACCTGGTCAACACCTACGGGGCGTTCGGCTCCATCAGCCGGATACGGCTGGAGGTCGTGGTGGAGGGCAGCGCCGATCCGGTGGCGCACGAGGGAACCGAGTGGCGGGAGTACGGCTTCCGCGGCAAGCCGGGCGATCCGCGCCGCATGCCGGGCCTGTATGCCCCGTACCATCTGCGGCTCGACTGGATGATGTGGTTCGCGGCGCTCTCCCCCGCGTACGCCCGCTCCTGGTTCGGGCCCTTCGCCGAGCGGCTGCTCGACGGTGACCGGGACACGCTCCGGCTGCTCGGCCGCAACCCGTTCCCCGACGGGCCGCCCCGGCAGGTGCGCGCCCGGGTGTTCCACTACCGGTTCACCGGACTCCGGGAGCTGCGGGCCACCGGATGCTGGTGGCGCCGCACCTACGTCCGGGAATTCCTGCGGCCCGTCTCCCGGCCGCTGCCGCCGGAGCGGGAGGGCGGGGAGACGGGCCGCGGAACGCGCTGAGCGGTCAGTCGATGCCGGGCAGGATGTGCGGCTCGGCGAGGTCGTCCTCGTACCCGGCGAGCCGGATCGGGGCGGATCTGGCCCAGACCTCGATGTTCCGCAGCTTCTCGGGGCGGCCGGGCCGGCCCGTGTTCCGTTCGGCGGGGCGCATTTCGCGCTCGGTCAGTTCCGGTGTCGTCACCGCGCACTCCTTCGTGTCGCGTCGCCCGGGGCTCGCCGTCGCTCCGGCGGCGATGCCGGGGCGCGACCGCCCCGCGCGGGGCAGGGGTTGGGATATGTCGGTCGCGGTGGCGCCGGTTCGGGGCGGAACAGCGGCCGGGTTACCGACCATGTCCCAGGACGGTCGGGGAACCTTCGTGGGCTCCTCGATGGCGTCCGTTCGCCTCAGCGTAACCAAATGAGCGCCGCTGCGCTCGATAGAACGTGTGCGGTAGGTCACTTTCGGCCACCGGGTACAGCGAAAGCCCGGCCCAGGAACCATCCTGGGCCGGGCTTTCGGCCGCCGCACGGGGCCGTCCGGACGTTTGGGCCGTTCGGGTTACCAGTTGGCGGGGGCGTAGTCCTTGAGGAAGCAGCCGTAGAGGGCCTCGCCGCCCTCACCGCGCACGATCGGGTCGTAGACCCTGGCCGCGCCGTCGACCAGGTCGAGGGGCGCGTGGAAGCCCTCCTCGGCGAGGCGCATCTTGTCCGGGTGCGGGCGCTCGTCCGTGATCCACCCGGTGTCCACGGCCGTCATCAGGATGCCGTCCTTCTCGAACATCTCCTGGGCGCTGGTGCGCGTCAGCATGTTGAGCGCGGCCTTGGCCATGTTGGTGTGCGGGTGGCCCGCGCCCTTGTAGCCGCGACTGAAGACGCCCTCCATCGCCGAGACGTTGACGACGTACGCGTGCTTCGCGGCAGTCGCCGCCATCGCCGGGCGCAACCGGCTGATCAGGATGAACGGCGCGGTGGAGTTGCAGAGCTGGACTTCGAGGAGCTCGATCGGCTCGACCTCCTCCACCGTCTGGATCCAGCTGTTGCTGTCGTGCAGGTCCGGGACGAGGCCGCCCGCGTCGATCGCGGTGCCCGCGGCGATCCGGGCCGGCGAGGCGGAGCCGGTGACCAGGGCGAGGTCGGTGACCTCCTGGGCGCTCAGCCCCTCCTTGCGGGCGGCGGGCAGGGCGGCGACCCGGTCGACGGTGCCGCTGCCGAAGGTGCCGATGACCTCGGCGACGGGCAGTTCACCCGCGGGCAGCGGGGCCGACTCGGCGTTGACCAGTTCGCTGTAGGCGCCCGGGGAGCGGCGCACGGTCTGGGCCGCGTTGTTGATCAGGATGTCCAGCGGGCCCTCGGCGGCGACCGAGTCGGCCAGCGCGACGACCTGCGCCGGGTCGCGGAGGTCGATGCCGACGATCTTCAGCCGGTGGATCCACTCGTCGCTGTCCTCCATCGCCTTGAAGCGGCGGATCGCGTCGTTGGGGAAGCGGGTGGTGATGGTGGTGTGCGCGCCGTCGCGCAGCAGCCGCAGCGCGATGTACATACCGATCTTCGCCCGGCCGCCGGTGAGCAGCGCCCGGCGACCTGTCAGGTCGGTCCGGGCGTCGCGGCGGGAGCGGTTCTCCTTGGCGCACGCCTGGCAGAGCTGGTGGTAGAACGCGTCGACCTCGACGTACCGCGTCTTGCAGATGTAGCAGGACCGGGGCCGCTGGAGGATGCCCGCGATCTCGGCCTGGGCGGAGGAGGAGGGCAGCACGCCCTGCGTCTCGTCGTCGATGCGTTCGGCCGAGCCGGTCGCCGTGGCCTCGGTGACCGCCCGGTCGTGGGCGGTCTTCGCCGCGCGGCGCTCCTGGCGGCGGCGCTGCTTCACGGTCCGGTAGATCCCGGCCGTGGCCCGGCGGACGGCGACGGCGTCCGGGTGGTCCACCTCGATCCGGTCCAGCTCGTCGAGCACGCTCAGGCAGACGGCCAGCCGCTCCGGGTCGATGCCGGGACCGAACTCCACGATTCCGGGAGCGAGCTCCGGGCTGTCCTGTGTCACCGTCATTGCCGTTCCTCTGTCATCTTCTCGCCGCGGGTGATCGATCACCCGCGGCCGCCGTACCCGGATCAAGTTTGCCATGGGCGGGTCACTGCTCCGTTCGGGCGAGGAGCGGTGCCGGAAAAGGCCGGAGCACCGGGCCGGAGAGGATGTCGGGGAAGTCGATCGAAGAAATCTGAAAAAGAAGTGCATGACTTCTCGAAGCCCGGGCAGACGACCGTCCGACACACTGGGTAGCAGGGAGGGCGACACCATGACGACCATGTCGGCGCGAGCCACCGGAACCACGACGCCGCTGAGCGACGGCCGGATCGGCATGCAGGCAGCGGACGTCTCCGGCGACCTGCCGTGGATCGAGAACGCCGGGAAAGTCGCCCCGCAGGACGCCCGGGCCCTCTCCAAGATCTTCTTCGACCGCCTCCAGACGCTGGAGGAGGGCACCCACGAGCACCAGTACGCGCGCAACACCCTGATCGAGATGAACCTCTCCCTCGTGCGCTTCGCCGCCTCGCGGTTCCGCAATCGCGGGGGTGACGACACCGAGGACATCATCCAGGTCGGCACGATCGGCCTGATCAAGGCGATCGACCGGTTCGACCTGTCCCGCGAGGTCGAATTCGCCACCTTCGCCGTGCCGTACATCGTCGGGGAGATCAAGCGCTTCTTCCGCGACACCACCTGGTCGGTGCATGTGCCGCGGCGCCTCCAGGAGCTGCGGGTGGACCTCGCCAAGGCGAAGGAGCAGCTCTCCGCGGAGCTCGACCGCGACCCCACCGTCAAGGAGCTGGCCGCCCACCTCGACCTCCCCGAGGAGGAGATCATCGAGGGCCTCGTGGCCGCCAACGGCTACTCGGCCGGCTCGCTCGACACCCCTTCCGCGGACAGCGACTCCGGCCAGGAGCAGCGGGCGTACGCCGATGTCCTCGGCGAGGCCGACCCGGGCATGGAGACCGTCGAGAACCTGCACACCCTGGCACCGCTGCTGGAGCAGCTCGACGACCGGGAGCGCCGGATCGTGCAGATGCGGTTCGGGGCGGAGATGACGCAGTCGCAGATCGGTGCGGAGCTCGGTGTGTCCCAGATGCATGTGTCGCGCCTGCTCAGCAGGATCGTGCAGCAGCTGCGCAAGGGCATGAGTGTCGAGGCGTGAGACCCCGCGAACCGTTCGGGTCCCGTCCCGAATCCGAAGCCGTCCGCCCTTCCGGGCGGGCGGCTTCGTGCCGTGCGCTCACGAGGCCCGTCACCGACCGGCCTCGTCGCTCGCCTATCATTTATGACGATCAGGCCGGACGCACCGTGCCGTGGCGTGAGAGGGTGAAGGCTTGACCGAGTCGCCCGTGGGCACATCTCCGAGTCCTGTGGGCATCCCCAGCATCCCCACCCAACAGGTCGGCATCCCCCACCACCCCGAACCACCGCTGTGGAACCTCGACGCGACGATCCTCCTGGTGGAGGACGACGCGGGTGACGCGCTGCTCGTCGAGGAGATGCTCTCGGACAGTGAGCTGGACTCCGCCCTCACCTGGTGCAAGACGCTGGGCGAGGCCCGTACGTTCCTGCGCACCTCCACCGCACCGGTGTGCGTGCTCCTCGACCTGCATCTGCCCGACGTCCACGGCCTGGACGCCGTGCGCCAGATACTGGAGACCGACCGCGAGGCCGCAATCGTCGTCCTCACCGGACTGGAGGACTCGGGCACCGGACTCCGTGCGGTCGCCGGAGGCGCCCAGGACTACCTGGTCAAAGGCCGTCTGGGCCCCGAGATCCTCGCGCGCGCGATCCGCTACGCCCTGCAGCGCAAGGAAGTGGAGCGGGCTGCCGCGGCGTTGCGTGCCAACCAGCTGATGGCTCAGGAGAATGCCCGGCTGGAGCGCGGGCTGCTGCCCGTCCCCCTGCTGCGGGACGACCGGTTCCGGGCCCGCGCCCGGTATGAGCCGGGGCGGGTGCACGGGCTGCTGAGCGGTGACTTCTACGACGTCGTGCAGACCTCGGACGGCACCGTCCACGCGGTGATCGGCGATGTGTCCGGGCACGGCGCCGCCGAGGCGGCACTCGGCGTATGCCTGCGGGTGGCCTGGCGTACCGCCGTGCTGTGCGGTACGTCACAGCCGGAGCAGATAGCTCTGCTGGAGGAGATCCTGGTCGCCGAGCGCTCGGACTCGCATGTGTTCGCCACCGTCACCTCGCTGGTTTTCCCGCCCGGACAACGGCACGCGCTGATCCTGCGGGCCGGTCATCCCGGCCTGCTGCTGCGTGAGGGCACGGAGGTGACCTGGGTCGAGCCCGAGGGCGGCATGGCGCTCGGGCTGCTGCCCGGGTTCGGCCGGTGGCCGACGGTCGACATCCCGCTGGCGCCCGGGGCGGGTCTCGTGCTCTTCACGGACGGGCTCTTCGAGGGGCGCGACGGGCCCGACAGCCGTCTCGGCGAGGAAGGGCTGCTCGCGATGGCCCGGGCCAACGGGCACTTGTCGGCCCGCTCGTTCGTCGACGCCCTGGTCGCCGGGGCCGCGGAGGGGGCCGCCCCCTACGGCGGCCTCGCGGACGATGTGGCCGTGCTGCATCTTGGCTGGGGATCGGAATCCGATGAACGGTGACATGACGAAAGAACCGGCTCCGGGCGGCCTCGCCGCGCGGCTGTCGGTGCAGAACTGGGTCCATCTCATACTCGGCGGATTCGTCGTGGTGGTCTGTGCCTGTCTGGTGATCGGCGGGCTCGTGCTGGCCCGGATCTCCGACCGTACGACCGAGTTGGTGGACCGTATCCAGCCCGCCAGGTCCGCGTCCTTCCAGCTCCAGAACTCGCTGCTCGACCAGGAGACCGGGATCAGGGGGTTCGCGCTGACCGGCGACGACTCCTTCCTCGAACCGTACGAGGCCGGCAAGGCCGCCGAACAGGACCGTCTCGCGCAGGTACGGCGACTGGTGGGTCCCGGCACCCGGTACGCCGACGACCTCGACGCCATCGCCGCCGCCGCCGAGAAGTGGCGGCGGAGCAAGGCCGAGCCGCTGATCGCGACGGTCCGGGCGCAGGGGCCGAGCAAGGCCGCCACCTCCGCCCAGTTGCAGCGCAGCAAGGCCGACTTCGACCAGCTGCGGCAGGCGTACGGTGCCCAGCAGGGGCATCTCGCCGAGGCGCGCGACCAGGCGCGAACCGACCTCGGCTCGGCGCGGACCACCCGCGACCGGGTGGTGATCGCGCTGGTCACCGTCTTCGTGCTGACCGTCGCGGCGCTGAGCCTGCTGCTCCACCGAGTGGTGGGCGTTCCGCTGAACCGGCTGCGCGCCGCATCCGACCGCGTCAGGGCGGGGGCCTTCGGAACGCGGATCGAGATCAAGGGGCCGTCCGACGTCCAGGCCGTGGCCTGGGCCGTGGAGGACATGCGGCGGCGGCTGGCCGACGAGCTGGCCGAGGCGCAGAGCCGAGAGGCCCTGCTCGCGGAGCAGACGGAGGAGCTGCGCCGTTCCAACTCGGAGCTGGAGCAGTTCGCGTACGTCGCCTCGCACGACCTCCAGGAGCCGCTGCGCAAGGTCGCGTCCTTCTGCCAGCTGCTGGAGAAGCGGTACGGCGAGGAGCTCGACGAGCGCGGCAAGCAGTACATCGCCTTCGCCGTGGACGGCGCCAAGCGGATGCAGGTCCTCATCAACGACCTGCTGACGTTCTCGCGGGTGGGGCGGGTGCAGGAGAGCTGGAAGCCGGTCGATCTGGACCGGGCCCTGGACCGCGCCCTGGGCAATGTGACCCTCGCGATCGAGGAGTCGGGGACGGCGATCGAGCGGCCGGATTCCCTGCCCGAACTGCTCGGGGACGCGACCGCCCTCACCATGGTCTGGCAGAACCTCATCGGCAACGCGGTGAAGTTCCGCCGGGAGGGCGTCCCGTGCCGGATCTCGGTCTCCTGCGTACGCGAGGACGAGGACTGGCACCTGACCGTGTCGGACAACGGGATCGGGATCGCGCCCGAGTTCGCGGACAAGGTGTTCGTCATCTTCCAGCGGCTGCACGCCCGTGACGAGTACGAGGGCACGGGCATCGGCCTCGCGCTCTGCCGGAAGATCATCGAGTTCCACGGTGGCCGGATCTGGCTGGAGCCCGAACCGGACGAAGGCACCCGCATCCACTTCACCCTGCCCGTGGCGCCCGAGGCGCCCACCCACACCACGGCGGAGCTGCTCGCTCCCGCCCTGCTCACCAGCCAGCCGGGAGATCCTTCGTGAACACCCCTGTCCAGCCCATCGAGGTCCTGCTCGTCGAGGACGACCCCGGCGACGAGCTGATGACCCGTGAGGCCTTCGAGGACAACAAGATCCGCAACACCCTGCACGTCGTGCGGGACGGGCAGGAGGCGCTCGACTTCCTCTACCGGCGCGGCGAGTACACCGAGGCCCCCCGCCCGGACCTGGTGCTGCTGGACCTGAACCTGCCCAAGTACGACGGCCGACAGGTGCTGGAACAGATCAAGAGCGACCCCGAGCTGGCCCTCATCCCCGTGGTCGTGCTCACCACGTCCTCGGCCGAGGAGGACATCCTGCGCAGTTACAAACTCCACGCCAACGCGTACGTGACGAAGCCGGTGGACCTCGACCAGTTCATCGCCGCGGTGCGCCAGATCGACGAGTTCTTCGTGACCGTGGTGCGGCTGCCCGGACGTGCGTAGTATCGGTCCGGATCTCCTGGAGTGGGATCGTTCGCCAGGGGTAGACGAATGGCGGAAAAGGTCTCCGACCTCACTGCGGCGCCCTGGCTGGAGCACATGAACGAACAGGTCACCTCCCCACCCGAAGAACCGGGTCAGGGGCTGGCTGCCGCCGAGGTACCGCCTTCCTCCGAGGTACTGCTCAGCGCCGAGGTCTTCGACGGCGAGCCGGGCTGCATCGCGCTGGCCCGTGCGCTCGCGAGCCGCTTCCTGACGCGGCTCGCGGTGGAGTGCCTCGCCCCGATCGGCGAGCACACGCGCAGCGACCTGATGCTGGCCGTGAGCGAGCTGGTCACCAACGCCGACCGCTACAGCCACGGCCCCTACCTCCTGGAGCTGGAGGGCAACGCGCAGCTCATCAGCGTCACGGTGTACGACAGCAGCACCGCGATGCCCGTGCTGTACGCCCCCGACCCGTCCCGCCTCGGCGGTCACGGCATGGAGATCGTGGTGGCCCTGTGCGACCGGCTCACGGCCGAGCGGGTGCCGGTGGGCAAGCGGATCCGGGCGGAGTTCCAGCTCAGCACCTGAGCCCGGTCGGCGGCCCCTGGGACTTGTTTCGAAAGTTCCGCCTGCTCGGCGGCGCCTGGCACTTCCCCAAGCTCTCGGCCTCGCTCGAGCAGGGGAGGCCCCATCCCTCGCCGCGTTGTCGGGATCACCCCGATACAGCCGGTATCGGGGCGACCCTCCGCCTTGCGATCGCACGCACCGGACGCCGCCGAGCCCGCCCTCCGGGCGGACGGCGCCACTTTCGCAACACGCCCTGGGCGTCCAGCACCGCGGTGGCCTCGATCTCCACCAGGTGTTCGGGGATGTCCAGGGCCGCGACGCCCACCAGGGTGTCGGGTGCTTCGGGCGTGATGCCCAGCCTCGCGGCGGCCCGGGACACGCCCTCCAGGAACGCGGGCATCTTCCCGGGCGTCCAGTCCACGACGTACACGGTCAGCTTCGCCACGTCGTCGAAGGTGCCGCCGACCGCGGCGAGGGCCGTGCCGATGTTCACGCAACACCGCTCGACCTGCGCGGCGAGGTCACCCTCGCCGACGGTGGCGCCCTCAGCGTCCCAGGCGACCTGCCCGGCGACGAAGACCAGCTTCGATCCGGTCGCGACCGACACCTGCCGGTAGGCGCCGATCTCCGGCAGGGCCTGCGCCGGGCGGTCCCTGTGATGTGCGACTGGACCCATGAGCACATCGGCCACATCGAGGCCTCGCGCCGCGCCTTCGAGACGGTCTAGGCCATGCCCCGGGCCTCCGGGCGGCCGAACCAGTCCAGGCACAGGACCAGCGCGTCGTCGAGCGTCTCCGTGCCCCGGTACTCCGCCAGTTCGCCGAGTATCGCGCGCGGAACGATGGCGGCCGGCAGCAGCCGTGTCGACTGGATGGCACGGGCCAGCGAGCGTTCCCCGTACGCCTCGCCGAGCGGGGACACCGCCTCGTAGACGCCGTCGCTGAGCAGCAGCAGCCGGTCTCCGGGCTCGACGTGGAACTCCTGGACCGTGTACTGCGACTCCTCGAACATGCCGAGCGGCAGCTGCGCTTCCAGGTCGATCCGGCGGACCTCCCGGCCGCGCTGCATCCACAGCTGCGGCGATCCCGCGTCGACGACGCCGACCTGTCCGGTCGCCAGCTCGAAGCGGAGCAACAGGGTGGAGACGTGGGACGCGCCGCGGTGCTGGTCGTAGAGGGCCTGGTCGGCCAGGGCCGCCTGGTCGGCGATGCCGATGCCGGCCCGACGGGCGTTGCGCAGGGCGTTGACGGCGAGATTGGTGAGAAGGGAGGCCTGTATGCCCTCGCCCATGCCATTGGTCACCGCGAGGGTCAGCTCGTCGGCGTCGGCGGCCCAGTCGAAGTTGTCGCCGTGGATGGCGTACGCGGGCTCCAGCTGGGCCCCGATCGCGAACTCGGCGGCGGTGCAGGCGCGGGCGGGCAGCAGCTGCCACTGCATCTCGGCGGCGAGGGTGAGGCGGGTGGTGCGCCGGGCTCGCTGGTACAGGTCGGTGTCCCGCTCGGCGACGAGGATCTCGTGGCCCAGCAGGTCGGCCATGTGGGTCAGCTCGCCGACCAGCTGCGGGGTGGACAGGGCCTGGGGCAGCCGGACGGTGAGGATGCCGAGCCGTTCGCCCCGTACGGTCACGGGCAGGTAGTGGTCGACGGCGTCGTCGTGCCGGACCTGTTGTTCACGGGGCTCCTGGCTGCCGAACGCCCGGCCCTCGGGGCTGTTGTGGAGGGACAGCGGCTCGTTCTCGTCGTCGGGCCGGTCCAGGGATTTGAGGACCCGCAGACCGTAGTCGGCGAGGTGGAGGTCGACCGCGAGGGCCCCGTAGGCGCTGCTGAGCTCGGTCCGCAGGGTGGCCAGCAGGGCGTGCGGCGCCGCGGCCCGTACGGCGGCCTCGATGTCCGTTCGTCTGTTCACGGTCTCTCGCGCAATCTTCGTCCTGCGACGTGGTAAGGGCCGGAGCCGGGCTGACAAGCAGGCCTGCCGGGTGACACAGTGGCTGAATGCCCCACCGAGGATTTCGCCCGAGCAGTCGCGAACAGGCGTCCGCCGACGCCGTCGCCGCCTCGGAGCTGCTGGAGGTGTTGTGGGGCCGGGGTCAGGAATCGGCCGCTTCGGGAACCGTATCGCCCTCCCAGCTCCGTGCCCTGCTCGTGATCGAGAAGCAGGAGGGCACCAATCTGCGGGCGTTGGGTGAGGCCCTGGGCTCGCGTGCCCCCTCCGTCAGCAGGCTCTGCGACCGGATGGAGGCGATGGGGCTCGTCCAGCGTGCGCCCAGTCCGACCAGCCGTCGCGAAGTGGAACTGCGACTGAGTCTGCGTGGTCGCACCCTTCTGGAAGAGTACCGGGCCCTGCGCGCCGGCGAACTGAACGCCGTGCTGGAGCGGATGGGTCCCGCCGCCCTCGCCGCCCTCGCCGAGGGCCTCGCGGCCTTCCACGCCGCCGCTTCGGAGCGCCTTTCCCCGCAAAGGGATACGGCCGCCTCCCCACTCCGCGATGATGTCGCGGACAGCGCCTAGCTCCATTCAGCTCCTGCTTCCGCATCCATCGGTTCGCCGCCCTTCGGCAGGTCGGCCGAGCAACCGCCTGGGATCAGATTGTTACCCAATGGAGAATGTTGTCAAATGGCAACTGTTACTTCTATCGTTACCCCGTACCCCGCCCCGACCAGGGACGGAACCATGTCGGCCCGTCCGGCGACACGGCTCTCCGCCCCTTCCGATCGATCCGCCCGAGGTGCCTTCCGTGCTTTCATCGCCCAACGAAGACAGAGCCGTCAGAATCACCACCCGACAGGAACGGGACGCATCGGTCCTCGCCGTGTCGGGTGACCTCGATATCGACAGCGTCGCACCGTTGGGCCTCGCCCTGACCGCGGCGGCCGACAACGGCTCCGGCCCGGTCGTCGTCGACCTCTCCGGCGTCGGTTTCGCGGACTCGACGACGGTGAATGTGCTCCTCCAGGGACACACCGCGCTGGGCGGCCGGCTGCGGCTGGCAGCCCCGTCGCCGTTCATGCGCCGCCTGATCGAGATGATCGGCCTCGACAGCGCCCTGCCCGTCCTGCCGTCCGTGGACGCCGCCATCGACGCCGTACTGCCTTCCTGACGGTCCCTGACCGGTTACGACGGGACGGCTACCGCCCCTTGGCACTCTGTCCGGGCGCCCGGTCGAACACACAGTCCCCGCACAGCCCGCCGCCGGGGCACCGGTAGTACAGGCAGCAGCTGCGCCGCCGGAACGCGGGCCCGTGCGGGGTTCCGGTGCCGCGCAGCGCCTCGTCGTCGAAGAGCTCGGCCGCCAGGGCGCGGGCCCGTGCGGCCACGTCCGGCCGGTCGTGGGCGCGCGCGAAGGTGACGAGTTCGCGCACGGCTCCGGCGAGCGCGGACCCCGCGTTGCCCCGCAGCAGCTGCGGGGAGATGGTGCAGTCGCGCCGGAACGCCTCGGACAGCGGGTCCAGATGCCCGTACTGGACCTCCTCGCGGATCCGGGCCGCCGTGCCGGGCAGCTCGGCCGTCCCCGCGAGCCACAGGTCGTCCGGCGAGGTGGCCGACGGGTCCCAGTGGAGGGCGCCGGGCGTCAGGGCGGGGAGCCGCCCGAAGAGCGCGGCCGGGCCCAGCGCGAGGGACCAGAGCCGGGCGGCGAGACCGAGGTGGGCGATGGAGGCGGCGACCCTGCGCTCGGGAGCCGCGAGGCGTGCCGCGACCTTGTCGACACGCATGGCGAGAGGACCGTCGTCCCCCGCGTACAGCTGCTCCAGCGGACGGTGCCCACCGCCCGGCACCGGGGTGGTCCGCAGCGCGAAGAATCCCCCGACCGACGCCAGTAGCACCAGGTCCATGCCCTGCTCCCCCTCGGTTCCCGGCCCGCCTCCGGGCCGCTCCGGTGACCGGCCGCCGGACACCGGCGGTGTCGCCCTCGCGGCTCACCGTATCCGCCGGGCGACAACTTCTGACGGCTGGGGGCGAGAGGACTACCGTCGGGAGGAGGACGTCGGTCCGTCGGGCGTACTACTGGGGCAGTAGGCCGAAGTGCAGTCTCAAGGACGACGACGTGGGGCCCCGGACGGGACATCGTGGTGTACATGAGCTCCCTTGCGCTGTCCGTGCTGCTGTCACTGGTCTCCGCGGTCGCCTACGCGGCCGGGGCGATCATCCAGGAGCGCGTGGCCGCGACCGGTGACAACGCGTGGCAAGCCCTGCTGCGCAACGGTGTGTGGTGGGCCGCCGTCCTCCTCAACGGGACCGGGGCGCTCCTGCACGTCGTGGCGCTCGCCTACGGCCCGCTCAGCCTGGTCCAGCCGCTCGGCGCGCTGACGATCGTCTTCGCCCTGCCGATGGCGGCCCTGTTCGTCGGGCGGAGGGCGGGGGCGACGGCCTGGCGCGGCGCCCTGATGGCGACGGCCGGTCTCGGCGGGCTGCTGGCGCTCACGGGGAACGCCGAGCCGCACACCCTGAACGGTCCCGAACAGGCGCTGCTCGCCTCGGTGACGTTCGGGGCCGTCGGCGCGATCGTCGTCCTCGCCCGTACGCTGCGCCGCCCGGTCCTGCGCAGCATCGTCCTCGCCACGGGCGCGGGCGCGGCCTTCGGCATGGCCTCGGTGTTCACCAAGACCGTGGCCGTGGAGTGGACGTCCGGTTCGCTGCGCTCGGGCGCACTGCCGCTGCTGGTGATCGCCGGGCTCGCGGCGGCGGGCCTGTTCCTGTCCCAGGCCGCCTACCGGGGCGCGGGCCTCACCGCTCCGCTCGCGACGGTGACGGTGGTCAACCCGGTGGTGGCCGCCGCGATCGGCATCAGCCTGTTCGGCGAGCACTTCCGTCTCGGCCTCCCGGGCACCGTCCTGGCCCTCTCCTGCGGGGCGCTGGCCGCCGGCGGCCTGATCATGCTGACGCGGGAGCGGCTGCGCACGGAGCACGCCGAGGAGCCGCGTACGGACGCCGGGGCGGAGGCTCCCTCCTCGGCGTCACCGGTCGTGCCGGAAGCGGCGTCGGGGCGGGTGCCCGTGACGCGGTCGCCGTCGCCCCTGCCGCCGGGGCAAGCGGTGCCGCAGGTGGAGTTCGGCACGCCGGGCCCGCTCACGAAGCAGCGACGGCGCGGCGGAGCCACCCTGCGGCGCTCCCGCTCCGACCGGACGGTTCAGACCCTGACCCCGCCTGCCCGGAGGTAGGCGAGCGGGTCGACGTCCGAGCCGTAGCCGGGGCCCGTGCGGATCTCGAAGTGCAGGTGCGGGCCTGTGCTGTTGCCCGTGGAGCCCGAGCGGGCGATGCGCTGTCCGCCGGAGACCGACTGCCCCGCGCGCACGTGGAGCGCGGAGAGATGGGCGTACTGGCTGTACTTGCCGTCGCTGTGCCGGATGACGACCTCGTAGCCGTACGCTCCGGCCCAGCCGGCCGAGACGACGCGGCCCGGGGCCACCGACTTCACCGATGTCCCGGTGGGCACCGGGAAGTCCACTCCGGTGTGATAGCCGCTGGACCAGCCGCCGGCCTGCCGGTAGGGGGTACCGGTGCCGGCGGAGACCGGGGCGCTGAAACCGGAGTGCTTCACCGCGCGCTCCGGAGCGGGGCGCTCCTTCTTCGGCGCTTCCCTCTTCGGCGCTTCCTTCTTGGGCTCTTCCTTCTTGGGCGCCTGCTGCTTCGGGGCCGCCTTCTCAGGGGCCCGCTGTTTCGGGGCTTCCTTCTTCGGCGCGGCCTGTGCGGGCGCTTCCTTCTTGGGCTCGGCCTTGCGCTGGTCCGCCTTCTTCGCCTCGGGCGTCGCCGCCGGAGGCTTCGGGGCGGTCTTCCGCGCGGGCTGTCCGGAGCTGTTCCCCTCCCCCGCCTTCGGCGCCCGGCTCTGGTCGAGGCTCAGCCGCTGCCCGGGGAAGATCAGGTCCGGGTCGCCTCCGACGACGGTGCGGTTGGCCGCGTAGAGGCCCTGCCAGCCGCCGCGCACCCGCTGGGCGGACGCGATCCCGGAGAGGGAGTCGCCGCTCGCGACGGTGTACGAGTCGCGCTTGCCCGGCACATGGGTGGGCGTCGCCTCGGCGGGACGGGTCACCGGCTGCCGGGGCGGCGCGCTCTGCGGCGCCGCGGCCCGGACCGGCCGGCTTCCCGCGCTCTGCGTGTCGGTCTCCGCCTCCGGGGCGGCCCCGGGCGCGTCCCCGCCCCGGGTGAGCCCCGCCTGTACGGAACAGGTGGGCCAGGCGCCGGGGCCCTGGCCGTCCAGCACCTTCTCGGCGACGGCGATCTGCTGGTCCCGGGTGGCGAGGTCGGCGCGCGGCGCGTACTGCGTGCCGCCGAAGGCCGACCAGGTGGAGCCGCTGAACTGCAGGCCGCCGTAATAGCCGTTGCCCGTGTTGACGTCCCAATTGCCGCTGGACTCGCAGGCGGCGACCTTCTCCCAGACCTCGACCGGCGCGGCCCCCGCCGACGCCGCGGTGATGAGCGGAAGGGCGAGGCCCGCGCCGCTCGCCGTCACCGTGAGCGAGGCACGGTTGATCCGGCTCGGCTGGTATCTGCGGTGCCGTCCGTTCGCGGCCATACGTGGCTCCCCCACTGGCTTCGGGTCATGTCGCAAAGGGCAACGTAGGTCCGCACAGTGACTGATCACAAGCAAAACGTGATACTCGGCCGCCGCCGCGCCGGTGCGTGGCCGGATTCCGACCCCCGGGCAGCCCGGCAGCCCTCCCGGCCTCCCGATCTCCCGACCGGTGCCGACCTCCGCCCCGCCCGGACGCGTTCCTCTGTCCGGTGCGATGGAGAGCGCTCTCCGTGGGTGCTATAAAGGCGCTCATGACGGATGATCCGCGCTCGGCCGGAGCGCCCACCCTGGAGGACGTGGCGCGGGCGGCCGGCGTCTCGCGCGCCACCGTCTCCCGGGTCGTGAACGGGGTGCGCAATGTGGACCCGGTGATCCAGGAGGCCGTGCGGCGGGCGGTCTCCGTGACGGGCTACGCCCCGAACCGGGCGGCCAGGTCCCTGGTGACCCGGCGGGCCGATGCCATCGCCCTGGTGGTCTCGGGCGCGGGCGTCGAGCCGGAGGCGGCCCGGCAGGACTCCGCGACCGGAGCGTCGGGGGACGGGAAAGAGGATGAGGACAAGGGCGGGACCGGGGCCCGGTCCGGGGGCGAGGCGTCCGGGAAGGACCGGGCCGGCAGCGGCGGTTCCGGGTCCTTCACCGCGCAGGTGTTCGCCGACCCGTTCTTCGGCCGGGTGGTGACCGGGGTGGTCGACTACCTGCGTCCGCGCGGGATGCACCCGGTGCTGATGTTCGCGGAGACCTCACGGGCACGCGAGGAGGTGGTGGCGTACCTGAGGCAGGGCAGTGCGGACGGGGCCCTGGTCGTCTCGACGCACGCCGAGGACCCACTGCCCGCACTGATCGCGGACGCCGGCCTGGCGGCTGTCCTGTACGCGCGCCCGGCGCGGCCGGTCCAGGTCAGTTATGTCGACCTCGCGCACCAGGACGGGGCCCGGCTGGCGGCCGAGCATCTCCTGGGCCGGGGCTGCCGCCGGATCGCGACGATCAGCGGCCCGCTGGACGTACCGGCGGGCCAGGCCCGTCTGACGGGCTTCCGGGACGCCATGGCGCGCCACGGGCATCCGTACATCCCCATCGCCGAGGGGCGGTTCACCCAGGAGAGCGGGGAGGCGGCGATGGAACGGCTGCTGGCGGAGCATCCGGACGTGGACGGTGTCTTCGCCGCCAACGACCTGATGGCCCTCGGAGCCTGCCACGTCCTGCGGGAGCACGGCCGCTCGATTCCGGGAGACGTGGCGGTGGTGGGCTTCGACGACAGCAGCGCGGCCCTGGCCTGCCGCCCTCCGCTGACCACGGTCCGCCAGCCGGTGGAGGGGATGGCCGCCGAGATGACGCGCCTGCTGCTGGACCGGCTGGCCCGGCCGGACGGTCCGGTGACCTCCGTGATCTTCGAACCGGAGCTGGTGGTACGGGGATCGGCCTGATCCGGTGGATGCCCCCGAGGCAGGTCCCGCACGGCCGCCCGGCCCGGCGGGCGCGGGTGCGCGGCCCGACGGGCATGGGTGCGCGGCCCGGCGGGCATGGGCGAGGATGCCCTGCATGACCTCACCTCCGACCGGCCCCCGCCTCCGGGTCGCCGCCTATGTGATCCGGCGTCACCCCTTCCCCGCTCTGCTGGTGTTCGACCATGGGGACGCTCCCGAGGCGGGTACCCAGGTACCGGCGGGCGGCGTCGTGCCGGGCGAGGATCCGGAGCGGGCCGTCCTGCGCGAGGTCGCCGAGGAGACCGGGCTGACGGGCACCCGCGTGGTCCGGCGGATCGCGGTGGACGCGCGGCCCCACCCCGAGACCGGGCAACCCCGGCTGACCACCTTCCTCCTGCTCGACGCCCCGCCGGACGGGCCTTCGGCGTGGGAGCACCGGGTCGGCGGCGACGGAGCCGACGCGGGGATGCGGTTCGCCTGTCGGTTCGCGCCGCTCCCCCTGGAGCATCCGCTGGCCGACGCCCAGGACGCGTGGCTGGGCCTGGTGGATCCGCACTGGTCCGCGTCGGGCGGCGCGGCCGGGCGCCCCGGCCCCGCGCGGGACACGGCCCGCTGAAGCGCGGCAGCGACGACGCACGACAGGCCGACGCCTCGGCGGGCGCACGGGCAGACGCGCGACGGGCAGTCGGCGCACGGGCAGACGCGCGGGGCGGGCAGACGCGGCGCGTGAGCCGACGCGGCGCGTGAGCCGACGCGGCGCGTGAGCCGACGCGGCGCGTGAGCCGACGCGGCGCGTGAGCATCCCCGGACCTCGCTCCCGGTCCCGGTCGGCGCTCAGTTCACCGCCGTGCGGTGTCGTTCCCGGACCGCCTGGACCGGCGTACGGGGCGGCACGCCGGCGCCGCCCGGCCCGGGGCGGCTGCCGCCCCGGGTGAGGAAGTCGGCGAGCGGGAGCGTCGCCGCGCCCACGGTGACCGCGTCCGGGCCGAGGCGGCCCATCTCGATGGTGGTGCGGGCCGCCGCGTGGCGCAGGGCGTACTCGTTCGCGTACCGGCGGATGTCGGGCAGCAGGCGGGGGCCGATGAGCAGGCCCGCCCAGCCGCCGATCAGGATGCGCTCGGGCAGGAAGAGGTTGATCAGGTCGGCGAGGGCCGCGCCGAGGCATTCGGCCGTCTCGTCGAGCAGCGAGAGCGCCACCGGGTCCGGGGCGGGGCCGTCGCCTACCGGGTAGGCGGCGGCGAGGAGCGCGGCGAGCGCCGTCTCGTCGTCGGCGTCCTCGGGCAGCGGGCCACCCGCCTCGCGCCAGCGCTCACGCAGGGCTTGCGCGCCCGCGTACGCCTCCAGGCAGCCGATGGAGCCGCAGCGGCACCGGCGGCCGCGCAACTGGACAATGGTGTGCCCCCATTCGAGGGCGAGGCTCGTGCGGTCCTCGTCGAGGATGTCGCCGTGGTCGACGCACGCGCCCACGCCCGAGCCGATCAGGGCGATGGCGGCGGCGCCCGCGCCCCGGCCGCCGCCGAACCACATCTCGGCCTGGCCGAGCGTCTTGGCGCCGTTGTCGATGAACAGCGGCACCTCGGGCGGCACGTCGACGGCCTCGCGCAGCAACTGCTCGAAGGGGACCGCGCGCCAGCCTATGGTCTGGCCGTGGACCACCGCGCTCCGGGAGCCGTCGGGCCCTTCGGGGCCGTCGCGCTCGATGATGCCGGGGACCCCGATGCCGATGCCGAGCAGCCGGCTCGGGTCGGCGCCCGCGTCGCGCAGCACGTCCGCGACGCCGGTGCGGACGTGGGCGACGATGCGGTCGACGTCGTAGCCGTGCTGGGCCAGCAGCCTTTCGGTGCGGGCCAGTTCGGTCAGGGAGAGGTCGAACAGCTCGACGCGGACCCGGGTCTCGCCGATGTCGATGCCGACGAGCAGCCCGCCGTCCGGGGCGACACGCAGCAGCGTACGGGGGCGGCCACCGTCGGAGTCGACGACGCCGGCCTCCTCCAGGAGTCCCTCGGCGGAGAGTTCCGCAACGACGTTGCTGATGGAGCCTGAACTCAGCCCCGTGACCGGTCCGAGCTCCTGGCGGCTCAGCGGGCCGTCGAAATACAACCGTTGCAATACCCTCGCCCGATTGCCCCTTCGCAGGTCACGCACGGTCCGTCTGTTGCGCTCGGCCATGTTGCTCCTTCCCGTCCAGGAACATACCCCGGTCCCAGGCCTTGACGCGACCTTCTCTCACCTCTTAAATCACGGCATAAATTAAGTCATGGAGGCCGTTCGGTTCCCGAACGCAGCCATCCCCGGAAAGGGGCCACCTCACATGCGTCACGTCAGAGCCGCAAGCGCTGCCACCCTCGCCCTCGCCATCGCCGTAGCCGCCACCGGCTGCGGTGGCGGGACCACCTCGGGCGGCAGCAACGAGTCGCCGAAGACCCTCACCTACTGGGCGTCCAACCAGGGCCCCAGTATCGAGGCCGACAAGAAGATCCTCACTCCCGAGCTGAAGAAGTTCGAGAAGGAGACCGGGATCAAGGTGAAGCTGGAGGTCGTGCCGTGGGCCGACCTGCTGAACCGGATCCTCGCCGCCACCAGCTCGGGCCAGGGCCCGGACGTGCTGAACATCGGCAACACCTGGTCGGCCTCGCTCCAGGCGACCGGCGCGCTCCTGCCGTGGGACGAGAAGAACTTCGAGGCCATCGGCGGCCGGGACCGCTTCGTCGACTCGGCGGTCGCCTCGGCCGGCAAGGAGGGCGAGCCGCCCGCCGCGGTCCCGCTGTACTCGCTGGCGTACGCCCTCTACTACAACAAGAAGATGTTCGCAGAGGCCGGCGTCGAGAAGCCGCCGGCCACCTGGGACGAGCTGGTCGCGGCGGGCAGGAAGATATCCAAGGACGGCAAGTGGGGGCTGGGCGCCGAGGGCGGCAACCTCTCCAACAACATCCACCAGACCTTCGTCCTGGGCCAGCAGCACGGCGCCGACTTCTTCGACCAGGACGGCAAGGCGACCTTCACCTCCGACGGCGCGGTCGCGGCGGTGAAGCAGTACATCGACTTCATGGCCAAGGACAAGATCATCGCTCCGGGCAACGCGGAGTACGCCCAGAACCAGTCCCTCACCGACTTCGCCAAGGGCAAGACGGCCATGGTGCTGTGGCAGGCCGCCGCCTCCACCTTCGCCGCCCAGGGCATGAAGCCCGAGGACTGGGGCGCGGCCCCGGTGCCGGTCCCCTCGGGCGTACCGGGCGCGGACAAGCAGACCAACTCCATGGTCGCGGGCATCAACATGGCCGTCTTCAAGAACACCAAGAACATCGACGGCGCGAAGAAGTTCGTGAAGTTCATGACGAGCGACGCCGAGCAGAAGCTGCTCAACAAGACCTACGGCTCGATCCCGCCGGTCAAGGCCGCCCAGGCCGACGAGGCCTTCGGGGCTCCCGACCTCGAGGTCCTGCGCGACACCCTCGCCACCAGCGCCGCCCCGCTCCCCCAGGTCCCGAACGAGTCGCAGTTCGAGACGGCCGTGGGTACGGCCGTCAAGGAACTGTGGGCGGACGCCGCGGCCGGACGCCCCGTGACCGAGGAATCCGTCAAGGCGCGCCTGGAAAAGGCCCAGCAGACGATGCAGCAGTGAGGCCCTGATCCATGACCGCCACCGTCACCACGAACCCCGAGGTCGACAAGTCGACCGGCAAGGGTACGAGCCGGGGCACCGGGGGTGCGCGCAGGAGACTGCCGCGCATCCCCGACCGGATCCGCCAAGGCGGACTGCCCTATCTCCTGCTCCTGCCCGCCGTCCTGCTCGAACTCCTCATCCACATCATCCCGATGGTCATCGGGATCGTGATGAGCTTCCGGCAGCTCACGCAGTTCTTCATCAGCAACTGGGGCGCGGCGCCCTGGATCGGCCTCGACAACTACAGCATCGCCGTCGACTTCGACGCTCCGATCGGTGAGGCCCTGCTCCACTCGTTCTTCGTGACCTGCGTCTTCACGTTCTTCTCGGTCGGGTTCGCCTGGCTGTTCGGCACCGCGGCGGCGATCCTCCTCCAGGAGAGCTTCCGGGGCCGGGGCATCCTGCGGGCGATCTTCCTCGTCCCGTACGCCCTGCCGGTCTACGCGGCCGTCATCACCTGGGCGTTCATGTTCCAGCGGGACAACGGGCTGATCAACCACGTCCTGCACGACCAGCTCGGCATCACCGACGAGCCGTCGTTCTGGCTGATCGGCGACAACAGCATCTACGCCCTGATCATCGTCTCGGTGTGGAAGGGCTGGCCGTTCGCCTTCCTCATGCTGATGGCCGGGCTCCAGAACATCCCGCGCGAGCTGTACGAGGCCGCCTCGATCGACGGCGCCGGCATCTGGCAGCAGATCCGCCGGATCACGCTGCCCTCGCTGCGCCCGGTCAACCAGGTCCTGGTCCTCGTGCTCTTCCTGTGGACGTTCAACGACTTCAACACCCCGTACGTCCTGTTCGGGAAATCGGCCCCGGAGAGCGCGGACCTGATCTCGATCCACATCTACCAGTCGTCGTTCGTCACCTGGAACTTCGGCACCGGATCCGCGATGTCGGTCCTGCTGCTGCTCTTCCTGCTGGTCGTGACGGCCGTCTACCTGTTCCTCACCTCGCGCGGAAGGAAGGGCGCCGATGTCTAGCCTCACGCGGCCGACCCGCACCACCCGGTCGCGGACCCGCTCGCCGATGGCCGCGCCGCAGTCCTTCCTCTGGACCCGCCGCATCGTCCTGAGCCTGCTCGCCGGCTTCGTCCTGCTGCCCGTCTACGTGATGGTCAGCAGTTCGCTGAAGCCGCTCCAGGACGTGTCGGGGAAGTTCCAGTGGATCCCGTCCACGCTGACGATCCAGCCGTACTTCGACATCTGGGAGACCGTTCCGCTCGCCAAGTACTTCGTCAACTCGCTGATCGTTGCGGGCTCGGCGACGGTGCTGTCGGTGACGATCGCGGTGTTCTCCGCCTACGCGGTGAGCCGCTACCGGTTCCGGGGCAAGCGGGTCTTCACCGTCACGGTGCTGTCCACGCAGATGTTCCCGGGGATTCTCTTCCTGCTCCCGCTGTTCCTCATCTTCGTCAACATCGGCAACAGCACCGGCGTCGCTCTGTACGGCTCGCGCGGCGGGCTCATCCTCACGTACCTGACGTTCTCGCTGCCGTTCTCCATCTGGATGCTGATCGGGTACTTCGACTCCATCCCGCGGGACCTCGACGAAGCGGCCCTGGTCGACGGCTGCGGACCCGTCCGCGCCCTCTTCCAGGTCGTCGTGCCGGCCGCCGTCCCGGGAATCGTGGCGGTGTCGGTGTACTCCTTCATGACGGCCTGGGGCGAGGTCCTCTTCGCCTCCGTCATGACGAACGACGCCACCCGGACCCTCTCCGTCGGCCTCCAGGGCTACGCCACGCAGAACGACGTGTACTGGAACCAGGTCATGGCCGCGTCCCTCGTCGTCAGCGTCCCGATCGTCGCCGGATTCCTCCTCCTCCAGCGCTACCTGGTCGCCGGTCTCACCGCGGGAGCCGTGAAGTGAGCTCCACCGGCGAACGCCGCCCCTCGTCCCCCGCAGAAAGGCAGCACGTGTCCGACCTCAACGCCCTCCCGGCCGATTTCACCTGGGGCGTCGCCACCGCCGCGTACCAGATCGAGGGAGCCGTGGCCGAGGACGGCCGCTCCCCCTCGATCTGGGACACGTTCTCGCACACCCCCGGCACGATCGACAACGGCGACACGGGCGACGTGGCCTGCGACCACTACCACCGGGTCCCCGAGGACATCGGCCTGGTCAAGCGGCTCGGCGCGGACGCGTACCGCTTCTCGGTCGCCTGGCCGCGCGTCGTGCCCGGCGGCGACGGGCCGGTCAACAAGGCGGGCCTGGACTTCTACGACCGGCTCGTGGACGGTCTGCTGGAGGCGGGCGTCACCCCGTTCGCCACCCTCTACCACTGGGACCTTCCGCAGGCGCTCCAGGACCGGGGCGGCTGGACCGTACGGGAGACCTCGGAGCACTTCGCGGCGTACGCCTCCCACGTGGTGGAGCGGCTCGGCGATCGGGTCAAGGACTGGGCCACGTTGAACGAGCCGCTGTGCTCGGCCTGGATCGGGCACCTGGAGGGCCGGATGGCGCCGGGTCTCAGCGACCTGACCGCCGCCGTACGGGCCTCCTACCACCTGCACCTGGGCCATGGCCTGGCCGTACGGGCGATCAGGGCGGCCTCCTCGGACGCCCGGATCGGCATCGTCAACAACCTCAGCCCCATCGAGCCGGCGAGCACGGGCGCGCCCGACCTCGCCGCGGCCCGCCGCGCCGACGGCCACATCAACCGCTGGTGGCTGGACCCGATCCTGGGCCGCGGCTACCCGCAGGACATGGTGGAGCTGTACGGGGTCGAACTCCCGGTCCGGCCGGGCGACCTGGAGACGATCGCCGCACCGCTCGACTGGCTGGGGTTGAACTACTACTTCCGGCAGATCGTCACCGCCGACCCCGACGGGCCCGCACCGCACGCGAAGCAGGTCTCCGTCCCCGGCGCGCGGCTCACGCACATGGACTGGGAGGTCCACGCGCAGGGGCTCGAGCAGCTGCTGCTGCGCCTGACCGGGGAGTACGGCGTCTCGCGGATCTACGTCACCGAGAACGGCTCGGCGTACGAGGACGTCGTCGCGGCGGACGGTTCGGTGCACGACCCGGAACGCGTCCGCTATCTGGAGGAGCACCTCGCCGCCTGCGCCCGCGCGGTCGCCAAGGGCGCACCGCTGGCCGGGTACTTCGCCTGGTCGCTGATGGACAACTTCGAGTGGGCGTACGGCTACGACAAGCGGTTCGGCCTGGTCCACGTGGACTACGCGACCCAACGCCGTACGGTCAAGAGCAGCGGCCGCCGGTACGCCGAGCTGGTCCGGGAGCACGCGGAACGAAGCACCCACCCGGCCGCCTGACCAGGCACCCTTCAGCCCTCTCCTCCCACCCTCTCCCTTCCGGCCGCCCTCCGGCCGCGGCGCATCGCTCGCCGCGGCCGGAGGTTTTCGCGTCTCGGCCAGTGACGCGACGGGACGGGCGGACCACCACGATGACGGAAACCACGGCTGCTCGGCGGACGGTTCGGAATTCGATCCTGCGGGACCGGTGATTTTTCCGCCGAGCCGCAGTCACTGTCCGCGTCAGTAGGACAACGCCTTTACGTGAAGCGGAGAAACAAGCATGCCAGCAACTCGCAAGCCGACGGCCACCGTGAAGTCGACGGTCGTGTCGAGCGACGGAACCCCCATCGCGTTCGAGCAGTCCGGCAGCGGACCCACGGTGATTCTGGTGTCCTCGGCGCTGGCAGACCGCTCCGACACCAAGAAGCTCGCCGGCCTCCTCGCCCCGCACTTCACCGTCGTCAACTACGACCGCCGCGGCCGGGGCGCCAGTGGCAACAACGCCGACTACACGGTGCGGCGCGAGATCGACGACATCGCGGCGCTGATCGAGCATGCGGGCGGTTCTGCCTCGCTGTTCGGCAGTTCGTCCGGTGCGGTGCTCGCCCTGCGCGCCGCCGCGGCCGGCCTGAACGTCAAGCGGCTCGCGCTCTACGAGCCGCCCTTCGCCGTCGCCCCCAGCGACTTCGGACCGCCGCGGGACTTCGCACGGCACATCGACGGTCTGATCGCCGAGGACCGGCGCGGCGAGGCGGTCAAGACCTTCATGACGAAGGCCCAGGGCATGCCCGCGTTCATGGTCGGATCGATGCGGTTGATGCCCGGAGTGTGGTCGAACCTCAAGGCAATGGCCCATACCCTGCCCTACGACATCGCGGTCATGGGCGACACCCAGCAGGGCAAACCCCTCGCCGCGGAAGTGTGGTCGCCCGCGGCCGCACCGACACTCGTCATCACCGGTTCCAAGAGCCCGGACGGCTTTCGGAGCGCCGCGCGAGCGGTCACGGAGGTGCTGCCCGACGCCGACCATCACACGCTCCAGGGCCTCAATCACGGCGCGGTGGTCATGGCGCCCAAGAAGCTCGCGCCGAAGCTCATCGAGTTCCTTCGAGGCTGAGCCTGTTCTTGACCTTCTCGCTTCGAACGGCGTCCCGGACTTGATCACCCGGGCGAGGGTTCACCGGATATGGAGGCGGCCTTCGTCCGATTCCGCGCTCCGGCCAAGGTACACATGCCCGCGGCGGAGGCCGTGAGGGTGGGTCTGCCGCCTGATGCTGTCCGGACGGAGGCATTCGCTACGAGCCCCGTCCCACGGCAGCACACGGACAGAGGCCGACTGGGCGGGCGAGAGCCGAAGCCGTCGCGCGGGTACCGGTCGGCGAAGTGCGCGTCACGCCACAGCCCTCCCCCGTGGTCTCTCACCCATATCGCCGTCGTACCAAGCCGGTTGCTCACTCACGCCATCTGCGCGGCAGGAGAGGGAACTTGCTCACCGGAGCGAGCACGGAGCGGCAACGGGCACCTCGACCACTGCGCCGGTTCTCGAACAGGGCCGAGCATGCCCGCTGATCATGCTGCCCTGTCGGGGTCCTCAAGATCCCCGACAGGGTCGAGCTCAGGAGGGTGTCCGGGCGAAGGGGGCGCCCGCTAAGGGGCCCACGGCCCGAGCATGCCCTTCATCGCGTCCGTCATCGCGAACTGCAGCAGGGGGCCGTAGGTGATCCGGCGGACGCCGAGGCGGCGGAAGCGCTCAAGATCGTGCTTGACCGGATGGGCCGTGGAGTTCACCGGCACGGAGACGGCGGCCGTCACCGCCGCGAGCAGTTCGTCGTTGTCCTGGATGCGCACCGGGTAGACACTGTCCGCGCCTGCCTGCTCCAGGGCCCGCAGCCGCTCGATCGCCTCGTCGAGAACGGCGGAGGCGTCCTCCGCGTACACGAACAGGTCGGTGCGGCCGTTGATCCAGACCGGGACTCCCGCCTCGTCGGCCGCCGCGCGCAGTCCGGCGACGTAGTTCGCGTGCTCCTGCGTGCTGCGCACGCGTCCGCCCTCGGAGTGGACGGTGTCCTCGATGTTGAGGCCGACACCGCCGACCTCGATGAGACCGGCGACGAGGTCCGCGGGCTTCTGCCCGTAGCCGGCCTCCAGGTCCACGGAGACGGGGACGTCGACCGCCGCGATGATCGGCCCGACGGCGGCGAGCACCTCCTCGAAGGTCTGCCCCTCCTGGTCCGCGGCCCCCCGGGAATCGGCGAGCGGATGGCTGCCGATCGTCAGGGCGGGGAACCCGGCGTCGGCCGCTGTCCGCGCCGACCAGACGTCCCAGACGGTCGGCAGCACGAGGGGCCGGTGATCGGCGTGCAGTTGCTTGAGTCGTTGAGCGCGCTCAACGGTGGTACGAAGGTCCATGCCGAGCAGGCTACCCGCCACATCGTGCCGGAGGGCGTCGCCCAGTGCGCGAGCAAGACGAGCCCGCGGCGGTCACGGATGTCCGTGGCCGCCGCGGGCTCCCTCCGCGCCGACAGCGGGGACGGGACGGCGCGGAGGGCTCGCCGGCCTGCCGGATCAGCTCCGGTAGACGCCGAACTCGTAGAGCGAGTAGCCCCACGGGGTGCCGCGCTCGGAGGTGCTCACGCGGACGTAGCGGGCGTTGCCCGCGACCTCGATGTCATCGATGCCGCCGTTGCCCGCCGCCTGGGTGTGGACGGTGGTCCAGTCCTGCCCGTTGTCCGAGGTCTGGACCGTGTACGCCTTGGCGTAGGCCGCCTCCCAGGCCAGCTGGACATGGTCGAAGGAGGTGGTCGCGCCCAGGTCGACCTGGATCCACTGCCGGTCGCCCCACTCGCTGGCCCAGCGGGTGTCGAAGGATCCGTCGACGGCGTTGGCCGCCGGGCAGGGGCAGCCGACGCCGTCCGGCTGGTAGGACGACGCCTCGGCGGGCTTCCCGGAGGACAGGTTCACCCCGTCGACCTTGGGCGGCACCACCTTGAAGGACTTCGTCTCGATGCCGACGTTGCCCTTGCCGTCGGTCGACTTGAGGTAGACCTTCCAGACGCCGAGCTTGTCCGGTGCGGTGACCTCGAACGTCCCGTCACCCCGGTCGGTGAAGGCCGTTTCCGTCAACTGGCCAGCTTCGTCGATGTACTTGGAGTTGACCAGCACCTGATGGGTGAGCGGGTCACCGTCCGGGTCGGAGACGGATGCCTTGAACGTGAACGGCTTGCCCGCCTGAACGGCGGAGGCGTTGTCGACGGTCATACCGCTGATGACCGGCGGGGTGTTGTCGCCGGAGGTGTCCGCGCCGTAGGCCTCCTTCACCGCGTAGTAGGAGAGCCGCTTCTGGCCCGCGGGGAGCAGATTGAACCAGACGCCGCCGAAGTCGTACTCGGTCCCGTAGTGGAACAGCGTGGCGCCGAGCGCCACCCCCTCGTGCCCGTCGACGCAGTCCCAGGCCCGCTGGTAGCCCTCGGCCTTCGCCACGTCGCCGGGCTCGTCCGGTACGCCGTTGGCGTCGTCCGGCACCTCCCACTCACCGGCGGGCCCGCCCTCGGTGACGATGTAGGGCTTGTCGTAGCCGCCGCTCTCCCAGGTGTCCTTGATGTCGCAGACGGCGTCGTAGGAGTTCACCGCGTACAGGTCGAGGTCGGGCGCGTTCTTCTTGTAGTACGGCCAGGCCCCGGTCCACGCGTCGGTCGAGGTGACCGGGTGGTTCGGGTCGACCGCGTGGATCTTCTTGGCGACCTCGTTGACGAACGTGGTGTAGGCGTCGCGCTGCTGCTCCAACTCGGCGCCGCTGTAGCAGTTCTGCAGACCGAGCACCGACTCGTTGCCGACGTTCCACATCAGGACGCCCTCGTGGTCCTTGTAGGTCTGGACCCACTTCGGGAACTCGGCGAGCATGTCGTTCTTGTACGCGGTGTCCGTCAGGTAGTTCACACAGCCGCCGCTGCCGGGACCGCCGCCCGGTTGCAGCCAGAACCCGGCGATCACCTTGATGCCGTTCGCCGCCGCGGTGTCCAGCAGGGGCGCCGTCGTGGCGTCGGTGCCCCACGTACGGATCGTGTTGACACCCATCGACTTCACGTCGGGCATGTACTGCCCGGCGTCCGCGACGGACGGCCCCCAGGTCAGGCCCTTCACGGTGTACGGGGCACCGTTCACGGTCAGCTGCCAGGTGCCCTGGGAGCCGGTCACCTTCACCACGCTGCCGGCGGCCTGAGCGGCGGGCACCGGAAGCGCGGCCGCCGCGGCGGCCAGGAGTGCGGCGACGGCGAGGCGTGCGGTGGTACGGCCCCGGGCGCGGGCCGGTCGTCGGAATCGCGACGTGATCATGGGGGGAGGGTCTCCTCACGGGAGTGCGGGCGGGGTGGGAAGCGTAGGAAGGGTGGGCCAGGAGGCCATTGATGACGGGACGGCCGGGGCAGAGCGGGCAAGCAGGTCGTGGAGAGCCGGGAGAGCACGGGGAGAGCGCTCTCCCTCATGGGTACGGTGCGCCCACGAGGGAGACGCGACAGGCAGGGTCAGGGCAGTTCGTAGTTCTCGTCCAGAACCGCGCCCTCACCCGGGTTGTTCTCGTCGTAGCCACGGGCGTTGCACTGGAGAGCACCGACGATGCAGTGGTCGACCAGGGCGTCGAGCGTGGCGTTGTCCCAGGCGTTGAAGAAGTCGTAGTGGAAGGAGTGGCCGGTGCCGCTGGCCAGTCTCACCTGCGACATGTCACCGTTGACCGGCCACGCCATCTTGAACTCGATCATCGGCAGGGCGACCGGGTGGCTCGTCGGGCAGACGTCCTGGTTGGCCCCCATCACGACCGGATAGGCCATGTGGGCCTTGTGGTCGGGGGTGTCCAGATGCTTGCCGTCCCAGCAACTGGGCGCCTGCATACGCAGGTTGAGCTGGGCGTCCCGGCTGGTCGGGCAGGCGGCCGGGAAGTCGTAGTTGTGGTAGCTCTCGCCACACTCGTACCCCTCGACCATGCCGGGGTGGTCACGGAACTCCTGGGCGGTCTGCGTGGGGCTGCCGACGACGAACCGCAGCCCTTTGGGGAAGGGGCGTACGGTGCGGTAGTCGGTGACTCCGGCCTTGTAGTAGATGGTCTGGGGGCCGACCGGGCGGATCTCCTCGTTCCCGTCGTAGAGGGTCGGCATCCAGTAGGCGGACAGGTCGCCGGGGGCGAGGCAGGCGGTTCCGCCGGCGCCCAGGGAGGCGGTGGTGCTGTTCGCGTCCGTGGTGTCGTTGCCCATGAACGTGTGGTCGTGCGAGGCGCCGGCCCGGCCCGGGTAGACGATCGGGTCGTCCGGGGCGGTGTGGTTGACCGAGCAGTTGGCCTGGAACTCGTGGAAGTAGCGGTGCGGCGGGATCTCGTCGGACGGCTCCACTCCCGTGACCGGCGGGTCCGCCGGTATGTAGCCGTCGCCGTCGGGGTCGTCCCCGAAGGCGACGGGCTTCGCCGGGGCCATCTTGTGGCCCTGCATGACGTGCGAGGCCGCCGCGGACTTGTCGGACGCAGGCGGGGCCGCCCCGGCGTTCGTGATCGCGGTGAGCCCGAGCGCGACCAGCGCCAGGGCGGTCGCCACGATCAGGGCGGACACCAGGGTCGTTCTGTTGAGTCTTGTCACCATAGGGACCTCCATGCCGCTCTTCATCCCTGCACATCGGGTGCACGGTGGGGGGAAAGGGTGAGCTGGACGGTGCAGCCGGGAAGAGACTCCGCCCGGCGGTCACGAGGCCGGCGGACCGCGGAACCCTTCGGGAGAGCGCTCTCCAAGGCGGTGTCAGTGTTGCGCCGGTGTCGAGAGGGTGTCAATAGCTTGTGAACGATGCGCTGGGCAGAGGCTGTTGGGCATCGGGAAAACGCTCTCCCGGGAGGCCCGCGCAAGGAAGCGGCCCCGCACGCAGGCGGGGCCGCTCACAGTGCCTTCGCCGAGCCGAGTGGATCCGGCCGACCCGGACCGCTCGCGGCCCGGCTCCCCCACCCATCGGCGGGAGCCGCACCGCCGGGGAGGACGGCGGGACGGCTCCCCCGGATCACGCGGTGTGCAGGGTCAGCCCGTAACGGTTGAGGATCTCGTTGACCGGCTGGTACCAGGTCTCCCCGCCGCCGGAGCAGTTGCCCCAGCCGCCGGAGGTGACGCCCTGGGCCTGGTCGCCGCTGATGAACGATCCGCCGGAGTCGCCTCCCTCGGCGCAGACGCTCGTCTTGGTCATCTGGTGCACAGCGCCCTGGCTGTAGTTGACGGTCTCGTTCTTGGCGAGGACGTTGCCGCAGTGCCAGTGGGTGGTGGAGCCGGAGCGGCAGATCGAGGCACCGATCGGCGCTTCGTTCGACCCGCGGACGAGCCGGTCGGAGACGGCGCCCCAGCCGATGACGACCGGCACGGTCCACCAGCCGTTGGCCACGTGCACCCAGGCATAGTCGTCGCCGGGGAAGGACGAGCCCTGGAAGTTACCGATGGCCGAGCCGTCCCAGCCGCGCACGGACTGGCCGGCACCGCCGCAGTGCCCGGCGGTGACGAAGCCGCCGTGGACGGAGAAGCCGATCGAGCAACGCACGTTGCCCGTGTAGTACGGGTCGCCTCCGACCGTTCCCGCGGCGAAGGTCTGCGGCGCCTCGGCGGTCGTCTCGACGGTCACAGGCCCGGCCTCGCGGGCTTCGGCGACGAAGGAGCGGACATCGTTGTCACGCTGCTCGGAGGCCACGACATTCACGACGACACTGCTGGTCACCGGGTCGACGTGCCAGCTGCTCACGCCGGACGGTGCGGGCAGGGCGTCGATGCGGGCCTTCGCCGCGTCGAGCCGCTCGGCCGAGTGCTCGACGAGCCGGGCGTCGGCACCGGCGGCCCGTACGGCCTCGGCCCTCCGGGCGTCCGTGACGGCGACGATCAGCTTGCCGGTCTTCGCGTCGAACCAGGACCCACCGAAGGCGGAGCCCGCGGCACGCCGCGCTTTCGGCTCCAGGGCGGTGGCCGCCTTCTCGTCGGCGAGCCTCGCGACCGCTTCGCCCTCGGTGAGGCCGAAGTCGCGCTGCATCGCGGTGAGCAGGGCCGCGGAGGCGGGGGCTTCCGCGGAGTCGGTGGGGGCGGCGGAGGCGGTAGACGGGCCGGCGGCGGCCCAGGCACCGAGGAGCAGGAGTGCGGACAGACCGGTCCGCAGCACGGTTGCGTGTCTCAAGGGAGTGGCCCTTCCTGTTGTTCCAGCGACGTGGGGGTGGAACGGGAGGCGTCCGGGAGCGCATGGTGATCGCGACTCTTGAGAGCGCTCTCAGATATACCGTCCCGGACTGTAGCGGAGTTCGATAGTCAGGTCCATGCCAACAGCGACGATGGGGCGGAAGAGGTGCGCGAGGACGCCGAACACCCGGGTTGAGTAGGCGTACTCATCCGGCCCGCAGGCACGCGTCCTACTGTCACAGGAACAGGGGACGGGGCCAGGTGGAGGAGCTCATCATGACCGGATCGCACCGCAGACGGTGGAGAGCCGCACTGACCGGCACGCTGGCGGGTTCGCTGGTCGTGCTGCTGGGGGCGTGCGGAGTGGTCGACACCGATGACGACCGCCGGGCGGCGGAGGAACTGGCCGAGGAGCACTTCCCGGGGCAGCTCAAGGCAATCGGAGCGCGCACGCTCTTCCCGGGCTCGGGCGGCTCGGAGGTCACGTTCGCGGTGGCCGACGACCGCGACGCCGTGGTCCGGCTCCGCATCGACACGGACCGGGCCGACGAGGGCAGGTGCGACCGCGAGGACTGCGCGGGCGTCCTGGCCGAAGCCGTGAAGCGCGGGCGGCAGCAGGCCGAGGACTTCCGTACGCTCAAGGGCGCCTTCGACGCCTGCGGTTACGAGGTCGTCGCCCTGGGCCCGACCGGCACCCCGCCCTACGTCGTGGCCGAGCTGACGAACGCCACCGTCGCGAAGGTTCTCGGCGAGATCGGGGAGTGCGTCCAACGCTGGGTCACGGCGAGCGGGGCCGACAGCACGTTGGCGAAGGCTCAGGGGGCGTACGTGAACGTGGTCTCCCCGTCCGTCGCCGACCGGCGTGCCCGGGGCAAGGATTCCTGGCCCACCGTGATGCGGCTGACCCGGCAGGACCTCCTGGCCTCGCTCACCGAGCAGGCCTACTTCTCGGCGAGTTACGAGATCGGGGCGGGCCGGGTCGACACGACGGGCAGCGCCCGGGTCGTCCGCCCGTTCGGGGAGCGCCAGAAGTTCGGTGACACGGTGCAGGAGGCGGTGAGGGAGCGACTGCGCGCCACCTACCCCCGGGTGGTCATGAGCACCTATCAATGGATCTGGCGGCTGGAGCCGGGCCGCGTCGACCGGCAGACCGGCTACGTACTGTTCTGCCCCGAGCCGGACGCGCGCGGGCGGTGCGTCAACAGCGATGACGCGGCGCTGGTGACCACGGACGAGCACGGCAGTCCGGTGGGGAAGATCCGGCTGGTGCACGACGTACGCGAGGGCACCGGGACGCTGCGTCTGCCGCCGTACTGAGGACGGGCGGACGGAGGCCCGGCTGTCCGTGCTCAGCCGCGGGCACCCGGGACCTCAGCCGTTCACGCCCGGCGTGCGCGGGACACCTCTGGACCTGGACCAGTTCGCTCCCGACGCTCCCCGCGGGCGTGGCCGGGTGTGTCATGGCATCGTGGCGCCATGACCATCGCAGTTCGCCCGGCTTCGGCATTCGAGGATGTGCGTACCCTGGTCGGCCCGAAGTCGCCCGATGCCAACGTCTGTTGGTGCCTGAGCTACCGGATTCCGTCCAAGCTCAACACCGAGCTCCGCGGTGCGGCACGTGGCGATTACGTCGCCGGGCTCTGCCGCGCGGAGCCTCCGCCGGGGGTACTCGCCTACGACGGCGACGAGCCGGTCGGCTGGGCCGCCGTGGCGCCGCGCTCGGACACCTCCTTCGCCCGCGGCCGAACGATCCCGCACGTCGACGACCTGCCGGTCCGGTCCCTGTGGTGCATCCGGGTTCGCCCCGGCCATCGCGGGAAGGGGATCTCGCGCGAGCTGATCTCCGGCGCGGTCGAGTTCGCCCGCGCCCACGGTGCGCCGGCGATCGAGGCGTACCCACTCGACAGCGGTGACGCCAAGGTCGACCTGACGATGGCGTACCCCGGGATCCGGAAGAACTTCGAACGCGCCGGGTTCACCCACGCCTCCGACACCACCTCGGTGCTGGCCCGTCACCCGCGCGTCCTGATGCGGCTCGACCTGCGCCGGTAGAACCGACATGCCCCCATGACTCCGCGGCTCTGTGGCTCCGCAGCTCCGTGGTTCCGCGTCTCCGCGTCTCCGTGGCTCTGTGCCTCCGTGGCCGGTGGACCCGACCGAGTTCGATCCAGAGCAGACGTCACCCCCAGGGGCATCACAGCGGTCGGCGGTCGAAAGCGGTCAGCGACCCCGAGACGCCCCGGACTTCCTCGTCGTCACGCCTGCGGGTCGCCCACGGCCGCAGCTTCTCCGGGTTGCGGACCACCCAGATCCGGCCGACGCGCCCGTCGGTCATGTCGAACGAGGCCACGGTCAGGACGACACCGTCCCGTAGCGCCACCAGGCCCGGCGCACCATTGACCGACCGCTCCCACAGCACCAGCCCCGGGGCCCGGTCGGCGATGGCGACCATGTACGAAGCGATGCGCGCGTCACCTTCGATCGGGTGCGGGGCGGCACCGACCAGGCCACCGCCGTCGGCGGTCATCACGGCGGTCGGGTCGAGGAGGTCGACGAGGGCCGCGATGTCCTTGTTCTCCCACGCCTCCTTGACCCGCCGCACCACCTCGGTCCGCGTGTCCGCCGTCACCGGAGCCCCGGCGTCGGGCACCCGCCGCCTGGCGGAGGACGCGAGTTGCTTGCAGGCGGCGGGCGTCCGGCCGAGGACGTCGGCGATCTCGGCGAAGGGGTAGCGGAAGACATCGTGCAGGACGAACGACACGCGCTCGGCGGGGGTCATCGTCTCCAGGACGACGAGGAAGGCCATGGTCACCGACTCGTCCAGAACCATCCGGTCGGCGGGGTCGGAGCCCTGGCCGTCGCCGCGTTCGACCGGGTCGGGCAGCGGATCGGGCAGCCACGCACCGACGTAGCGTTCGCGCCGGACCCGCGCCGAGCCGAGCACATCCAGGCAGATGCGGCCGGTCACCGTCGTCAGCCAGGCGCCGGGCGACACGATCTCGTCCCGCCGGCTCAGCGGCAGCGCGTACCAGCGCGCGAAGGCCTCCTGCACGGCGTCCTCGGACTCGGCGAGAGATCCGAGCAACCGGTAGGCCACGTTGATCAGTCGGCCGCGCTCACCAGCTGTCCCCCCGGCGTCCGCCCCCTCCCCCTGCGCCTCCATGCTCCCGACCTCCTGGCCTTACCTTTCGCCGGCCCGCGTCGTCGGGTTGGTGAGACCTTATCGATCGACTGCCCACGGGCGGAAAAGGGGCGTGGCATGGCCACTCCGGTGACGACACGGCGCGCGTTCCCGTTTCTGCGGATCGCGATCGCCCTGCAGACACTCACGATCTTCCTTCAGGCGGTCTCCTCCGGGCTGCTGATGACCTCGTCCTACGGGGAGACGCTGCACAGCGCCGGAGCGCGCGTGATGTACGGGGCGTCGATGCTGTACGTGCTCGCGGCGGTACTGGCCTGGAAGCCGGGCGGCGGCTCGCCCCGGCCCGTCCTGTACGCGTCCGGTTTCCTGGTCCTGGCCTCGCTCCAGGTCGCCGTCGGCATCGCCCACCTTCCGTCGGTCCATCTCCCCCTGGGAGTGCTGATGTTCGGGCTGAGCCTGCTCGCCCTGGCCCGGCGCTGAGGTCCGCCGCGAAGGGGCACGGGGAGCGGCGGCCAGGACCGGCCCGTGCCCGCGATGCAGTCACCCACGCCGATGAATGCCGCCTACAGCTACCCTCCGTGCGGTAGACCGGGTACTCACCGACGCGAAGGGGCCGCACGACAGCATGGACGGGAACACCGGCAACAGTCAGGGGCGTGTCGTCGCCGCCCTCGACGGCGTGAGCATGCGCCGCCACACCACCGACCAGGTCATCCTCGACAGCATCGGCTGGACCGTCCGGGCCGGCGAGCACTGGGCGCTGCTCGGCCCCAACGGAGCGGGCAAGACCAGCATCCTGCGGCTCGTCGGCGCCACCGTCTTCCCCACCTCCGGCACGGTCGACGTCCTCGGCCACCGGCTCGGCCGCGTCGACGTGCGGGAGTTGCGCGCCCGCATCGGCCACGTCTCCACCTCCCAGCGCGTCCCCGGGGACCTGACCTGCCGCGCCACCGTCCTCACCGGCCATTCCGGCACCGTCCAGCCGCTGTGGAAGTCGTACGACGACGAGGTGCGCGAGCGTGCCGACGGATTGCTCGCCGAGCTCCGGATCAAGGACCTCACCGACCGCCCGTACGGCGTCTGCTCGGGCGGCCAGCGCGCCCGGATCCTCATCGCCCGCGCCCTCATGGCGGATCCGGCGCTCTTGCTGCTCGACGAACCGTTCAACGCTCTCGATCTGCCCTCGCGCGAGGACCTCATCGACACCATGAGCCATCTCGCTCTGAAACGACCTGAGTTGTCGACAGTGACCGTCACCCACCACCTGGAGGAGCTCTCCCCGGCGATCAGTCACGCCCTGCTCCTACGTGAGGGGCGCGTGCTCGCGGCAGGGGCGGTCGAGGACGTCCTCACGGAAGAGCGCATGACCGCCTGCTTCGGTCGCCCCGTCGAGGTGTCACGGCACGCGGGCCGCTGGCTGGCCCGCTCGGGCGGCTTCGCGTAGGAGCGAGCCCGGCTTCGGCTCCGGCTCCGGCTCCGGGTGGACGAGAGTCCGGCGCGGACTTCGCCTAGCCGGGGGCCGCCCGCCGCCCGGACCGAGGCCTCACGCCGAGCTTCCTGTCGAGTTCAGCCTGTCGCAAGCAGAGGGGCACCGAACCTGCGGAAGCGGACCGCCCCGGCGACGGCGATATACCCACTACTCAGTACGGCGACGATGCCGCGGTCCCGAGCGGCGCGACGCCCCCGTACCCTCCCGGGTACGTCGTGAAGACGTCCATGGCTCCCGCCCCCGTGCGTGCCCCGTCCGGCGCTCCGCGCGGCCCGGCCAGCATGCCGGACCCCCCGGTGCCACCACCACTGGATCGATCTGGTCCTAGCGCCCCGCTCCCGCGCCCTCCTGCGCCTCTGCGCGCGTGCGCGTCAGCCCGTCTTTCCGCTATCCCTCATCCCCTGTCCGCCGATCAGTTCACGCACGGTGGCCATGTCGCTGAACGGCAGCAGCTCGCCCCGGATGCTCTGGTGCGGTTCGCTGCCCTTGCCCGCGATGAGCACGATGTCGGACGGCCCCGCCTCCGTCAGCGCCGCGGCGATGGCCAGGCGGCGGTCGGTGATCCGCTCGAACGGCGTTCCGGTCGACGCGATGCCGGGGGCGATCTCGTCGAGGATGGCCTCGGGGTCCTCGTAGCGGGGATTGTCCGAAGTGAGGACGCACAGGTCGGAGTGGTCGCCCGCGATGGCGCCCATCTCGGCGCGCTTGGTGGTGTCGCGGTCCCCGCCACAGCCGAAGACGGTGATGACCCGGCCCCGGGCGAAGCCCCGGATCGTGGTGAGCACCTTGCTGAGGGAGTCCGGCGAGTGTGCGTAGTCCACGATCACCGAGGTGCCGCCGGGAGTGTGGAGGCGTTCGAAGCGGCCGGGGATCTGAGGCATCCGCTCCAGCGCGTCGACCAGCCCGGCCAGATCGTGGCCGAGGAGGTGGCAGGCCGCCACCGTGGCCAGCGCGTTGGAGACCGAGAACCGGCCCGGCGAGGGGATCGCTGCCGGGTACTTGCGGCCGTCGTGGTGCAGCGTGAACCGGGTGCCCGAGGCGTCCACGGTGAGATCGCTCGCGCGGTAGTCCGCGTCGCCGTCCAGCGCGAACGTGGTCACGGCGTCGGGCATCAGCTTCCGGATCCCGGCGCCCACCGGGTCGTCGGCGTTGACCACGGCGCGGCGGCACAGCCCCTGGAAGAGGCGGAGTTTGGCGTCCCGGTAGTTCTCCATGGTGCCGTGGTCGTCGAGGTGGTCCTGGGTGAGGTTGGTGAAGACGCCCACGTCGATGAACGTACGGTCCAGACGGTGCGTCAGCAGCCCCATGGAGGTGGCCTCCAGGACGACGCTGCCGGTGGCGCGGTCGCGCATGTGCCCCAGCAGATACTGCATATCAGGTGATTCCGGGGTGGTGAGCACCGAGGGGGGCATCGGGATGGGCTCGTCCCCGATGCGGCTGCCCGCGGTGCCGATCACCCCGACCCGGGCCCCTTCGGCGATCCGCAGCACCGACTCGGTCATGTAGGAGACGGAGGTCTTGCCGTTGGTGCCGGTGATGGCGATCAGGTCCATCGCCCGGCCCGGTTCGCCGAAGTAGCGTGAGGCGAGGACCGCCGCGGCCCTGCGGACGTCGGGGACGCGTACGGCGCACACGTCGCCCAGCGCGGCGGGCAGCGGCGGCGCCTGTTCGTCGACGAGTACGGCTACCGCGCCGCGGGCGACCGCCGGGGCGACGGCTTCCGGGCCGCCGGCGGCGTGGCCGGGCACCGCGGCGAAGACGGAGCCGGGGGTGACCCGGTCCGCGTCGAACGTCGCTCCGGCGGTGACGTCCGTGCGGGCGGGGGTTCCCCGCAGCACGTGGTGGTCCTGCCCGGCCATGAGGTCGCTCAGCTTCACGATGATCCCTTCGAGTGCGGCGCCGGCCAAGTGGTGCGGCCGTCGCCGGGAAGCGGCACGGCGGGTGCGCCGTGGGCCGCGTGGTGCTGTGGAGCCGATCGTGACTCGCGCGTCCGGCGAGGGCCGGAGGCGACGGTGAGCTCCGGCGCTCAGCGGGCCGGAGTGGTGGGTGTGGCGATGGGGGGTGTAGTGCCGGAGGGGGGTGGTGCCGGAGAGGGTGTGGGGGTGTGGGTGAGGAGGCGGCGGGCCGGGGCGGTTACGCCGGGGCCGGGAACGCTGGATACCGCTGCCGGGAACCGTCGCGTGGACCGCTAGCCGTGGCCGTGCAGTGCGGTACGGCCCGTTCCGGGCGCCGCGTCCGCGGGCGCCGGGGGCGCAGCCGCGCGGGAGGCGGCCGGAGGCAGCGCGGAGGCCGCCCGGTGCGGGCATCTCCTCGGTTCGGCGCTGCGTCCCATGGGCCGAGTGTACGTGCGGTGGGAAGGGCCCGGTCCGCCGCAGGGCCGCCCCGACCGGGGCGAACGCCCGGAACGGACTCCCGGGCAGGGACCGGCCTCCTCGTCAGGGGGTGCGGGGCGTCAGTCCGGGGGCGCGGGCGTCAGGCGATGCGGGCGTCAGGCGATGCTGTCGACCAGCCGGCTGGTGCTGACGATCGTCCGCACGGTCGGTTCCGGAACCCGGTGATCCCGGCGGGCGGCACCACGGCGGTGGCCACGACGACGGCGACGACCGCGCTCCAGCGGCTCCCGCCGGCCTGGAACTGCGCGGGGCACGGGGACTGCACGGGGCGCGGGGACTGCACGGAGGGAACGGTCTGCGCGCTCCGGGCCGCCGGACGGTCGCTGTACGTCCTCCATGGGACGTCACCCTGTGCGGGGCCGTCGGACGATGCGAACGCCCCGCGCCCAGGCTCTCCGGCCAGGACACGCCCGGCTCTCCGGATGCGCGGCGAACGAGGCCGCGACCTGCGTACGGACCGGTCCGCGATGCCCGCCCCGCGCACCGAAATCCGATCTTCCCTTTGCGGCCGGAGCGGGACCGGAGTGGAATTGCGTACAGGGGACAGTGGCAATCGGTACTCCCTGAGGAAAGGACGCGCCATGAGCGACACCGACTGGGGAGACGACGTCTACCAGCCCCAGGAACCCGAGGCTTCCGACCCCGGCGAACAGCTCGACGCCGGAGACACGCTCATGGATCCGTCCGGCACCGGGGACCCGCTGGACGAGGGCTACGCACCGCCGGACCGCCCCTGGGTGGTCGACGGCCTCGGCACCACGGCCAACGAGCGGCACACCGGTGAGACCCTCGAAGCCCGGCTGACCAGGGAAGTGCCCGAGCCGGGCGGTTCCGCCGGCGACGGCGTGGGCGATCTCGCAGGCGGCGACGGCGAGCCCTGGGACGACGAGGTCGGGGTCGCCCGCGCCGGACGGCTGACCCAGCAGGCGGACGGAAGCGCCCCGGCCACCCTCACCGCCAGCGACGTGGGCATCGACGGGGCGGCGGCGTCGGCCGAGGAGGCCGCGATGCACGTGATTCCCGAGCCCGGGGACGACGAAGCACTCCTGGAGGCCGGTCCGGCCCCCGGAACCGGCCCGGCCACCGGGGCCGGGGGCACGGCCGCCTCGTCCTCGCCCTGAGCAGGCCGTCGGCGAGGCCGTCCGCGAGCGCCCGCGCGTGGACCCGGCCGTCCCCCGGCCTGTACTCCCCCGACCGAAGCGCACCACACGCCCGGCCGAACCTCACCACGCACCGCCGAACGCACCACGCGCCTCCTCGCGCACCGAGCGCACCCCGCCGCGCACCCCTGTAGCCCAGCAGCCCCGCATCGACCGCACATCGACCGCACCCACATATTCGGATCTCCAGGAGCACACAAATGAGCGGCACTGCTCAGATCGGCGTCACCGGACTCGCCGTCATGGGACGCAACCTGGCCCGGAACTTCGCCCGCAACGGATACACCGTCGCTCTGCACAACCGCACGACCGCACGCATCCATGAACTCGTCGAACAGTTCGGCGATGAGGGGGATTTCATCGCCGCCGAACGTGCCGAGGAGTTCGTGGCGGCCTTGGAAAGGCCACGACGCCTGGTCATCATGGTGAAGGCCGGAGAGGCCACGGACGCGGTGATCGCGGAGTTCGCGCCTCTCCTGGAAACCGGCGACGTCATCATCGACGGAGGCAACGCGCACTTCGAGGACACGCGCCGCCGGGAGCGCGAACTGCGCGAGCAGGGCATTCACTTCGTCGGCACCGGCATCTCCGGCGGCGAGGAAGGCGCGCTCGACGGACCGAGCATCATGCCGGGCGGCAGCGAGGAGTCCTACGACTCACTCGGGCCGATGCTGGAGAAGATCTCCGCGAAGGCCAAGGACGGTGCTCCGTGCGTCACGCACATCGGGCCGGACGGCGCAGGGCACTTCGTGAAAATGACGCACAACGGCATCGAGTACGCGGACATGCAGCTGATCGGCGAGGCGTACCAACTGCTCCGCGACGTGGCCGGGTACTCCCCCGCGCAGATCGCGGACATCTTCCGTACCTGGAACACCGGGCGCCTGGAGTCCTACCTCATCGAGATCACCGCCGAAGTGCTCTCACATGTCGACGCGGCGACCGGCAAACCCTTCGTGGACGTCGTGCTCGACCAGGCGGAACAGAAGGGCACCGGCCGCTGGACCGTGCAGATCGCCCTCGATCTGGGTGTTCCCGTCTCCGGGATCGCCGAAGCCGTCTTCGCCCGCTCCGTCTCCGGCCACGCCGACCTCCGCGACGCCTCGCGCCACCTGGCCGGACCGACCATCCGCACCCTCGGCGAGGACGAGGCGGCGGCTTTCGCCGACCAGGTCGAGCAGGCGCTGTACGCCTCGAAGATCGTCGCCTACACCCAGGGCTTCCACGAGATCGCGGCCGGCAGCGAGCAGTACGGCTGGAGCATCGACCTCGGCGAGGTCGCCTCGATCTGGCGCGGCGGATGCATCATCCGGGCCGCTTTTCTCGACAGGATCACCGGCGCCTACGAAGCCCGGCCCCGGATGCCGAGCCTCCTCGCCGACGAGAGTTTCGCGGAGGAGATCGCCGCCGCACAGGGCGACTGGCGCACCGTGATCGCCACCGCCGTCACCCAGGGCGTCCCCACCCCGGCCTTCGCCGCCGCCCTCGCCTACTACGACTCGCTGCGTGCCGAACGCCTCCCCGCCGCTCTCACCCAGGGCCAGCGCGACTACTTCGGCGCACACACCTACCACCGCACCGACCGCGACGGCACGTTCCACACCCGCTGGGGCGGCGACAGGACCGAAGTCGACGCCTGAGGACCGGGTCGGCAAGGTACGTCCGCACCATCGTCCGCGACACCTTCCCCGGCGTCGACGTCGACGCCGACGCGGACACGGACGCCCAGCCGGCCACGGTACGGGCCCTCGTCCGCGGTCCCGCGTTCCTGCACCCCGACGGCAAACTGACAGCTCCACCCCGAGGCCGTCGCCGCCCAGGTCGACTCCGCCGTCCACCCGCTGTTCAGCCACTCCCCCACGATGTCCCGGACGGCTGCCGCGCGATCAGCCGGCATCCGCGCGCTCCCCCGGCCGGGCGCTCCCGGCGTGCGGACGTAGACAAAACGTGGGTTAGTGGCTGCGAGTCCTGTTCATCGCGGCCCGCCGACCGACCGCAGACCATCCGCCGACCGTCCGCCAGCGTTGATTCACCGCCGTGCGTACACCGTCTGATTCGCCGCCGTCCGTACACCGTCCCAGTGGAGTGCGCGCATGCCCGACGCCGTGCCTGATCCCGTCTCCGTACAGCCCGTCGTGGCGCCGCTGACCAGCGCGGCGCTGTTTCTGGTCGGCACGATCGAGCCGGGCGGCGAGGGCGCGGTGCGCGACGTGCTGCCGGATATCGCGGCTGTCGCCCGGTCGCTCGGCTTCCGCTACCCGGACTCCGGTCTCGCCTGTGTCGCGGGCTTCGGCTCCACCGCCTGGGACCGGCTGTTCGCCGGGCCGCGCCCGGCTCACCTCCACCCGTTCCCGGAACTGCGAGGACCGATTCACCACGCCCCGGCGACCCCCGGCGACGTGCTGCTGCACATCCGGGCCGAGCGGATGGACGTCTGCTACGCGTGGGCGGCCCAGCTGCTCGACAAGCTCGGCGGAGCCCTGCGGATCGTGGACGAGACGCACGGCTTCCGCTACCTGGACCACCGGGACCTGCTCGGCTTCGTGGACGGTACGGAGAACCCGGTGGGCGACGACGCCCGTGCGGCGGCGCTCGTCGGGGCGGAGGGCGACCCGGAGTTCGAGGGCGGCAGCTACGTCGTCGTACAGAAGTACCTGCACGACCTGACGTCCTGGAACGCGCTCTCCGTGGAGGAGCAGGAACGCGTCATCGGCCGCACCAAGCTGGACGACGTGGAGTTCCCCGACGACGAGAAGCCCGCCGACTCCCACCTCACGCTCAACACGATCACCGACCCGGACGGCACCGATCGGGACATCCTGCGGGCGAACATGCCGTTCGGGAGCTTCGGGAAGGGCGAGTTCGGTACGTACTTCATCGGGTACGCCGCCGATCCCGACGTGACCGAGCGGATGCTCCGCAACATGTTCCTCGGCGATCCGCCCGGGACGCACGACCGCATCCTCGACTTCTCCACGGCGGTCACCGGCTCCCTCTTCTTCGCCCCCCGCGCCGACTTCCTCGACGCTCCGCCGCCCCCGCCCGTCCTGGCCCGCTCCGGGGACCGGCCGGAACCCGTGCCCGCACCGGTCCGGCAGGAGCCCCTCGCGGCCGGGGCGGACCACGGTTCGCTGCGCATCGGCAGCCTGCAAGAAAGCGCCCAGTGATGAACAATCTGCACCGCGAACTCGCGCCGGTCACCCCGTCCGCCTGGGACGAGATCGAGGAGGAGGCCCGGCGCACCTTCCGCCGTCATGTCGCCGGCCGCCGTGTCGTCGACGTGTCCGATCCGGGAGGTCCCACTCTCGCCGCTGTCGGCGACGGCCATCTGACCGACATCGATCCGCCCACCCCGGACGTGGCGGCCCGGGCCCGTACATCGACGCCGGTCATCGAGTGGCGGGTGCCGTTCACGGTGACCCGCCAGGCCGTGGACGACGTGGAGCGCGGCTCCGCCGACAGCGACTGGCAGCCCGTCAAGGATGCCGCACGCACCTGCGCGTTCGCCGAGGACATGGCGGTCATCGACGGGTACGGGGCAGCCGGGATCACCGGCCTGCGGGACGGTTCCTCGCACGATCCCCTCCCGCTGCCCGCCGACGCGCGGGACTATCCGGTGGCGGTCAGCCAGGCCGTGACGCGGCTGCGGCTGGCCGGTGTCGACGGTCCGTACCGGCTGCTGCTCGGCGCGGACGCGTTCACCGAGGCCGCCGAGACCTCCGACCACGGCTATCCGGTCAAGACGCACCTGAGCCGGCTGGTGGACGACGAGATCCTGTGGGCACCCGCGGTCAAGGGTGGCGTGCTCCTGTCGACCCGGGGCGGGGACTTCGAGCTCTGCCTGGGCCAGGACCTGTCGATCGGCTACGCGGACCACGACGCCACGAGCGTCCACCTCTACTTCCAGCAGGCCTTCACCTTCCGGATGCTGACACCGGAGGCCGTGGTCGGCCTGATCGCCTGATCCCCGGGGGCGCTCACCGGCGCGTGGCCGGGCGACCGAGCGCCCCCGTTCCGCCGAAGACCCGGGGGCAGCCATCAGGGACTCTGGCCGTATGACGCAGACGACTTCCGCTTCCGGGCACCACGAGGACGGCACGGCACCGCCGCCCGCCCGCTTCGACGCCGTTGTCCGGGCGGCCGTGGGACAGGGACTGCTGGGCGAGAGCAGCCCGGTCGCCGGATTCATCGACACGGAGGGCGTGCGCGCCTCCGTCGAGGCCCTGCACGACGCCTTCGCCGCCACGCCCGGGGTACTGCACACCTTCGCGGCCAAGGCCTGCTCCCTCGTCCCGGTGCTGAGACTGCTCGCCGAATGCGGGATGGGGTGCGAGGTGGCGAGCCCCGGTGAACTGCGGCTGGCCGTGGAGGCCGGTTTCGCCGCGGCCCGGGTCGTGCTGGACTCCCCCGCCAAGACCCGCGAGGAGATCCGGCTGGCGCTCGCGCTCGGCGTCGCCGTCAACGCCGACAGCCTCGACGAACTGCGCCGCATCGACGCCCTCCGCGACCCGGGCACCGCCTCGGTCCTCGGGCTGCGGGTCAACCCCCAGGTGGGCGGTGGCTCGATCGGGCCGATGAGCACGGCGACGGACACCTCGAAATTCGGAGTCGCGCTGCGCGACCCGGGGGCCCGCGAGGCGATCGTCGCGGCCTTCCGGGAGCGACCGTGGCTGACCCGGCTGCACGCTCATGTGGGCTCCCAGGGCTGCCCGTTGGAGCTGATCGCGAACGGGGTGGCGCGGACGTACGAGCTGGCCGAGGAGATCAACGCGACGCTGGGCGTCCGACAGGTCACCAGCCTGGACATCGGCGGCGGCCTTCCGGTCAACTTCGCAGACGAGACCGTACGCCCCAGCTACGCGGACTACGTGGCGGCGCTGGCGGCGGCCGCCCCCGGCCTCTTCTCCGGCCGCTACTCCCTGGTCACGGAGTTCGGCCGGTCGCTGCTGGCGAAGAACGGGTTCATCGGGGCCCGGGTGGAGTACACGAAGGAGGCAGGGGGCCGCCGGATCGCGCTCACCCACGCGGGAGCGCAGACCGCCACCCGTACCGTCCTCATGCCCGACGCCTGGCCCTTGCGGATCGGAGCGTTCGGCCCGGACGGCACTCCCAAGAGCGGGCCGTCGCTGGCACAGGACATCGCGGGACCGTGCTGCTTCGCGGGGGACGTGGTGGCGTACGGCAGGGAGCTGCCGGAGCTGGCCGAGGACGATGTGGTCGTGCTGTACGACACGGGGGCGTACTACTTCTCCACTCCGTGGGCGTACAACAGCCTGCCCCGTCCCGCGGTATACGGATTCCGGGCTGCGGCGGGGCAGGAGCACGACGATTCACGGCACGACCGTTCGCGGCACGACGAACCGGTGGCGTTCGTGACGGTGCGGGACGCTCAGTCGCTGGACGACATCGCGGCGGAGAGCGGCCTCGCGCACGCGGACGCGCTGATCGGGCGGGACGACTGAACAGGCGGGCCGGGCCCCGGCACCGGTCGGAACCGGTCCCGGACCCGGCCCCCGGTCACGTCCCGGCGGGCTGCGGCTCGGGCTCCGGATCCGGTACGGGGTCCGGGCCCGGCGCGGGCGGCTGCGGGATCGGGTCCGGCGCGGGCCCGGGCGGCACCGGCCCGGGACCCGGCGGCACGGGTGGCGGGCCGGGCACCGGAGTGGGCGGGCCCGGTACGGGCGGAGGCGTCGGCGAGGGCGGTACGGGGTCGGGGTACGGGTGGGTCATCGCGATCCTCCAGAACGGCACGAAATGGATAGATGAAGCTTTCCTCCACCGTCTCCCGGAGCGGCTGCCCGCGCCTGCCGAGTCCACACATGCGCCGTGCGGCAGCGCGGCGCGGGCCGACGTACGCCGAGCCGTCCCGAGTGGGTAGGACTCCGGCAAGCCGCCCGGACATCGCCGGAGTCCGGCCGGATCCACGACCGGCGCCGTCGACGCGAGAGGTGTCCCTCATGCCCCTGCCGAGCGTTCTCGCCATCCACGCCCATCCGGACGACGAGTCGCTGTTCTGCGGGGGCGTCCTCGCCCAGCACGCGGCCACCGGCGCCCGGACCGCGGTGGTCACGGCGACCTGGGCGGAGGGCACACACCGGGCCGCCGAACTCGCCGAGGCCCTCGACGCCCTGGGTGCGGGCGCCCCACGGCTCCTCGGCTACGCGGACGCCCGCGTGCCGGAGTCGGCACCTGGCCGGCCACGGTTCCTCGACGCCCCGCTGGACGAGGCCGTGGAGGCCGTCGTCGGCCATATCCGTGACGTCCGGCCGGAGGTCGTGATCACGACGGACGCCTACGGAGGCATGACCGGCCACCCCGACCACGTACACGCCCACCGGATCACCGCACTGGCGGTCCGGGCGGCCGGCCTCCCCCGCTACTGTCCTGAATCCGGTGATCCCTGGCAGCCGAGCGCTCTTCACCTCGCCACACATCCCCGCTCGGCGGCCGTCCCGGTGGGCGGGCGGCTGGCCCGGCCGGGAACGCCGACCGACGCGCTGTACTGCTCGGAGGACGCGTGGATCACCACGACCGTCGACGTCGGTCCCTGGCTTCCGCAGAAGTTGGCCGCGATCCTCGCGCACCGCAGCGAGGTGGAACGAGGAGCGGCGCCCGGCCGGATCGCCGCTCTACCGCCGGCGGTTCAGCGCGAGGTGCTGGGCACCGAGTGGTACATCCGCCACGACCTCGCACCCAGGAGCGGGCCAGCCACGGAGCTGAGCGCGTGACGGGAAGGGCGGCGGACGGCAGACGGTATAGCGCCCCGAGCGCCGCCGGCCGCATCCACACCGGTCTTGGAGCTCAGAACAGCTCGGGGTGGCTCCTGAGCTGCCGCTCGGCCTCCTCGACGAGCTCGGCCGACGCTTCGGGCGCCTCCTCGGGGTGACGCTGCGCCCACGTCGCCGCGTACGGGCACAGCGGAACGACGGGGACTCCCTCGCGGGCGGCCATCGCGTAGAACTCCCGGACGAGCGCCCCCGCGATGCCCTTGCCCTCGTGCTCGGGCCGGACGACGGTATGCACGGCCACCAGCGCGCCGGGAGCCGGGGCCATGACGAAGTACGCGATGGTCCCGGTCGGCTTGCCCTCCTCGTACGCAACGAGACTGCCGTGCTCCCGATCGTCCCTGATCTCTACCGCTGCCTTCTCGGCCATGACTCCTGCTTTCTCGTTCGTGGACATGGACGGCGCTCGCCCGGGAACACGGACGGCGACGTCAGCCGCCCGCGACGACAGCCTGCGGGCTCCGCTCCGTACGAGTCCCGGGAACCGGCGCCGAGGCGTCGGCGCCGAGAGCCACGATCCGGTTGTCCGCGTCCACGTGCACGACCTTCGGCACGAGGGCACGGGCCTCCGCGTCGTCGACCTGTGCGTAGCTGATCAGGATGACCAGATCACCGGGGTGCACGAGGTGCGCGGCCGCGCCGTTGATCCCGATGACACCGGAGCCGCGCTCTCCTTCGATGACGTACGTCTCCAGGCGGGCGCCGTTGTCGATGTCAACGATATGGACCAGTTCGCCGGGCAGCAGGTCGGCGGCCTCCATCAGGGCGGCGTCGATCGTCACGGAACCGACGTAGTGCAGGTCGGCCTGGGTGACGGTGGCCCGGTGGATCTTGGACTTGAACATGGTGCGCAGCACCTGGGACTCCTCTAAGACGGCTCCCTGCCAGCTTTGTGCAGGTCAAGGGCGGTCTCACTCTACACGGACACGTGTAGAGTCGATGATTGTGCGGAACATCGCTTCGCGCTGACGAGAAGGCTCCCCACCAGCGCTTCCGTATCAACCAGGCGCCTATACCGCCGTCGACCAACACCTGTTCGAACACCGGTCTCGGAATGCGCGAGGACTGATGCTGTCCAGATGCTGACTTACCTGACGTTATGTTAGTTAGGTGCTATCTCGAGTACTGGGCCACCTTCGTCTCCGGACCCGGAAATCGTTCACCCCGCTCCGTCGACCGGAGGCGTCGCCCGCCTTTGAGCAGGTGGCAGCTGGATTGGTTCGCGCGGCAGTGCGAGGAGAAAGCATGCCCCATGCAGCGAGTGGCTGCCCCCCTGCGTCGTGAGAACAAGTTGGGCGTCGATGCGGCGGGCGAGTTCCGCAGCGTCGAACAGGCCCCGCCCCCGCGAAGGCCCGCGGGTACCACGCCCCAGCCTGAAAGCCGCGTGGGGGTTGGCAAAGCCCACGCCGTTACCGTCGTCTGCGATGTCAATGATGATGTCGTCAGGATCGCTGCTGACGGTGATCTGAACCCGGTCACGCTGGGCTTCGGCGAGTTCGTCGACCGCGTTCTGCAGCACCTCGGCCAGAATCGTGCGAAGGGCGTTCAGCGGCACCGCGGCCGACGCGTGTGCGGGCAGGTCGAGGTCGACTCGTAGGGTCGGGAACGCCTTCCGACAGTCCGCCACGACGGCTTCGATCGTCGGGATCACGTCGTGCGGCTCGGGCGCCGGGCCGCACGAGGCTATCGCTCGGGCTCGGTTTTCCAGCGTCGACTCGAGCGTGTGATCGCCGAAACCTTCGAGTAGCAGTGCCCACCGGTGCCCGCTCCACGCCTGCGTGTCGTTCGACGGGGCGGTGACGGCGAGCGCCTCCAGCAACATGCTTGGCGCTTCTTGCCGCATCCTGCTCAGCACAGCACAACGGCGCAGCAGGATTCCGGACTCGGATTCGGGCTCTGTCCTGCTATCGACCAGCGGATGGCGGGTCAGCGCCCGCACGCCCTCCTTCAGCAGGTCTTCCGACGCGTCGCCGCCCTCGATGGCGACCGACAGTTGCAAGTCGGGCACCTGCAGGGGTGTGCCGAACCCGTCCGCGGCGAGGAGGGCCAGGAACGCGATGCGCCCCGCAGGGCCGGGCATCAGCGACGGCAGGACGGCCGCGCCGAGCTGGCTGGTCATGTCTATCGTCGCCCAGCGCTCTCGGCGAGAGTCCCGCGTTCGGCCTCCGCCCGCGCGCAGCAGACTTTCGATCAGGATGTACAGGCCGTTCGGGTGCAGGCCGACCTGGTCGATCAGCTCACGGACCAGCTCCGTGCCACCCAAGTCGAGAACGTCGAGTAGCCAGGACAGTCGGCCCCATGCAACCGGCTCGGGGTGGCCGACGAGCAGGGGTTCGAGTGCACCGCCGCTGCCGATACCGAGGGCGTGCGACGTCCAGTTGCGACCGAGCAGACGCAGCAGCTGGAGTGCCCGGTGTTGTGTGACGGTGCTGAGCCGGATGAGATCGCCCGGTGAGAGGACAGCCACGTTCGAGCGACCATGCAGGCGCTCCGTCCCGGTGCCGCAGTCGATCACGATGAGCCGTTCCTCGGCGCTTGTGTCCGGCAAGGGCGACTCATCCTCCATGTGAAGAACCATCCTGATGTCCGAAAGCCAGGACAGCGGCAGGGCCCGGGTCGCCGACGACAGGTCGAAGCGGAACGAGTACCCGCCGGAGCAGGGGATCGGCGGCCGTCTTCTCGTCCCGCCCACGAACTCGGCCAGTGTGGCACTGAAGTCTTCCGCGTCCCGCTCCGCCCTGCTGGCGCGGAGCGCGGCATAACTCTCCAACAGGAGCTGTCCGTCGAGGCCGGGCATCCATTCGCCGCCGTACGACCGTTGGCTCATGCGTTCCAGCACAGTGTGCGCGTCTACGGTCGGATCCCAGGCACGGACCCGTGGCACCGTGTCGGGTGGGGCCACCTCACTGTCGCCCACAGCCAGCAGGCGTTCCGCTGCCACAAGTTGCCCCCGTTTGACGCGCTGTTCCCAGGCGGCGAAGAGCGCCTTCGATACCCCCGCCCTCCGGTTGTGCAGCGTCATGCGACGCTTCGCTTCGTTGCGCGCCTCCCCGATATCCGTGTCCAGCTCCTCGGCGAGGGAAGTCAGCCGTTCCCGAAGTCGGGGCAGACGCGATTCCGCAGCGTCGGTCAGGAGATCGGAGATACCGGCCGGCGCTGGCACACCGGCGGCTTCCGCTCGGTCCAGCAGGTGTTCGATCTCCCCACCGAGCTCTGCCCGCACCTCGGTCTCTCGTCGGCTCAGCCGCTCTTGGGCGTCTCGAAGCATCTCCAGGTCGGTGACCACCGCGGGCGATTCGGTGATCAGCGCTGCCGCACTGGGGAACTCACCCTGCTCCAGGAGCCAGTCCAACGCGCCCGCGTCATCGAGATCCGACGCCAGGTCCCGGAGCAGCGCCGTAGTGATCCGCTCCCCGTCGAGGCCGCCGGTCGAGAGCTCGACGCAGACACGGGGCAGGCACAGCCTGCCGGCCCAGCCGCTCAGATAGGACTCCGGCAGCGTCACAACTGCGTCTCCTGCCATGCTACGAGTGGTCGAAGGCGATCAGACATCGCCAGGAGCGGAAGATGGTAGGGAGCGGGCATACTCTCGGCCTGACTCCTCAACCCGTCCCATGCTTCGCTGAGCCACCGCGCGGCGGCCAGGTCGGCCGTACGCAGCGGGATCGGTTCGTCGGCGCTCGGTGTGTACGCCGCCTCAGCCGCACGGGCGGCCCGGAACACCTGCTCGACCTTTTCGAGGAAGCTGCGGTGCCGAGCCCAAAATATGGCCGTCTCGCCTTCGCGCGTGACAATCTCATCGAAGTAGGGGGTGACCTTCTTCGGTAGTTCGGCGACCACCGTGCGACGCAGTTGCGCGTCGTCGGACGTCGCGGCAGACAGAAGGCGCGTCAGAACGCCGTCTTTGGCGGTGATGCGTCGGTACAGTACCTTGCCCGACCGGAAGGTGAACCGCGTATGCAGCGCGATCAGCTTCTCGGTCTCCGTCGCCACCGCCTCCCACTGGGCACGGCGCGCGGCGATGCCGGTGTTCTGGTCCAGGAGGGACGCGACGTCCACCACCGGCAGGGGCGACTCGATCTCCCCGTAGAGCCGCACGACGGTCGACGCCAGGTCGCGCCACGTCGGTGGCAGCGAAGTCGCCAGGAGGCCGATGCCGTCCGCTGCGGCGGCGTGTCCGCCCAGGAGGTAGTCGGCCAATAGACCAGCGGCGCCCGCTGACCGTCCCAGGGCTGTGTGGGCCCACTCGGCGTTCCGCTCGACCAGCTCGATCGTGGCTGGGTCCGGATCCATCTGGAGCGGGGCGTGCTCGATCGCCGCTGCCAGCAGACAGGCCGCAGCGGGCATGGAATCGGGGCCGTCCGGCACCGAAGCGCCCAGGAGCGCGGCTGACACGTACGATCCACGTTCCCACAGGTGCCCGACGAGCCAGTTCGTCCACTTCGTGCTCTGCCGCTCGGATGTGTCCGGGCGCTGCAGAACGGTGGCGATCGCGGAAGCGAGCAACCGCGGATCGACGCTGGTCTCCTGCAACCGTTCCATGACGGACCAGGGGTCCTCGTGGTCGTCGAGCGCACGGTGGAGATAGGCGTCGACCGGAAGCCGGTCACGGCGGGCCAACTGCGCGCCCTGGGCCAGCGTGAGTGCGTCGCCCGCTCCGCGGTGTCCCGCACCGGCAGCCTGGTCCGGGACCGTCGAGCCGCTCGGCGCAAAGACCCCGAGCCAGTCCGCCATCTCGTCGGACAGCGTACGGCTGTGAATCCGCAGCACGATCTGGCTGCGGCGGGCGGCGCCAGCGTGAAGAGGGGCTGTCAACGGCCTGGCGGAGCCCAGAATGACCTGGTCGTCCGCCACCACCACGCGGCCGCGCGGCGAACCGGGCGCCCGGAAGCCGTTCGGGATCCGATGGAACAGAGGGTCGGCGCTGTCCTCGGGTGGCGGAGGACAGTCCACCCGAACTGTCACTCCTTGGAGCCGTTTGTCGTCCATGTCGGCGAGGAGCTTGTTGCGCAACGGCAGTGCGTCAGTGCTGTCATCGGCGATCGCCAGTCGTCGGGTGGACTCACTCACAGCGTCGGCGACGGCCTCGGCGATTTCGCCGTCCATCAGCAGCTCGACGACCGGCTGCCCCTCCGGGACCGCCCTGACCGCTTCGGCCAGCATGTTCCGGTACTCCACCCAGCTGTTGCGCCATATGGGCATCAGCGCGGCGTCGGCGTTCTCGGGAATGGTCGGGAAGCTCAGGTCGCGGCTCACCGTCACCGCGTCGCGAGGACGGTCGGCGAGTTCGGCCGCGGTGAGGATGGTCCTGCCGAGCACCCAGTCGGGGCAACGGCTGCGGGCCCAGGCGAGGAGCTCCAGGACGGCCTGCGGGGGTCGGGCCGCCCGTCCGGCCTCCGTGGCGCGGATCCAGGCCGCCGCCAGGGCGGAATCACGCGAGTCCAGCAGGCCGTCAGAGCCCACGAGCGCCGCCTGGTTGTCTGCGATCACCAGGTTCGCCGAGATCTGGGCGGCGGACTCCGGAACGGTCAGCTGCCCGGGGAACCGACTGCGCCACGCCGTCAACTGGGCGACCACCGGGGCGGGCAGGGTGCCTTTGCCCGCCGGGCCCCAGAGCAAGACCAGCTGGACGTTGCGGTCCAGGGCCCGCTCCACCCCCGAGTCGATCAGCATCCGCAGGCTCGCGGCGCGTACCGCCGGACAGACGACGACCAGTTGCTGTCTGGCCTGCCCGATCACGGCGCGCAGAGCCGCGACCCGGGCCGGCGAGTTGGTGAGCAGATCCGCTCGCGCGCGCAACCGGGACAGCGTGTCGAGATGCTGGCTGATGCTGCGGGCGCTGGCCGCAAGGCTGTTCTGACGGTCCCGCCACGACGCGATCTTGTCCTGTTTGACCGGTCGTTCGAGGTCCTCGGTGAGCCTGCCGAGGAGGCTATGTACTCCGGGGAACCGTTCGAGCTGCTCCGTGGCACGGCTGCGCAGCTGGTTGCTAAACCGGCTCTGAGGCCAGCGTTCCACGTAGTCGGCGAGACGGTTACTTAGCCTGGCGACGGCCTGGACCGGCCAGGTGGACGTGGGATCGACGGCCTGGACGAACAGTCGGCCCGTGTTCTCGTTCGTGGCGACACCGACCTTCAGCGACACCCACCGCAGGCTCGCGTCCTGCCGCTCACCCAGTCCGGCCGGCAGAACCGACAGCACCACGCTGTCCGAAGCCGTCCGCTGCTCCTCGAGCATGAGGCGCTGCACCGCGCCGCGCAGTTCCGCCGGGGCGGTGTCCGCCAGCGTCAGGCTCACCTCGGCGTCGGCCGGCACCTCCAGTTGGTCGCGGTGTGGCCGCCGGGTGCCTTCCCGCTGGGAGAACACCAGCTGGGAGAGCGGTTCATACAGATACTCCCGGCGCTCGGTCCGTGCTCCTGGGTCGCTCGCCGGATCAACGGAACGTTCCCGTTCCGTCAGGCCGATCCGGCCGGTGTCGAAGTCGATCCATATCCAACCGCCGTTCCATAGACTGTGCACGACATCGCCGATGACCGGTTCGGGGATGGCGAAGAAGTCCGCCAGGCTCCGCGTGGTGTCGTGTTGCAGTTTGATCGCCTCCGAAACCAGGGCTTCGAGGGTCGTTCCGCCTTTCGCCGGCCCCAGTTGCACGTTGAGGGTGATCACCCGGCAAGGCAGGCTGAGCTCCAGGCTCACCCGGTCACCTCTCCGTCCGTCAGCTCCTTGGCCGGCACCACTTTGCCGAACTGCTGGACGCCTTGGACGACACGCCGCCAGGAGTCCGTTCCGTGGTTCCAGAAGTGTTCGAGGTCGCCCACGATGACCAGAAGGCGCCGGGCCCGCGAAAGCATCACGTTCACCAGCTGGTCCTGGCCGACGAAGCCGATGTTCGACTGCGTCGAGGCGCCGCGTTGTGTCTGCCGTACGAGCGAGACCAGCACCTGGTCCGCCTCACGTCCCTGGAAGGAGTGGACCGTGTGCAGGCGTCCGGCGTCCTTGAGCTCGGGTGCCATGTCCCCGATTTCCTTGAGTTGTCTGCGGTAGGGCGAGAGCACCGCGAGGCTTCCTGGTCCCTCCGGCGCATCATCGACCCACCGGGGACGCAGCTGTCGCGCAAGGCTCGCGACCAGTGCGGCCTCGCCGGGGTTGACCCAGCTCGGCTCGTCTTCGCAGTCGCTCAGGCCGTTGGTGTTCAACCAGATCAGGGGCCTTCCCACCACGAACGGCGGCGCCGTGAGGTCGTGGTCGAGATCCACGGCGTACGTGGAGTCGATGACGGTGGGGGGAAGTCCGGCGGAACGCTCGCCCCGTCGTTCCGCCAACTGTTCCTTCTTGGCGTCGGGCTCGCTCCTCGGGTAGAAGACGCGGCCCACGACCTCCGCGATGCTCCTGTGCATGCGGAACTGATAGGCCAGCCGCCCGACCGGACCGGGGGTAACGTTGCCAGCGTCCGAGGTGCCGCATTCCGCCATCTCTCCGGTCTTCTCCGACTCGCCGGCCGGCGGGAGGAACATGGACCCGAAGATGTTGAGGAAGCGCAGGTGCTGCGTTTTGAGGCCGGCGTGCAGTTGCGCGGCTTCCGTTCCCTGGTCAGCGAGGTGGTCGAGGAAGTGGTCGAGTTCCTCGCCGCGGAACGCGCCGAGCTGCCGGTGGTCGCCGATCAACGTCCAGCGCAGCCCTTGCACCAGGGGGATGAGTAGTTCGTTGGGCCACGCCTTGGCTGCCTCTTCCACGAGAACCCAGTCGAAGACCGCGGCACCGTCGCGTGAGTGGTCCAGGACCTGCGCCGAGACGGAGCAGGTCGCCAGAGTAATCTGCGCCGCCCTGCGCAGACGCTCGCCGAGCTCGACTGCATTGCCGTCGACGCGTTCCATCCAGCGTTTGAGCAGAGCGTCTTCGGGGGACTCGAGCGCCAGGTCGTCGGCTTGGTCGCGGGCCAGCCGTGCCCGCACCGATTTCTTGATGTTGGCCCGGTAGCGTTCCTGCACCTTGTCCAGCGTGTAGTCGGCCACCACCTTGTCGTCGACTTCCCCGCGCTTCGACGTGGCACGGATGACCACGATCTCGCTCGGGTCCACGTTCTTGACTATTTTGGCGGCCAGGCTGTCCAGCGCGAAGTTCGACTGCGCGCTCACGAGCAGGCGCGTATAGGGGTGGCGGCGAAGGTACTCGACGACCGCCCGGGTGGCCACCGTCGACTTGCCCGTTCCCGGCGGGCCCTGCAGGGCGTAGAGCGGTTCGACCGTGCAGATGTCGCGGACGATGGCCGGAGCCGTGCCGTCCAGCCCCTCCCCGGCCGAGCCGTCAATGAACTGCACCGCGGTGTCGACCGCCTTCGGACTGGTCAACTGCTCGATGAGTCCCGGACGCTCATCGAGCATGCGGCGGGCCCGCGCCTGCCGGTCCATCTGGACGTCGGTGCCCCCTTCCTCCGCTGAGCGGAGCCAGCCCTTGTGCGGCACGGCCATACCCGTCTCCGGCCGGACCTTGACCACGTCCGGATCGGCGGTGCTGGTCGCTGACACCTTGACAGCGTCGTGGAAGCCGGGTCTGCCGTTCAGGTCGCGGCCGAGCATGACCGTGGCCGACTCGCCGTCGAGTTCCAGCCCGTCCACGAAATCACTCAAGGTCGGCCGGGCCCGCGGAAGACCGAGATACGCCGCCAGCAGCGCGTTGCGCCGGGCGCGGTCGCGATCACGGCCGTGGTCGTGGCGGATGACGACGCCGTCCTCGGTGGACACCCGCTCGTACGGGTACCAGCGGGCGCGACGTTGCGCCTCCTGGTATTCCTGCAGGAAGTCGATCGACTGGAGGAACTCACGGCCGACGGCCTTCTCACGTCTGCGCAGGGGATCCGCCAGGGGCCGCCACGACGGATGCGCGGTGACATCGACGCCGAGGGGTTGTCCCGGCTTGTAGGGAACCAACCGGACTCGCTCGATCTCGCGGCGTGGCAGGGCACGCAGCAGCGGCGCCGCGGCCCATGACTCCTTCTCGAGCACGAACCGGATGACGAGGATGCGCGGGTCCGGCGGATCGTCGTGTCGCGGCTCGCGAAGGTAACTGGCGAACCAGAGCGCCCGCTCACCGATCAGCACCCATTCGGCCTGCCGCTTGACCTCCGCGCTGAGACCGCCGGAGACGAGTCCGTCCGCGCCTCTCGGCGAATGGACGAGTTCCGCGCGGCGCAGATCGCGTTCCAGCAGCTCGACTAGTTCACCGCGGCCGGCTTCACTGTGCGGGTCGTGGGAAATCCACTCGAAGTGACGCCACAGGGTCGGGCCGAACTGCTTGGCCATATAGGCCAGGAGCAACGGGCTTTCCGATTCCCGGGTCTCGAAGGCGGCGCGCACCGACGGCCAGCAGGCGGTCAGGGCCGCGGCCGCCTCGTACGGGGTGGACCGAGCCGCCGGATTCTGGTCGATCATCTCCCGCAGCAGGCGGGCGAGTTGTTTCGGGATCGACGCCCGGGTCAGGTGGCGGCGCATCTCCTGCTGGAGTTCCTCGACGGCCGTGTGCAACTCGTCGGCCCCGGCAGCGGCGAGGCGTTGGTAGTGCTCGGGGAGGATTTCCGCGACCGGCCCGCAGAACCACTCCCAGCCGATGACGCCGAGCCCGAAGACGTCCGTGGTGGCCCTGTCCGTGCGCAGTGTCGCGGTGGTGCCGAACAGATACGGGAGCAGTTCAGGGGCCAGCCCCGCAAGGTGTCGGGCCCGGTCCACGCCGTCGGGTGGCCGCAGTGTCAGTTCGCGCAGGCCGCCGTGCGCGTCCGGGGCGGTCGGGTCCGGGCGCATCCCCATGAGTCCGCGGACCAGCCCGCTGACCTCGAATCGGCTCAGTTGGCAACGGTACCGGTCGTCGAGCTCCTCGTCGCGGAAGACGCGGACCGCGCCGAGGTGGATGTTGCGATGGTGGATGCCGATGCTGTGGAGCTGGCTGAGCGCGTCGAGGAGCACGGCAAACTGCTCGACCGCCTGGAGACGTTCGTCCTCCCGCCAGCGATGCCGCGCCTCGGCCAGGCTGCGGCCCTGCACGGTGGTCACGGCGTAGGCTACCCGCTCGTCGGGATCGTGTCGGCCCGCGTGCAGGATCGGCAGGCCCGGATGCCCGAGTGCGCGCAACCGGAGCAGGCAACGCAGTTGGCGGTTCCACATCGGCGCGGCGCCGGGCCCGATCCCTTTGAACAGGACCGCCTCGAAGAGACGGGAGGGATCGTCGGCCGAGCTCAACTCGACCCGGGCGAGTCGGTCGGGCAGCAGGATGACGGGTTCCGAGCGCTGGTCGAACAGCCTGCCCTCAGTCGGGCTCCGTGAGAACAGCCGGTTGACCAGCTGGTCCCAGTACTCCTGCTCGCCGTGAGTCACCGACTGCCGTCCTCAATGGCGCCGTGCCGGCGCCTGTTCATGGATCCAGTCACCCTGGTCCCTCCACCTCGTCGTCGAGATCGATGGCGACGGCGCCTTCCCGTGCGCCTACCAACAGGGACCGCCGGCCGTCGGAGACCATGGTGGTGAGGCAGTTGATGCCGAGCCCTGTCGGGATGGTGCGCGTGGGCCGACCGTCGGCTCCGTCGAACAGCGAGATCTGTCCGGTCCGGCTGCCCACGGCCAGGCGGATCCCGCCGGTACCGTCGCGCCAGGCGCACGCGCCTCGTGGTGTCGGCCCCGGTGCGTCGCCGCGCCACACGATGTCGCTGGTACCGGCCGCGCACAGGATCCGTTCGGAGGTGACCACGAAGAGCCGACCGGGATCACCGTGTGCGTCGCCGCTGACCGCACAGAGGGCAAGCGGGAGTCTCACGCAGTTCACATCCGCCAGGCGCGTCCACGTCGGATGTCCCTGAGCCCGGCATTGCCAGCGCTGCACGACGCCCTCGCCGCCGACCGCGACCACGATGCCGCCCTCGTCCTGGTGACAGGCCATCCCGACCGCGTTGGCGATGAGGGTCTCAGCGGTCTGCGGCTCGGGGCTCCCGTGGCGCACGTCCCAGCGCCGCAGCACACCGTCCACATCCAAGCTGACGACGAGGTCCTGCTCGGGCACCGCAGTCACGGCCCTGACCGGCTCGGGGTGCGGCCAGCTCCGCGTGTCCGAGAGGTCGTGCGCTCGCCAGGTCCTCAGCCGGGTCCGGGTCGCCGCGACGATCAGGGGGTCGTTCCCGCCGACGGCGGTGAGCCCCTCGACCCGTTCGAGAGCCAGCGGGTTCGCCGACGGCGATCCCTGGTATACGTCCAGGAACGTGAGCTCGGTGCGGCCGGCCAGCACTGCCAGTGGACCCGCGACCGCGGCTTTCGCGACCTGTCTCTCGCCGGGCGGGCCGGTCGGCACTTCCAGCGCCGACACGGGCCAGATCCGTGCCACGCCCGCGCCCTTGGCGATGGTCGCCAGCGCCCAACCGGAGCCGTCCGCCGGCTCGCCGGCGACCAGCGCGTCCAACGGGTCGCGGTGTGACTGCCAGCCGGCGATCGCGTCACCTGGGTGATCCGGGTCCCAGAGCTTGACTCCGCCGTTCTCGTCGGCGGTGGCGAGTAGCCGACGGCCGTCGGCCTTGTGCAGTGTGATGACCCGGTGAGCCCGCTCGGATCGAGCCAGGACGTCCCGTTCACCGGGGTGTACGGCCTCTTGGGCGTCCGGTCGCACGCGGCATCGGTAACAGGTACCGGTGCTGTCGAGTACGGCAAGGAGGATGCCCGTGTCGCCGACTTCGAGGACGGTCATGCTCACCCCCGCCCTGGCGACGCGTGCGCCTCTGCTCCAGGCACGACCGCTGTTCGCGTTCCATGCAGAGACCGCACCAGACTGCGCGAGGACCACGACCACAGCGGTGCCGGCGACTTCGACGGCGAGGACCGTGCTGATCGGTCCGCCCGCGTCGAGCGCCGGCCCCTCGATGCGGCCGGTCATCGGATCGATGCGTTCCACCTTGCCGCCGGCTCGTGCGAGGACCAGCCGTGCGCTGCCGTCTGGCGCGCGGTATGCGGCGATCCCGTCCACAGCGGCACCGGAAGGGATCGAGGTCGGTTCGCGGCGGCCGGTGAACGGATCCCAGACGACCACCTGTCCGCCCATGGGGGCGCCGGCGAGCAGCCCGCGCCCGCGATGTTCGAGGACTGCGAGCGCTGCGACACCGTGGCCGAACGGTGGCAGTGGCTGGCCGGACCTCACGTCGAAGGAAGCGCCGGCGGGCTGGCCGGTGACCGGATCCCAGATCCGCACCATGGTGCCCCCGGCGGCCACGGCGAGGACGCTTCGTGCCCCGTCCCGTGGCACTCGGACCAGGGCGCGGGCCCCCGTCAGATTCTGGTCGGCCTCGCCTACGGGCAGGTGCACGGGTTGCTGTGGCAGCGATGACCAGCGCACTGACCACGTGCCCGGTGCCGCGGTCTCCGACCGGCGCGTCCCGCCGAGGACCCGTCCCTCGCCGAGCATGCGCAGACCGGGGCGGTCGTCCCCGTCTCCCTGGCGGACCAGGTGCGCGGTGGTGATCGTGCCGAGCACCGCACCAGGCAGCCGATCCACGTGATCCGCGCGCAGGGCGTCGCTCGCCACCGCGTACGGGTCGAGCCGGTCCAGGACGTCTGGTCGCCCACCCAGCTCTGCCCAGGCTGCGGGCAGCGCGTGCGCGGCATGAGTGGACAAGCGGATCCGCAGGTAGGGGTTGAGCTCCTGGTCCGGGCGTACGCGGGCGAGGAGTTGCCGGAAGACGTAGAGCCGCTTGCTCGGGAGTTCGTCCGCCTCCTCGAGCAGGTGCTCCTGCAGCACCCGATGGACCAGGCGATACGCCCCCTGGCCGTGTTCGTGGTCGAGCATGATGTAGGCGCCGGCCGCGTCGAGTACGTCGTTGAGGTCGGTGAGGGTGACGGGCTGGTGGTCCGGGGATAGCGCGCTCGTCGCCTCCTCCCAGACGCGGTCCCGCCGCGGAAGTCCGCGGCCGTGAGCCAGAGCGAGGGCGAGCAGCGCCGTGCGGGTCAGGTCGGAGCTCTTGTCCAGCCGTTCGAGTGCGAGGCGGAACAGCCCGCGGTGGTCGGTGTCCAGGAGCCGGTGAAGCAGCTCCGGGTCGCGGCGCAGCTCGGCAGAGCGCGTGTTGAGCTCTTCCGCCGCCATCGCCGCCCACAGGAACTGGTGTCTCGGCGTCCCGTCCTGAAGGTCGGTCTCGGCCGAACGGCGGGCGAGCGATCTCCTGACCAGGTCGCGCAGTTGCTCGTCCCGTACCCGGACCGCCAGGGAGTTGGCCACGTCGCCCGGCGAGGGTTCGAGCCGCAGGGTGTCGCGCCCGATCGCTCCCTGGTTGGTCAGGATGGCCGTCAGGTCGGTGCGGCCGTCGGCTGAGTGTGTGCGGGTGCCGATGATCATGTGGATGCCGGGGGCCCTCAGTAACTCGTCGAAGAAGTGCGCCAGGGCGATGGGCTCCTCGGACTCGTCGAGCGCGTCGGCCATGACAAGCAGCGGCTCCCGGCGCGCTTCAGCCTGGCGGTAGACCTCGGTGACGGGATCGGCGGGGTCGACGGCGTCCTCGCCGCCGCGGAGCCGGGCGAGAATCTGCGTGACGATCCCCCGCACGGTGGCCCCGGTCAGGTGCAGGATCAGATCGAAGGCCGGGAGAGGGGCGGCGGGCACCTCGATGCCGCGCTTGCCGATGACCCTCTCGAGCCCCTCCGCCAGGTCCGGGTGGCAGTCGATGAGAACGCTGCCGAGAAGTGCCGACTTGCCCGACCCCGGCGGCCCGCAGACGACGAGCAGCGCGGCGTCCCGCTGCTGCTCCGCCAGTCGCAGCCAGCGGAAGATCTCGCGTCGTTCGCGCAGACGTCCGACGAAGTGCCAGGCGAACTCGCCCAGGTCCGTGCCCGTGCCCTTGGTGGCAAAGTGGATGAGGGCCTGGTAGCCGTCGCTATCCGCGGAGATGCCGTCCAGCGCCTGCCGCAGCTCCTTGTAGTCGCTCCACACCGCGGTGACCGGACCGGGTATGACCCGCCTGAGTCGGCTGTCGGCGAGGTTGTGGCCATGGACGGAGTAGCGCTGACGGTCGTCGGCGTCGGTGATGCACGCCAGCAGCGAGGCAAGGCGGTCGAGGGGTAGGACATCCTCGGTCACCTGGCTCAGGGCCGCTTTCAGATCCGCTGCCAGCGTGTCCGGGTACTGCGAAGCGTTCCCCCGGCCCGAACCGATGACCAGGGTGCGTCGGCCCCACTCCTGCTTCATCAGCTCGATGTCGACCTCGGTGGCGAAGCGGGCGCCGCCACAGGCTTCGACGACCACGATCGTCCACGCGTCGCCGGAATGGCGTTCTCTCAGATGATCGCGGATCCTCTCGGCGAGCCAGACGGGCAAGACCGTGACATCGACGCTCGTACCGGGATCACCGCGAACGAACAGTTGGGCTCTGCGGGTCGCCAGGTCGGTCGCACCGTGCCCCATCCAGACGAGGAGGGTGTTCGCGGACCGTCCGCGCTCGTGCCAGTGCCTCAGTCGGACTTCGGTCCGCCCGACGGTCCGTGGCACGTCCCCGGAGGCCCACGCGTCGAGTCGGCCGCCCCACGGACGCAGCAGCCCGGCGATCGTCGCCGCAGCGGCGTCAGCCGGAACGGCGGGTCGGACAGGATCCTCGTATTCCGGATGGGTGCAGGCGACGACCTCGAACGCGGGTGGCCGCGACGGCTCAACCATCGCCGAACCGCCTACGACGCCGCATGGTCATCGAGCCCGAAGGCCACCACGGCGTCCTGGACCGGCTCCACGCCGTTGGACACCTCCAGCACATGGATGCCGGGCTTGTCGAGCGTGATGTCAAGGACATAGTCGTCCCCGTCGCGACGCGCGAAGGGGTATTCGAGGACCGCGCCGTCGAGGTCCTTCACCACGCAGCTGAAGTCGCCCGCAGCGCGCGCCCCGCTGACGCGGGCGGTCGTCACCGTGCCCGCGGGCGCGTATTCGGGCAGTTCCACACCAATGCCGGCCCGTCCGCCAAGCCCTTCGCCGAGCGTGCGACCCTCGATCTGTGCCTGGATGTTCCGGATCACGCTCCTAGTGGCCTGGAGCGCCCCGTGCTTCTGGACATAGCCGGTCGCGTCGGCCAGCCTCGCCGACTGCCACTGCACCGTGCCGTCACCGTGCAGCTTCATCGGGATGAACCCACCGGTGACGGCGTCGCGCGCCAGCCCGCCGGCCTCGTCGCGCTCGTATCCGTGTCGCTGCGCGTGGAGCACACCGGCATCCACACGGAAGCAGATATCGGTGGGCTGGTGCGTGCCTGCCAGACTGATCAGGCCCGGCAGGCGCACCGACGCGAGCTGGGCGTGTCGTGCGAAGGACTCGCGGGCCAGCTCGCTGTCTCCGCCCAGCGCCGCCACCGTTTCCGGGTCGAGTGCGACGAGGTCGTCGCCTGTGAACAGACATCGATAGGTCGGCAGCAGATCGTGCAGCCCCGGGAGCGTGATGGCGAGTTCGCGAGCGTGCTCGACGGGCAGCCCCACGCTGCTGCGGCCGCTGTTGAGCATCGTCGCCGCGTCGACCGAGCCGCGGAACGGAGTGCCGATCGTGATCACCGTGCGCACGGAGTCGAGCGCGCCGGCGTGCGTTCCCGCCGCCCGGGCGACCAGGCCACCCATGGAGTGAGCGACGATGACCACTCGTGGCTCGGTCGTGTCGCGCCGTGACCGCCGCCACTCGGCCAGCGCACGGTGCCGGCGCCACGTGGCCAGACGCCGGTCAATCGCCTCGGCCAGCAGCCGTCCGTTGTGCTCGACTGACAGCCGCCAGTCGTATGCGAACTCGAGCAGCGCATCCGGGTGTAGGACCAACTCGCCGAGTTCATCGGCCAACTGCCGGTAGCCGAAGTTCATCCGGAAGGTCGGGCCCCAGACCGGTTCCTTGATCAAGCCGTCCGGTGCGAGCCGCTTCGCGGCGCCGTCCCTTTCCTCGTCGGTCACCACCAGATCGGCGAGCCGTCCCGCCGCCCACTTGTCCAGAATGTTCCCAGCCGCCTTGAGCGCGCCAATCCGCCCTACCCCCCACACACTCTTGCGCGTTTTGGTGTCGATGAGCCGGCTCCCCATGATCCCTGGAACGATCACGATCATGTCGATCACCGCGTTACCCCTCCCCTTGGAATGCGCCACAAGCAGCGGCAGCTCTCGCTCATCACCGAGGCGCTCGTGCTCAAGCACCGCCTCATGGCTGACAGCACCCTTTGAACCCGTGGCCGATCCTGCGGATGGTGACAGCCAAACTCAATGCTCCATCGAGTTCCTTGCGCATGTCGGACTGTTCTCGAAACGAAACAATCTATCTTGACTGAGCGAGTCCCATCCGAACGCACTGCCCCGGCCTTCTGACGGCTCCAATAGGTACTGAGCCCTTTCCATCCTCGGTCTGAGCTGGCCAGATGCAGGCAGAGCACGGCTTTGACGAGGCTCGTGATGCGGGTGGTCGAGCACCGGAGCTTGCGGAGGAGCCGCCAGGACTTGAAGGTGGCGACAGCCTGCTCGACCAGGGCGCGGATCTTCGCGTGGGACCGGTTGACCGCCTTCTGTCCTGTGGAAAGGGCTTCCCAGCGGCCCCAGCACGGGACACGGACCGTACCCCCGGCACGTCGGTACCCCTTGTCTGCCCAGCACTTGACGTCAGCATCCGCGAGAGCGCCGATGATGCCGTGCTCACGGGCGACCTTGATGTCCGGCACCGGGCAGAGCCGACGAGGCCCACAGCAGCCGGCCGGATGGATCGCCCAGGATCTGCACGTCCATACCGTGCCTCTTGATGCTTTCCCGAGCAGAAGGGCCGGTCCGCTGCGATCCGGTCGATCGGCAGCAGCGTGCCGTCCAGCAACACGAACGCCTTCGTCGATGCCGTCCGGGCCGCCTCCGCAAGGGTGGGGGCGAGGGCGGCCAGGAGGTCGACGGTCTCGGCGATGTACCGGTACGCGGTCGTGGTCCCGACGCCGAACCCAGCCGCGAGCTGGGCATACGGGGCCGACCCGTGCTCAGGCGCCGCCAACGGGTACCTTTCTGACACCGTCTCATGAGCGCGATCTGTATCGATTCGCCCGCGCGCTGCCACTTTCCGATCTTGCTCATCAATCGGTCGATTCCTGAACGCGAGGAGCTACGCCGGAACTTGGAACAGTTCACAACAACTCTTTTGAAACAACTGTTGTAGGTCTACGCTCTGCGCATGGTCGCTTCCTCTGCCGCATCCCCTGAGTCCTCGGGACGGGACATCGAACTCGACACCGCTGCCTTGCGCGTGCTCGCTCACCCGATGCGCCTGAACGTCCTCACCCTGCTGCGACAGCGTGGTCCGTCCACTGCCACCCGGATCGGCGACGAACTCGGCATCAACCCCGGCGCGGCGAGCTACCACCTGCGCCGCCTTGCCGCGGGCGGGCTCATCGTGGAGGAGCCGGACCGTGGCACCGGGCGTGAGCGGTGGTGGAGGTCTGCCCATCGCCAGTCGATCCACGATCCCGCGGCCGCGCCCTCGGAGCAGCGCGAGGCCGGGCGCGCGTACACGCATGCGGTCGCCCTCGCCGCTGCCGATCGTCTGCGGCGGGCCGCGCACGAGGTGCCGCTGCTCCCTCAGGAGTGGCTCGACGTCGCGGCCTTCGGGGACTTCCTCCTGTACCTGACCCCGGGCGACGTGGACCGGATGCGGGCCGAGATCTTCGAGGTGGTCTCGCGATATCGGCATGAGGAGGACGGGGCACCCGAAGGATCCTCTCCGGTAGCACTGCAGGTACAGGCGTTCCCGGTGCCCGGCACGGCGCTGCCGCCGGCCGGTGAGGCATGAGCGCGCACGGCATAGCCGCGTCCCCGCGGCCCGCCTACCGGGACACGGGCGTCCTGCGCTGGCTCACCGCCTACACGGCCTCGGTCACTGGCGACGTCGTGTACTTCCTCGCCCTGTCCTGGGCCGCCACACGCGCCGGCGGGCCGTCACAGGTGGGCCTGGTGGTCGCTGCCGGAGCTCTTCCCCGTGCGGTGCTCATGCTCGGTGGCGGCGTGGTGGCAGACCGGTTCGGGCCGCGCCGGGTCGCTGTCGTCAGCGACACGGTTCGCTGCGTGGTGATCCTCGCCGCCGCCGCGGCAGTCGTGCTGGCGTCCCCGAGCGTGTGGCTACTGGCCGCGGTCGCGTTGGTCTTCGGCGTGGTGGACGCGGTATTCATGCCGGCAGTGGGCGCGCTGCCGCCGCTCATCACGGCACCCGAGCAGCTCGCCCGGGTCCAGGGGATGCGCGGCTTGTCGATCCGGCTGAGCAATGCCGTCGGCCCCCTCCTGGCGGGAGCCGTGCTGGTGATCGGCGGCACGGCCGGTGCGTTCACCGCCGCAGGCGCGCTCTTCGCTCTCTCGCTCGTCACTCTGCTCACTCTGCGGACCGCATCGAGAGCGGAGGTACCCCGGCGCGGCTCCGCGTGGGATGAACTGCGTGACGGTCTGCGGTACGTCCGCCGCCACCGGATGCTCGCCCCGCTGGTCACGATGATCGGGCTGAGCGAAATGTGCTTCAGCGGCCCGGTCGCCACCGGCCTGGTCCTCCTGGCCGACGAACGCGGCTGGGGCGCCTCAGGCATGGGGTGGATCGCGAGCGCGTTCAGCGCCGGCGCCGCAGCCTCGGCCCTACTGCTCACCGTCTTGACCCGGATACCGCGCGCCGGGCTGGCGATGTGCTGCGCGCTGCTCGTCACGGCTGCGGGAGCGGTCGCCCTGGGGCACGCTCCCTCACTGCCCGTCGCCGTCGTGTTCGGCTTCTCGATCGGCCTGACCAGCGGGTTCACGACCACCGTGACCGGCGCGTTCGTCCAGACGGAGACGGACCCCCGCTACCTCGGACGGGTCACCTCGGTCACGACCCTGTGCACGCTCGGCCTCGCACCCGTGCTCTTCCCCGCAGTCGGGATGACGGTGGCCCTGTGGGGAGCGGAGGTGTTCTTCATCGGATGCGGTGCGATCAGCCTGCTCGCCGCAGCGCTCGGCCTCGGTGTCCCCCTGATACGACGCGCCGAACTCCACCCGACCAGGCCCGCGTCGACAGCCGACCGGTGACGGGACCGGACGGGCTCACACGTCCGTACGTTCGTCGGCCGGCGCCTCATCGGCCGCCGCACGGGGGCCGGGCATCGCGACCGCGGTGAGGTTGAGGCGGGCGGCGATTTCCAGTACGCAAGCGTGGCACTGGACCCCGGCACCGGACGCGTCTACGCGTTCGGCGGTGGGTCATAGGTTGTTGGCCTCCGTGGCCGCTTCGTGCACGACACCGAAGCTCTTCACCTCGACGAACGTCTCCAACCAGCCGATGCAGCGACTGCTTCAAAAGGCCAGCCCGGCCGGCCTTCTGCACGGTCTCGATGAGGGCGACCCCGAGCTGTTCTACCTCTGCCGACCACAGACCGGGCGGCCGCACCTGTGACCTGAAGCGGACAGCACCCTCACGCCGGGCTACCGCATCTCCGCGCCGCACGCGGCGCACGCGCCGTTCGACGTCAGCGACCCAAGCTGTTCACGAACCCGTGCGGGCCGACGCCGTCGCGCTCCTGGCCGCCGCTGTCGAAGCGGTGACGCCATGAACACGACCTCGTGCGCGATCGGGAGCATGGAGAGCGACGAATGCCGGCCCCCACGCCGCCGGACTCCCGGAAGGTCACGGACTTCACCGCTTCTTCCCTGCCGTACGCTCCGGTGCCGGACGCAGCCGCGCTGGACAGGGCTCTACGCCCTGTGGGCGGTCCCAAGCAGCGCAGCTCCTACAGACGGAACCTGGCCGGGCATCGCGACCAGGTGCTGCGGCGGCCGCTCAGAGGTGACCCTCCAAGAACATCCGTACCTCCTCGATGGTCATGAGCCCCGTGCTGTGCGCCACCGCCTCTCCCTCCTTCAGCAGGAGGCAGGACGGGGCTCCGGTGATCCCGTATCGCTCGGTTGCCGCCGGGCAACGTGTGATGTCGGTGCGGACGACCGTCAGGCGGCCCATGTGGTCGTCGGCGATGTCGCCCACGACGAGGTCCATCACCCGGCAGGGCTCGATCGCCTTGGGCCATGCCCCGGTGAAGTATGCGAGGACCGGAACTCTGCTCATCCCGAGGATGAAATTGAACTCCGCGTCCTCACGAGGTCGGTGAACCGGCTGTGCCATGGAAGCTCCTGACCTCACGTTTCGTATTCCATCCCATCATCCCTCGCCCGGTGTGCCAGCTCGGCCCCGGTCGGTCGTCCGGCTGACCCGGCGGGAGGGAGGCGCGGGGCCACCGCGGAGCCACGGTGGTCCCCGGGGCGAGCGGCCCGGTTCCTTGCCTCTGGTGACCCGGCCTGGCCGCCCTGGCGCTCACCTGGCTGCGGCTCCACGCGCGCTCGTGTGTCCGCTGGTGCCGGGGCAGCGCCGTCCACGCGATGAAGGCCGTTCTCACGGTCGAAGCGGCATGGCACCGAGAGCGAGACACGGTTCCTGGAAGCTCGCGGACGCAGCGGTGAACGGGGGACGCGTCAGCTGCCCCGGAGACCGACTGCCAGCGTCAGCTCGAGCACCCGGTGTGGTGATGCGAGATCGGGAAACAGCTCCCGCAGTTGCGACATCCGGTACCGGACTGTCTGGGGATGGACGAACAACGCCGCCGCGACCTCGTCCCGCCTTCCCTGGTGCAACAGCCACGCCCGCAACGTCTCCTCCAGCCGTCGCGCGGTTGCGGCGGGCAAGGTCTGCAAGGGTGCGAGGGCGCGGGCACACAGGTCTGCGAACGCGTCCACGTCGGCACTGAGCACCAGTTCGGGCAGGTGGTCCTCGGTGTCGCGAATGTGGGACGAGAGGGAGCGCGCGCGGGCGGCTCGCGCGTACGAGGCGAACGCACGAGTCCATGGCCGGGCCGGGCCGACCACGGCGGCGCGGTCGGTCAGCTGCCGCAGGAGGCGTGATCGGTCGGCATCGGGAACGAGGAGCACACCGGTGGCATCGGGCAGATCGTCGAGGACGAGGGTGCTCGGGTCGAGTGTCCGGTAGGCAGGCCGGGCCTGGTCGGCGGGCAGCAGGACGGCGGTCAGCGAAACGGGAGGCTGCCACCTGGCCCGTTGACCGGAGGCCAGCAGTACGTCCGGGCTCGCGCCGGCGAGGAGGTCGCGGGCCAGGTGCTCCAGGTGACGCTCGTGGGCTCTGCCCCGGGCCGCAAGTTCGTCGGCGTGGCCCGCGGCGCTCGCGGCGGAGAGCTCGTCGATGTAGGCGAAGGTCAGCTCCGCGAACTTGGCGACGTCGGCGGCGGGCAGACCCGCGGGTACGGCACCCGCTGCCAGGCAGCGCCAGGCGACGCGGGCGCCGACCCGGTAGGCGCTGAGCAGAGCGTCCATCGAACGGCCGTCGCGTACCTCGCCGCGGCCCAGCTCGTAGGCGGCGTCACCGGCATCGCCGCCCGTGGCGTTCCCGGTCGCGAGGTCCAAGTAGTGCCCCAGGGCGGTGCGAACGGCTCTGCGGATGGTGGCGCCCATGCGACCCGAAAGGGCATTGGCGTAGGGAGGGACCTCGTCGATGATCGCCTGGACGACTTCGTCGGCGGTGGACCTCAGTGCGGCCCGAAGGGCGGTGACCGTCGTTTCGTCCAAGGCGAGCTCGCTGGCTCTCCGGAGTGCATAGCTCACGTTTTTGTTCCCTGCGAACAATTCTGCCGACCAGATTCACGTCTTGCGGTCAGGACTTTACGCCATGGGGCGCAGCAAGCTGAGGTCATGACGAGTGCAGCCCTCCGCAGCAGGGCGTGGAAACTGCTGGAGATGGTCACGACGCCGCTGCTGCCGTCGGACTACCTCGACCTGGTCAGCCCGCTGCGTGCGGGCGCTGACCTGTGTGGGCGCATCGAGGCCGTGCACCCCGAGACGGGTGACGCCGCGACTGTCGTGATCAGGCCGGGGCGGGGCTGGCGCGGCCACACAGCCGGTCAGTACGTGAGGGTCGGGGTAGACGTCGACGGAGTGCGCCTGTGGCGTGCCTACTCCATCACCTCGCCGACAGACCGCAGGGACGGCCGTATCACGATCACCGTGAAGGCGATCCCGGACGGCAAGGTCAGCAACCACCTGGTCCGCAGGGCAAAACCGGGCACGCTGATCCAGCTCGACCAGCCGACCGGTGACTTCGTACTGCCGCAGACCAAGCCCGCCAAGGTGCTCTTCCTCACGGCCGGCAGCGGCATCACGCCCGTGATGGGCATGCTGCGCGACACCGGGCTGGACGACGTCGTCATGGTCCACTGCGCGCCACGGCCGCACGACGTGATCTTCCGCAGGGAACTGCACGGCCTGGTCGCGGACAAGAAGCTTCGGCTCACCGAGGTGCACACCGACACGGACGGCAAGCTCCACATCGCCCGTCTCGACGAACTCGTGCCCGACTGGGCCGAGCGCGAGACCTGGGCCTGCGGGCCCGCAGGCCTGCTCGACGCCGCCGAAGCGCACTGGACCGAGCACGGCGTCCGAGAATGTCTGCACACCGAACGCTTCCGCCCCAGCATCGTCGTCGCCGGCGACGGCGGCGAGGTCACGTTCAGCGCCACCGGCAGGACCATCGACGCGGACGGCGCCACGCCGTTGCTGGAGATCGGGGAGGAGGCCGGCGTGCTCATGCCCTCCGGGTGCCGCATGGGCATCTGCTTCGGCTGCGTCACGCCGCTCAAGGCGGGCGCCGTCCGCGACCTGCGCACCGGCGGGATCACCGAGGCCGAGCCGGGCGTCCTCATCCAGACCTGCGTGTCCGCCGCCGCGGGCCCGTGCGACATCGAACGGTAGGAGCGCCTTGACCGCCATCGACCCCACCGCCCACCTGACCTCGGAGCAGATCGAGGAGCTGGGCCGCGAGCTGGACGCGATCCGCGACGAGGTGATCGCCGACCGCGGCGAGAAGGACGCCGCCTACATCCGTAAGGTGATCGCGGCGCAGCGCAAGCTCGAGCTGGTCAGCAGAGGTGTGCTGCTGTTCTCGATCTTCCCGCCCGCGTGGCTGCTCGGCACCGCCGGGCTGTCCGTGGCGAAGATCATGGACAACATGGAGATCGGCCACAACATCCTGCACGGCCAGTGGGACTGGATGCGGGACCCGAAGATCCACTCCACCACCTGGGAGTGGGATCACGTCTCGCCGTCCGAGCAGTGGAAGCACTCGCACAACGAGCTGCACCACACGTACACCAACGTGATCGGCAAGGACAACGACCTCGGCTACGGCATCATGCGCGTCGACGAGGACCAGAAGTGGCACCCCTTCCACCTCGGCCAGCCGCTGTGGAACTTCCTCAACGCCTGCTTCTTCGAGTACGGCATCGCGGCGTACGACCTGGAGCTCGGCAAGAACCTCCACAAGCGCCGCCGCAAGAACCCGGAGTTCCGCGCGCGGGCCAAGGCCGTGGGACGCAAGATCCGCAAGCAGGTGCTGAAGGACTACGTGATCCACCCACTGTTGTCGGGACCGTCGTTCCTCCCCACACTCGCCGCCACGTTCACCGCGAACCTGGTCCGCAACGTCTGGACCCATTCGGTGATCATGTGCGGACACTTCCCCGAGGGCGTTCAGGTCTTCGAGCGCCGGTCGATCGTGGGCGAGACGCGCGGCCAGTGGTACCTGCGCCAGATGATGGGCTCGGCGAACATCAGCGGCAGCAAGGCCATGCACTTCATGACCGGCAACCTGTCGCACCAGATCGAGCACCACCTGTTCCCGGACCTGCCGAGCAACCGGTACGCCGAGGTCGCGGTGAAGGTGCGCGCGCTGTTCGAGAAGTACGAGCTGGAGTACGTCACCGGCCCGCTGCCCAAGCAGGTGTTCTCCGCGTGGCACAAGGTCTTCCGGCTCGCGCTGCCGAACAAGGAGACCAAGGTCAGCACGCCGGACCGCGAGCAGGAGCTCGTCGCCGCCTGACTCCTGGTACTGGTTCAGATCCAGCCTCCGCACGTACACCTCGCCGTCGTCCGTCACCCCGTCCTCGGCTCGCCCCGGCGCCTCCCCCGCCGATACGGCCGCCGTGTGTCCCTGGTCACCGGCGTGTACGAGGCCCAAGTCGCCGGGAAGCGGGCGCGCATCGACGCCTGCCTCGGCCCCGGGGCCACGATCTGGACTCCGCCGGCGGGCCGCTGGTCGAGGGGCGGACCGAGCGGGACATGCTGCGGGCGGAGCGTCCGGCTGCCGGGGATCGTGCAGAGGGCCCCGGCGGACAGGACCCAGCCGATGTCGCAGTTGCGGGCGGCACTGGCGTCGAGCCTCACGCAGGGCGGCGGGGTGAGCCAGGAGGACGGGGGTGTTCGGGTGAGTGGGCCGACGCCCATCGACGGGCGTCGTCGAGAGCGGCGTCGAGGGGACCGAACAGGTCGGGGGCCGCGGGTACGATCCCGCCGTCACCGAGCCGGGCGGCGACCCCGGACCGTCCCAGGAGCCTCACGAGCGAGGGATGGACGCCGCACAGGACCAGGCGGCCGCCCTGGTCCGCGAGGCCGTTCGCGTACCGGTCGAGGAGTTTGAGCATGGCGGAGGACGGCACGTCGGGCAGCGCCCGCACGGCGAGGATCAGGACTGCCCCGCGGGCCCCGTCCGTGGCGGGCAGCTGCGTCTCGATCCGGGGAAGTTCGGCGAAGAACGACGAGCCGGCGTAGTCGAGGACGGTGACCGTGCCGGGTGCGAGGGCCTTCGGCGGTCCGGCGGTCTCCCACCGGCCGCTGTCCCGCCGCACGAGAGCGACGAGCGTCGCCCGGCGGGCGGACTGCGCGCAGTACAGCAACAGCGACAGGACGGCGCCGAGGACGATGGCCTGCTGGAGTGGGAGCTGGGTGGTGGCGAGGAAGGTCAGCACCATCGCACCGGCCGACATCCACGACGTACGGAACACCAGCAGGATGTCGTGCCGCTTGCCCCAGATCAGCTCACCGCCCACCACCAGGATCAGGCCGCCGATCACCGGCATGGGGATGCGCTCGGCGAGCGAGCCGCACATCAGCACGACCAGGGCGAGGAAGACGCCGGAGACGACGCCGGCCCAGCCGGTACGAGCACCGGCGGAGACCGCCACGCCCGTACGGGACAGGGAGCCACCGGACGGCAGGGCCTGGAAGAGGCCGCCGGCGAGGTTGGCGTAACCCTGCGAGCGGAAGTCGCCGTCGATGTCGGAGCGCGTGCCGTCCGGATTGGGCATGGACGGGGCGATGCCGGCGGCCTGGGCGAGGGCGACGAGAACGACCGGGACCGCGCCCCACGCGAGGTCGGGGACGGCGGACAGGTCGGGGGCGGTGAAGGAGGGCAGGGCGGCGGGGATGGAGGCGATGTCCTTCACCTACTCCACGTCGGTGCCGAACAGGACGACGCCCGCGGTGACCGCCACCGTCGCGATCAGCAGTGCGACCGGTTGCAGACGCTTCACCGCGCGGGCGAGCACCCAGACGGCGATGGTGGCGAGTGCGGTGAGGGTGGCGGCGAGCTGCCGGTCGCCGATGTGCCAGAGCCAGTCGCCGAGCTGGTGAAGCCTGTTGTACCCGTGCTGCTCGTAGCCGGTGGCGTCCTTGAGGACACCGGCCATGATCTGCACGGCGATGCCGGCGGAGAAGCCGGTCATGACGGCGTTGGAGACGAAGCTCATCACCGCACCGAGCCGCAGTGCCCCCATCAGCAGCATCACCACGCCGACCATGACGGTCAGCAGTGCGACGTTCCCGGCGTCCTTCGCATCGAGGCCGGCTTCCGAGAGAACGCTCTGGGAGGTCAGGGCGATGGCGCTGGTCAGCGTCGTGACCATGAGGACCGTACGGGAGGTGAGTGAGCCGACGATCGCCGGTACGACGCCCGCGTACAGGCCGGCCACCGGGGTGAAACCGGCGATCGACGCGTACGCCATCCCTTCCGGGATCGAGAAGAGTCCGGTCACCGCGCCCGAGCCGAGATCCGAGGGTTTCGGCTTTCCCGGTCGGCGGGCCCCGCGCCGCAGCGCCGTCCATGGTCCGGGCACGCGGGCCCACCCCTTTCCGAGCACAGGGGCCGCCGTGCGTCACCTCGCACGGCGGGCTCACGGGATGCGGGGCGAGGGTCAGTCGGCGAAGACCTCGCGGAGCTTGGCCTCCTTCTCGCTGTCCAGGTTCGACTGGATCAGCTCGGAGTGGCCGCCGGGGAAGGCCGCTCGCACACGGTCGACCACGGCGTCCTGCGACAGGAGGAAGAGCGCGGACGTGCCGGGCGTGACCTTCGACTTGACCGAGTCGATGAAGTCGTCGTCGATCCCCACGTCGGACAGTTTGCCGCCGAGCGCGCCCGCCGCCGCGCCGACCGCGGCGCCGAGCAGCGGCACGAAGAAGAGCAGGCCGAAGAGCATGCCCCAGAAGGTGCCGGAGAGCGCCCCGACGCCCGCGAGGTTTCTCAGCTGATTCGTCTTCGGCTTGACCGCCTCGGCCGGCCAGCTGACCGTGGCCGCGTCGAGCACCTTGATCAGTTCCTGCTTCTGCAGGTCCAGCAGCGAGCTCTCGACACCGGCGGCGCCTTCGGGCGAGTCGAACTTCCAGACGGTCAGCGTGGCCATGGATCCTCCGCGGGACGCGAGCAGACGAGGACGCCGGAGAAGGCGTCCGGACAGCGCCCATTCAAAGCCTGACAGCCGAATCGCGCACCCCGGGAGCTACAACAGCAATTCATCCAATTTCTCCCAGGCCACTCGTACGGCCCCACACCGCCGGGCCCAGCACCGGAATGCCGACAAGGATCGGCACACCGAAGCCGCATGTGTGCGGCAGCCAGGAGGACACAGATGAACCGGCTCCGCCCGAGGACCGACACCGCCACGCCGAACCTCCTTGATCCCACCGGCCGGACCGTCGACGGCGCACTCGCCGGGCCCGGCTGCCCGTGACCCCGCCGCACACCCGACCCGGGCGACGGAAGGAACGTCGTCATGGGTGACGCGATCGGGCAGATGCTGACCTCGGCCGTCGGCATCGCCATCAGCCCGCTGCCCCTCATCGCCGTGATCCTCATGCTCGCCACACCCAAGGGCCGACCCAACGGCATGGCGTTCACCGCCGGTTGGATCGTCGCCGTCGCGGCCGTGGTCACGCTCGTGGTGCTCGCCGGGTCCGGCGCGGACGCCGCCGGCGACGACGGACCGGCGACCTGGACACTCTGGCTCAAGCTGGCCCTCGGCGCACTCTTCCTGCTGCTCGGCGCCAAGCAGTGGAAGGACCGGCCGCGCGAAGGCCATGAGTCGGCCGCCCCGGGCTGGATGAGGGCCATCGACACCTTCACGCCCGTCAAAGCCGCCGGACTCGCCGTCGCCCTCGTCGTCGCCAACCCCAAGAACCTCGTCCTGGCGGTCGGCGGCGCCGTGTCCATCGCCGGCTCCACCGCCACGGCGGGCGGCAGGACCGTCGCCGCCGTCCTCATGGTGCTGATCGCCTCGCTCTGCACGCTGCTCCCGCTCGGCGTCTACCTCGCCGGCGGTACGAGGTCGGCGCGGGTGCTCGGCGACTGGAAGGCGTGGATGGCCCGGCACAACAGCGCGATCATGACCACCCTTCTGCTGGTCCTGGGCGTGAAGTACATCGGCGACGCCCTCAGCGGTCTCACCTCATGACTCCGCCCAAGGCGACTCCTTCACGAGCGGTACGGACGCTTCGGCGGACCTGCCCCGGGCACGCACGGCCGGTGGCCCCGACCGGGACCCCGGCCACGACGTGGCTGACGCTCGCCCTCACGACGCCCCGTCGGTGGCGAGCTCCACAATCGAAGCCACGGCGCCCTCGCCCCCCATCCGCGCCCCGGCCCGCAGGGGCGCCACGTCATGCCCAGTCCGACCAACCGGACCACGCCGTCCGGGGCGCGCCGGAGGAGGAGGAGGAGGAGGAGGCAGACCCCGGACACATCTTCTTCACGGAACAGCGCAACCTTTTCCGTATGCGGACGGTCACCCTCTGCATGCATCACCGCACCCAGGACGGGCAACTCCAGCTCGGCCGGCTCCACTCGCTGCCGCTCGCGCTCGACCTCGCCGAACCCCGACACGCGGACCTTTTCCACCCGCCCCCTCCCTGATCACCAGAGAGGAGACAGCGACTCGTTGACGATGTCAACGCACTGACATCGCTCTGTCACCAGGTCGATTCGTGTACAGTCGCGGCCACCGGTCTTCCGCTCCGCAACAATGAGCGGGGCGGCCTGGAGAACCCGCTCATCGACGGCTGGAGCCATGCCTCCGCCCTCACCGACTCCGGGCCACGACCCCCGCCGCCCCGCCCGACAGCTCTCGACGAACCACCTGCCGGGTCACCACCCGCGCATCACCATCCACGTCCCAGGGGGGACCATGAGCAACCCGCGGCAGCCTGATCAGCTGCCCTCGGACTACGAACTCGACGCCTGGCGCGCCGTCCAGGAGTTCACAGGCCGACCTCTGTCCCGAGCCATGAGGAACGCCGGCGAGCAAGTGGCCAACGGCGTCTCGCGACTCGGCAAGCATGCCGCGCAGCAGCTGGAGAACCGGCCCAGGGCGAAGGCCGCACTCTCACGTGGACAGGGGTTCGTCGCCAAGGGCGCACAGAAGGTCGGTGCCGGGGCACGCGTGGCCGCCGACGCCCTCCCGGACTGGAGTGGCACTGCCGCTCAATCCGTGCGTCGGACCGTGGGGCGGGCCTCGCGAGCGGGCCTCTCACCCAAGCGCGTGGTGACGCTCCACCAGAAGCGGGGACACGACGTCGAGTCACTGCTGGACCTGCGCCGTCTCGACCTCGAACAGGTCGACGCGGTCCGCGGGCGGGCGGCCGGCTGGTACTTTCCGGCGGCGGCCGCACTCTCGGGAGCGGGTGCGGGGCTGGTGATCTCGGGAGGAGAGCTCGTCATCGCCGCCTCCGCCGGCGCCGCGGCAGCACCTTCGGGGGGAGCCATCGTCGGCGCTTTCGCCGTCGATACGGCAGTCGTCCTCGGACTCGCGTCCCGCGCGGTCGGACAGGTCTCCCTGTCCTACGGCTACGACCCCGAGGAGCCAGCCGAGAAGCTCTTCGTGATGTCGGTCGTCAACGTCGGGACGGCAAGTTCGGCCACGGCCAAGAACGCCGCGATGGCCGATATCTCGCGGCTCACGCAAGCACTCTTCCGCGGCAAGACGTGGGAGGTCCTGAACGAAGCGGTGGTCACCAAGGTCTCCCAGCAGTTCGCGAAGGCGTTCGGCTTCCGCCTCACGAAGAAGGGACTCGGCAAGGCGGTTCCCGCATTCGGGATCGTCGTCGGAGGCACCCTCAACTGGACCACGCTGGAGGGGATCGTCGACGCCGCCGATATGGCGTACCGGCGGCGGTTCCTCCTGGAGAAGTACCCGCAGCTCGCCGACGACGAGACATCCGGATCATTTCCCGACGCCGGCCCGGACACCCCGGACGACGCCGACGAGGACATCAGCCTGCTCACCGAGCTGGCCGAGGCGGGCGGACCCGACCTCCGTTGACCTATCGTCCCGGCGGTGAGCGACACCACGCTACCGCCGGGACGAACAGGCCCTCGCCGCGAACCGCCACCGGCCCTCAGCTCCGAAGCCCGCCCTGGTAGTCGTCCCGCCGGCGACCGTCGTGTCACAGACCGGCCCGCTCCAGCAGGATCTTCGACGCCCCGGCGTGACCTGCCGCACGAACCGCCGAGAGCAGGCGGTATGACGCTCCCCGTCAGCTGTCCGGGGCGAGCGCGCCGTTGCCGAGCCCGTCCCTGGCCAGTGCCGCCGCGTCCCGGCTCAGCTCCACCACTCTCCGCGCCCGCTCCTCGAACTCCTGGAGCGCCCGGAAGGCGGCCCCGTATCGCCGTTGCTCGGTGATGTCCATCTGCGGGATGCGGGCGCCCCTGCCGTCGAGGCGAAACGTTCCGCTGGTGCTCGTGGAGCGTCGGATGTTGGCTGCGCCGCGCAGGAAGCCCTGGAGGTAGTCGGTGTCGAGCCGGTCGCTGATCGAGACCGGTTCCGGATGGCCGTACTCCACGAGTCCCGCGCGCGCGAGGTCGGCGACGCCGACGGTGGGCCCGTCCAGCGAGCTCGGGCCGTCGCCCGCGATCAGCGTCGGCAGCAGTTCCGCCAACAGCCCTACCTGTGCCGCCAGTTCTTGTCGCAGAGTCTCGTACTCGACCGCGTAGTCACGATGGGAATCCTTGACATGACGGCCGGGCGTGAGGTCGACGGCATCGTCGAGCAGATCGATCAGGGGGACGTTCGCCGTCCGGTCGGGGCCCGGCTCCAGGGAACCGTCCGGGTCGCTCGCCATCAGATCGACCATACGGACGCTGGTGAGGGCGTCCCGCGGTGTCCGCGGCCGACGGAGCTGCCAGAGGTGGACGGGAAGCGCATGCGAGGCAGCCGTGCCCGACGGCAGGGCGATGACCTTCTCGATGACGCCCCGCCGCACGAGCTCGGCCCTGATCCGGCGGCCGGCCTTGCGGTAGGCGACCGAGGCGGGCAGCACGATCAGGACGCGACCGCCGGGCGCGGTGTGCGCGTAGGCGTGCTGCAACCAGGCGAGTTCGCCTTCGGCACGGGACGGGGTGCCGAACTCCCAGCGTGAGTCGAGCAGCAGATCCTCGCGGCCCCAGTCGGGGTCGCCGACGGGGGGATCACAGACGACCAGGTCGGCCGCGACGTTCGCCCATCGGTCGTCGCGCAGGGAGTCCCCCGTGACGACGCCCACGCCTGTGCGCCCGTCGAGGTCGGCTCGCAGTCGCGTGAACTCGGCCCTGGCCGCGTCGGACTCCTGCCCACAGCGCCGCGGGCCGCGATCGGGGCCGACGGCGAGCAGGAGGGAGCCGATACCGCAGGCCGGGTCGAAGATGGTCGCGTCACGTGTCACCTCGCCGGCGAAGTGGTGGACGGCCCGGATGACACGGGGTGAGGTGGCCTGGTCCGATCCGGCCCTGCGCACGGAGTCGGTGAAACGCTCCGAGAGGGCGGTCACGGCGGCTCCGGCGCCCTCGCTCTCCGCCAGACTCCGTGCGAGCCGGACGATGTCCGGCGGCATCCGCTCAGGCGCCTCTCCTCCGGCGAGGAGACGAGCGGTCTCCACAAGTCCGCCCAGCATGTCGTCGCCGTACACGCCGCGCAGCGCCTGCCACAGCCGCACCTCCACGGAGACTTCCTGCCCCTTGCGCTGCCCGTCGAGCCACGCCCGCACCTCCGCAAGGTCGAACAGCGGGCTGTTGGCTCCTCCGCCGACGGGCCTGGGGAAGTCGTCGTAACGTCGCCGCCAGTTCGAGACGGCGGCACGGGTGACGCCCGCCAGCCTCGCGATCTCGGACCCGGTGACCAGGGGATTGGCCTGTCGGGCAGGGGTGTCCGTCATGCGCGCAACCGTACACAGCGCGACTTTCACTCTCAACGCGGAGGTTCGTTGACGACGTTCACAACATCGAGGGCACACGCGGAGGCCAGGGGACGAGCGGGACGCGCGACCGGCACGCCGCTCTCCCCTGATCCGACTCCGTATCCGGCCCCGCCGCCGCCCGGGCCCCGTCGGCCCGGTTGCGGTGGACGACGGGTGGCCTGACGGTGGGGCGGGGGCCGCAGCCCGTGGCGGGCGCGGCCAGGAAGCGAGGAGAGCCGATGCACGACAACCCGGACGGGCGCGGGGCACACCGCGCTCCCGCCCGTCCACCGCACGGGCGGGTCGCGGTCGTCACCGGCGCGGCTCGCGGCGTCGGCGAGGCACTCGCCCGCAGCCTCTCCGACGCCGGGATGCAGGTCGCCCTGCTCGGCCGGGAGCGGGCGACCCTGCTGGAGACCGCAGCGTCCCTCCCCGGTCCGAGCATCTGCGTCGAGTGCGACATCACCGACCGCGCGACGCTGGCCGATGCGGCACGCCGCGTGGAGACGGAACTCGGGCCCGCGAGTGTGGTCGTGGCCAACGCGGGGATCGCGGTGAGCGGTCCGTTCGACCGTACCGCGGCCGAACTCTGGCAACGCGTCATCGATGTCAACCTCATCGGATCCGCCAACACCGCCCGCGCGTTCCTGCCCCAACTCGCCGCGACCCGCGGATACCTCCTCCAGATCGCCTCCACCGCCGCATTCGGCGCCGCACCCATGATGAGCGCGTACTGCGCCTCCAAAGCGGGAGCGGAGTCGTTCGCCCTCTCCCTGCGCGGCGAGGTCGAACCGGACGGCATCCAGGTCGGCATCGCCTACCTGCACTGGACCGGCACCGACATGCTCACCGGCCTCGACGACGACCCCGTCCTCAAAGCCCTGCGCCGTAACCAACCCCGTCCCGCCCGCCGCGTCCACAGTGCCGCCCAGGTCGCCCAGTGGCTGACCCGAGGCATCGCCCGCCGCAGCCGCCAGGTCTACGCACCGCCGTGGCTCCGCTGGTGCCAGCCTCTCCGGCCCCTGTTTCCGGCACTCGTCGCCCGGACCGCCCGCCGCGAACTACGGGCCCGCCCCAACGTGCGGCTGTCCTCCCGCGGCGAGGTCCTGGGCACCGGAGGGCGAGCCGACTGGAGCTCCTACCAGAACTCCCGCTCCACTCCCCCGCCCGACCGGTAGTGACGTCCGACCGGTCGTACCGTGACAGCACGGTCGTGGTGCCCCGGGCGGAGCGGAGGCGAGACCGGCTCCCGCGGTGAGGAACGGTGCCCATCGGGCCATCGGCACCGTGGCCGGGCCGGGCTCATCGACTACCCGTCCGCGTCAGGTCGGTACAGGGAGAGGTGAGGGTTCAGGGCATGGGCCTCGCTCAGATGGCGGGACCCTTCGGGCAGCGCGAGGGACTGCTCGATCACGCCCCGGTGGTAGCGGAACAGAGCGTTCTTCCAGTCGGTGGCGGCTGCCCGGCGTGCGTGTACGAGGGCTTCGGTGTCGCGTCCCGCGCGGTGCAGGGCCCAGGCCAGCGCATCGGCGACGATGACGCTTCGAGCGTGCTGCCACTCCCTGCGCGCGAGCTCCACCGCGACCTTCGGGTCGCCGTGGTCGGCCGCGTAGAGGATGAGATGCGGGTCGACGGGGCCGCCGTCCGCACGGGCCAGCCGCACCTGCGCCGACAGGACCGCCCGCTCGCTCCCCCGGTGGGAATCCCCGCTCGCGCGCCGAAGGTCCAGGCTCTCCAGCAGGAACTGGGGCAGCGGCACCCGCTCGACGAGCCGCGTGTACAGCTCAAGTGCTCTGCCGCGGTGGCCGCGTGCGGCGGCCACCCGGGCGATTCCGGCCTGCCCGTAGGGGTGGTCCGGCACGGCGCTCAGGGCACGCCGGTAGTGTCCCTCAGCCCGGTCCGCCTCGCCCTGGGACCAGGCCAGGTCGCCCAGGCGGGCCTCGGCGAAGGCTCGTTCGTCCTGGGTGACCGCGCTGTCCACGGCGCGCTGGAGTGCGATGGCGGCGTCCTCGGGCCGCCCGCGGGTCTCCAGGTCGTAGGCGGCTCTGCTGTAGGCGGCCGCGGCCGGGGCGATGTCGAGCATCCGCTGTACGGCGTGACGCGCCTGCGGATAGTTCCCGAGCTGGATCTCGGCGTCCGCCAGGACGGCGTACCCGTCCGGCCGGTCGGGCGCCATCCGGGTGGCGCTCAGCCCGTGCACGCGCCCCTCGGCGAAGTCGTGCCGGGCGTTGGCGAGCAGTCCCCGGCCTGTCACGGCCCGGTAGTTGTCCGTGCCGTCGAGGGCGAGGGAGCGGCGCAGCGCCTGGTCGGCGGTGTCGAGCGGGCCGGCGTCGAAGGCAGTGCGGGCCCGTTCGATCTCGGCGTGCGCCAGGTCGGCCCAGGCCGCCGGGTCGTCGGGGTAGGTCTCCGTCCTCCTGCGGGCGGTGTCGGCGGAGCCGACGCCCTCGCTGAAGGCGCCCGCGGGCGCGGCGGTGGACGGCGGCCGGGAGGTTTCGGGACCGAGATGGAGGAGCCCCGCCACGCACCCGGCCACGGCCGCCGCCGCGCCCGCGGCGGTGATCAGACGCCTCACGGGCCCGCGTGGGGCAGATTGAGGTACGGGAAGACGGCCTGCGCGTCGGCGGGTTGGAGACTGAGGACGGGCCTCGGGAGCAGGTCCGCGGCGGACGGCCCTGCGGGCTCGCCCTCCAGCATGCGGATCAGTGGCCCGTCGATGTTGTCGTTGAGCCGCCGTCCGTTCGGAAAGCCCTGGAGATCGCCGTCGAGAACGCCTTGGGCCTTCGGGACGGCGGTGACGGGGGTGCCGAGATTCAGGCGCAACTGCTCGGCGAGCACGATGCGTTCGGGATCGGCGTCGGCGTTCATCGTGTGGGTGTTGAGGTCGAGGCCGAACATGGATCCGTTGTCCTTGCCGATGCCCTTCATGAACAGGGCCTGGATGTCGCGGCGCGGGGTGGCCGGCGCGGTGCGGCCCTGGGCCTTTTCGATGCGGTGCGGCGGTACGGGGTCGAGCGTGGCGGCCAGGAAGTCGCTCTCCAGGTGGTCGTCCTTCGGCTGACGCGCCTGGAAGCGGTCCTCGGGCCCGCCGGGTCGGGCCAGGCCGACGGTGGAGCCGTACAGGGCGAACGCGATGTGCGGGGTGCCCTGCCGGGATACCTGCCGGAAGGCGGGGGCCTGCTTCGAGAGGCTGCGCTCCAGGTTCGCGCCCTGCCGGGAGACGGAGGCCCACACGCCGACGACCGGGTTGCGCTTCGGGTCGCCCTTCAGGGCGACCTCCTTCTTGGGCACTTGCAGGATGAGACTGTTCACGTTCATCGCCGAGAGCGGCTGGGCATCGGGCAGCCATCCGGGCACCGGTCCGCTGGTGCCGACCGTGTACAGGCCGAAGACCTGGGTGTCCGCCTTGAACGCCTCGGCCGCCTGGGTGGCCACGGTCCGTCCGCCGCCGGGAAGCCGGCGGGTCGCCTGCTTCCGCAGCTTGCCGTAGTCGGGCATCAGGGTCCGGCCGGTGTGGGTGGGCGAGGCGATCGCGTCCGTCAGGAGCGTCCGGCCGGCGCCGCCCGCCTCGATCTTTTCCAGCGTGTACTTCTGGCGTACCCCCAGCGACCGGTCGTCGAGCGAGTTCACCGGCAGCGGCCCGACCTTCGGTCCCACCCCGAAGGGCCTGCGGTCCTCGTCCCGGAAGGTCCACCGGTAGGTGGTGTCGGATGCCCCGTCTCCGTCGGCGTCCGTGTGGATCTCGTACCGGGCGCCGGTCGCGAACGGGAAGTCCACCAGCGCGTTGGCCGCGGTGCCGGGGACCTGGAAAGGGCGTACGTTCGCGATGAGCGTGACCATGTCCGCGTCGTCCGGGCTGGTGAAGGCGTACACGTCGGTCAGGTCCGCCGGGGAGTCCAGTACGGCCGAGGGGGCGTCGATGTGCCCGCCCGCCCGGCCGACGCCCATGAACTGCCCGGACAGGGCGGCTGCGGTGAGCGCGGCCGTGGTGGCGGCGAGGAGGGCGAGCCGTGGACGGGGCGGTGAGCTGATCGCGGACGTTCCGGGGGCTCCAGGCATGCGTGTCTCCAGGGCTGTTGTGGGAGTGGAGTCACAACAGCCAACGGCACGGGCGATCTTGGAGTGACTGCCCCGCGTCGCGCACCACTCGCCGCGTGGCACTTTCCCCCCGGATGGACCAACGACCAGCGCGCATGGTCGCGAACCCATGCGTCGATGGGCATACTCATCGCGAAGTCGATCTTCGACCGCTTCATCGTCCCGACGCCGAACTCTGCTCCGTTCCCGCGTTCGTGGCCGTCTCGGGAAGTGCATCCGACGCCTTCCCCCACCCTCCTCACAGACTGGAACCCTCCATGGGTATGCACGCGATCCGCCGTCTCATCGCCGTGGCCGCCGTGGCCGCGCTCTCCGTCCCGCTCGGCCTGACGTCGTCCGGAGCGGCCGCCCAGCAGCCGGCCGCCGCCACCGGGACGGCAGCCGTCTCGGCGCCGCTGCCGGGCGCCTACATCTCCCCGTGGGGCGACGCCCAGGTGGCGATCGGTGACGAGACCCTCGCCTGGATGGAACGCGAGGGCATCACCCTGGAGGCCATCAGCCCGTTCGTGATGGACGCCGACGGCCGGGGCTTCAGCATGCCCATCGGCTCGACGGCCGGTGACGGACTCGACTCCAAGGGGCGCATCTTCTATCCCGGTGGCCTCAGGATCCAGCACCAGGAGTCCGGCAGGTCCATCACCCTGAAGTCCACCTTCATCCGCGTCATGCCGACACCCGCCTACTCCGCGGGCGTATCGATCGACGGCGAGAAGGTCAGCGAGGAAGTGGTGATCGCCGAGTCCACCTACGTCGAGGTCATGGCCGGCGCCCGCCCCAGCCCCACGGGCTTCCGCATCAAGAAGGCGCCGTTCTACGTCACTCAGGAAGCCGCGGATCTCTTCTCGGCGGCCACCGGAGCCACCGCTCCGCGCGCCGGCAGCCTCTTCGGCACACTCACGCCCAACTTCGACTACGTCCCGGGCGCGGCGACGCCGCCGGCGTTCCCGACCTTCCCGTAACCCGCAGCCCGTAGCCCGTCACGCCGACCCGTGGCGCTCGACCGGCGTCGTGTGTCGCCGGACCGGCCGACGCCGGTCGAGCAGCCGACCTCTCGGACGGCCTGAACGATGAGCCAGGTCCGGAACGGCCCCGGGTGGGTGCGGTCCACCACGTGACGGGGTTACGGGCGTGGAGCCGGGTTTCCCAGCGCCGTCCTCACCAACTCCCTCACCTGGCCGACGATGTCCGAGCGGTTACGCTCGAAGTCCGGGTCGGTGACAACGCCCGTCCGCGGGTTCGTGTTCTCCGCGCCGAACTGCAGCACCGGCGTGTGGAGATGGCCGCCCGGCAGCTGCGGCAGCCCCAGCCGGTCGCGCAGCAGGGTGGCCCGGTAGGCGATCTCGTTGGAGAGGTAGTCGCCGCCGCCGCCGGCCCGCGCCACCGAGCCGGGCGTGGGGCCTTCCGGCCTGGTCACCGGTTGGGTGCCGCCCGCCGGGATCTCGGTGACCTCGGTGTTGTCGTACACCGGGAAGCGGCCCGTGTCCGCCGTGGTGAGCCGGCCGTACGGGAGTGTGGTGGTCGTCCACTGCGGCTGCGTACCGAGGTCGTCGACGGGGACGGTTCCGGTGCTCGACGCGTTCTCGTTGTCGGGGAAACCGCCCCGCCAGGCGCCGTTGGCGCGCTCCACGTCGAAGCGGCCCTGGCGGCCCTGGCTGACGGTGGTGAACAGGTCCAGGCGGGGCAGTTGCCGGGCGAGGACGCGCTCGACGGCTCCCTCCGCGAAGTCCGCCCAGCGCACCGGGAAGACGACCGTCTCGATCCGGGCCGGACCATCGGCGGTCCGCACCAGGGTGCCGTCCAGGGCGAGCGCACTCGCGCCCGAGGGATTGCCGATCCGGGTGTCCCTGTCCAGCGTGAACGGGTCGAAGCCGGTGACGAGGACCCGCTTCACCCGGTGCCCCGGGAAGCGGATGTCGTCCTGGCCGCGCGAGGAGGTCTCCAAGGCGGTGTGCAACGCTCTGCGCTGCTCGCCGGTCAGCTCGAACCGGGGTGTCCACGAACGCAGTTCGCGGCTGAGCGCGAGTCGGGCCCAGTACAGCGGGCGGTCGTCGCCCCGGCTCAGATCGCCCGTGGCGGGTCCTCGGCCCTGGGCACGGTCGACGGCGCGCCGCCACAGCGCCGAGGCGTGGCGGGTCACCGTTCGCCCGGCCTGCGCGTAGCCGCCGGAGCCCCGCAGGGCACGCTCGAAGCGCGGGGCGAGGGCGTCGAATCCGCTGCGCCGCAGGATCTCCCGCGGCGCGGCCCGGTCGAGGCGCTGCTCCTCGACGGTCGTCGCCGTGGCGGCGCGGGCGGTGCCCGAGGTGGACGCGGCGGCGTGCGTCGCGGGGCCCGCGAGGACGAGCAGGAACGCCACGCCGCCGAGGCCGAGCCGGGTGGTCGCGGAGAATCGGTGCGTCACGGTGGTCCTTTCGGGTCTACGACTCGTCGCAGTATCGCGGCACCTCCAAAGGCGAAGCCAGAGGGCAAGAACCGTGCAAGCACGTGGAGATGGGGACGGAGCACGCAGAAACGGACGCTGTTCGCAGGCGGGGCGGGCCCCGGCGGCGCGCGAGGGCCGCCGCCGTCCACCCGGGGCTCCCGGTGCACGACTTCGGCATCCAGGAGCGCCGGCACCGCGCCCCGCTCACCGACGCGGGGTCTCCAGCACGCGGTACGCGCCGCGGCGGGCGGCTCTCGGCGGCCCTACCATCGGACGCCGAGCCGCTGCGGGCTGCGGGAGGTCGTCCCGGTCCGCCACACGACCGTGTCCACGGGTGCGGCCAGACGCAGGTCCGGGAAGCGGGCGGCCAGGCGGTGCAGGGCGAGCTGAAGTTCCGTGCGGGCCAGCCAGGCGCCGAGGCAGTAGTGGGGGCCGGCGCCGAAGGAGAGCGTGGGGGCCTCCAGCGGGGCGAACAGGTCGTGGAGGGTGGCGGGCGGGAAGACCTCCGGGTCGCGGTTGGCCATGCCGCAGTCGGCGAGCACGATCGCGCCGGCCGGGATCGTCACCCCGCCGACCTCGACGTCCTCATCGGCATGGCGGGTGCTGCCCCGGTCGTCGCCCAGCGGGACGAGGTGGACGAGGCGGTCCACGAGGCGTCCGGCGGCCTCCTCGTCGGTGCCGAGGCGGGACCAGGCCTCACGGCGTTCGCCCAGCAGGCAGAGCAGCGCGTTGCCGAGCATGGTCATGGTGCTGTCGTGGCCGCCGACGACCAGGCCGCACACGAGGCTGACCAACTGGGCCTCGGGGACGCCTCCCTCCTCGTCGGCCGCGGCGACCAGACCGCTGATCAGGTCCTCGCCCGGCGTCCGGCGCCGCTCGGCGAGGAGGCCCGCGCCGAACGCGCTGAACTCCTCGAGGGCCGACGCCACCCGTTCGCCCTCATGGGTGCCGTCGGAGAAGGCGTGTTCGCTCCAGTGCCGCATCCGGTCCCACGCGGACTCGTCGAGCCCCATGAGGCGGCTGATCACCGCCACCGGCAGCGGGAGAGTGAACTCCGCGACGATATCGGTCGGTTGGGGTCGAGTCTCCAGCCGGTCGAGGAGCTCCTCCACCATCGCGCCGATCCACGGCCGCCAGCGGGCGACGGCCCTCGGGGTGAACGCGCGCCGCAGGGTGCGGCGCAGCCGCAGATGGTCGTGGCCGTCCTGGTTGAACATCAGGTCGGGATTGTTCACGAGGTCGGGTACGCCGGAGAGGGCGGGCGCCTCGGGGGCGTACAACCGGGCCCGGCCGAACCGCGGGTCGGAGAGCACCTGGCGCACGTCCTCGTACCGGCTGACCAGCCAGGCGGGGCCGCCGTCCGGCCGCTCGGCGGGACGTGGCGGCCCGGGTTCCGCGAAGAACAGGCGGTGCATCGGCTCCGGGGTCGGTTGCGTGGGATCGATGGCGGTCAACGCGCCTCCTGGGCAGGGACGTCGGATCGAGCGGGGAGGGGGCCGTGCTCAGAGCCGGACGAGCACCTTGCCCCGGTTGGCGGCCCGGTCGCCGTAGAGGCTGCCGTAGGCGGCGGGGATCCTGTCGAAGCCGTGGTGCAGGGTGTGGTCGCAGACGACCTCGCCGCGCCGGACGCGGCCGCCCAGGTCGGTGTGGAGGTCCTGCCAGTTCTGTTCGGTGAACCATTCCAGGGAGAAGATGCCGCGGACCGTGGCGCGCGGGAACATCAGGTAGGGCAGGAGGCGGGGTCCCGTGCCCTCGTTGCCGACCTGGGTGGCCCACTGCCAGCACACCGCCACCTGACTCCCGATGTTGAGCATGGAGAACACGGCGTCGGTGACCGCGCCGCCGAGATTGTCGAAGTAGCGGTCGACGCCGTCGGGAGCGGCCCGGACGAGTGCGTCGCGGACGGTCTCCGCACTGTCCCCGTGGCGGTAGACGATCACGGCGTCGAACCCGAGCCCGGTGAGGTAGTCCGCCTTCTCCGGGGACGAGGTGGTGCCGATCACCCGGGCCCCGGAGAGCGCGGCGAGCTGGCCGACGAGCGCGCCCACCGAGCCGGAGGCCCCGCTGATCACGAGGGTCTCGCCCGGGCTGATCGTCATGTACTTGGTGAGGGTCCCCCAGGCGGTCATGCCGGGGCCGCCCATCACGCTGAGGGCGGTCGTCAGCGGCAGGGCGTCGTCGTACCACCGGGGGTCGAGCCTGCGGTAGGCGGGGAAGACCATGGGGAACGTGCCGGTCTGCCAGAGTTCGGGGATGCCCGTGCTGATCACATGGCTGCGCCAGCCGCCGAAGCCCTGGACGAGGTCGCCGACGCGGTGGGCGGCGCGCGGTCCCGCCTCCACCACCTCCATGATCGAGTCGGCGCCCATGTGCCGGCCGATCGGGGTGTCGAGGGCGATGCCCTGGAGGTAGGGGTCGACGGAGACGTACAGGGTGCGCAGGAGCATCTCGTCGGGGGCGAGCGTCACGTCGACGTTCTCGACGACCTTCTCGTAGACGCGGTCCACGTCGGGGACTCCTTCGACGTGTTCGCGGACGACCCATTTCGCGATCTTCATCGTTTCCTCTCGGTCGGTGCCGCGGGGCGAGCGGGCACGGGGATGACCCGGTGGGTCGGTGGTGGTGCGGTGAGGTCGAGCGAGGCGGTGAAGGGCCGGTCGTCGTCGCGGCAGACGAACTGCATGACGTGGCGTCCGGCGGCGGCGGCCCGGATGAGCCCGCCGGTGGTGGCCCAGACGCCGGACTGGTAGAAGTCGCGCAGTCCGGGGAGACCCGGGCCGTGCTTCTTGATCAGCTCTTCGAGGGTCTCGCCGCTCTCGACGAAGGGCTGCCAGCCGAGGACGGTGCCGTCGTAGTTGCCGGTGTAGCGGACCTGGGTGAGGGGGCTGGAGACGTCACGGACGACGATCGCGTCCCGCAGTCCGGGGTAGCGCTGTTCCAGGAAGCCGACGAGTGTTTCGCGGGCCCGCCGTTTCGCCGCGTAGTAACCGCGCCCGTGCCGTACGGGCAGGGTGTGCAGCTCCTGGCCGCCGCGGGTGCGGGTGATCTGTTCGGGGCCCTCGTCCAGGGCGCGCCAGGGGGCGATGTCGCAGAAGTAGGTGGCGTAGACGACGGTGGTGCCGTCCGGGGACAGTTCGGGGTAGTGGCGGCTGCGGAACTGGACGTTGATGCTGGGGTGGCGGATGCCGGTCAGTTCGGCGGCCGTCGCCTCGTCGAGGAGGTAGGTGGTGCAGGGATCGCCCTCGGGGAAGGGGCGGGAGAGGCCGAGGAAGAGGGTGAAGTAGCCGGGGAAGACCATGCCGGGTTCGTGGATGGTCTCCGTGTAGAGCTTGCGGTAGTCCTCGCCCAGGTACTTGCCCTCCAGGAACCGCATGGTCGTGGTGTAGCCGTCGCAGGCCGACACGACGATGTCGGCGCGCAGTTCCTCGCCGCCGCTGAGCCGCACCCCCACCGCCCGGTCGTCCTCGACGATCACCGTCTCGACCTTGGTGTTGTAGGAGACCTCGCCGCCGAGCCGCCGGTAGCGCGCCTCGATCGACTCGGCGAGACCGAGGGAGCCGCCCTCGGGGACTCCGGCGGAGAGGTTGGCGTGCGAGGCGAGCTGGAAGTGGAAGGGGAGGACGGGGAAGGCCGGGTGCTTCTCGTACAGGATGAAGTTGAAGGCCTCCCGCAGGAGGGGGTCCTTGAACTTCGCGGAGAAGTCGCTCATCAGGACGGTGATCGTGGTGCGGACGGAGTTGAAGTACGGCAGGAACGAGGCGAGCATCCGCCAGCGCTCCCGGCGTCCCATCAGTCCGACGGGCTTGAGGAAGGGATAGACCGCGAGCGCCTTGCGGAAGCTGCGCAGTTGCGCGCAGAACTTCCGTACGAGGCGGGCGTCGGCGGGCGAGATGTCGATGAGGTGGGCTTCGAGGCGGTCGGGGTCGGAGTAGAAGTGGACGGCCCGGCCGTCCGTGCCGCGCACGATGTTGAAGACGTCGAAGTGGCGGATCTCCTTGCCCTGGAGGGCGCCGAGCTCCAGCCAGATCTGGTGCATCTCGTTGCCGGGGCCGCTGCCGAGGAGCCAGCTGACGCAGGCGTCCAGGGTGAAGCCGCCGCGCTCCCAGGCGGTGCAGCAGCCGCCGGGGATCTCGTGCATCTCCAGGATGCGGGTGCGGTAGCCGTTCATCTGGGCGTAGCAGCCGGTGGAGAGCCCGCCGAGGCCGGCCCCGATGATGATCATCGTCTCCCGGGGCCGGCGCGCGCCGGCGGCCCGGTGCCCGTTCGTGTCGCCGCTCATGAGCCCTCGCTCTCCCGTGCGGACCACCGGTCGAGCTGGGGCAGGTGTCCCAGCTTCCCGGGGTGCCAGGGCTCGGCGCCCTTGCTCTCCCAGGCCCGGAATTCCAGGCCCAGGTCGCGGCAGAGGTACTGGACGGCGAAGCGGCCGGTGGAGGCGGCGCGGATCAGGCCGCCCATGCCGACCCACTGTCCGGCCATGGAGAAGTTGCTCAGTCCCGGCAGCCGCATCCGGTCCTTGCCGACGAGGCGTGCCGCGACGTCGTCGGCGTCGGAGAACGCCTTCCAGGCGAGGATGGAGCCGCCGAGATTGCCGGTGTAGCGGTGGGTCGTGGCGGGCGTGGCGACCTCGACGATCTCGATGCGCTCCGCGATGCCGGGGGTGCGGCGCTCCAGGAAGTCGCGGACGAAGTGGGCGACTTCGCGCTTGCGCCGGCGGTATTCCTTGCGGTCCCTGGTGCGCAGGTCCTTCCAGTGGGCGTAGTCGCTGAAGTAGGTGCAGTGCAGGACGGAGTGGCCCGGCGGTGCGAAGCCGCCGGAGTAGCGGGAGCGGGCCTGCACGACGAGGCTGTCCTGGAGGGCCCCGGGGAGGTGGGCCGCGTCGTCCGGTCCGAGGAGGTGTGTGGTGCTGTGCGCCTCCTCGGGTTCCAGGTCTCCGCGCAGGCCGACGAAGGCGGAGACGACGGCGGGGAAGAGGGTGCCGGGACGGTGGAGGAGGTCGGTGTAGAGCTTGTCGATCCGGGGACCGGTGTACCGGCCGCCGAGAAGTCCGTAGACGGTGGTGTGGCCGTCGCATGCGGAGACGACGTGTTCGGCGAAGTACCGCCTGCCGTTACGGAGTTCGATGCCGATCGCCCGGTCGTCCTCGACCAGGATCCGCTCGGTCCGGGCCCGGTAGGTGACCGTTCCGCCCAGGCTCTTGTAGCGCTCCTCGACCGAGCGGGCGAGGCCGAGCGAACCGCCCTGCGGGAAGCCCGCGTTGCCGTGGTGGGCGGCCGCCATGTTGAAGAGGTACGGCAGCATCGGGAAGCCCTCGGGGTCCTGGAAGAAGATGTTGCGGAACGCCTTGCGCAGCAGCGGGTCCTGGAACCGGTCGGCGAACACGTGCATCGGGGTGGCCGCGGTCCGCCAGAACAGCCGGAACACGGGGAGCACCGTGCGCAGGGTCTGGGCCCTCTCCGTCACGGTCCTGAGCGCGGGCGCGGTCAGGAACGGGTACAGCTCGACGTCGATGAAGCGCCGCAGGTCCCGGGTGAAGGCCCGGATGAGCGGGGCGTCGGCGGGTGAGACCTCCAGGAGGTGGGCCTCCAGCCGGTCGGGGTCGTTGTAGAACGTCACCGACCGGCCCGAGGCGTCCTCGACCTTGTTGAACAACTCGAAGTTGGTGACCGTCTTGCCGTCGAGTGCGCCGAGTTCGCTCCACACCCGGTGGGCGTCGTTGCCCGGGGCGGTGCCGATGAGCCACTCGATGCAGTAGTCGAAGAGGTACCCGTCGCGCGACCAGGCGGTGCAGCAGCCGCCGGGCAGCACGTGCTTCTCGAAGATGCGGGTCCTGGCTCCGCTCATCTGCGCGTAGACGCCGGTGGAGAGGCCGGCCACGCCCGCGCCGATGACGATGACGCGGGGCGGGGTGCCCGGGGCGCGTTCCCTGCTGGTCCAGTCGGTTCCGTCGTCATCCGCCATGGGCCGCGCCTCCCCTCAGGACCGAGCGCACCAGCTCGGCGTTGCGGGGCAGGTGTTTGGCGTCGAGCATGTCGGCGTGGATGCCGGAGCCGCGCAGCACGGCGGTGGCCCCGGTGGAGCTGCCGTGCCAGGTGCCGTGCTCCCCGGCGGCGTAGAGGGCGGCCTTCTCCTCGTCGGTGATCACGCTGACCGTCGCGGCGACCGTGCCGGTGTTGGGGGTGCGCCCGCAGAAGGCCAGGTATTCGGCCGCGTGGGCGAGGGTCTCGCGGGCGACGGCCTCGGAGCCGGTGTGCTTGCGCACGTGGTCGGCGAGTTCGCTCTCGAAGGCGGCGATGCCCGAGGCGTCCGGTTCGTAGGCGGCGAGGATGCGGCGCGAGTCGAGGATGACGACGTGGGCGACGTGGCGGCCGCGCCGCTCCAGCTCCTTGGCCGTCTCGAAGGCGAGGTTGCCTCCGAGGGAGTAGCCGAGGAGCAGATAGGGGCCGTCGGGCCGGGCGGCCTCGATCAGGTCGGCGTAGCGGCGGACCTTGTCGTCGCCGGGGAGGTAGTTGAAGCCGGTGACGGAGTAGTCGGGGAGCTGTGCGGCCAGGCCCCGGTAGACGAGCCCGTGGCCGCCGGCCGGCGGGAAGCAGAAGAGGGCGGGGGCCTGTCCGGCGTTGAAGGTGAGGCTCGGCAGTTCGTCGGCGGTGGTGCCGAGCAGGACGTCCTCCACGGTGGCGGCCATCCCGTGCAGGGTGGTGACCTGGTAGAGCCTGCTGACGGGGACGCCGACGCCGAACTCGGTGCGCAGGTGGTGGAGGAGTTCGATGAGCTTGATCGAGCTGCCGCCGAGTTCGAAGAAGTCGTCCTCCAGGCCGATCTGTTCGCGGCCGAGCAGGGTCTTCCAGTGGCGGGCGACGCTGACCTCGTACAGCGTCACGGGTTCCTCGTGCGGCCGGTCCCCCGCCCCGGCCCGAGGTGCGGGCAGGGCGGCCGTGTCGACCTTGCCGTTGGCCGTCAGCGGCAGGGCGGACAGCTCGGTGAAGTGGGAGGGGATCATGTACGAGGGCAGCGAGCGCGCAAGGTGGCGGCGCAGGGCCCGGACGTCCAGTGCGGCGCCCGGCTGCGGTACGCAGTAGGCGCAGAGCGCCGCGTCTCCCCCGGTGTCGGTGCGTACGGTGACGACGGCCCGGGCGAGCGGGGGCCACTGGGCGAGCTGCGCCTCGATCTCACCGATCTCGATGCGGTGGCCGCGCAGTTTGACCTGTCCGTCCGTGCGGCCGAGCAGGTGGACCCGGCCGTGCGCGTCCCAGCGGGCGATGTCGCCGGTGCGGTAGAGCCGTTCGGGCCGGGCGTCGGCGGTCCGGCCGAGCGCCCGGGTGACGAAGCGCTCCTCGGTCTGTTCGGGGTCTCCGGCATAGCCGAGGGCGACGCCGTCGCCGCCGATCCAGAGTTCGCCGGGTACACCGGGCGGGACGGGCTCGCCGTGGGCGTCGAGGACGTGGAGGGTGCTGTTGGACAGGGGCCGGCCGATCGGGACCATCGCGCCGGGTTCCAGGTCGTCGACGGGCCCCTCGAAGAAGGCGCTGTCGATGGTGGCCTCGGTGAGGCCGTAGGAGTTGACGAGACGGGTGCCGGGTCCGCACAGCTCGGCCAGCCGGCGGTACTCCCCCACGCTCCAGGCGTCCGAGCCGACCACCAGCAGCCGCAGGAAGTCCAGCCGCAGTCCCTCCCGTGCGCAGTGGTCCATCAGTCCGCGGACGACGGCGGGGACGAACTCCGCGCAGTCGACGCGCTCCTGGCGCATCGTCCGGTAGAGCCGGGTGGTGTCGAAGAGGAGGTCGCGGTCGGCCAGGACGAGGGTGCCGCCCGAGCACAGGGCGCGCACCAGGTCGCCGGTGAACACGTCGAAGGACGGTTCGGCCATCTGGAGGTGGGTCGTCACGTCGGTGCCCAGCCGGTACTCCTGGTGCCACGCGGCGTGGGCGGAGGCGAGGTTGCGGTGGCTGACGCGGACGGCCTTGGGCCGGCCGGTGGATCCGGAGGTGGTGATGACGTAGGCGGGCGAGTCGGGGCCGGCCTCGGCCGGGGGGCCTTCCCGGTGCGGTTCGGTGCGTCCGAGCGCGGCGAGGGTGAGCGTCGGGACGGTCAGGGCCCCGGTCTGCTCCGGCGTGGCGTCTTCCGCGACGAGGACGAGTGCAGCGCCGGTGGTCGTCACGAGGTGGGCGAGCCGGTCGGCGGGCTGGTCGGGCCGGAGCGGGAGGTAGGCGGCGCCCGCCTTGAGCACGCCGAGCAGGGCGACGATCAGCTCGGGCGACTTGTCCAGGCACAGGACGACCACCGAGCCCTCGCCGACGCCGAGCGCCCGCAGCCGGGCGGCGGTGCCGGCCGCCCGCCGGTCCAGCTCCGCGTAGGTCAGCCGGTGCGCCCCGCCGTGCGCGGTGGGCAGGGTGACGGCGACGGCCGCGGGGTGTTCCGCGGCGACGCGGCCGATCAGTGTCTGGACCGGGGTGAACGGCTCCGCCCCGGGTCCGGCGGACGGCAGGGCCGGGCGGCTCCACTCGGCGACGAGCCGTTCCCGCTCGCGGTCGCCGAGCATCTCCAGCCGGGAGGCGGGCTGTTCGCCCGGCACCCGGGTCATCCGGTCGAGGAGCCGGGTGTAGTGGGCGGCCATGCGGCGCATGGTCTCGGGGAGGAAGAGGTCGGTGTTGTACTTGAACACGCAGTGGAAGCGGCCTTCGGCCTCGTCCTCGTAGGCGGACAGCGTTATGTCGAACTGCCCTTCTTCCTCCGGTAGTTCGATGTACTCCAGGCGATAGCCGTACTGCTCGGTGGCCACCTTGTGGGTGAGGAGGATGAACATCGCCTGGAAGACGGCGGAGCGGCTGGGGTCGTGCTGGAGGCCCAGCTCCTCGACGAGGAGGACGAAGGGGTACTCCTGGTTGTCCAGGCCGCCGAGCACGGTTTGCCGAACCTGTTGCAGCAGTTCGGCGACGGTCGGGTCATCGGACAGGTCGACGTGCAGGGGCAGCGGGTTGACGAAGTAGCCGTAGACGGAGGCGAAGTCCTGCCGGGTGCGGCCGGTGACCGGGCTGCCGACGACGATGTGGTCCTGCCCGGAGTAGCGGTGCAGCAGGAGGTAGTACGCGCTCAGCAGCACCATGAACGGCGTGACGCCGTGGGCGCGGGCCAGGGCGTGGACGCGGGCGCTGAGGGCGTCGTCCAGGACGAAGAACTCGGAGGCCCCGTTGTGGGTCTGGACCGCCGGGCGCGGCTTGTCGACGGGCAGGTCCAGGAGCGGGACCTCGGCCGGCAGGTGGGCGCGCCAGTAGTCGAGCATGCCCGCCGCCTCCGGTCCGGCCAGGAAGGCGTTCTGCTGATTGAGGAAGTCGAGGTAGCGGGCCTCGATCGGCGGGAGCTGGGGTTCCTGGTTGCGGCGCAGCGCCTCGTAGACGGCGAGGAGTTCCTCGATGAAGGTGAAGGTGGAGATGGCGTCGGAGACGATGTGGTGGACGGCCTTCATGATGATCCAGCGGTCCGGGCCCCGCTTGAAGAGCCGGAAGCGGACCAGCGGATCCTGGGCGAGGTCGTAGGGCTTGCGGTACTCCTGGACGATCGTCGCGTGGATGGACTCCCAGTCCTCGCCCCGGACGTCGAAGAGGGCGAGGTCCGTCGCGGCGCTCTCGGAGACCCGCTGGACGGCCTGTCCGTCCACCAGGAGGAAGTTGGTGCGGAGTGCGGGGTGCCGGGCGATGAGCCGGCGGACGGCCTCGAACATCAGGTCCGGTTCGAGCGTGACGTTCACCTCGACGGCCCCGCCGATGTTGTACGCGTAGCCGTCCGGGTTGAGGTGCTTGAGGAACCAGAGCGCCTTCTGGTTCTGGGTCAGCGGGTACTGCCGTTCGTCACTGTGGAGTTCCACCGCGCCCGGGGCTCCGTCGGAGGCGTCGGCCGCGGCCAGCGCGGTGAGGCCGTCGTGGAGCTGGGCGGCCAGTTCCCCGGCCGGGGTGCCGCTGAGCAGGGCGACCACGGGCAGGGCGACGCCGAGTTCGGCGTGGATCCGGGCCCGTAGCTCCATGGCGAGGAGCGAGTCGAGTCCGAGTTCGCCGAGTCCGGTGGCGGGGTCGATGCGGTCCGTGCCGGTGCGCAGCACGGCGGCGGAGAGCGCGGCGAAGCGCTCGGCGACCAGGGTGCGGCGGGTCTGCTCGTCGGCGGCGCGGAAGGTGTCGAGGAAGCCGTTGCCCGCGGCGGCGTCCGCCGGCGGGGCGGCGGCTGCCGCGAGGTCGGCGACCAGGGGCGGCGGGGACGGGTACCAGGCGAGGAAGACGGGCCAGTCGACGACGGTGGCGACGACCAGTTGGGCGTGGTCCTGGCCGATGACGCGTTCCAGGACGGCCATGCCGGTGTCCGGGGACAGCGAGCTCATGCCGCGGCTGTGCAGATAGTGGTCGACCAGGCCGAGTTCCTCGATCATTCCGGTGGCCCAGGGACCCCAGTCCAGGCTGAGCGCGGGCAGCCCCCGGGCGCGGCGGTGGTGGGCGAGGGCGTCCAGGAACGCGTTGCCCGCCGCGTAGTTGGTCTGGCCGGCCGTGGTCAGCAGCGAGGCGATCGAGGCGAAGAGCACGAAGTGTTCGAGGGGTTCGTCCCGCAGGTGCCGGTGCAGGAGGTGGGCGCCGACGGTCTTGGGGTCGTGCACGGCGTCGAAGGCTGCCCGGTCCAGGTCGGCGACGAGCGTGTCGCGGACCTGTCCCGCGAGGTGGAACACCCCGCGTACGGGTGGTGCTCCGCTGTGCCGGTGGGCGTCGAGCCAGCCGGCCAGGGCGTCCTCGTCGGTGATGTCGAGGGTCGCGAGCACGGGCTGCGCGCCGAGCGCCTCCAGCTCGCGGAGCAGAGCCACGGCCCGGCCCTCGGCGGTGGCGGGGTCGGTGCCGGCCCACTTCTCGCGGGCCGGGACGGGGGTGCGCCCGACCAGGATGATCCGGCGGGCCCCGCGGCGTACGAGGGTGCGGCACAGCAGTCGGCCGAGCGCGCCGAACGCGCCGGTGACCAGATAGCTTCCGTCCGCCCGCAGGCGCAGCGGCAGCGGGCGGGTCAGGTCCTCGGCGGGGCGGAGGCGGCTGGTGCGGCGGCCGCCGTCGCGCAGGGCGATCTCCTCCTCGTCGTCGCTGAGAACCTCGCGCAGGAGTGCCTCGGCCTCCGCCCGGTCGCCGTCGGGTCCCGGCTGCCGCCGGGGGTCGAGGTCGATGAGTTTGCCGGGGTGTTCGGTCAGCTCCTGGTGCCGCAGCACGCGGCCGATGCCCCAGGCGGGTGCGCCGAGGGGTTCGGGCCCTTCGCCGGGCAGGGCGGGCTGGGCGCCGCGGGTGACGATGTGCAGGCGGCCTCCGTCGCCCCGGGCGGACAGGAGTCGGGCCAGGGCGATCAGTGAGTACGCGCCCGCGCCGGTGTGGTCGGTCAGGGAAGTGCGGTCGCAGGCGGCGAGGGCGGGCGCGTCGAGGTTCCACAGGTGCACGACGGCCCCCCGGAAGGGGCCCCCGTCGCGGTCCAGGTCGGCGAGGAGGCGGCGCAGATCGGCGTCGGACGCGGGGTCGACGGTGAACGTGGCGCCGTCGCCGGACGCGGTGTAGGCCGCGCCCCGGCGCACCAGGCGGCAGCGTTCGCCCCGGGCGGCGGCCAGGGCGGCGAAGGCGTCCGCGACGCCCCCGGTGTCGGCGAGGACCAGCCATTCGGGAGAGCGGGCCACTGTCGCGGGTGCCGGCCGGCGGTCGGGGCCGCCCCCCGGTCCGTCGCGTACGTCACCGTCGTTGACGTCCCTGGGCAGGGTGTCGGCGTCCTCGGCGGGCAGCGGCGGGCAGTCGGTCCAGACGGGTTCGGCGAGCCAGGAGTCGATCGTGGTCCGGGCGACCGCGGTGGCCGCCTTCTCCACGTCGGCGGCGCGGAAGCCGAGGACACGGCCGAGCGGCGCCCCGCCGTCGGCGTACAGGGCGATGTTCCCGAGGGTGGTGTCGGCGTCACCGGGGAGCAGGGTGGCGTGGGCCCAGAACGGCTGGTCGCCGATGGGTTCGAGGGCGACCTCGTCCAGGGAGAGCGGCAGCCTGATCCCGGTGTCCGGTGCGGGATCCTCCGAGGTCAGCGGGATCAGCGGGATCAGCGGAGTAAGGAGAGTCTGGAAGCAGGCGTCGAGGAGGACGGGGTGGAGGTGGTGAGCGGCGGCGTCGTCGCCGATCGCCCGGGGCGGGCGGATCCGGGCGAGGACCTCTCCGGCGCCGATCCAGACCTCCTCGATGGCCTGGAAGGCGGGGCCGTAGTGATAGCCGAGGGCGGCCAGCGCGGTGTAGCAGTCGGGACCTTCGAGGCGTCGGAGGGACCTGGCCCGGATCGCGGGGGCGTCGAGCGGCGGGGCGGTGCGGCGGCGTTGCCCGGTGCGGACGATCCCGCTCGCGTGCACGGCCCGTTCCCCGTCGTCCCCGGTCGGGGAGGCGATCGTGAAGGCGGCGTTCTCCAGGGAGAGGGATACCTCCACGGTCCGGTCCTCGCCGTCGGGCAGGAAGAGGGCCTTGCGCAGATCGACGTCGGCGAGGACGGCGGTGGTGCCGCCGGTGAGCCGCAGGACGGCCTGGGCGGCCATTTCCAGATAGCCGGCGGCGGGGAAGACCACGGTGTCCTGGATGCGGTGGTCGGCGAGGTAGGGCAGGTCCTCGGTGTCCAGGCGGGCCTGCCAGGTGGGCTCCGTTCGGTCGGTGCGGCGGCCCAGGAGGGGGTGGTCGCGGTGGCCGAGCCGGACCTGGGCGACCGGCCGGGGTTCGGTCCAGTGGCGGTCGCGCCGGAAGGGGTGGCGGGGCAGGGTGACCGGGCGGCCGGCCGGCTGGAGGACGCTCCAGTCGACGGCGACGCCCAGGTTGTGGAGCGAGCCGAGGGAGGCGGCGAAGCGCTCGCTCTCGTTCTCCCGGCGGCGGATCGAGGGCAGGGTAAGTCCGCTCGTCCCGCCCGCGTCGAGGCATTCGCGGATCGCGTGGCCAAGGACCGGGTGCGGGCCGATCTCCAGGAACACCTGGTGGCCGTCGTCGGCGATGCGGTCCACGGCGGAGCGGAAGCGCACCCGCTCGCGGACGTTCTTCCACCAGTACGCGGCGTCCAGTTCCTCACCCCGGGCGATGCCCTCGACACCTGTCAGGTACAGCGGAAGCTGGGCCGTGCGCGGCTCCAACGGCGCCAGCTCGGCCAGCAGTTCGCCCTTGATCCGCTCCATGACGACGCTGTGGTAGGGCACTTCGACGGTGAGGAACTTCGCGAACTGCTGCTCGGCCCGCAACTCCTCGGCCAGCAGGGTCAACGCGGCCTCGTCCCCGGCCAGGGTGATCGCGGTGGGGCTGTTGACGGCGGCGATGGAGATCCGGTCGCTGTAGGGGCGTACACGGCGCTCCGCCTCGTCCTCCGAGAGGCTGACGGCGAGCATGGCGCCGGTGCCGGCCAGGGTCTGCTGGAGGCGGCTGCGGTGCACGACGATCCTGGCCGCGTCCCGCAGGGAGTAGACGCCCGCCGCGTGGAAGGCGGCGATCTCACCGGTGCTGTGGCCGACCACGGCGTCCGGGCGCACTCCGTGGGACCGCCACAGGGCCGCCAGGGCGACCTGCACGGCGAAGTTCGCGGGCTGGGCGAGCCAGGTCTCCCCCATCCGGGAGACGGACTCGTCGGCGGTCATCTCCTCGATGAGGGACCAGTCGGCGAACTCCCGCAGCGCCCGGTCGCACGCGGCGACGGCGTCACGGAAGACCGGCTCCTCCTCCAGCAGTTGGCGGCCCATGCCCCACCACTGGGGGCCCATGCCGGTGAAGACCCAGACCAGCCGCCGGTCGGCGGCGTCCCGGGCGCGGCCGTGGACGGCCCGGGGGTGGGCCTCACCGCGCGCGTGCGCGGCCAGGGCCTCGTCGAGGGAGGCGCGCGAGGTGTAGGCGACGGACAGCCGCTCGGGGAGGTGCTGGCGGCGGTGGGCCAGGGTGTGTCCGAGGTCGTCGAGGGCCACGGCCGGGCCGTCGTCGCCCGCCAGCTCGCCCCGGATCCCGGCCGCCATCTCCGCCAGGGCGTCGGGGTTGCGGGCGCTGAGGGGCAGGATGCTCCAGCGTCGTCCGGCGGGCTCGGCGGGGCGGAGGTCCGGCAGGGGCGCGGGGGCCTCCTCCAGGACGACATGGGCGTTGGTGCCGCCGAACCCGAAGGAGTTGACCCCGGCGCGGGCGGGCCCTTCGTGCTCCGGCCAGGCGGTGGGCCGGGTGGGGATCTCGTAGGGCAGGGTCGCCGGGTCGATGGCGGGGTTGAGGTTCTCCAGGTTGATGTGGGGCGGGATCGTGCGGTGCTTGATGCTCAGGACGGTCTTGATCAACCCGGCCACCCCGGCGGCGGATTCGGTGTGGCCGATGTTCGTCTTGACCGAGCCGACGTAGGCACGGGCGCCCGGGGACCGGCCGATGGCCAGCGCGCGGGCCAGGGCATTGGCCTCGATCGGGTCGCCGACCGGGGTCGAGGTGCCGTGCGCCTCCATGTACTGGAGCGCCCCGGGGGTGATGCCCGCCTCGGCGCAGACCCGGCGGATGAGGTCGACCTGGGCGTCGGCGTTGGGCACGGTGATGCCGTTGGTGTGGCCGTCCTGGTTGACGCCGCTGCCGGCGATCACGGCGTGGATCCGGTCCCCGTCCCGTACGGCGTCGTCCAGCCGCTTCAGCGCGACCAGGCCGACGCCTTCGGCCCGCACATAGCCGTCTGCGGCGGCGTCGAACGTACGGGAGCGGCCCTCGGGCGACAGGAACCCGCCCTTCGTCTCCGCGATGGTGTACTGCGGGGCCATGTGCAGCAGGGTGCCGCCGGCCAGCGCGAGGTCGCTCTCCCCGTTGTTGAGGGCCTGGCAGGCCAGGTGGACGGCGACCAGGGAGGAGCTGCACGCGGTGTCGATGGAGAGGCTGGGGCCGCGGAAGTCGAAGCAGTACGAGATGCGGTTCGACACCATCGTCATCATGGTGCCGGTCGCGGTGTGGGCGGCCAGCGAGGTGAAGCCCAGGTCGGCGAACTGCAGGATCTTGTAGTCCAGGGTGAACGCGCCGACGTAGACGGCGACGTTGCCGCCGGCGAGGTCGGCGGGCCGCTGACCGCCGTCCTCCAGGGCCTCCCACGCCACTTCGAGAAGCTTTCGCTGCTGCGGGTCCATGTGGTCGGCCTCGCGGGGGCTGATGCCGAAGAACGCGGGGTCGAACTCGTCGAAACCGTCGATGTATCCACCGCGGCCGCCGACGAGGCGCCCTGGTTTGTCGCGGAACCGGCTGCCGAGCGTGCTGACGTCGTACCGGTCGGGCGGGGTGGGCGTGATGCAGTCCTTGCCCTCCACCAGATTGCGCCAGTAGGTGCGGTGGTCCGAGGCGCCGCCGGGCAGGCGGCAGCCCATCCCGATGATCGCCACCTTGTTCCGTGACGCCCGGTTGTTCGCGTCGGCCATGTCGAACTCCTCAAGTCGTGGTGGAGCAAGTCGTGGTGGAGCGTCAGGAGGCGGTGGTCACTCCGGCCGGGGGGCCGCCCGTGCCGGTCGGCGTCGCCAGGGATGTGTGAGAGCGGCGAGGATCTCGCCGGTGCCGGGGAACGACGTGGGGTCGTGCAGGCCCACGGCGGCGGGCTCGCGGCCGGGGTGCCAGGTGAAGCTGCCGAAGAGGTGGTCCCAGCACGACAGGTCGGAGCCGTAGTGGCCGGCTTCGGACAGATCGGTGCTGTGGTGCAGGCGGTGCTGTTCGGGACTGGCCAGCAGATGGTTGAGCCGTCCGATGCGGACATCGATGTTGGCGTGGATGAAATAGCCCTGGGCGGCGACGAAGAGTCCGACCACCAGCACCGCGGGGCGGGAGAATCCCACGAACGCCAGAGTCAGCTGGACGAGGGCCTGCGCCAGGACGATGTCCAGCACATGGTTGACCCCGTTGTTGGCGACGTTGACCTTCTGCGGCACGTGATGCACTCCGTGCAGGCGCCAGAGCAGGGCGTTCTGGTGGCCCAGCCGGTGCACCGCGTAGCTGACGAGTGATCCGGCGAGGAGCGCGCCCGGGATCTCGACCCCGAGATGGCGGGCCGATTCCGCGGGCGAGATCAGACCGACGGCCAGCGCGACCAGTAGTTGCGCCAGTCCACTTCCGGCCATGGTGAGGAGGAAGTAGATGCCGTACCAGCGCCATTCGGCCTTTCCGGGGTGCCAGTTCCGGTCATAAGGAATCAGCCGTTCCAGGAGAGCCAGATAGGCGATGGCCCCGACCACGAAAAGCGAACTGACCCAGGCCGGATCCCACTGCAGCCGCAATGCGGCCACACCCACGGATACGACCGCGAGGAGGAGAACCGGGTATGCGGCGGCGCGAAGAAGTCGCGCAGAAGAATTACCGGCCCCCCTCTTCCGGTCGACCGAATAGCTGGCCGAATAGATTCCGCCATCGGCGGAGTGCTCGCGCTCGTCCATCCGTGACCCTCCACAAGCGACAGTGACGGGGAGAGAGACCATGGCATCGCATCAGAGCAGGCCAGGGCCCCTAGGACGTGACAGGAAACCCCGGGCGGTGGACACAGCCCCCGCGCTGGCGACTTTCGGACACCCGACCCCGATGAATTCGGCCGTGGCGCGAACTGATGCCCCCGACCCCATCAGCCCAGATCATCTATTTCCCGTTCCCACCGCTTTAATCACGCCCGACTCGCAGAAATCATCCGGCGCATTTATCCGGGACGGTAATGCGAAAAGGATCGCACAACCGAGGCGAGTTCATTTGTGCGAACAATTCTTTCGTAGGATCATCGCGGCGTTTGATGACGGCGCATTCCGATGCGCCGGGAGACGTCGTCTCACGCTCGGCGCGTATTCGGTCACGGGGCGGTGCGCCCGCGCGAAACCCGCTCCGCCGAAAGCGCCCCCGAGGCAAGGCCTCGGAGCGGGGCTCCGCCGGAGGGCCCCACTCCTTCCACCGGAGGACACCGCCCTGCGATGATCACAGGGAGATCAGGCAGCACATCAGCGAATCGAGGAGCCTCCTTGCCGTACGACGTCCGCGCGGTGCGCGCACAGTTCCCCGCCCTGCGGTCCGGTACGGCGCACTTCGACGGGCCGGGCGGCACCCAGACTCCGGCCTCCGTCATCGCCGCGATCGGCGAGGCGATGAGCGGGCCCCTGTCGATCCGGGGCGCCGGCCTGCCCGGGGAGGTGAACGCGGAGGAGATCGTGCGCGGGTTCCGGCAGGCGATGGCGGACCTGCTGGGCGCGGACCCGGGCGGGATCGTGTACGGCCGAAGCGCCACCCAGCTCACGTACGACTTCTCACGCACACTCTCCAGGGCCTGGAGCCCGGGGGACGAGGTGGTGGTCAGCCGACTGGACCACGATGCCAACATCCGGCCGTGGGTGCACGCGGCCGAGCGGGCGGGGGCGGTCGTGCGATGGGCGGACTTCGATCCGTCGACCGGCGAGCTGTCCCCCGAGGCAGTCGGCGCGCAGATCACCGGTCGGACCCGGCTGGTCGCGGTGACCGGCGGCTCCAACCTCATCGGCACCCGACCCGACATCCCGGCCATCGCCGGGCTCGTCCACCGGGCCGGCGCACTGCTGTACGTGGACGGGGTCCATCTGACGGCCCACCACCCGGTGGACGTGGAACGGCTCGGGGCGGACTTCTTCGTCTGCTCCCCGTACAAGTTCTTCGGGCCCCATCACGGGGTGCTCGCCGCCCGTCCCGAACTGCTCGACACCCTCCGCCCCGACAAGCTGGCGCCGTCCACCGACGACGTGCCCGAACGCTTCGAACTCGGCACGCTCCCCTACGAGTCGATGGCGGGCACCCGAGCGGCGGTGGACTTCCTGGCGGGGCTGGGCGCCGGGGCGGGCGACCGTCGAGAGCGGCTGCGGTCGGCGTACGCGGCGATCGGCGCCCACGAGACGGAATTGCGGGAGAACATCGAGAAGGCGGTGCGCGAACTGGGCGGTGTGACGGTCCACTCCCGTGCCGCCGAACGCACCCCCACCCTGCTGCTCACCTTCGAGGGCCGGGACGCGGCGGACGCCTACCGCTCGCTCGCCCGCTCCGGGGTCCACGCGCCCGCCGGTTCCTTCTACGCCCTGGAGGCCTCCCGCCACCTGGGGCTCGGCGACGGCGGCGGCCTGCGCGTCGGGCTCTGCGCGTACAACGACGCGGACGACGTGGAGCGCCTTCTGACGGGATTGTCGGACTGGCTGCGGTGACGTCGGGGGCCGCGACCGCGGTGACGGCCGTGGTCACCGCGCACCGAGTGTGGCCAGTGCGTCCACCGCGTCGGCGAGCCGTGACGGGTGCCGGGTTCCCGGGGGCTGTCGCCCGGCCCAGCCGGGACCGGCGGTGAAGACGACGGGCCGCCTGCGCGCGCCTCGTACGCCCCACTCGACGGCCCCCACCCGGGCCGCGAGCGCATGGCTCGCCGTGTCGCGCGACTGCGCCCAGAGCACCACCGCGTCGGGGCCGGTGCGGCGGACCGCCTCCTCCAGCGCCACGACGGGCAGGGCGGCGCCGAACATGCGGACCGGCAGACCGTGTCGGGTGAGCGTGGCGGCGAGTGCCTCCAGGGCCAGTGTGTGGGTCTCACCGGGCGCGCAGGCCAGCAGCGAGAGGCCCGCGCCGGGTACGGGAGGGCGGGCGGGCGAGACACCGCGCAGCGCGCCGGAGACGTGCCAGGACAGCAGGTGCTCGACCTCGACGTATCGCTCCCCCGCGGTCTCCCACTTGCGGCCCACCGCGTGCAGCGCCGGCACCATCACCTCATCCCAGGCGACCGGCAAACCGTAGCGGTCGAGCACCTGCGCGAGCAGTTCCTCCATGGCCGGCGCGTCCAGGCGGAGCGCCGCCCGGGCGAGGCCGCGGCACTCCCGGCGGGCACTGCCGAGCGGAGGCGCTCCGGAGCCCCGGGAGGCTCCCCCGGCCCCTGGCGCGACCGTGGTGCGGGGCGCTCCGGCCAGGACGGCACGAGCGGCCTCGGCCGGCGGCAGGCCCGCGCTCGTCAGGCGGCACATGCTCCGCAGAGCGGCGATGTCGGCCCCGGTCCAGCGGCGGTGCCGGCCGTCCTCCCGTGCGGCCGGGCCGATGCCGTAGCGGCGGTCCCACGAGCGCAGCGTCGTCGGCGCGACCCCCAGCAGGCGGGCCACCGCACCCGTGGTCAGCCCTCCGTCGGCCGCCGCTCGCGGGGACCGACCGCCCGCGCGGGGAGCCGGGCTCATCGCCGAGTCCGCCACGGGGTCCGTCAAGGGGGCCATCACGAAGTCCTTCACAGGGTCCACAAAGCCCACCATACGATGCAAAAACGATGCATGTTGCCCGGTTTGTCGGAGCGCGGTTCGCTGGAGGCACCGGGGCCATGCTCGATGCCCTCGCCCAGCCCCCACACTGCCCCGCCCCGGCCGCGGCAGGACGGACAGGAGACGGCCATGAGACTGAGCAACGAACTCCCCGTAGATCACCGGCTGGCGAAGGTGTACCGGATCGGCGCGGGCCTCTGCGGCGCCATCCTGCTGATCTTCGGCATCCTCGGCTTCACGAGTCGGCTGAGCTTCTTCGACACCAGCGGCGATCACATCGCCGGGCTGTCGACCAACGGCCTGCTGAGCCTGATCTCGGTGGTCGTCGGCGTGCTGCTGATCGCCGGGGCCGCGGTGGGCGGAAACGTCGCGTCCACCCTGAACATGACGATCGGCACGCTCTTCCTGCTGAGCGGCTTCGGCCACCTCTTCATCCTGGACCGGGCCGCGAACATCCTGGACTTCGGGATGCCGAACGTCGTCTTCAGTTTCGTGATGGGGCTGCTGATCCTCACGTTCGGCATGTACGGACGGGTGACGGGCGGCCTGCCGCACGACAATCCGTACTGGCGCAGCCGCCACCCGGAGCAGGCGGACCGCGAGGCCGCCGCCGCCCGCAGGAGTGCGGCGGCGGGCGGACAGCTCGGGCGGAGTGGCGCTCAGACCTTGCGATAGCGGCCGGTGAACCAGGAGAAGACGCCGAAAGCGATCAGTCCGAGGGCGATAATCACCAAAAGATACGGGCCGACGGGGGTGTCGGTGAAGGAACGCAGGGTGTCGTCCATGCCCTTGGACTTGTCCGGCTGGTGCTCGATCGCTGCGGCCACCGCGAATCCCCCCGCCGTGGCGAACACGATGCCGCGCGCCGTACCGCCGAAGACTCCGGTGAAGTCGACCGCCTGCCGAACCCGCTTGGACATCTCGGACATCTTCAGGTGCTTGTGGTATTTCCGCATGAGCGCCCGGACCGCGATCCAGAGACCGGCGCAAGCCACCCCCACGCCCGCGATCCCGACGATCCACTGGCCTCCGGGCCAGCCGAGCGCCTTGGCGGTGATGTCCTTCGACTGCTGGTCCGACGATCCGCTCCCGCTGCCCGAGTCACCGGCGGCGAAGGACAGGACGGAGTAGGCGACGAATCCGTAGAAGACGGCACGGCCCGCCGCCATGGCCCGCTTGGTGGGCTTGCGACCGTCGGCCCCGGCCGCGCCGAACAGTGCCTCGGACAGTCGCCAGAGCGCCATCCCCACCAGCGCGATGCCCAGCACCCACAACAGGATCTTCCCGAAGGGCTTCTCGGCTATCTCGCCGATCGCGCCGCCCCGGTCGGCCTGTTTCCCGCCGCCTCCGGACAGCGCGATCTGCAGGGCGAGGGCGCCCACGAGGACGTAGATCACCCCGCGTGCCACGAAGCCCGCGCGGGCTCCTGCCTCCATCGCGGTGCTGTTGGCGGCTCTTCTCGCCTGGCCGCGTCCCTGCGCTGTTACTGAACGGGTATTCATGCATCCCGGTTGCCCCGGTCCGGCGGATCAATGTCATGAGCGCGCCGGAGCATGACTTTCGACGCAGAAACGACGCGGCGAGCGGTCCGGGCGAAGGCGCGTCAGCGTGGAGAGAAGGAGAAGACCCACCCCCGCTCGCCGGAGGAGACATCATGACGATCACCCGTCTGCAGCGCACCGCGGCGGCCGCCGCGGCACTGGCCCTTCCCGCCTCTCTGGCGTTCTTCGCTCCGCAGGCCCAGGCCGAGGCACCTGCCGAACCGTACGGCCCCGCCTGCTCCTCCGTACCGAAGGAGGGCGCGGGCAGCCTGGAAGGCATGGCGAAGGACCCGGTCGCCACCGCCGCGTCCAACAACCCCGAACTCTCCACCCTCGTCAGCGCGGTGAAGAAGGCCGGCCTGGTCGACACGCTCAACAACGCGAAGAACATCACGGTGTTCGCGCCGACCAACGCCGCCTTCGAGAAGATCCCGCAGGCTGATCTGGAGGCTCTCCTCAACGACAAGGCCCAGCTCACCAAGGTGTTGACGTACCACGTGGTGGGCGAGAAGGTCACGACCCAGCAGATGGAGGACGGCACCTTCAAGACGCTGGAGGGCAGCGAACTCACGACGAAGGGCTCAGGCACCGAGTTCACGGTGAACGACTCCTCGAAGATCGTCTGCGGCAATGTGCCGACCGCCAACGCCACGGTGAACCTGGTCGACACCGTGCTCATGCCGCCGTCGTAGTGACGGTTGCGCCGCCGCCTCCGCGCACGGCGGGTCCCGCGCCCGGACCCCACGACGGTCCGGGCACGGCTCCCGCGCGCCCGTTCTATACGCTGAGCGCGTGACCAGCGCCGACGACCGACCGACCCACAGCGGCGCCCCGGAGCCCGGGGCGCCGCTCGCGGACCTCCAGGCGTTCGCGGTGGAGCTCCGCCGGATGAACGGCGAGATCAACCGGATGACTCACGGTTTCGCGGCGCACCAGCAGCTGCATCCCACGGACGTGAGCGCGCTCGCTGCCATCCTCGACGCCCCGTCGCCCCTCACCCCGGGGGCGCTGCGCGAGCATCTGGGTCTCACCTCCGGCGCGGTGACCGCCTGCCTGGACCGGCTGGAGCGGGCCGGTCATGTCCGCCGGGCCCGGGAGAGCAGCGACCGCCGGGTCGTGCACGTGTACTACGAGGCGAGCGCCCGGACAGCCGCCCGCGACTACTTCATGCCGCTCGCCGAGGCCACGGCACGAGCCAGAGCCCGCTTCAGCGAGACGGAGCTGACGACCGTCCTGCGCTTCCTCGCCGCCATGAACGAGGAGCTGGGCGAAGTCCCCACGGCGCGTCGCTGAGCTTCAACTGCCGGGTCGGGTGCGTCCATGGATGGACCCGCGGCCGCCGAACCCACCCCCCTGCGGTTGCCCGCGCGAGCGTTCCCGTAATGTATTTCAACGATTGAGATTGTTCATTACTGAGATATCTCCACCCCCGGGAGAGACATGTCCACCCCTGCACGCTCCGCACGGTCGATCCGCTGGCTTGTCCCCGTCGTGCTGCTGATCGCGTGGCTCGGCATCGGCGGCGGGCTCGGCCCGTACGCCGGAAAGCTCGGTGAGGTCGCCACCAACGACCAGGCCGCTTTCCTGCCCCAGAACGCCGAGTCCACCCAAGTCATCGACGCGCAGAAGGCGTTCCAGCAGAACGAGACCCTGCCGGCCATCGTCGTCTGGACGTCGGCGAAGAAGGACGCGCCGGTGAACGACGAGCAGCGGGAGGCCGCCACCGGCGCCCTCGCCTCGCTCGCCGGGAGCGACGGTGTCGTCGGAGCGCCCTCCCCCGCACTGCCCTCGAAGGACGGCCTCGCGCTCCAGGGCATCGTGCAGTTGAGCCCCGGTCTCGGGGACGAACTGCCGACGGTGCTGGAGAGGATCGAGGAGGCGGGTGCGTCCGTGCCCGGCACGACGGTCCAGCTGGCGGGGCCCGCCGCGAGCCAGGCCGACCTGTCCGACGCCTTCGCGGGCATCGACGGGCTGCTGCTCGGAGTCGCCCTGATCACGGTGCTCGTCATCCTGCTGCTGGTCTACCGCAGCGTGCTGCTGCCCTTCGTCATCATCCTCGGCGCCGTGTTCGCCCTGGCCCTGTCCTGTGCGATCGTCTACGTCCTCGCCGACCACGACATCGTGCGCGTGGACGGTCAGGTGCAGGGCATCCTGTCGATCCTGGTGATCGGCGCGGCGACGGACTACGCGCTGCTGCTCACCGCCCGGTTCCGGGAGGAACTCGCCGTCCACGGCGATCGGTTCACCGCGATGCGCGTCGCGCTGCGTGAGTCCTTCGGCCCGATCACGGCCAGCGCCGCGACGGTGGCCGCGGGGCTGCTCGCCCTGCTGCTCAGCGACCTCACCAACAACCGGGCCCTCGGGCCGGTGGGCGCGATCGGCATCGTCTGCTCGGTCCTGAGCGCCCTCACCTTCCTGCCCGCCGCCCTGGTGCTGCTCGGCCGGAAGGCCTACTGGCCGGCGAAGCCCAAGCCCGCCGACGACGAGGTGTCCGGCGGCCACGGCATCTGGCACAAGGTCGCCGCCCTCGTCGACCGGGCGCCCCGCAAGGTGTGGGCGATCACCCTGGCGGCCCTGATCGCCTGTGCCGCGTTCGCCCCCACGCTCACCTCCAAGGGGGTTCCGCTCGACGAGATCTTCGTCAACGACGCCCCGTCCGTGGCCGCCCAGGAGACGCTGAGCGAACACTTCCCCGGCGGTTCGGGCAATCCGGCCGTGATCATCGCCGCGGCGGACCGCCTGCCCGAGGTCACCGAGGCCGCCGAACGCACCGAAGGAGTGGCTTCGGTCGCACCGGTGAGCGCGGGCGGGCGGCCGGGCGGCGAACCCCTCGTCGTCGACGGCAAGGTCCGCGTCGACGCGACCCTCAAGGACGCGGCCGACAGCGACGGGGCCAAGGAGGCGGTGGCCGCGCTGCGCACCGCGGTCCACGCCGTGCCCGGTTCGGACGCACTCGTCGGCGGCTACACCGCCCAGCAGTACGACACCCAGCGGACGGCGGAGGACGACCGCATGCTGATCGTGCCGGTGGTGCTGGCGATCATCCTGGTGATCCTCGTCTTCCTCCTGCGGTCACTGCTGATGCCGGTGCTGCTCGTGGCGACCGTGGCGCTGAACTTCCTCGCCACCCTCGGCATCTCCTCGCTGGTCTTCACCCATGTGTTCGGCTTCAGCGGCACGGACTCGTCGGTACCGCTGTACGGGTTCGTGTTCCTGGTCGCCCTCGGCGTCGACTACAACATCTTCCTGATGTCCCGGGTCCGGGAGGAGTCGCTGCGCCACGGCACCAGGGAGGGCATCCTGCGCGGGCTCACCACGACCGGCGGGGTCATCACGTCGGCGGGCGTCGTCCTGGCGGCCACCTTCGCCGCGTTGGGCGTGATCCCGCTGGCGTTCCTGCTCCAGATCGCGTTCATCGTGGCCTTCGGCGTCCTGCTGGACACGCTGGTCGTCCGGTCGCTCCTCGTCCCGGCCCTGGTGCGGGACATCGGACCGAAGGCGTGGTGGCCGGGTGCCCTGAGCCGGGAAGGGGCGGACGGTCAGCGCGGCACGGTCGCGGAAACCGGGTCCGGGTCCCGGTAGGCGGCCAGGGCCCAGATGACGAAGAGGTCCAGGGCGACGACGATCACCGACCAGAGGGGCGCGTACGGCAGGAAGAGGAAGTGCGCGAAGAGGCTCAGGGAGGCGAAGAGGATGCCGGCCACCCGCGCCCACCCCGCCCCCTTGAGCAGCGCGGCCCCGGTGACGGCCACGCAGACGCCGAGCACCAGGTGGATCCAGCCCCAGCCGGTGAGGCTGATCCGGTAGAGGTACTCGCCGACGTCGCCGTAGACGTCCCCGTCGGCAAGGGCCGCGACGCCCTCCAGAGCCGCCACCACGCCTTGGCAGAGCATCAGGATCCCGGCGAAGAGCACCCCGCCGGTCACCCAGGGGCTGTCCGGATCGGGCGCCGGTGCGTGGCCGGCCGGTCCGTCGACGCGCTGCCACGGCGTGTCCCCCTGCCCGGGTCCGGTCCGGGGCTCCTGTGCGAAGCCGGCCGGTGGCGGCGGGGCGCCGGCGCCGGACGGGTCGACGGCACGGGAGGAGTCGGCTGCACGGGAGGGGTCCTCGGCCATCAGGACTCCTCCCGCGCCTGGTCGGCCTGTCCCTTCGCGCGCCTGCCGACCACCGCCGCGGCGGCGACCGCACTGCCCGCGAAGGCCAGCGCGACCATCCAGGGGCGGTCGAAGACATGGCAGGTGGCGTGGTCCACGGAGTAACGGCCGGGGCCGGTCAGACCGATGGCCGCGGCGGTGAAGCCGAGGAACGCCGGGTACTCGTAGCCGCCGCCCTGGGCGAAGAAGCCCGCCGGGGCGTGCACGGCCACCGCGCCGGCCATCGCCCCGGCGGCCGCCGCGCCCGCCGCCGGGGTGGCGAGGCCCAGGGCCAGCAGGACGCCGCCGCCCGCCTCGCCGAGCCCGGCGGCCACGGCGCTGTGCTTGGGCGGGTGGAATCCCATCGCCTCCATCGCGGCCGTGGTGCCCTGGATGCCTCCGCCGCCGAACCAGCCGGCCAGCTTCTGGCTGCCGTGGGCGGCGAGCACCGCGCCGGTGCCGACGCGCAGGGCGAGCAGACCGAGATCACGCCGGTTGACGCAGACCATGAGGACTCCCGGGGTGAGGGGTATCGGGTACGGACCCACTCTCGTCCGCGGGAGGCGGGCGGGCGCGGCCGGGTACGCCGTCCGTGGCACGGGCCCGGCGCCCCAAGGGCGGGGTGCGACGCAGATCATTGTGCAACTCGTTGCATAAGCGCTTGGCGGTGGTCTACAACTGACCCGACGACCCTGTGCGGAGGAGACCCCCATGAGCCTGTACCCGACCCTGCTGAGCCCCCTGGACCTCGGGTTCACCACCCTGCCCAACCGGGTGCTCATGGGATCGATGCACATCGGCCTGGAGGAGGCCGAACGCGGCTTCGAGCGGATGGCCGCGTTCTACGCCGAGCGCGCCCGGGGCGGCGTCGGCCTCATGGTCACCGGCGGCATCGCCCCCAGCGAACGGGCCTGCTCCTTCCCCGGCGGGGCCAAGATGACGACCGGGGCGGAGGCCGAACAGCACCGGGAGATCACCTCGGCGGTGCACGCGGCGGGCGGCCGGATCGCCATGCAGATCCTGCACTTCGGGCGGTACGCGCACCACCCCGACCTGGTGGCACCGAGCGCGCTCAAGGCCCCGATCAGCGGTTTCACCCCGAACGCGCTCACCGACGACCAGGTCGAGGAGACCATCGAGGAGTTCGTGCGAGCGGCCGGTCTCGCACGCCTCGCGGGCTACGACGGCGTCGAGATCATGGGCTCCGAGGGCTATCTGATCAACGAGTTCATCGTCTCCGCGACCAATCACCGCACCGACCGCTGGGGCGGCGGTTACGAGAACCGCATGCGCCTGCCCGTCGAGATCGTGCGCCGGGTCCGCGAGCGGGTCGGCGACGACTTCATCCTGATCTACCGGCTCTCCATGCTCGACCTGGTGCCGGGCGGCTCGACGCTGGAGGAGGTCGTGACGCTCGCGAAGGCGATCGAGGCGGCGGGCGCGACGATCATCAACACCGGCATCGGCTGGCACGAGGCGCGGATCCCGACCATCGCCACCTCCGTACCGCGCGGCGCGTTCAGCTGGGTGACCGAGAAGGTGCGCGGCGCGGTCTCCGTACCGCTGGTGACGAGCAACCGCATCAACACCCCCGAGGTCGCCGAGGAGATCCTCGCCTCCGGCCGGGCCGACATGGTCTCCATGGCCCGCCCTTTCCTGGCCGACCCGGAGTTCGTCGCGAAGGCGGCGGCGGGCCGGGCCGACGCCATCAACACCTGCATCGGTTGCAACCAGGCCTGCCTGGACCACATCTTCAGCCTCCAGATCACCTCCTGTCTGGTCAATCCGCGCGCCTGCCACGAGACCGAGCTGATCCTGAGCCCGACCCGGACCCGTAAGCGCGTCGCCGTGGTCGGCGCCGGGCCGGCGGGCCTCGCGTGCTCCGTGACGGCGGCCGAGCGGGGGCACGCGGTGACCCTGTTCGACACGGCGGACGAGATCGGCGGGCAGCTGAACGTGGCGCGCCGGGTGCCGGGCAAGGAGGAGTTCGACGAGACGCTGCGCTACTTCCGCACGCGACTGGCCGAGCTGGGCGTCGACGTCCGGCTGGGCACCCGGGCGGACGCCGGTTCGCTCGGAGGCTTCGACGAGATCGTGCTCGCCACCGGCGTCGAGCCGCGTACCCCGGCGATCCCCGGCACGGACCACCCGAACGTCGTCAGCTACCTGGACGTGCTGCGCGACGGGGCGACGGTCGGCGACCGCGTCGCCATCGTCGGCGCGGGCGGCATCGGCTTCGACGTCGCGGAGTTCCTGACCGACGGCGGTGACGCGGCGAGCCTGGACGCGGACACGTTCTTCCGGCAGTGGGGCGTCGACACCTCCTACGCGGAGCGCGGCGGGCTGCGCGCGCCCGAGCGTCCCAAGTCGCCGCGCACGGTCCACCTGGTCCAGCGCAGGACCACCAAGGTCGGTGCGGGGCTCGGCAAGACGACGGGGTGGATCCACCGCACCGAACTGCGCCACCGGGGCGTCGAGATGATCGCCGGAGCCTCCTACGACCTCATCGACGACGAGGGACTCCACCTCACCGTCGACGGTGAGCGACGGGTGCTGCCGGTCGACACGGTGGTGCTGTGCGCGGGCCAGGAACCGCGCCGCGAGCTGTACGAGGAGCTGCGCGCGGGCGCCGTCCCGGTCCATCTGATCGGCGGCGCGGACGTGGCGGCCGAGCTGGACGCGAAGCGGGCCATCCGCCAGGGCACGGAGCTGGCCGCCGCGCTGTGAGCGCCCGGGCGCCCGGGGCGCAGGCGAAAGGGCCTGCGCGCCCCGGTCTCCGTACGTCCTTAGGATGCACCCCATGTCACTGCCGCACGCGATTCTCACCGCTCTGCTGGAGAAGCCGTCCTCGGGTCTGGAACTGACCCGCAGGTTCGACCGGTCGATCGGCTACTTCTGGTCCTCGACACACCAGCAGATCTATCGCGAGCTGGGAAAACTGGAGCAGGCCGGTCGGATCAGGGCGCTGCCCGCGGCGGTGCCGGCCCGGGGGCAGAAGAAGGAGTACGAGGTCCTGCCCGCGGGCCGCGAGGAACTGGCGGCATGGGTGGCCCTCCCCGAGGATCCCCGGCCGGTCCGCGACCCGCTCCTGCTGCGGATGCGGGCGGCGGCGGTGGTCGGCGCGGACGGCATGGGCGTGGAACTGCGCCGGCATCTCGCCCTGCACGAAAACCAGTTGGCGGAGTACCGGGAGATCGAGCAGCGGAACTTCACCCCCGCGCCGACGACCGACGAGGACCGGCTGCGGTATCTGGTGCTGCGCGGCGGCATCGACCTGGAGACGTTCTGGATCAGCTGGCTGACCCGGGCCATCGCCGACCTGGAGGACTGAACGGCAGAGCCGGACGGCCCGGTCGCCCCGTCGGTCACGCTCCCGCCGCGGGGCCGGTCAGCCGCTCGCGTGGGCGGGGACGGGTTCCGGGACGCCCGCCGGCGGTGCGGGGTCCGCGCGCCGGGGGCTGCCGATGACGACCCTGGAGGGGACCTGGTCCCCCGGGACAGGGACCTCGGGCGGGGCCTCCGGACCCGTGTTCCGCCCCTGGGCCCGGCTGAGGAGGATCACCCCGCGCACCGCCGCCGCCGAGCCGAGGAGGGCGAGCACCAGGCTGACCGGCCCGCCCTGGAGGCGCTCGCCGAGCAGGGCCAGGCCGATCGCGGCGGCGGCGACCGGGTTGGCGAGGGTGACCACGGCGAGCGGCGCGCCGAGCCCGCCCCGGTACGCGGTCTGGGACAGCAGCAGGCCGCCCATCGCGAAGGCGGAGACGAGCAGCGCCACCGTCAGCAGCCGCCAGCTGAACAGCGGCCCGCCGGAGTGGTCGGTGACCGCGACGGTGAGGGTCTGGGTGAGCGCGGACGCGACCCCGGAGGTGATCCCGGAGGCCGCCGCGTGCCGCAGCCCCGGGCGGGCCCCGGGCCTGCCGAGTCCGGCGACGACCGCCATGGTCGCCGCGCCCACGCCCAGCGCCTCGGGAAGGCTGAGGGTCTCGTGGGGCGCGGAGCCGCCCGCGGTCAGGAGCAGTGCGCCGAGGCCGAGCAGGGTCAGGGCCGTACCGCGCCACTCGACGCGGCCGACCCGGCGTCCGGCGGCGCGCGCCCCGAGCGGGACGGCGACGACGAGGGTGAGCGCGCCCAGCGGCTGGACGAGGGTGAGCGGGCCGTAGTTGAGCGCGGCGACGTGCAGCAGCGCTCCCCCGGCGTTGAGGCCGACCGCCGACCACCAGGCGCCACGGCCCAGGAGGCGCAGGACTCCGGTGGACGGGTCGGTGCGGCCGGCGAGCCGGGACTGCGCCACGGCGGCGGCCGCGTAGGCGCCGGCCGAGACGAGGGAGAGCGCGACGGCGAGCAGCGTGGCGCTCATCGCACCGCTCCGGCCCGGGCGGGCGCCCGTGATCCGGCATCCGAGCCGGTGGCGGGCTCGGCGGAGCCGCCGACGGCTCCGAGGGACGGCGGCACACCGGCCGCCGCGAAGGTCCCGGGCGCCGTGACGGGCCCGGCGGACCCCGCCGGGGCGGCCGACGCGAAGTCCCCGGGCCTCGCGCCACCCGCGTACGCCGGTACGGGAGGTGCGTCGCCGCTCCTCCACCGGCCCTGCCCGGGCGGCCGCGCGGGAACGGTCCGGGCGGTCAGCGGCAGCCGGAAGACGGCGAGGGCGAGGGCGAGCATCGCCCCGACGACGATCGCGTCGAGCCAGTAGTGGTTGGCCGTGCCCACGACGACGAGCAGCGTCAGCGCCGGGTGCAGCAGCCACAGCCAGCGCCACCGGGAACGGGTGGCGAGGATCAGCCCGACCGCGACCATCACGGCCCAGCCGACGTGCAGCGAGGGCATCGCGGCGAACTGGTTCGCCATCGTGTCGGTCGCGGGCGTCTGTCCGTACACCGTCGGTCCGTAGACCTGACCGGTGTCGACGAGTCCGGCGACCGACAGCATCCGGGGCGGGGCCAGCGGGAACAGCAGGTGCAGGACCAGGGCGGCGGCGGTGAGCGCGGCGAGAACCCGGCGCGACCGGACGTAGTGGCGGGGGCGGCGCCAGTAGAGCCAGACCAGGAAGAGGACCGTGGCCGGGAAGTGCACGGTGGCGTAGTAGGTGTTCGCCGCGTGGATCAGGGGCCGGCCGTGCAGCAGCAGCCCCTGGACCGCGCCCTCGCCGGGAAGGTGCAGGGCGCGTTCAAGGTCCCACACGTTCCGCGCGTTGCGGAACGCCTCCTCGACATGACCGTTGGCGGCCCGGCGGCCGAACTTGTAGGCCAGGAAGAGTCCGGCCACGAGAAGGAACTCGCGGACGAGGGGCGGTCGGGCACGTATGTCCGGCTCCTGGTCCGTGGGCTCGGTGCGGGCGCAGGTCACCCGGTGCCCCCTTGGATGCGAAGCGGTGCAGGGACGGCCCGGTGAGATCCACGCCGTATCGATACGCCAGTGTACCGATACGGCGGCGTATCGGTACACGCGCGTATCGGTACACTGGCGTATCGAGAACCTCACCGCACCGCCGCAGGAGGTACAGCCCATGCCGTCGCCCGATTCCGCGCAGGAGTCAGCCCTCACGTCCCGCCGGTCGAAGATCACACCGGAGCGGGCGCAGGAGCTCTACGCGGCGGTCCTGGAGCTGCTGCGGGAGAGCGGTTACGAGTCGCTGACGATGGAGGGCGTCGCCTCGCGCACCCGGTGCGGGAAGTCGACGCTGTACCGGCAGTGGGGCTCCAAGCCGGAGCTGGTCGTGGCCGCGCTGCACGGCACCCGGCGGATGCGGCTCCCGAACATCGACACCGGGACACTGGCCGGGGACCTGTTGGAGGCCGCGCGGGCGATCGGTGAGGCCTCGGGGAGCGACACCCCGCTGATGCACGCCCTCAGCCATGCCGCGCTCCAGAGCCCGGATCTGCTGTGCGCACTGCGTGAGGCGCTGATCCTGCCGGAGATCGCGGCGATCGACACGATGGTCCGGCGGGGTCGGGAGCGCGGCGAGATCGCGGCGGACCTCCCGGGGGCGGAGTTCGTCGCGGCCCAGCTGCTCGGCGTGATGCGCGCCCGGCCGCTGCTGGAGGGGCGTTACGCCGACGCGGCGTATCTGACCCGGTTCGTCGAGATGGCGATCCTTCCGAGCCTCGGACTCACGGCGGGAGCGCCGGAGTCCTGACAGACGTGGACCGCCCGCCCCAGCGGATGGGCGGCGGCCCACCCGCGCGCCGCACCGTGGGGACGGGGGCGGCGCACCGCCCGGCCGGCCGGTGACCTCTGCGGAGGCCACCGGCCGCCCGTGTGTCCGCCCCTCCGCCCGCACGTCAGTGCCTCTTCACGGTGCGTCCGCGGTCTTCACGGCCCAGCCAGTCATCACGGCGCAGCTATGGATGACCTAACAAGCGCTTGGTAGCTTTGCACGGCCGGGCGCCGGGCGCGCTCCGGCGAAGCTCCGGAACCAGGGCGAAGGGCGGACCATGGACCAGTACCGTGCGATGGACCTCACCGGGCGGGTGGCACTGGTCACCGGCGGCACCAGGGGCCTGGGGGCCGCGTTGGCGAGAGCCTTCCTCGCGAGCGGCGCGGACGTCATGGTCTGCGGGCGCCGCACCCCGCACGCGCCGCCGTCCACGGGCGGGCGCGCGGCCTCGTTCCGGGCCGCGGACCTGCGGGATCCCGCGGCGGCAGCGGATCTCGTCCGCACGACCGCCGAGCGGTTCGGCCGCCTGGACGTGCTCGTGAACAACGCGGGCGGCTCCCCGGACGCAGACGCGGCGACTGTCTCACCGCGCTTCGTCGAGAAGGTGGTCGCGCTCAACCTCCTCGCGCCCTTCCACACGGCACAGGCGGCGAATCTGGTGATGCGGGAGCAGCCGGACGGCGGGTGCGTGATCAACATCGGCAGCGTCTCCGCCCACGACCCGCAACCGGGCACCGCCGCCTACACCGCGGCCAAGGCGGGCCTGCTCGGACTGACCCGCGCACTGGCCCTCGAATGGGCGCCGCGGGTCCGGGTCAACCACATCACCGCGGGCCCCATCCGCACCGAGAACGCCACCGCGCTGTACGGCGACGACGAGGGAGCCGCGGTGGCGGACATCGTCCCGATGGGACGACTGGCGGAACCGGACGACGTGGCGCGGGCCTGCCTCTGGCTGGCCTGCGACCTCTCCTCGTACGTCAACGGCGCCGATCTCGCCGTGCACGGGGGAGGCGAGATCCCGGCCAGGTATGCGACCCGCCGGACCATGCCCCCCTTCTCGTCACCTTGACTCTATTCACCTCCACCGCTTATCGTCGTACTGACGAAATTCAGGGGGTCTCATCATGGCCGACATCACTCGGCGCTTCGGCTGGCGCCATCTGCGCTCCGCACCCACCGCCCACATCCGCCACCACAAGCGCGGCCGGCTCACCCACGACGGTCAAGGGCTCAGCTTCTGGTACCGGTCGCTGTCGGCGGCGCTCTCCGAAGTGCCGGTCGACGACCGGGAGCTGGCCATGGCGTTCCACGCCCGTACGGCCGACTTCCAGGACGTCACCGTGCAGGCCACCGTCACCTACCGGATCAGCGATCCGGCCGAGGCGGCGAACCGGCTCGACTTCTCCGTGGACCCGGACACCGGGAGCTGGCGCGGCGCACCGCTGGAACAGATCGCCACCCTGCTCACCGAGACCGCGCAGCAGCACACGCTGGACGTGCTGGCCCGCACCCCGCTCGCGGCGGCCCTGGTCGACGGGGTCGCGTCCGTACGCGAACGGGTCGCCACCGGTCTCGCCGCCGAGCCGCGCCTCCCGGCCACCGGCATCGACGTGGTGGCCGTGCGCGTCGTCGCGATCCGCCCCGAGGCCGAGGTGGAGCGTGCCCTGCGCACCCCGGCCCGCGAGCAGATCCAGCAGGAGGCGGACCGGGCCACCTACGAGCGGCGGGCCGTGGCCGTCGAGCGCGAACGCGCCATCGCCGAGAACGAGCTGGCCAGCCAGATCGAACTGGCCCGGCGCGAGGAGCAGCTGGTCGACCAGCGCGGCACCAACGCCCGCCGCGAGGCCGAGGAGAAGGCCGCGGCCGACGGCGTGCGGACCGAGGCGGAGGCGGCCCGCAAGGTGCGCCTGGCCCGCGCGGAGGCCGAGTCGGCGCGCGAGACGGGCGCGGCGCGGGCCGAGGCCCAGGCCGCCTGGCTGCGGGTGCACGGCGAGGCCGATCCGGCCACACTGCACGCCCTGGCGGCGACCCGGCTCGCGGAGAACCTGCCGCGCGTCGAGAGCATCACCCTCTCCCCCGACGTGCTCACCGGGCTGCTCGCCAAGCTCGCCCGTCCGGAAGGCGGGGCGGGCACGTGAGCCTGGCGCCCCGGGCGGTGCTCGTCCACCGGCGGACGGAGTACGAGGAACTGCTCGCCCGGCACGGGACGCATGGACAGGCCGCGTTCTTCCTGTCCAGTCGGGGCCGCTCGATCGACGAGGTGGCCCGCCGCCACGAGGACACCCGGCAGGCGCTGCGGGAGGTGGCGGCGGCGGTGCCCCTCACCTGGCGCAGCTCCCGGGTGGAGCGGGCGGACCTGGACCGCTTCCTGTTCGCCCCGCAGGACGTGGTGGTCGTGGTCGGCCAGGACGGACTGGTCGCCAACACCGCGAAGTACCTGTCCGGGCAGCCGGTGGTGGGCATCGACACCGACCCGGGGCGCAACCCCGGGGTCCTGGTCCGCCACCGCCGGGCCGACGCGGCCGCCCTGCTGCGCGCCGCGACCACCGCCGGGGGCAGTGCCGAGGAGCTGACGATGGTCGAGGCGGTGGCCGACGACACGCAGCGCCTCCTCGCCCTGAACGAGATCTACCTCGGGCCGCCCGGCCACCAGACGGCCCGCTACCGCCTGGGCCCCGACGGCGAGAGCGCCCCGGGCGAGGCCCAGGCCTCCTCCGGGGTGCTGGTCGGCACCGGCACGGGCGCCACCGGCTGGCTGCGTTCGCTGTGGCTGGAGCGCGGCGGCACCCTGCCGCTGCCCGCGCCGTGCGACCCGCGCCTCCTGTGGTTCGTCCGCGAGGCCTGGCCCTCCCCGGCGACCGGGACGTCCAGGGTGGCGGGCGCGCTGGGGCGCGGGCAGGGGCTGCGGCTGACCGTGGAGTCGGACCGGGTCGTGGTCTTCGGGGACGGAATGGAGTCCGACGCCCTGGAGCTGACCTGGGGTCAGAGCGTACGGCTCGGCATCGCGGAGAGGTCGCTGCGCCTGGTGACATGAGCGCACCCGCGCTGCCGCGCCGCCCGCAGCCGCCCCGGCGGCCCCGGCCGCTTCGCTACGGTGGTCCGAACCCGGCACCGGAGAGCGGAGAACCAGCACCATGTCAGCCGAACCTGTCACCGAGCCCGCCCGCAACACCCGCCCGCCCACGGCACAGGCGGCCCTCGGGGTCGGCGTGATCGTCGAGGACGGCCGGGGGCGCGTGCTGCTGGGCCGGCACCACAGCGGTACGTGGGAGCTGCCGGGCGGGAAGGTCGACGCGACGCACGAGTCGATCGCCGCGGCGGCAGCCCGGGAGCTGCGCGAGGAGACGGGCCTGGAGGTCGACGAGACGGCCGTGGGCGTCGTCGCGATGGTCCACGACGTGATCGGCGGGATCAACCGCGTCAGCATGGCGGCCGTCGTGCGGCTCGCCTCCGGCGTCCCCGAGGTGACCGAACCTCACCTGATCAGTGCCTGGCGGTGGACCGTGCCCGAGGAACTGCCGACCCCGTTGTTCGACCCGTCGGCACAGATCCTCGCGGCGTGGCGACCGGAGCTGGGCATCACCCACCGGCCCGCGCACGTGCTGCGGATCGCCCCGGACGAGAACCGCGCCTGACGCACCGCCCTCCACGCCGGCACACCTCCCCTGTACCCACAGATGCGGACCAATCGGACCCACTGTATGAATAAGGGACCATCCGTACGACAGGGAGTAGCCCCATGGACGACTACCCACTCCTGGACGTCTTTCTGACCATGCTGTACCTGTTCCTCTGGGTCATGTGGTTCTTCCTGCTGTTCAAGGTCGTCACCGACCTCTTCCGGGACCACTCGCTGAACGGCTGGGCCAAGGCGGGCTGGCTGGTCCTCGTCATCCTGCTGCCGTATCTGGGCGTACTGATCTACCTGATCGTCCGCGGTCGCAGCATGCACGAACGCGACGAGAAGCTGGCCAAGGACTCGGAGGCGGCGTTCCGCACCTACGTGCGCGAAGCCGCGACGAGCCAGGGCGGATCCGGCGGCAGCGACCACGTGAAGGATCTGGCGAAACTCGCCGAGCTCAAGGAAAAGGGCGCGCTCAACCCCGAGGAGTACGAGCGGGCGAAGGCGAAGCTGCTCGCCTGAGGCCGGGCTCCGGCCCTCGCCCTCGGCGTCCCGCGAGGGCGAGGGCGGGAGCGCCGCTCGGGTGTTCTATCGTGGGGTGACCTCCGAGGAAGAGCAGGCGCACATGAGGCGAGCGACGACCCCCGCGGCGGCCACCGTCGCGCAGCGCGGGCTGCTCGCGCTCCTGGTGGCCGTGGTCGGCCTGCTCTGCCTGCTCGGCCGCCCCTCGCCGCAGGACGCGCCCCCTGCCGGCGCGACGTCCGTGTCGCAGGCGGCCGCGGCTACCGCCGTGCAGCCCTCGGCTGACGAGGGTTCGGCTCCGTGCGGCAAGAAGCTGGTGGCCGCCGAGGACGTCGCGCCCCGCTCCGCCGCCGCCACCGGGACCCTCCCGGCGCCCGGTTCGCCGCAGTGGACGGACGGCCCCGTGCCGACGGCCGGTTCGGGCGCCTCGTTCTGCCGCGGCGGCCCCGCGCCACCTCATCCCGTCACCACCTTCTCCGTTCTGCGGATGTAGGCCGGCCCTCGCGGTCGCGTCCTTGATCCCTTCCATCCGGAAACGGAGATTTCCGCATGTCCTCTTCCCGGCGCTCCTTGAGCCGGGCGGGTGAGGCGCTGCGCGCGTGGCAGGCCAGGCAGTGGCTGGTGGCGGGGCTCGGCGCCCTGGCCACGGCCGTCGCCGTCGGCGTGCCCACCGATGTGGTGCCCACCTCCCTGTTCGGCCGCTCGGTCCCGGTGCAGTGGTGGAACTATCCCGCCCTCGCCCTCACCGCCGTCCTGGCCGGCCTCGTGCTGAGCACGTACGTCCGCCCGCCTGCCGCAGCCCCGACCGCGTCCCCGGCCGCACGACCTCCCGGGACCGTCCGGGACGGCCGTATGGGGGCCGCCGGCGGCGTGCTGTCGTTCTTCGCCGTGGGCTGCCCCGTGTGCAACAAGCTCGTGCTCGTCCTCCTCGGGTCGTCCGGTGCGCTGAGCTACTGGGCACCCCTGCAGCCGTTGATCGCCGTCGCGTCCGTCGCCCTGCTCGCGGAAGCGGCGCTGCGGCGCCTCTCCGCCCAGAGCCGGTGCACGGTCACGGCCTGACCTTCCGGGCCGGCTCCCCGGGCCGGAGACGTACGTGCCTTTTTGCGGCATGGGCCGTTAGGGGTGTCGCGGACGCACCTGGCGTCCCGGCCCGGAAGGATGCTCGATGTCCACGAAGCGCGTTGCCAGCCGTCTGCTGGTACTGACAGCCACGGCGGCTGCCGGTACGGGTGCGTGGAGCGGCCAGGCCCTGGCAAGCACGAACATTCTTGCGGTCGGCAACGACGCTCACGACACCACGATGATCAACAGGGACGGTGAGGTCGGGGCGGTCGGCAGGACGACGTACAGCAGTGGGGTGGGCAGCGGCCTGGTCCAACTGCCGGTGAGCAGCCCCGAGAACCGCGGCGGCGGGGGCAGCCTGCTCTTTTCGGACCGCCGGCTGAAGACCGGGGTCACCGCGGTGGTCTGGGAGCGATGAGCCACGGGCGGTTCAAAGGGGCCGTGGTCAGGATGCTGATGTCGGCCCTGGCCGGGTTGGGCGTGCGACAGGGGGCTTCTGCCGCTGGTCTGGCCTCCGATGCCGTGTCGGGTGCGGTGTGCGGCAGCGGACCGGTCAACGGCTACCGGGTGCTGGAGCAGGTGGCCGGGCTGCCGGTGAGCACATGGCGGTATCACTGGGACCCGCCGCACGTACGTCACCTGGGGCCCATGGCGCAGGACTGGTGGAAGGCGTTCGGGGTCGGTGAGAACGACCGGACGATCTGCTGCACCGACGCCAACGGAGTGGCCCTCGTCGCCATTCAGGCACTGCACCGAGAGCTGATCGAACTTCGGGGCGAGGTCGAGGCCCTGAGAACCGGGAGTGCACGGCAAGCGCGGTCGAACCGCGCGCCCGCGGATCCGAGTTCCGGGAGGAACGCATCGGATCAGGCGTAGGTGTGTCCTGCGTTTCGACCTCGCTGCCCGGTGGTGGGTGGTCAGTTCAGTCCGAGTGACAGACGCAGGGTGGTGAAGAGTTCGGTCTGGTCATGGCTGCCGAGTACCCGGTGGGACTGGGGCCCCTCGGCGGCGACGCGAACCTGAACACCGCTGTGCTCCTGGCCCTCCTCGCCCACGTGCGTGGCGTAGCCGACTTTCATCAGCGCGCCCTCGTCCGTGACCAGCGTTGCGGACAGCCCACCGGGCCTGGCCGCCATCGGCACGATCTGGCTGCTGTGTCCGTGGTCGGCGGTGGTGATGACCAGGGTGTCGGGATGCCGTGCGGCGTACTCCCTGGCCGCCTTGACGGCGCGGTCGAAGGCGACGGTCTCGCCGATCTGGCCGCAGGGGTCGGCGTCGTGGTTCTGCTTGTCGATGGAGGCTCCTTCGACCTGGAGGAAGAAGCCCTTGCCGTGGCCCTTGCGGCTCGCGCCCGCTTCGAGGAGTTCGATCGCCTTGCGCGTCTGGGCCTCCAGGCTCGGGATGCGTGAGCTGCGCCCTGGGTTGGTCCGAACGCAGCGCTGGGGCGCCGTGCCCGCCGCCGCGGCGGGCCTGCCCGTCCACTCGACCGGCACGGACTCCGCGGAGAAGAGGCCCAGCACCGGCCTCCCCCGGCGTGCGGCGCCGAGGCCGTCTGCGTCCGTCACCACCTGATAGCCACGCTGGCGGGCGCGGTGCACCACGGTGGCGCCACGCTCGGGGCCTTCCGTGATGGTCTGCTCGAAACGCTGCCTGCCACCGCCGAGCAGGACATCGATCCGTCGGGCGACCGTCTGCTCCGCGATGGATCCGGGGCCGCCCTCGCTCCGGGCGTCCGCCGGGCACAGCGCCATGTCGGCGGGGCCCTGGCAGCTGCGATCGGTGACGTGCGCGGCGATGGCCGCGGGGGTGGCGTCGGTCAGCTCGGCGGTCGTGACGCTGCCGGTGGCGAACCCGCCGCGCTGGGCGAGTTCCAGAATGGTCGGGACCGCCCGGTCGGTGTCGGGGGTCTTGGACACCCGGTCGTTCACGGTCTTGCGGCCGGTGGCCCAAGCGGTGGCACTCGCCGCGGAGTCGGTGACGTAGTTGGGCTTGCCCCGCGCGTCGACGGAGTAGGTGGTGTACGTCCCTGTCATCGGGAAGCGGTCCATGTGGAGCTCGCCCCCCGCGCCCACCGTGTAGTTGCGGGCGAGGGTGATCTCGGAGTCACCCATGCCGTCGCCGATCAACAGGATCACACTGCGCGCGGCAGTCGTGGAGCCGGCTGCCGGGACGCCCGGGCCGATTCCGGTTGTGCTGGAAGCGAGGAGGGCCATCGCTCCCGCGGCAAGCACCGCGTGGGCGACGATCCGTCGACGGTAAGGGTCTCTCCGCAGTACCGCATATTTCACCATCATAAACCTCCATTGACTCGCCAATAGCGTTAGAGTTTTTTCCTTGACCTGATTTTCACATTCACCCAGCAAAAGAAAACGCGAATACATCGCCCGCACGCCGACCGTCAAGCGCCCGACTCGGCCATCTCGAAAATGGTGACCCCAACTCCGCCTTCACCTCTTCGGCACACCACTGAACAGGCATCGACGGGAAGAAGATCCCTGGCCGAGGATCGAGAACAGGCCGGTGTCCGAATATCCGCTGTCGATTATCAGTCAATTGATTTCACGGCAAAGCAGCCTCCCCTTTTCAGTCTTAGCATTACTGACGATTCCGGGCTTCAACGAGGGACGACCGAACTGACCGAAGGGGTAGTCGTGGGACAGATCTCTAGGGACGAGGCCGCACCGGTACGGCGGTCCGCGTCGACGGAGCCGGAGCCGGTCCCCGAAGTCCGGATCCTGCTGGCGGAGGACAAGGACGTCCACCGGAACGGGCTGCTCGTCCTGCTCTCGCAGATCGCCGGCGCCCAGGTGGTCGGAACGGCGGTCGACCGCGAGGAACTGGCACACCGCGCGGCCGAACTGCTGCCGGACGTCCTGGTCGTCGGGGCCTCCATGATGGTCTCCGACGGCATCGCGACGGTCTGCCGCCTGCCCGGCGGGGTGTCCCGCGGGACCGTCATGGTGGCCGACCGCGACACCGACGAACTGCTGCTCGCGGCGCTCGCCGCCGGAGTCCGCGGCTACCTCCCCCTCAGCGCCCCGCGCGAGGACTTCGGCTCCGCGATCCGGGCCGTCGCGGCCGACGGCGCGTTCCTGCCGACCGGCGTCACCCGCCGTCTCTTCGGAAACTTCCGCCTCATTCCCCGCCAGGCGGACGAGCCGGTCGAACTCCGCCTGCTCAGCGAGCGCGAGAGGCAGGTGCTCCTCCATATCGGCGGTGGCCGCAGCAACCGGGAGATCGCCCGAAGCCTCCGGCTCAGTGAGGCGACGGTGAAGAGCCACGTCTCGCGCATCCTGACCAAGCTGAAACTGCGCGACCGGGTGCATGTCGCCCAACTGGTGTGGCGGCTCGGCCTCGACGGCCCCCGCACCCTCCAACAGCTCTGACCCGTACCGGAGAACGCCATTCATGCCCCAGCCGCACCGGACACGGCCGCACCTGCCGCCGACGCCCTCATCGTCGTCCCGCCTTGTAACTCTCCAGCAGCTCCGCGTAAACCCGTCGGTAGGTGATGCTGAACCTGTCCGCGGCGGTGTGCACTTGGGAGTGCAGGTCCATGGGCGCCTCGATCGGGCGCTGGTTCTCCACGATCGGGTGGTCCTCCTCGAAGACCTGCCGCTCGTAGCCGAGCACATCCGCCAACTCCGCGCCCTGCTCGGCGGAGACCGCGTCCGTGCCGGCCAGCCAGAACTGCCGTACGCGCAGCCCGTCCGCCGAGACCGGGGCGGTCACCTGCGCGACCAGTCGGCGTCCGCCGGACGGCGAGGAGACACAGATCGACGCGAACATCGGAAGGGTGAGGCGGTAGTCCAGGTGATGGTCGAACTCCTCGGCGAGGTCCTCGGGCATCTTCTCGGAGCCCATCGAGGAGGTCCATCCGAGGCGCCAGCCGTCCCGCGCGATGCGGTAGGGCTCCACCACCTGGGCCACGTCCCCCATCGTGTCCCCGTGCACGAAGGGGAAGTGGGCCCTGTCCCGGAAGTTCTCGGTCAGCTGCCGCATGCCGCAGTTCAGGGTGTAGGGCTCGCCCGCGCCGATCTGCCAGGACTCGTCGACGTACCCGGGCAGCCGCGGCAGCGGAAGGAAGGGGGCGGCGAGGCAGCTCCACACCAGGCCGTAGGCGATCTCGGCGGGGTAGGTGCGCAGCGCCGTGTGCGGCCGGTCGCGGCCCGGCGGCAACGAGGGAACGCGCGTGCACCGCCCACTTCCCGCCTCGAAGAGCCAGCCGTGGTACGGGCATTGCAGGGCGCCGTCGCTCACCTGCCCCAGCCGCAGTGCCACACCGCGGTGCGGGCAGAAGCCCTCGGCCACGGTGACGGAAGCCCCGTCGCCGTACACCACCAGTTCTTCTCCGAGAATGCTGCCGCTCGTGACGCCGTTCTTGAGATCGGCGACCCGGGCGACCGGGAACCACGTGTGCCGCAACATCTCGTATTCGACCGCATCCATCGTCGTACCCCTGCTTCAGCTGATTCAGCACGTCAACGCACTTACATCGAGAGCTTGCGAAAGCCTGAGAAGTGGAGAGTTCACCCACCATGGAAATCATGGAGACGCACCGCGACCTGTTGGTCCGCCTGCTGCCCGACGACAAGGAGGACGAACTCGCCCTCCATCAGGGGCAGTTCCACCACGTGGTCGTCGGCTCGGAGCGCGTGGTGTGCTTCGCCCGCACCGAGGCCGCCGCGGCGCGGTTGCCCGCGCGGGCAACCGTCCTGCATGCCCTCGCCGGGCTCGACCTCGGTTTCCGCACCCCGCGCCCGCTCGCCCAGGGCGGCGACCGCGACACGGACGAACCGCCCCACCTGGTGCTGAGCCGGATCCCCGGGGCACCTTTGGAGGACGACGCGCTGGAGCGCCCCGAGGTCGCCGAAGCGGCGGCCGAGCAGTACGCCGAACTCCTCTCCGGGCTCATCGCCGCGGGCAAGGACGAGCGGGTCCGCGCCGCGCTGCCGACGGCCCCCGAGAACCAGTGGCAGACATTCGCGGCGGACGTGCGCGCCGAACTGTTCCCGCTGATGGCCGACCACGGCCGCGAGCGCGCCGCACGGGAACTCGCCGCGCTCGACAGCCTTCCCCCGCTCACCTCCGCGGTGGTCCACGGCGATCTCGGCGGCGAGAACGTCCTGTGGGAGATCTCCGACGGTGTACCGCGCCTCAGCGGCGTCATCGACTGGGACGAGGTCAGCCTGGGCGACCCCGCCGAGGACCTGGCGGCCGTCGGAGCCAGCTACGGGGAGGAGTTGCTGGACCGGGTGCTGACGCTCGGCGGCTGGAACGACGGTCCGACGGCCCGGCGGATTGCCGCGATCCGCGGCACCTTCGCCCTCCAACAGGCTCTCTACGCCCGGCGTGACGGCGACGAGGAGGAGCTGGCGGACGGCCTCACCGGCTATCGGTAGGCCCGGCCCGTCGTAGCCGGGGGACCGCGGGACCAGGGCGTGTTTCGAAAGTAGCGCCGTCCGCCCGGAGGGCGGGCTCGGCGGCGTCCGGTGCGTGCGATCGCACGGCGGAGGGTCGCCCCGATACCGGCTGTATCGGGGCGATCCCGACAACGTGGCGAGGGATGGGGCCTCCCCTGCTCGAGCGAAGCCGAGAGCCTGGGGAAGTGCCAGGCGTCGCCGAGCAGGCGGGACTTTCGAAACGCGCCCTAGACGCATTCCCGCGGCTCCTCGGCGGTGACCCGCGTCTCCCACCAGCGCCACCCCTTCTCGGGCAGCGTGGACAGCGGGTCGTAGAAGGGGTAGCGGCGGGTCAGCGCGTCGGGGTCGTCGAGTTCGACCCGGGTGCGGTAGTTCTTCGTCCAGTACGAGACACCGCGCTCCCGGTCGTACTCGACGGCCTGGTGCACCCACCGCTTGCCCACGTACGGCACGTCGCAGACGATGCGCGGAGTGGCGTAACCGGGCAGATACCCCATGATCGCGTGCTGGAGTTCCTGGGCCTCGGTGAGCGAGGTCCGCCAGTGCTCGGCGCCGGGCACCATGTCGCACATGTAGAAGTAGTACGGCAGGATGCCCGCTTCGCCCTGGAGCGCGAAGCACAGGTCCAGCAGGGCCGCCGCGCTGTCGTTGACCCCCCGCATCAGCACGCCCTGGTTGCGCACGTCGCGGGTCCCGGCGTCGAGCAGGGCCCGGGTGGCCTCCGCGACCAGCGGCGTCACGGACTGGACGTGGTTGGCGTGGGTGTGGACGGCCAGGTGGACACCGCGCCGTGAGGCGACGCCCGCGACCCGCTCCAGGCCGGCCACCACCTTCGGCTGGAGCCAGTGCTGCGGCAGTCCCACCAGAGCCTTGGTGGCCAGCCGGATGTCGCGGACCGTATCGATCTCCAGCAGCCGCATGAGGAACGACTCCAGCCGCGGCCAGGGTACGTTGGCCACGTCGCCGCCGGAGACGACCACGTCGCGGACGCCCGGGGTGCGGCGGAGGTGGCCGAGGATCGCCTCCTGCCGGTCGACGGGGCGCAGCAGCAGCCGTTGCTTGTCGACACTGGGGGTGGAGCCGCCGACCAGGTCCATCCGGGTGCAGTGCCCGCAGTACTGCGGGCACGTGGAGACCAGTTCGGCGAGCACCTTCGTGGGGTAGCGGCTGGTCAGCCCCTCCACCACCCACATCTCCGCCTCGTGCAGCGAGTCCCGGAGGGAGAGCGGGTGGCTGGGCCACCGCGGGTCGCGGTCGGAGCGCACCGGCACCATGTAGCGGCGGATCGGATCGGCGTAGAACGCGTCGCTGTAGCGCCTGGAGTCCGCCGCGGTCTCCGGGGCCATGGTGTTGAGCATCTGCGGCGTCACCAGCATGGCCATGGTGGCCATGTGCTCCTGGTCCTCGGCCAGGTCGTCGTAGAACTTCTCGTCGAGCCCGATGCCGGTCACCGCCCGTAACTGGCGGGCGTTCTTGACACAGTGGGCCCGCTGCCACTGGGCGTCGCGCCACTCGGCGGCGGTGACGTCCCGCCAGCCGGGCAGCCGTCGCCAGTCGGGTTCCACCAGCTCCTGGCGCCGGTAGTGGTAGGGCTGGGCGATGGGGGGCGCTTCGCGCACGGGAAGGTCACTGGGGTCGGTCACTGGAGGTCTCTCCTGGGGAGCGTCCGAAGACTCCGACGAGCTGCGCCAGCTCGTGCGGGCTCGGGTGGTCGAATACGTCCTGGAAGGTCAGGTCGGCTGCCAGTTCGCGGTGGACGAGGGAGATGAGGCGGGTCACCGTCAGCGAGTCGCCGCCCAGCTCGAAGAGCGAGTCGAACGGGCCGCAGGGCACACCCAGGCTCCGGCCGAAGAGCTCACCGAGGCGGCCGGCGAGGGGCGGCCCGACCGCCGTCGTACCGTCGTCCGGGGCTCTCCCGGTCGCCGGCGTGCCGGTGGGCGCCTCGCGGGAGGCGGAGGTGAGGCGGGCGCTCAGCGCCGCCCGGTCGACCTTTCCCGTACGCGTCAGGGGCAGCGCGTCCACGACGGATATCCGGTGCGGCAACAGGGCCCGGGGCAACCACCGGGCGCAGTGCTCCGCCACCTCGCGCTCGGTGGCGGGCTCGGCGTCCGAGGGCACGAACACGGCGCGGAGTCTGAGGTGTTGCGGGTCCTCCCCCACCGGCACGACGGCTGCGGCGGCGACTCCCGGGCAGGCCGTGAGCGCCCGTTCCACCTCGGCGGGCTCGACCCGCACCCCGCGCAGTTTGATCTGCCGGTCGGCGCGGCCCGCGTGGGTGAGCGAGCCGTCGCCGAGCTCCCGCACCAGATCGCCCGTACGGTAGAGCCGCCCGCCGGGCGCGGGGCAGAACCGCGCCGCTGTGAGACCGGGCCGGTCGGCGTACCCCCAGGCGAGGCCGGGGCCGCCGATCCAGAGTTCCTCGGCTTCGCCGGAGGCGCCGCCCCGGGGGACCAGCGTCTGGCGCACGTGGGGCAGCGGACGGCCGATCGGTACCGGGTCATCGTCCTGGAGCGCCCGGCCGGCCGGGCCGCCGAGCTCCGCCGCGTGGGTGACCATGACGGTCTCGGTCTGGCCGTAGGTGTTGAGCAGTCGGACCCGGTCCGGGACGCGACTCGACCAGAGCCGGACCGTTCGGGCCTGGGCCGCCTCGCCGCCGATGACCACCAGCCGCAGGTCGGGCGGCAGCTCCTCGTGCCCGGAGGCCAGGTGATCCACGAGCTCGTTCCACATGGCCGTCGGCAGGTCGGCCACCGTGACGCGGTGCTCGCGCACCACCGCGAGCAGGGCGGGTACGGAGCGTGCCTCGACCCGCCCGTCGACGACCAGGGCCGCGCCGCCGAGCAGGGCGGGATAGATCTCCTCGCCGCTGGTGTCCCAGATCAGCGAGGTCCAGTGCAGGACCCGGTCGGCCGGGGTGATGCCGAAGAGCCGGACCAGCGACCCGGCTGCCGAGGTGACGGCACCGTGCGGCACGAGCACGGCCTTGGGGGTACCGGTGGAGCCGGAGGTGAGCATGACGTACGCGAGGTCGTCGGGCGACGCGAGCACGGTGGCGGCCGCGGAGTCCGGCGGCCCGGGGCCGAGGCTCCGCGCGGGCGGGGCCGCGGCTCCGGCAGAAGGACCCGCCGGGGACTCGACGGGGATCAGGGGGACGCCGAGAGGGGGCAGTCCGGCAAGCAGCTCCCCCCTGCCCAGGACGGCGTCCGGAGCCGCGATCGCGACGACGGCCCTTAGCCGCTCCGGCGGGTCCGCCGGGTCGACGGGCACATGTGCGGCGCCCGCGCGCAGGACCGCGAGGAGGCTCACCACACCCTGCCAGGTCCGGTCGGCGAGCACCGCGACGCGGTTGCCCCGTCCGATGCCGTGCGTCCGCAGGACGTCGGCCAGCCCGCCCGTGAGAGCGTCGAGTTCGCGGTGTCCGACGGTGCGTTCCGGAGTGATGAGCGCGGGAGCGCCGGGGGTGCGCCGGGCGGTCGCCGCGAGGAGTGCGGGCACGGTGTCCACGCGGCCGGCGACCGCGCCGCCGACCGTGGAGAGCGCGGTCATGCGCGGGCGCTGAGCGGACGCAGGTCGGTCCAGATCGCCTCGATGCGGTCCAGACACTCCTGGCGCGTGCCGGTGCTGCCCTCGGCCCGCCATCCCGCCGGGAGCGGCCGGTCGACGGGCCACAGGGAGTACTGTTCCTCGTCGTTCACGACGACCTGGTGCACGGGGTCCATGGCGGTCTCGCTCATCGTGCGGGCTCCTCGCGGGAAGAAGGGGCGGGAAGGTGCAGGACCTCGTGCAGCAGCGCGAGGTAGTCGTCGGCCATCCGGTGGGCGGTGGCCGCCTCGTACAGATCGGTGCTGTACTCCAGGAAGCCGTGCAGCCGCTCGCCGTCCCGGCCGAGCTCCAGTTCCAGGTCGAACTTGCTGCTGCCGACCGGGAGGTCCCAGGGGGAGCAGAGGAGCCCGTCGAGTGCGAGCGCCTCCTCCTCGAAGTCCTGGAAGCTGAACATCACCTGGAAGAGCGGGGTTCGGGACAGATCGCGCGGCGGCCGCACCGCGTCCACCAGGTGTTCGAAGGGGACGTGGGCGTCCTGGTAGGCGGCCAGGGCCCGGGTGCGCACCCGGGCCAGCAGTTCCGCCAGGTCCCAGGTGCCCGACAGGTCGAGGCGCAGCACCACGGTGTTGGTGAACAGTCCGACCAGTGCCTCTTCCGCATGGTCGGCGCGGCCGGAGACGGGAGTGCCGACGCAGAGGTCCTGGCCGCCGCCGCGTCGGTGCAGCAGCATCGCCCACACCGCCAGCAGCAGCATGTAGAGGGTGACGCGGTGCCGGTTCGCTGCCGCCCGGGCCGTCCGTGCGGTCTCGGCGGGTACGACCACCCTGACGCGGTCGCCCCGGCCGGTACGCGTCCCGGGCCTGGCCCGGTCGGTGGGCAGCCGCAGGGGCTCCGCGCCCTCCAGCGTCCGCCGCCGGCGCTCCAGCGCCTGCCGGCCGGCGGGCGAAGCCGCCCGCTCGACGCGGGCGAGGACGGTGTCGCCGTATTGCGACGGCAGCGGTGGCAGGGCTTCCTCGGGACGCCGCCCGTTCCGCGCGGCCAGGTAGAGTGCGGCGAGTTCTTCGCCCATGACCGCGAGCGACAGTCCGTCGCAGCAGATGTGGTGCAGCGAGCACACCAGGACGTGGTCCTGCGGGCCCAGCCGGACGAGCAGGGTGCGCAGCGGGTCCTCGCCCGCCAGGTCGAAGGGGCGCAGGGCGAAGTCGGCGACCGCCCGCCCGGCCCCTTCCGGGTCCTTCGCGTGGTCCAGTCGCCGCAGCCGGGCCCGGCGCGGGCGGCGCACCGTGCGACGCGGTTCCCCGTCGATCTCGCCCGTGCGGGTGCGCAGTGGCTCGTGCCGCGCGACCAGCGCGTTCAGCGCGTCTTCCAGGGCCGTGGTGTCCAGCGGCCCCCGCAGCCGGTGCGCGTACGGCAGGATGTACTCGCTGGAGGGTCCGGAGAGCTGGTCGAGGAACCAGAGGCTCTGCTGCGCGGGCGCGAGCGGCGCCACCCGCTCGGCTCCGGGCGGAACCACCGCCCTCATCCGGTGCTCACCCATTCCAGTACGGCCATCGCGCCCGCCGCCTTCAGCCGCGCCTGCGTCCAGGCCAACGAGGACTTTCCGTCCAGCACCTCGCCCGAGACCTCCTCGCCCCGGTGGGCGGGCAGATCGTGCAGGAACATCGCCCCGGGCCAGCGGGCCATCAGGTCGGCGTCGACGTGGAAGGGGCGGAAGGCGTCCCGCCAGTAGGGATCGGGCTTGCTGCTGCCCGTGGTCTGCCAGCGCGAGGTGTAGACCGCGTGCACGTCGTCGCGGACGGCTGCCGGATCGTGCACCTCGGTGACGGACCCGCCGCAGCGTACGGCGGCGGCAGCGGTCTCGGCGAGCACGTCGCTCGGCAGGCCGTAGCCGGGTGGAGTGGCGAAGACGGCGTGGCAGCCGGACTGCCGGGACAGTACCCGGGCCAGCGCGACGGCGGTGTTGTTGCCCTCGCCGACGTACAGCACGCGGATGCCGTCGAGAGCGCCGAAGTGGTGGATCAGTGTGGCGAGGTCGGCCAGGCCCTGCGTGGGGTGCTCCTCCGCGGACATCGCGTTGACGACGGGGAGCGTTCCGCCGTCGGAGAGCTCGCGCAGTTCGTGCATGGGCCCCGCGGTGCGTACGACGAGCAGATCGAGCATCCCGGCGAGCATCCGGCCGGTGTCGGCGAGGGACTCCCCCGTGGCGGTCTGGAGGTCCGTGGGGCCGAAGGCGATGGGTGTCCCGCCCAGCCGGATGGTGCCCGCGGTGAACGCGGTACGGGTGCGGGTGGAGGTCCGGGTGAAGAGCAGGCCGGTGACCAGCCCGCTCAGCGGCCGGGTGTGGGCACGGCGGTCGACGTGCAGTTCGACGGTCCTGCGGACGAGGTGCTGGATGCTGTGGTCGTCGAGTTCGGCCAGGGTGTACAGACCGCGCGGGTCGCCGCTCATCGTTCGGCTCCCAGGAGGTCGAGGCGGGTGCCGATGCCCTCGGCCGTCGCGTGGGCGTGCACGCGGGCCAGCAGGCCGACGTCGAGGACGGCCATCCCGAAGGGGTTGCTGACGACGATCCCGTCGCCGGGCCGTTCGGCGGGCACGGCGCCCGCGAGGACGTCGCCGAGGCTGCCGCGGACGGTGGTGACACCGGGCTTCGTGGTCCCGGGGGGAAGTACCCTGCCCTCGTTGAGCAGCCGGCCCAGGACGCGGCGCGGATTCTCCTGGATCAGCTCGATGTCGTCGACGTACAGCGCCTGCGCCCGGTCGAACACTTCGGGCAGCAGGTCGTCCAGGGAGACGTGGGCGACGAACGTGCCGGGCCGCAGGTCGTCCGGCGTGAGGTAGCCGGTGTCGGTGATCGTCAGCGTGATGACGACCGTGCTCGCCGCCGCGGCTTCGGCGGCCCGGTGGTGCCGGGTCACCGTGAAGGGCAGGCCGCGGTGCTCCACCCATGCGGTGAACGCGGTCGCCCGCTCCGGCAGCAGGTCGTGGACGTGCAGGGTGTGGACGGCCGGGAAGCACCGGGCCAGCGACTCGGCGTGTGTGCGGGCCTGGGCGCCGCAGCCGATGAGGGTGACCTCCTCGAACTGCCGCGGGCCGAGGTGGCGCAGGCTCGACATGGTGTAGGCGGCGGTGCGCTGCGCGGAGAGGTAGGCGGCCTCGGCCAGTACGACGGGCCGTGCGGTCTCGGGGTCGAAGAGGAAGCTGACGCCACCAGCGCGGTCCCTTCCCTGGGCGGGGTTCGACGTGGCGGCGTTGATCAGTTTCATTCCGTACGCCACCGGGGCGAGCGGGTCCGCGGCGGCGCCGACCGAGCCGAGCATGGCCAGGGAACGGCAGTACGCGCCCTGGGAGTTGGACCACGGCAGGTAGCCCTCGGCGGGCAGTGCGGTGCGCCCGGCGCGGTGGGCGCCCAGCACGTCCTCGACGGCCGCCACGGGGTCGATGTCCGCCAGGCAGGCGCGAACGGCCGCGCGGTCCAGGAAGAGGAGTTGTTCCTTCGTGGTCGGGGGCGCGGTGTGGGTGGTCATGTAGGTGCTGGTCCTCTCCGTCAGGGGCGGGGCGTTTCGCCCGCCGGCGGCGAGCGGTTCGGCTCGCCTGGTCAGATGTCGGTGCGCAGGTGGCCCGCGATCAGATGCAGCAGCGCCTCGTCGGCTCCTCCGGCCAGCCCGTGGGCGCGGGCGTCCCGGTAGGCCCGCTCGACCGGCCCGTCCTCCATGTAGCCGCCCGCGCCGTGCAGTTGGAGTCGCAGGTCGGCGCTTTCGCGTTCCAGCCTGCTCGCCCGCAGCTTGGCGATGCTCGCCTGCCGCAGGGCGGGAGCCTTCTCGTCGAGCAGGTGGAAGACAGCCCCGGTGTACTGCTCGACCAGCGCCAGCTCGGCGTCGAGTTCCGCCAGCTTGAAGGCGATCGCCTGGTGGTCCATCAGGGATCTGCCGAGCACGGCGCGTCCCCGCGCGTGCTCGACGGTCTCCCGCAGGGCCGTCTCGGTCCGTGCCGTGGCGACCGCGGCGAGGAAGGCGCGCTCGCGGGTGAGGACCCGGGTCAGCGCCTCGTACCCGGAGCCGGGTTCGCCCAGCAGGTTCTCCTCGGGCACGCGTACGTCGGTGAAGGTCAGACTGCCGTGGTCGCAGGCCCGGTTGCCGAGCTTTCCGGTGTACCGTGCCCGGCTCACACCCGGGAGCCCGGTGGGGACCAGGAGCAGGGCCAGCGAGTCCAGACCGGTGGCTCCCCGTTCCCCTTCCCCCTCGACGAGGTGGCAGACCACGACGGCGAAGTCGGCCACGGAGCCGTTGGTGATGTACGCCTTGTCGCCGGTCAGCCGGATCCCGTCGGCCGTTCTGACGGCTGTCGCCCGCAGCGCGGCCAGATCCGAGCCACCGCCCGGCTCCGTGGCGGCCAGGGCCGCGACCAGCTCGCCGCGGACCGCGGGCCGCAGGAACTCCGTACGGACCCGCTCGCCGCCCGCCTCGGCGAGCAACGGCAGCACGATGTCGGTCTGCACCGACAGGCTCATGGCCGGGGATCCCGCCGGGAGGCGGCCCAACTCCTGTGCCCAGACCCAGGAGTAGCCGAGGTCGAGGCCGAGTCCGCCGCTCTCTTCGTCCAGGGGCAGGGTCAGTCCGAGCAGGCCCTCCTCGCCGAGAGCGCGGCAGATCTCGTGCGTGGGCATCCGGCCCTCGCTCTCCCAGCCGTGCAGGCCGGGCAGGAGGACGCGCTCCAGCACGGCGCGCACCGAGTCACGGAACAGCTCGTGGTGCCGGTTCAGCCTCATGACGCGCCTCCGGTCACCGCGCGGGCGACGTGGCCGAGGGCCAGCAGGTACTGCTCGGCCCAGGCCAGGACCGTCGGGCGGCGGAAGAGGGACGGGCGGTAGGTGACGGTGAGGGCCTGTCCCTCGATCCCGTTGCCGCCGCCGGTCAGGCTGAAGGCGAGGTCCATCTTGCTCTGGCGCTCGGCCGGGTCGCGCTCCGCCCACCGGAAGCCGAGAGCGGGGTCGGGCGGTGGGGCGTCGGCGAAGTCCTGGACCGCCAGCGAGACCCTCGCAAGCGGCATCCGGGTGCCGTCCCGGGGCGCTCCGAGCCTGCTGACCAACTGGTCGAAGGGGTAGGTCTGGCAGTCCAGCACCTCGGCCACCTCCTTCCTGGCGAGGGCGACCAGGCCGTGCGCATCGCGGACGCCGTCCAACCGCATCCTGGCGAGCGCCGTGTTGACGAAGAGACCGACCGTCCCCTCGTCCTCGGCGCGCACCCGGCCGGCCACCGGCACGGCGACCACCAGGTCGTCGGCGCCGCTGACCCTGCGCAGCAGTACGGCGAGGGCGGCCAGGGCGAGGGTCAGCCGGGTGTGGCCGCCCTCCGTGCCGGCGCGGGCGACGAGGGCGCCCAGTGCGCCGGGCAGCGGCACCGAGACGTCGTCACCGTCGGCGTGCTCGTCGACCGGCACCGGGTCGACGGGCAGCGGGAGCGGCTCCGGGCGGTCCTCGAACCGGCGGGCCACCCGGTCGGCGAGGCCGGGCCAGCGGGACGACTCCGTCTCGCGCTCCCAGCGGACGTGGTCGGCGAAACGGTGCGGGCGGGGGCCGGGCTCCGGTTCACCCGTCGTGACCCTCCGGTAGGCGGCGAGGAAGTCCGCCACGAGGATCGTCAGGCTCCAACCGTCGCAGAGGATGTGGTGCACGACCAGTTCGAGCCGGAAGCGGGACGGGGCGGTGCGCAGCAGCGCGACACGGCACAGCGGCCCGACACGCAGCGGGAGCGGGGTGCGGTGCAGCAGCCGGACCCTCTCCTCGACGACCCGGGAGCGCACCGCTTCGGGCAGGCGGACCGTGTCCAGGAAGCTCCACTCGGTCAACGACTCGTGCTCCACGACCTGGTGGGGCTCCGCGCCGTCCTGGTCGGGCGCCTCGAACCGGGTGCGCAGCGCCTCGTGCCGTCCGGCCACCCGCAGCCACGCCGTGCGGGCGACGATCGGGTCGAAGGAGCCCGTCACCTCGAAGGAGACGGTGACGAGGTGGTCCAGTCTGTCGGGGTCGACCTCGTGCAGCAGCCAGACGCGGCGCTGAGCGGCGCTGAGCGGATACCGGTGGGCGTCGGCGGTACTGCCCGTGGTGGTGCCGGGCGTGTCACCGGGGGCCGGGGCGCCCGGGGCGCCCGGGGCGGCGGGGTCGGGCACCACCGCCAGATGGCCGGCGAGCGCCTGGGCCGTCGGGTGGTCGAGCACAGCGGTCGGCGGGACACGGCGGCCCAACGCACGGCTCAGCCGTCCCGCCACCCGGACCGCGAGCAGCGAGTTCCCCCCGAGGGAGAAGAAGTTGGCGTGCCGGTCGAGCCGCGCCACGTCCAGCACGTCCCGCAGCGCCGTCGACGTGATGTCCAACAGGGCGGTCGTGGGGCCGTCGTCCACCGTCGGCGGCGGCCCGTTCTGCGACATCGCGGTCATCGAAGCTCTCCTCGTATCGCGTCTCTCAGGTCCCGGCCCAGCTCGTCGAGGAGCCGCTCGCGCTGTTCCCGCAGATAGAAGTGGCCTCCGGGGTAGCCGCGCCGGGTGCTGCCGCCGGAGGTCAGCGCGGCCCAGCCCGGGTGGGTGCGGGGCGAGACGGTGGGGTCGTCGTCCCCCGCGACCACCAGGAAGGGCGTGGCCAGCGGGGACCGCACGGCACGATCCGCGTACGAGCGGTAGACGTCGTGCAGGCGGAGGTCCGCCCGCAGCGGCCCGAGCACCATCTCGCGCCATTCCGGATCGTCGAGCAGGGCGGCCATGCCGTCGTGGTCCAACCGCCGTACGTAGTCCAGGAGTTCTTTCGTGGTGCGGGGCGGCCCGGTCTCGGTGGGCATCTCCTGCGGCGCCTGGTGCGCGGAGGCGGCGAAGAGCACGGGCGCGGGATGTCCGCGCCGCTCCAGCTCGCGCAGCAGCTCGTAGCCGGTCAGCGCACCCATGCTGTGGCCGAACACCGCCATCGGGCGGTGCGCCAGGGGCGCGACGGCGTCGGCGAGCGCGGACACCAGCGCCGCCCAGTCGGTGACCGCTTCCTCCTCGACGCGGTCCTCGCGGCCCGGGAGGCGCACGGCCACGGGTTCGAAGCCCCCCAGCGGATACCGCTCCCAGCCCGCGTAGCCCAGGGCACCGCCGCCCGCGCAGGGCAGGCACAGCAGTACGGGTCCCGCGCCCGCCCGCCAGCCGCCCGCGCAGGGACGCAGCCAGCGCGTGTCGGTCAGTTCGTCCATGCCGTGCCGCCTTCGCTCTCCTCGGCGCCCGCCAGCTCGGCCAGCGCCGCCTGCCACAGGGGGACGATCTCCTTGAGGGCCGCTTCCGGCAGGTCCCAGCCGGTGAGTCGCAGGGCCGCCCCGGAGGCGCCCGCCACGACCGTGAACTGGACGGCCCCCGACAGCTCCGGGGCCTTCGCCGTGGGGCTGCCGTGCTCGGTCAGCCGTCCTCCGGTGCCCGGCACGGCGGTGCCGGTCCCGGTGCGCTGCTCCGCCGGCTCCACCGTGAACAGGAACGAACTGGTGAGCGCTTCCCGCCGGCCGGGCCAGCGGCCCGCGAGCCCCGGGCAGTGCTCCAGCAGCGCCGCCGCCCAGTGGGCGTCGGGGCCCGCGTGCGCGCTCCACGCGGCGGCGGCCGAGCGGAGGGTTCCCGCCGCTCCGCCGCCCTCCGCGTGGACCAGCAGCGGGACCGTGTCCGAGAGATTCGCCACCGCGACCGTGGGGCCGCCCTGCCGTGGCAGGCTCAGTGGTACCGCCGCCGACCCCAGCCAGCGGTGGACGGCCAGCGCGACGGACGCGATCAGCCGCGGCTCCCACTCCCCCGCCGCGCCGCGCATGAGCGGTTCGGGCAGTGCCCCCGCCTCCACCTCGGTCACGGTGCTCTCGGGGGTGAGGCGGGGGGCGAGGCGCCATTGCGCCTGCCGCTCGGCCTCCATGAACGCCTTCAGATGCTCCTCGGGGTGCAGCGCGCCGGCCTTCTCGGACAGCCGCGCCAACTGCTCGGGGAGCGGCACCAGGGGGGCGGGCGGCGCGCCGAACCCCAGCGCGGCGGCGAGCTCCTCGGTGATGCGGCGCAGCGCGTTGCCGTCCACGAGGAGATGCCGCACGGCCAGCAGCAGCCGGGACCCGGTGGGCAGCCTCAGCAGAGCGGCGGTGACCGGCAGCCCGTACCGCAGCCCGGTGCGGGCGGCGAGCAGCGGACGGACCCGGTCGACCAGGGCGGGACTGTCCCCGTCCAGCACGGGGAGGTCGAAGCGCAGGACGCGCAGGGCGCGCAGCCGCAGTCGCGCCTGGCTCGTGTCGAGCCGGGCTCCGAGCAGTGGATGCCGATCGACGATCTCGGCGAGCGCACGGCGTACGGCTTCGGGGGCGACGGTGCTCGGCAGCCCCAGGTCGAGCACCGCTTGGTCGCCGGTTTCCTCGGTGTCCCCGCCGAGCAGGGCCAGCGCGGTGGCCGGGGGCAGGTCGAGGTGGAGGCCCGTGTCGTCCGCCAGCTCATGGCGGGCCTCGGGCAGCAGCGGCGCGAGGGCGTTCTCGTGGGCCGCCCCGTGCCGGCCCGCGTCGTGGTGGCCGGGAGAGGGAGGGCGGCCGTTCCGTCCGGGAGGGCCGCCGGTAACGGCCGGCTCGGGGCGGCCGGCGGAGGGGGCCCGCGCGGGGAGGCCACCGATGGTGGCCCGGTCGGCAAGGGCACGGACCGTACGGGCCTGGAGGAGGTCCGCGGCGCGCACCGTCACGCCCTTCTCCCGCAGCAGGGCGACCACGCGGAAGGCGAGCAACGAGGAGCCTCCGCGCACGAAGAAGTCGTCGTCCGCGCCGACCCGGGGCACGCCGAGCACCTCCGCCCAGGCCGCGGCGATCGCCTCCTGGGCGGGCCCCCGCGGTGCGGTGCCGTCCGCCGGTGCGTTGGCGTGCCGTTCGGCGGCCAGGGCGAGCAGCCCTTCCTTGTCCACCTTGCCGTTGGCGGTCAACGGCACGGCCGTGAGCGGCACGAGGACATGCGGAACCATGTACGCGGGGAGCCGCTCGCCCAGTTCGGCCCGGACACGCTCCTCGGTCAGGCCGGGGCCCACGTAGCCGCAGACGATCTGTTTGGCGGGTTCGGTGCGCAGGACCACGGCTCCCGCGGTGACCCCGGGGACCGAGGTGAGCGCCGCCTGGACCTCTTCCAGTTCGATGCGGTAGCCAGAAACCTTGACCTGGCTGTCGGTGCGGCCCTGGAACTCCAGGACCCACTGCCCCTCGTGTTCGACGAGCCGTGCCAGGTCCCCGGTCCTGTACAGCCGCTCGGTCGTGCCCGCACTCACCGTCAGCTCGTGGAAGCTGTGTTCCGTGGCCTGCTGGGAGCGGTAGCGCCGGGCCAGCCCCGTACCGGCCAGGTGCAGCTCGCCGGTGATGTGCGGCGGGCACAGGGCGCCGCGCTCGTCGAGGACGTACGCCCGGTAGTTCGGCAGCGGCTCCCCTATGGGTACCTGCCCCTCCGTCACGCCCGGGTCGACCAGGAACTCGGTCGCGTTGACGGTCGCCTCGGTGGGCCCGTAGATGGTGTTGAGCCTGGCGGGAGAGTCCACCACCCGGTACCAGCGGTGGGTCTGGTGGAAGAAGTACGTCTCGCCGCCGACGACGATCCAGCGCAGCGCGGGCAGCGCCGTGTGTCCGCGCTGCGCCGCCACGTCGAGCAGCTGCACCCAGTGCGGGGTCACGATGTCCAGGTGCGTGATCCGTTCGGCGGCCAGCCAGTCCAGGAACTCACCGCCGTCGCGTTGGACCCGGTCCGGTACGACGACCAGGCAGGCACCCGTGAGCCATGCAGGGAAGAGCTGCTGCACGGAGGGGTCGAAGGTCAGCGGCGCGGTCTGGCAGAGCCGGTCGTGCGGCTGCACGTCGTGGCGTTCGACGAACCACGCGCAGAAGTTCAGCAGGGCTTCCTCACCGGTCACCACGCCCTTCGGGGTACCGGTGCTGCCGGAGGTGTAGATGACGTACGACGTCCCCTCCCGCGGCGGCTCGCCGGCCGGCCGCCGCTCCCCCGGTCCGTCCTCGGAGGCGGTCCATCCGGCCGGGGCGTCCGCAGGGGCGCCGATCACCACCCTCGCCGCGAGTCCGGTCCCCACTCCCGTCGTCGTTGCGGATCCGGTTCCGGCCAGGAGGGCTGCCGCGGGGGCGTCCGCCACCAGGGCGACCGCCGCCGAGTCCGTCAGGGTGAACTCCAGCCGCCGTGCCGGGCCGTCCGTGGCCAGCGGCAGGTAGGCGCAGTTCAGCTTGAGGGCGGCGAGCAGCCCGGCGTACTCCCCACGCCGCCGCGCCGCGGCGACGGCGACCGTGCCGCCGTCCGTCACCCCCAGGCTCGACAGCACTCCGGCGATCCGGTCCGCCTCGGCGTGCAGTTCCCGGTAGGTGTAGGCGCCGTCGTCCGCCCGCACGGCGATCTCGCCGGGGCGCCGGGCGGCAACCTCCTCCAGCCTCCGTATCAGGGCGGGCCCGTCGGGCCACGGCCTGGCCCGGTCGTTGAAGGCCGTCCAGGCGGCCCGCTCCTCGGTGCTCAGCAGCGCGTCCGAGGGCGGCCCGAACTCCGTCGGCGGGTGGGGAGTGGTAGTCACTGGGGCGGTGGTCCTTCCTGCGAGTCTGACGGCGGGAGGTGACGCGGTCGTGCGGTTCGGGACGTACGGGCCCGTGCGGTGGCTCGCCTCCGGCTCTGCCGGGCGTCCGGCGGGCGGACGCGGGGCTCGACGGGCGCCTCCTACGCCTCCGCGGCCAGCCGGCTCAGGGCGCGACGGGCCTCGCGGGCGAGCAACGCGGCGGTGGGTGCGGCGACTTGTGCGGGTTCGTACTCCAGGCGGCAGCGGAAGCTCCCCTCGTCCTCCTCGTGGCAGACGAGGGCGAGCGGCTCGGAGCCGGTCTCCCGCCACCGGGTGGCGTCGGACGCGCGGCGCAGGGGCGCGGGGCCGGCGGGTGCGTCGGGGTAGTTCTGGAAGACGAAGGCCGCGGCCGGGTCGCGTACCGCCGTCGGCCGCCCGGCCAGCAGTTCGTCGGGGTCGGCGGCATCCTGGGCGAGAATCGCGGCCAGGCCGCGGTGCAGCCGCGCGAGTCGCTCGCGGGCCGTGCCGGAGAGGTCGACGGGGACGGGCAGACTGCGGGCGAGGCAGGCCACCGCGCGCTCGATGTGCGGGATGTCCACGTTGCGGCCGGAGGAGACGACGCCGATGGCGAAGGCACGCTGTCCGCACACCGCGCCCAGTGCCTCCGCGTAGGCGAGAAGGTAACCGGCGCTGGGGGCGCATCCGGCGTTCGCGGTCACCGCCCGTACCGCCGCGTCGGTCTTCGGGGGAACGGTCCACTCCAGGTGTGCCCGTTCCGCCTCCTGGCCCCGGCGGGCCCGGGGCAGCGTGAGCGGCTCCACCGCGTCGAGACCCGCCAGCCACTCCCGCGAGGGCGCGGTGGACGGCAGTTCCGCGAGGCGGCGGGCGAGTTCACGCGGCGGGAGCACGGGCGCCGGCAACGGACGGAAACGGCCCGCCGCGACACTGCCGTACAGCGTCTCGAACTCGCGCTGGACCAGTTCCCAGGACCAGCCGTCCGAGATGACGTGGTGAAGCGTCCAGACGAGGGCGAACCTGCCCGGTTCCAACGCGACGGCGGCGACCTTCAGCAGGGGCGGCGAGGCGAGGTCGAAGCCCTCCCGCAGCGCCGCGTCACCGTGTCGGCGCACCGCCGCACGCCGCTCCGCCAGGCCCGCGCCCGCCGCCTGGTGCACGGTGAGCGGAATCTCCACCCGTTCCTTCGTCACGGCACGGAATCCGTCGGCCCGGCTCTCGACGCCCGTCCTGAGCACCTCGTGGCGTTCCGCGAGCAGCTGGAGTGCCGTCCGCAGGGCTTCGGCGTCGAACTCCTCCTCGTACTCATGGCTCTCCTGGACGAGTCCGAGCTGCGGGGTGCGGTCGGCGAGCAGGGTCGCCACGGCGAGCCGTCGCTGAGCGGGCAGCAGCGTCGGCGCTCCGCCGGCGGCGACGGCGGCCGGCGCGGCGGGCCGGCGGGCCGGGCTGCGGTCCAGATGACCCGCGAGCCTGCGAGCCGTGGGATGGGCGAACACGTCCATGGCCTGGATGGGCAGTCCCGCCTCGGCGCAGTGCCGGCGCAGCCGGATGGTGGCGATGGAGTCCCCACCGCTGCGGAAGAAGTCGTCGTCGGGGCCGATCTCCGGCTTACCCAGGACCTGCCGCCACAGCTTCAGCAGCCGCCGCCCGGTGGTGCTGAGCGCCTGGGCGTCGCCTTCGTGGTCGCCGGAGTCCGTGACGTCGCGCAGCAGGAGCGCGACCGCCCTGCGGTCGGCCTTGCCGTTCGCGGTGCGGGGCAGGACGTCGACCACGAGGATCCGGGTCGGGACCAGCGCGGCGGGCAGCTCCGCGGCGAGGGCGGCGCGCAGCGCGGCGCCGGTGACCGGCGAGCGGGGGACGACCGCGGCGTTCAGTTCGCGGCGGCCCCGCTCGTCGTCGAGCACCACCGCGATCGCGTCGCCGACCCGGGGGTCGGCGCCCAGCGCCCGTTCCACCTCGGGGAGTTCCAGCCGTACGCCGTTCACCTTGACCTGGTCGTCGCGGCGGCCGACGAACACCAACTCGCCCTGCGCGTTGTGCCGTACGAGGTCGCCGGTGCGGTACCACCGGGCGCCGTCCCGGGTGACGAACCGTTCACCGGTGAGGGCGTCGTCGTCCAGGTAGCCGCGGGCGACCCCGATCCCGCCGAGCAGGAGCTCGCCGTCGGCCTCGGGCGGGCAGGGAAGCCCGTCCGCGTCCAGGACGAGGGCGCGCAGTCCGGGCAGGAGCCGGCCGATGGGCGGCGCGCTGCCGGTGACAGGCCGTGTCACCTCGTACGAGGTGGCGTCGACGGTCACCTCGGTGGGGCCGTAGATGTTGAAGAGCCGGTGCCCCTGCTGCCATGGCCGCCACTGGTTGACCCGGGCGGCCGGGAGGACCTCACCGGCCAGCAGTACGGCCCCGAGCGCGGGCAGCACCGTCTCGCCGGCGGCGACGCGCTCGGCGCAGTGCTCCACCACCGGCGCCCAGAGGGAGGGCACGGAGTCCCAGTGGGTGACGGACTGGGCGGCGAGCCAGTCGTACAGTCGCGCGCCGTCCGTCCGGACGGACTCCGGTACCGGCAGCAGGGTCGCGCCCACCGACCAGGCGGAGAAGATCTGCTGCACGGAGGCGTCGAAGTGCAGGGAGGCGTTCTGGGTGACCCTGCTCCCGCCGACGAGGTCCGTGGTGTGTGCCACCCAACGCGCCAGGTTGACCGCGCTCCGGTGCTCGACGAGGACGCCCTTGGGGGTTCCGGTGGACCCCGAGGTGAAGATCGCGTAGGCCACGTCGTGCGGCCGCGGCCCGGCCGGCGCTACCGCCGCCCCGGACCGCGGGCCCGGCGCCGGGGGCAGCGCGTCGAACTCCGCGAGCGCACCGCCGCCGAGCTTGCCACGCTGGAAGGGCAACGCCCGGTCGATGAGGAGCGCGGGTGTCCCGGTGAGGCCGAGGGCGGCCCACTCCTCCGCGTCGGTGACGACCGCCGAGAGCGCCGCCCGCCCGGCGATCTCACGCAGCCGCCGCGGCGGCGCGGCGGGGTCGAGCGGCACATAGGCCCCGCCCGCGGCCAACACCCCGAGGAGCGCCGGATAGATGAGCAGCGATCGGTGCGCGACGATCCCGACGCGCGGCTCGCCCGCCGGCTCCCCTCCGGTGCGCAGCGTCCTCACCCACCGGGCGACCCGGGCCGCCCCGTCTGCCAGTTCGCGGTAGGTGAGTGCCTGCTCCCCCAGGCGTACGGCTTCGGCGTCCGGCGTGCGCCGTACCTGCTCCAGCACCATCCGGACCAGCGTGGTGTCCACGTCCCAGGAGGGCGCGGGGCCCTCCAGGGCGCCGGGCAGCGCGCGCCGGTCCTCCTCCGTGCGCAGGTCCCACGTGGTGAAGTCCAGATCGGTCACTGCTCGCTCCCCGGCCGGTTCAGTAGCGATTGGCTGTCGGACGTGCCGCTCTCGGCGCTCCCGGGGCTCCTCGCTGTCGCGGGACCGGTCCGCAGGCCACGTCCGACGAGGGCGTAGCCGGCGAGGCACACCAGGACCACCTCGAAGACCAGGACGGTGCTCCAGGAGCCGAAGCGGTCGAGGAGGAAGCCGGTGAGGGCGTAGCCGAGCGGCAGGCTGCCCTTCGAGAGGAAGGTCATGAAGCCCTGAACCTTGCCGAGCTGATCGCTCCGGACCTGGCTCATCAGGTACTTCATCTGGATCACGTTCAACACGGCGACCTGGAACGCGACCAGGCCCCAGACCAGCCCGATGCCCCAGCTCGGCAGGTCGACCAGCAGCAGCGGGAAGAGGAGTGCGGTGAGCCAGTGCTTGCCGACCACGGCGCTCCGCAGCCCGAGTCCCCGCTCGACGCGGGGGGCGAGCGCGGCACCCAGCAGACTGCCCACCCCGGCGGCGGTGAAGACGGTGCCCACCTCGAATCCGGAGGCGCCGCTCTCCTTCGCCAGCACGATCAGCAGCAGACCGATGCCCGCGAAGAGGAAGTCGCCCACGATCGTCAGCGCGGTCAGGGTGCGCACCAGCGGCAGCCGTGCGGTGATCCGCATACCGGCCGTCAGTTCGCGCCGCCAGTGCAGCGGTGGCGGGGCACCCTCGGGCCCCAGCCGCGACCTGATCGCCAGGATGGCCACCACGATGGCGACGAAGGACAGGGCGTCGAGGAAGAACGGCGCGGCGGGGCTCATGGCCTCGAACATCAGGCCCGCCAGCGGGGGTGCGACGAGCGCCGACGTCCCCCAGATCGTCTCGCTCTGGCTCGCCGCCTCGCCCAGCTTGTGCGGCCCGGTGATCGCGGGCAGCGCCGCCGTGTTCGCGATGCGGTACGCCGTCGCGGCGAGGCTGTTGACGAAGGCGACCACGTACAGCTGCGGGAGGGTCAGCCCGTCCATCAGGTACGCGATCGGCACGGTGACGATCGAGACCATGCTGAGCAGCGAGGCGCCGACCATCACGGCCCGCCGGGAGACCCGGTCCACCAGCATGCCGATCGGCAGGCTCAGCAGTAGCGGGGGGATCGCCTCCACGCTGCCGACCAGCCCGGCGTGGAGCGGGGAGGAGGTGAGGAACAGCACGATCAGCGGCAGGGCGACGGCGGTCACCTCGTCGCCGACGGCACTGAGCAGCGTGCCGCCCCACCAGAGCCTGAAGTCCCGGTTGCGCCGCAGCGGCACGGGCTTCTCCTGCGACGGCGGGTCGGCAGGGGCCGTACGCGTCACCTGGGCTCCTCCCGCCGGCCGTCCGCCACCAGCTCCTCGGTGATCGCGGTGAGGCCGCGCTCCAACTCCTCCCGCGGGCAGGAGAATCCGATGCGCATCCGGTCCGGGTGCCCGAAGACGCGGCCGGGGACCGCCAGCACCCCGTGCACGGACAGCAGCCGCTCGCACAGGTCCGTCGTGTCCTCGTGGCCGGTGAACCGGGGGAAGGCCGTGACGCCGCCGCGGGGCGCCGGGCACTCGACCGCTCCCCCGCTCGCGTCGGCCCACTCCAGAAGGAGCTCGCGGTGGTGCCGCGCCTCGGCCAGCCGGGGGGCGATCAAGGTGTCCGCGTGCTCCACCGCGACGGTCGCGAGCCGCTCGACGAGCGGCGAGAGGCTGAGCGTGAGGTAGTCCCGGATCCGGACGAGTTCGGGCAGCAGCTCACGGGGCGCCACGCACCAGCCGACGCGCAGCCCGGGCAGGCCGTACGCCTTGGACAGCGTGCCGAAGGACAGGGAACGGTCGAGGTCCCGCGTGGGGTCGGCCGGCCGGGGGAGATCGTGGACGAGGTCGGTGAACGCGCCGTCCCACAGAAGGGTGGCCCCGCTCCGCTCGACCAGTTCGAGGAGTTCCGCACGGCCCTGGGCGTCCACGCAGGCTCCGGTCGGATTGTGCGGGAAGTTCACCACGACGAGCCGGGTCCGCTCGTTGAGCACCTTCCGCAGATCGGCCGGGTCCGGCACGAAGTCGTTCTCGGGGCGCAGCGGCCAGGTCCGCAGCACCGCGCCCGCGGCTGCCGCGAGCGCCCACAGCGAGTGGTAGGCGGGTCCGGGAACCACGACCTCGTCCCCGGGACGCACCAGCGCGCCGAAGGCGAGGAAGAGCGCCTCGGTGGAACCGTGCGTCGTCATCACCGCGTGGCCGGGACCGGGGCGCACCCGCGCCGCGACGGCGGCGCGCAACCGCTCGTCGCCCAGCGAGGGCCCGTCGCGGAACATCAGCCGGTCCAGTTCCGCCGGGTCCAGCAGTACGGGATCGAGGGCGCGCAGGTCCCCGAGGGTGTAGTTGTGCACCCCGCTGCTGCTGATGTCGGTCTCCGCCTGGAAGTAGCGCTCGCGCAGCCAGTCCTCCAGCGGGGCCGCGGGCAGCAGGTGCGTGCCCGCGCTCGGCGGCCGCCTCATCGCCGGCCCAGGACACGGGAGTCGCCGCCGGAGCGCACTTCGCGCGAACGGTGCAGATCCCTGGTGACGTTGATGCGCTTGAGCCAGCGGTCCCCGCCGTCGTAGCGGGGCTGGAACGCGCGCCTGCCGTGCACCGACCTGTGGTTGTCGATGAACGCCACGTCGCCCGCGTGGAGCACCACGTCGTACAGTTCCGCGTCGATCAGCTCGCGCAGGACCTTCAGCGCCGCCGCCGCCTCCTCGTCGTCGTCGGCCGGAGCGCTGAAGTCGCCGTCGATCCGGAGCCGGGGTGCGGCGCGGTGGCCGGTGAGGATCGGCACCGGGTCCGGGCGCTCGACGGCCCGAGCGATCTCCTCGAACTCCCCGCTCCCCCGCTGTGCGGTGGAGTTGTTGACCGGGAGGTGGGAGTCGTCGGGGCGGATCAGGAAACGGTCCTGGAAGAGCACGTCGACGGTCCGCTCGTCCAGCTCGCCCAGCGGGGCCCCGGCCAGGGTGGTGGCCACACGGTCGGGGTTGCGCAGGGAGAACAGGCCCACGTAGTCCGCCCGATGAGGTGAGAAGGCGTCCTCGGTGTGCCAGCCGAGCTCCTGGCGGCTGCTGGAGCTGACCAGGCTGTGTTCCCCGCCCCGAATCGGCAGGACGTCGGTGACGACCCGGCCGTCCTGCTGGGTCGCCCAGCCGAAGACGTCACCGAGGAGGCCGGCGTAGAGGACGAGGAGGAAGGAGAAGGGGCGGGATCCGGTGGTGAGGGCGTCGCGCCAGTGGGCGGGCGTGGGCCCGAGCAGCTCGTCGTCGACGAGGTTGCCCCGTACGACCAGGGCGTGCGGACGTTCCTCGAGACGGGACCTGGCGATGAACCTCCGTAACCGCTTCGGTAGTTCATGGGCGATGACGGAGGCTTCCGCGAGGAACTCCGGGTCTTCGGCGTCCTCGTACTCCCGTGCGCACCAGGAGGCCAACGCGGCTGCTTCGGCGGCTTCCCGAGGGGTCAGCCGCAGTTCGTTCCACGGCCGGGCGTGCGGAGCTGAGGCGAGCGGCGGTTCCCCGCCGTCGCGCTTCGTGCCGGGTTCGGTCATCGCGGTGCGTCCTCCTCGGACGGTGCGCCGGTGGCGGGCGAGGTGTCGTCGGCCGACCGGAAGCCGGGGCAGGCGGCGCCGGTGCGGTGCCGCAGTCTGCCGGGCTCGGCCGGCAGGCCCAGCCGGTCCAGCCAGGCCGGGTGGTAGACGGTCGGGCCGTAGTGCTCACCGAGGTCGGGGCAGACACACAGCGCGTGGCGTACCTCGGGGTTCCGGTAGAGGTACTCCAGACAGCCGGCCAGCACCGCTCCGCTGGAACCGCCGACGGCGATCTGGGTGTCGTGGCGCAGGGTGTGGCAGCAGGCCACCGCCTGGCGCTCGTCCACCAGCAGCACCTCGTCGGTGCTGGCGTCGTCGAGGAAGGCGGAGCGTCTGCTCGCACCGATCCCGGTGAGACTTCGGGGGCGCGGAACACCGCCGAAGACCGTCGAGCCCCGTACGTCCACCGCGACGATCCGCATCCCGGGGCGGGTGCGCCGGAAGTGCCGGGACAGTCCGGCGAGGGTGCCGCCGGTGGAGACCCCGGCGAAGAGCGCCTGCGCCGTGCCGTCCACCTGTGCGTCGAGCTCCGGTCCGGTCCAGGACTCGTGGATGCGCCAGTTGGCGTCGTTGGCATACTGGTTGGGCCACACCGCGTGCGGCAGGTCCCGCACCAGCTCACGCACCCGTGCCAGCCGGTCCTGGAGGTGGGTGGTGGCGTCGTCCGGGGTCTTCACCCAGTCCAGCTCGCCGCCGTTCGCCTCGATGGCCTGCTGGATGACGGGCGACTGCCGGTGGTCGACGACGGCGACGAAGCGCAGTCCGAGCTCCCGGCAGATCGCGGAGAGCGCGAGCCCGAGGTTGCCCGAGGTCGACTCCACGACGGTGGCGCCGGGCACGGAGAGCTCGTCGGCCACCGAGCGGATCAGGCTGAGCGCCGTTCTGCCCTTGATGGAGCGCCAGGGCGAATGGCCCTCCAACTTGAGCGTGAGGGTCCGTGGGATACCCGCGATCTCCGTGCGGATCGTTCGCACCGGGGTGACCGGGTAGTCGGCCATGGCCCGGGCCACATGGCCGAGCACCGGTCCGGCGGAAGGGGTGCGGGGGGCGGGCCCGGGGGTGGCGGCCGCAGTCGGCGAAGTGGGTGGCATCTCCTCGTCCTCATCTCGGTCCTGCTCTGGTTGTCGGAACTACTGCGCTGCTCGGGAAGCACGCCTGCCGGCCCCGCTTCCCAAAGGCCCCGGTGCGGCTCAGTCCTGCGGTTCCAGGGGGGCGTCGAGGTCGGCGAGCAGCCCGAGCAGAACGGCCTCCCACCGGTTCTTGATACGTGTCGTCCGGCCGCGCCCGAACCGTCCGGGCCGGTACTCGAAGACGCCGACCAGCCCGTCGGGGGTGTCGAACACCTCCAGCAGCAGACCGAACTTCGCGGTGCCGCCGAACCCCGGCTCCAGCGGGGTGACCCGGACGCCGTCGAGACGCAGGGGGGTGCGGGAGTCCAGGTAGGAGAAGGCGATGTCGTGCCCCGGCGCCCGGTCGGCGGCGTGCCGTCCGCCCAGTTCGTCCACGATCGCGTCGAAGGACACCTCCGCGTGCTCCAGTACCCTGCGCCAGCTCTCGTCCACGGCGGCCACGGTCTGCCGTGCGCTCCGGCCGGGCCCGCCGCGCAGCCGCAGGGGCACGTGGTTGACGAAGAGCCCCACGACGTCCGCGACCCGCTCGTCGGTACGGCCCGCCACCTCGACGCCGATCACCTGGTCGGCGGGGCCGTCCGCCGCGAGGGCGACCGCGAACGCCGTGAGGGTGAGGACGAAGGGGGTCACACCCAGATCTGCCGCGACGAGGCGCAGTTGGCCGGAGAGCTCGGCGCCCAACGGCACGGTCCGGCTCTCCCCCGCCCGTGCGGTGCCCGCGTCGTCCGGCGGCCCGCTCCCTCCCGCCGCCGCCACGTCCCCGGAGTCCGGTCCTCCGGCGCGGGAGGGCAGACCGGCCAACTCCTGCCGCCAGAAGTCGAGGTGCGCGCGGTGGGACCCGGCGGCGACGCGTTCGCTCTCCCACCGTGCGTAGTCGATGAAGGCGAGCCGCGGCGGGGCCGGGCACAGCCCGCCGCCCGTGGAGTGCCGTCGGTAGAGACCTTCGAGATCCCGCCACAGCAGGCCGAAGGACCAGCCGTCCACGACCAGGTGGTGCGCGGTGAACAGAAAGACCCATTCCTCCTCGCCGATCCGGGCCAGGGTGGTCTCCGCCAGAGGGCCGGACAGGTCGAACACCCGGTGCCCCGCCCGCTCCAGCAGGCCGGACACCGCCGCTTCGCCCTGACCCCGCAGATCGGACCGCAGGAGCCGCGCCGACAGCCGGTCGTCCACCACCATCTCGGGGTGATCGTCCCCCTCCACCCGTCCACGTAGGGCGTCATGACGACTCATCAGCTCGTGCAGCGCCGCCTCGAAGGCTCTCTCGTCGAGCGGACCACGCAGCCGAAACGCCTCCGGCACGGCATAGGCGGCGGTGCCGGGCCAGAGCTGCTCCTCGACCCAGATCCGGCGCTGCGCTGCGGACAGCGGCGCCCGGTCCCCGCCTAGCGGACGCAGTCCGTCGGCGTCCCGGCGCTGCCCGGCCCGCTCCGGCTCCGGGAGGGCGGCGGCCAGCTCGCGCAGCACCGGATGGAGCAGGAACAGCGTCAGCGGCGCCCGGACACCGAGTTCGTCGCGCACCCGTGCGGACAGCGTGGCCACCAGCAGCGAGTGACCGCCCAGGCCGAAGAAGTTGTCGTCGGGGCCCACCTCGTCGACACCCAGCAGCTCCTGCCAGATACCCGCGAGGGCCGTCTCGGTGGGGCCTTCGAGTCGCGCCACGCCCGGCGCGCCCCGGCCGGGCCGCTCTCCCGGCCCCGTCTCCCCGGGTGCGGGAAGGGCCGTACGGTCGAGCTTGCCGTTGACCGTCAGCGGCAGCGCGTCGAGCGTGATCACGGCGGTGGGCACCATGTAGGACGGCAGCAGCTCGGCCAGCTTCCCGCGCAGGCCCGCGTCCGTGCCGTACGGCGGACGCGCCCGCACGGCGTAGGCGACGAGGTACGCGGCCTCCGGGGTGTCCGCCCTGCGGACCACGGCCGTCGCCGCGCTCACCCCCGGCTGCTCGCACAACAGGCTCTCGATCTCACCGGGTTCGATGCGATGTCCGCGCAACTGGACCTGGTGGTCGCTGCGTCCGGCGAAGTCCAGCAGCCCTTGCGCGGTGAACCGGCCCAGATCACCCGTGCGGTACATCCGCGCGCCGGGTGGGCCCCAGGGGTCGGGAAGGAAGCGGTCGGCGGTCAACGCCGGCCGACCCAGATAGCCCCGGGCGACCGGGTCCCCGGAGACGTACAGCTCACCGACCGTGCCCCGGGGCACGGGCCGCAGCGCCTCGTCGAGGACGTACACCCGGGTGTTGGGGAAGGGCGCTCCGATGGGCAGGCGTTCGGTGCCGGAGTGGGCCCGGACGTCGAAGGCCGTCATCTCGACGGTGGTCTCCGTCGGGCCGTACATGTTGCACAGCTCCGCGCGGAGGAGCTCTCGGCACCGGTTCGCGGTCGCCACCGGCAGGGTCTCGCCGCTGGTCATCACCTGGCGCAGGGTGGGGCAGCGGTCCGTCCCCTCCAACGTCTCCAGCAGGACGTTCAGCATGCTGGGCACGAAGTGGACGACGGTGACCCGCTCCCGCTCGACCGTCTCGACCAGATGGGCGGGGTCGGCGTGGCGGCCGGGCTCCGCGACGACGAGGGTGGCTCCCGTGCTCAGCGCCCAGAACACCTCGCGTACGGACACGTCGAAGGAGAGCGGCGACTTCAGCAGCAGCCGGTCCTCGGTCGTGAGCCCGAACGTCTCCTGAAGGGTCAACAGGTAGTTGACCACGCTGTGGTGTTCGACCATCACGCCCTTGGGCCGGCCCGTGGAACCCGAGGTGTAGATGACGTACGCCAGGTCCTGTGGACGCGGGGCCGGTGCGGGGGCCGTGGCCGGAAAGCGGTCCGTCGCCGCGTCGTCGACGAGGAGCACGGAGTCGGCCGGGGTGTCCGCCAGGGCCGCGGCCAGCTGCCGCTGGGTGAGCAGGACGTGGGCCCCGCTGTCGGAGACCAGCCCGGCGATGCGCTCGGGCGGGTTGTCCGCTTCGACGGGCACATAGCCACCGCCCGCCTTGAGCACCGCGTACACGGCGGTCAGCACGTCCGCGCCGCGCAGGAGGCACACGGCGACCGGGACGCCCACGCCCACGCCCAGCTCGCGCAGGGCGTGGGCGAGACGCGAGGAGCGCTCGTCCAGCTCCGCATAGCTCAGTCGGGCGCTCTCGCCCGTGGCGGTGCGCCAGGTGACGGCCGTGCGCTCCGGAGCGAGGGCGACCTGCCGGGCGAACAGGCCGGTCAGCGTGGACCCGTCCGGCAGGGGACGTACGCGCCCTTCGCCGAGGGTCAGCAGTTCGTGGTGCGCGGAGTCGGTCAGCAGGGGCAGCCGGGCCACGGTGGCACCAGGTGCGTCCGCGGCTGCGGTCAGCAGGGTCTCCAGCTGCTCCGACCAGCGGCGGACGGTCGCGTGCTCGAAGAGGTCCGTGCTGAACTCGATGCTCAGCGCCATGCCGTGCTCGGTCGGCGGCCTGAAGGTGAACAGCGCGTCGCACTGCGCGGAACCGTCGTCCGTCTCCAGGGTGCGCACCGCGAGCCCCGGCAGTTCGATGGTTTCGGGCACGTCGTCGTACAGCGCGATGACCTGGAAGGCGGGGGTGCGCCGTGCGTCGCGCCGCACCCCCAGCTTCTCGATGACACGCGCGTAGGGCGCGGCCGAGTGGTCCATGGCGCCCAGCAGGCTTTCCTCCGCCCGCTCCACGACCAGGGAGAACGGCACGTCGGCGCGGACCGGCCAGCGCAGCGCCACCGAGTTGAGGCACAGGCCCACCAGGTCGTCCACCTCGGCGTCGAAGCGCCCGGCGACAGCGCTGCCGATCACCACGTCCTCGTGGCCCCCCGTCCGGTGGAGCAGGGTGCTCAGTCCGGCGAGCAGGATCACGAACGGGGTGGTGCGGTGGGTCGAGGCGAGGCGGCGCACCGCGCCGGCTGCCCGCCGCCCGAACTCCAGCCTGAGGGTGGCCCCCCGGCCACTGCGCTGCGGCGGCCGGGGCCGGTCCAGCGGCAGGGTCACCTCGTCCGGGATGCCGTGCAGCTCGGTCGTGAAGTACTCCAGGTGCCGGTCGGTGACGCCGTCGCGCTCGTTGCGGCGCTCGATGTCGACGTACCGCTGGTAGCTGACGGCGGGCCGGCGCGGCCTCGGCTTCCCCGCGGTGTCGGCCCCGTAGTGCGCGGCGATGTCCTCCAGCAGCAGCTCGGTGGACCAGCCGTCCGCCACGATGTGGTGCAGCACGACGACCAGCAGGTGCTCCTCGGCTCCGAGCCTCACCAGCACCGGGCGGAAGAGCGGTCCGTCGGCGAGGTCGAGACCGGCTATCTGCTCGCGGACCACACGTCGCAGCACCGCGTCCGGGTCGCCGCCCGGCTCCGGCGGTGCGTGCCGCATGCGCAGTTCGTCGGCCGGCGTCTCCGCGCGCACGGGGACTCCGTCCTGTTGGGGAAAGCACGAGCGGAGCGAGTCGTGCCGGCGGACGACCGCGTCGACGGCCCGGTCCAGCGCCTCCACCTCCAGGGCGCCCCGGAGGTGGAGAGCGAGGGTGATCGCGTACTCGGCGGGTGTCTCCGAGATCTGCGCCAGCAGCCACATCCGGTGCTGGGCGGAGGAGAGTTCGTCCGTGCCCGTGATCCCCGCGCCCTTCTCGACGGCGTCGGTGAGGGTCGGACGCAGCGCTTCGGCCAGCTGGGCCGGGGTCTGGTGCTCGAAGACCTCGCGGACGCCGATCCCCGGGTGCACCGCCACGCGCAGTTTGGCCACGAGCCGGGTCGCGTGCAGGGAGTTGCCGCCCATGCCGAAGAAGTTCTCGTCCGATGTGATGGGGATGCCGCCCAGCACGTCGGCCATGGCGTCCAGGACGGTGCGCAGGAGGAGATCGGGGTGCGGGGGCACGGTGTCCGGCGCGTCGGACCGTGCGGGCCGGGAGGCGGGTTCGGCAGGGCGTGCGGGGGATGAGGAGGCGAGCCGGGCGAGATCCCCGGCGGCGAGTTCGGCCAGTGCGTTGCGGTCGAGCTTGCCGTTGGGCGACAGCGGCAGCGTGTCCAGCTCGACGAGACGGGCCGGCACGAGGCCTGCGGGCAGCCGTTGCCCGAGGAACGCGCGGAGCTCCTCGGGCCCGGCCCCCCTGCCGGTGAAGAATCCGGTCAGTGCGGCCTGTGCACCGCTGCCCACGGCGATCACGGCGGCCGTGCCGACCTGCGGATGCGCGGTCATCTCCGTCTCGATCTCGCCGGGTTCGATCCGGCGGCCGTGCAGTTTCACCTGGTGGTCGATGCGCCCCAGCAGCCGCAGTTCGCCGCCGCCCTCCCACCTGCCGAGGTCACCGGTGCGGTAGAGCCTGCTTCCCGGCGGTCCGAACGGGTCGGGCGGGAACCGCTGCGCGGTCAGGGCCGCCCGCCCGTGGTAGCCGCGCGTCACGCTGGCCCCGCCGAGATAGACCTCGCCCACCTCGCCCCCGGTCAGCTGTCGCATCTCGTCGTCCAGGACGTAGGACGTCGCGTTGGACATGGGCCGGCCGACCAGCACCGGCGCGGCCGGGCGGTCGCGCGGCGCGGTCCACCAGGTGGAGTCGACGGAGACCTCGGTCGCCCCGTAGAGGTTCACCAGGTCGCACGGGAGCCGGTCGTGCACGTCGGTGACCAGCGCGGGGCCGAGCGCCTCCCCGCTGACGAAGATCCGGCGAAGCCCCGCGCACTGTTCGGGGTCGAGCCCGTCCACGAACGTGCGCAGCAGCGAGGGCACCATGTGGAAGGAGGTGACGCCGTGTTCGGCGATCAGCGCGCTCAGGTAACGGGGGTCCGTGTGGCTGCCGGAGAGGGGGAGCACGGTGGCGCCGCCGGTGAGGAGCGGCAGGAAGATCTCGTACACGGATACGTCGAAGGAGAGCGAGGTGACCTGGAGCATCCGGTCTCGCGGCCCCATCGGGAAGTGCTCCAGCATGCCCAGCAGGTAGCTGACGATGCCGCGGTGCTCGACCATGACGCCCTTGGGCAGGCCGGTCGAGCCCGAGGTGTAGACCAGGTAGGCGAGGTGTTCGGGCCGCGCCGCCCCCTCGACGGGCGTCAGCGGATGGTGTGCGAACCGCTCTCCCGTTCCGTCGACCGGGATCACCGCGACCGTGCCCGTCCCGCCACGCAGGCCGATCGGCAGCCGGTCACGGAGGTGTTCGCGCAGCAGGACGGCCCGCGCCCCTGAGTCGTCCACCATGTGCTGGATGCGCGCGGCCGGATACGCCGGGTCGACGGGCACGAACGCCCCGCCCGCCTTCAGTACGCCGAGCAGTGCGACGACCAGCTCAGGATCGCGCTCCAGCATCACCGCGACGGGCGTCTCCGCCCGCACCCCGAGGGCACGCAGCTCGTGGGCCAGCCGAGTGCTGCGCTCGTCCAGCTCGGCGTAGGTCAGCACCACGCCGTCATGGACGACGGCAGCGGCACCGGGCGTCGCGGCGGCCTGCGCACCGACGCGTTCGTGCAACGTCGCGGCGCGGCCGGCCCCGACCGTCGGATCGGCAGCCGGTGCTTCCGACCCGGGCAGGTGGCGTACGGCGTCCATACAGGAATACTCCCGACATTCGGCTCATCGTGCGGCGGCCGTTCCATGGTGGAGGTGTCGGGGAGTGCCGATCAATTGTTCCTTCGTCGCAGCGCGCGGTGGTCCTTCCCGCGGTCCGCGACGCCCCCCTTCGGCAGCGTCGCGGCCCCCGCCGAAGGGACCACGGCCACTACGACCTCGGAACGAAGCGGGCTCAGCCGGCCGCTCCCGGCGGATGTGCCCTGCGCTCGCCCGTGGTGCACTCCGACAGCCGGGAATGCTTCGCCGTCGAGGCCCGCGCGCGGACGGGACGGGGCCGGCGGCTCATCGGGGGGTGAAGGTGACCGGGAGGGCCCGGGGGCCGCGGAACGTCGGGGCGTAGCCCCAGTCGACCTCGCCGCTCGGGAGGTCCAGGGCCAGGTCCGGCAGGCGGCCGAACAACGTGGTGATCGCGATCTCCGTCTCCAGCTTCACCAGATGGCTGCCCAGACAGGTGTGCGCGCCGTGGCCGAACGCCAGGTGCGGGCGGGCATCACGGGTGAGGTCCAGGGCGCCGGGGTCGGGGAACCGGTCCGGGTCGCGGTTTGCCGCCGCCAGCGACAGCAGCACCACGTCGCCCTCTCCCACGCGGGCGTCCGCGATCGTCATGTCCTCGCCCGCGTACCGGTACTCCGCCACGTGCGACGGCGAGTCCAGGCGCAGCAGCTCGTTGATCGTCCGGGACCAGTCGAGGTCGCCGCCCAGCAGTGCGGCTCGCCGGCCGGGGTGGGCGAGCAGGCGCAGGACGGTGGTCCCGAGGAACTGGATCGTGGTGATGTGACCGGCGCCGATCAACGTCATGACCATCACCTCCAGCTCGTCACCGGTCAGCGCGCCCGACTCGATCAACCGCGTCGGCAGGTCGTCCCCCGGGTGCGATCGCTTGTAGGCCACCAGCTTCCGGACGTAATCCAGCACCTCGGCCAGTTTCGCCTCGTCACGCGGCTGCTGGAACTTCGCGCGGTACCACATGTCCAGCACGTCGGCGGCGGGCGCCCGCTCGGCTTCCGGGACGCCGAGCAGGTCGTGCATGACCGCGACCGGGACCTCCCGGGTGTATTCGGCGACGAGGTCCGCGTGCCCCCGCCCGGCGAACGACTCGACGGCGCGCGCGCAGGTCCGGGCGGTGCGATCGCGCAGGCGGGACACGGCGGCGGGGGTGAACGCCGCGGCGACGAGCCGGCGCAGCCCGGCGTGTCCGGGATCGTCCAGGTTGGACAGACCGGGCGGGTGCGGGTCGGGGTCGACCGGGGCACGGCTGCCCAGGCGGCGGTCCGCCAGGCAGGCGCGGACGTCGTCGTACCGGGTCACCAGCCACATCCGCCCCGGCACGTGCGGGCCGCCGACGGGGCAGACCGGGTCGTGCTCGCGCAACCAGGCGTAGCCCGGGTACGGGTCGGCGCTCACGACGGCCGGCCGGCGATCAGCAGCTTCTCCAGCGGGGACGCGGCGAGCGGCACGACCCGCGACTCGGTGAGCCCGGCCTCGCCCAGCCACGCGGCGAGGTCGGTGTAACGGTGTACGCCTCCGGCGTGGCCCTGCCACAGGGTCAGGTCGAACATGCCGAGGAATCCGGCCGCGGCCGGGCCCAGCCCGGCCGGTGGTTCCCGGTCGTGGTCGAGGACGGCGATGCTTCCCGTGGGGGACAACGATTTCGCCGCACGCCGGAACAGCTCACGGCACTCCTCGGGGCGATGGCCGTGCAGGACGTTGAACAGCAGCACCAGATCGTGCCCGGAACCCAGGTCGTCGGTGAGGTAGTCGCCCGCCCGCGCCGTCACCCGGTCCGGCGGGACGTCTTCGCGCAGGGCCGTGATCGTCTCGGGCAGGTCGAGGACGGTGACCCGCATGTCCGGGCGACGGCGGCACAGTTCGACGGTGTGGTCGCCGTGGCCACCCCCGATGTCCAGGACGGTCGACGCGGGAGGCAGTGCGGCGGCGATGTCGTCGGCCAGGGCCGCGGCGGCGCCGGCGAGCATCCGGCGCAGGCGGGCCCCGGAGGCGGGGCGCTCGCTCAGCCAGGTGTAGAAGCCGCGGCGGGGCGTGCCGGTACGGATGGTCTCCTCGATGTCGGCCCAGTGCTCGAACAGGACCTCGTGCCAGAACAGTTCGGCGTCCACCGGGCCGGGCGTCGCGGCGGTCGTGACCCCGTCCTCGTCGTGCCGCAGGTAGCCGAAGGTCACCAGAACGTTCACCAGGCTGCGCACCCCGGCCGGGTCACCGCCGATCGTGGTGGCCAGCTCCTCGACGGACAGCGGGCCGGCTTCCAGCGCGGTGAACACCCCGAGCCGGACACCGGCGATCATGGCCCGGTACCCGGCCGCGCCGAGGCGGTCCAGGACCGGAGCCGGGACACCGGAGGATTCTTCGGGCAAGGGCATGGTCATCCACTTCCGGAAAGCGCGCCGGCACCGGTGAGGAAGTCCAGGTGCCGGCGCAGCATTCGCTCGTCGGCCGGGGGAAACCCCACCCCCGCCCCGGCCGCAGCGGCCCAGGTGCGGGAGCAGTCGAACCGCGGGTGCGGGCGGGGGCGTTCGGGCAGGGAGAAGGCGAGCGGGGCGAAGGGCCCGGCCGGGTCGGCGAGCATCCGCTCCCGCCATCGGTGGTACGGCACCACCTCGGTCGGGTGACCGGCCGAGGTGAGGGCGGCGGCGAGGGCGGCACGGGTGAGGCCGCCGTCGCCGTGGTAGTGGTGGTCCCGGCCGAGGTGGTTCGGGGCCGGTGGGCCGAGGTGGTTCGGGGCCTGGGAGAGGGCGACGATGGCCGCGGCCACCGTGTCCACGGGCACCATGTCCAGCACCTCGGCGGTGTCCGGGACGGCACCGGCGGCGACGCATCCGGTGAGCCAGCGGCTGAACGCGGAGCGCGGGTCGGCGGCGCCGGTGGCGGTATCGCCGACGATGGCCGCGATGCGGTGGATCGAGACGGGCAGACCGTGGCCCCGGGCGGCGGCGGCCATGGCGTCGGCCACCCATTTGCTGAGGTCGTAGCCGCTGGTGAGGCCGCTCGGGTCGGTGGGGGCGTCTTCCTCGGTGACGACGCGGCCGTCGTAGGCCTCGCCGAGGAAGACGCCGAGGGTGGAGATCAGATGCAGTGGGGCGCCGCTGTCGCCGGCCAGGCGCAGGATCGCGGCGGTGGCGTCGACGTGGGCGGGTTTGAGGACATCGTAGGACGCGGCGAAATGCGGCACGGCGGCGTTGTGGTAGATCGCGTCCACGGTCGTGAGGGTGTCGTGATCCTCCGGGGACAGACCGAGGCCGGGTGCGGACAGGTCGCCGGGGACCGGGACCACGCGGTCGGTGACCGGCAGCCGATCGATCGAACCCGGGCGGACGAGGCAGTGGATCCGGGCGTCGGTCCGGGCCAGGAGCTGTTCGAGGAGGTGGCGGCCGAGGAAGCCGGTGGCACCGGTGAGCAGGATCGGGCGCGGCGCGCCGGCCGGGGGGACGCCGGGTGCGTGGACGGTGCGGAGCCGGATTTCGGTTGGGGGGACGGCGTCCGCGCGCAACCGGTCGACCGTCGGCAGGCCCGCCGAGGCGCCGTCGTCGATGGCTGCCGCGAACGCCGCAACGGTGGGTGCGGTGAACAGTGTGCGCATCGGCACCGTGACGCCGAGGCGGTCGCGGACGGCGGCGAGGACGTGGGCGGCGATGAGCGAGTGCCCGCCGATGGCGAAGAAGTCCGCGGTGCGGTCGATGTCGGAGCGGTCGATGTCGGAGCGGTCGATGTCGGAGCGGTCGAGAACGGCGGCCCAGACGGCGGCGACGGCTCGCTCGGTGGCGGTCCGAGGCGGATCCGCCGGGACGGAGGGGGTGAGGGGGGTGGTAGGAGGATCGGGGAGGGCGGTGTTGTCGACCTTGCCGGAGCTTCGGGTGGGCAGGGCGTCGAGGACGACCACGATGTCCGGCACGAGATGCGCGGGCAGGCGGTCGGCGCAGAAGGCGCGCAGGCCGGGACCGTCCGGGACGGCTACCCGCGAGTCGGAGGAGGCCGGATCGGGCGCGGTCGGGGTGGGTGCGGTCGGGGCCGGGGCGGATGCTTTCCCGGTAGGTGCGGTCGGAGCCGGGGCGCCGACGTAGCCGATGAGGCGATCGCCCCTGGCCACCACCACGGCCTCCGCGACGGCCGGGTGGGCGGCGAGCACCGCCGCCACCTCCCCCGGCTCCACCCGGTTGCCGCGGATCTTGACCTGGTCGTCGGCCCGGCCGACGAACTCGAGCGTGCCGTGGGGGTTCAGCCTCGCGAGGTCGCCGGTCCGGTACATGCGGGCGCCGGGGCGGTCACCGTACGGGTCGGCGAAGAACGCCGCGGCGGTCGCGGCCGGGTTTCCCCGGTACCCCCGGGCGGGCGCCGTCCCTCCGATGTAGACCTCACCGACCACGCCGACGGGTACCCGGCGCAGGGCCCGGTCGAGGAGGTGGACGCGGACGTGTCGCAGCGGGCGGCCGATCGGCAGTCGGGTGGGGTGCTCGCGGCCGTCGACGGTGCGGTGGCTGGTCGCGCAGACGGTGGCTTCGGTCGGGCCGTAGTGGTTGTGGAGGGGAATGCCGTGCTTCGCCCACGCGCGGACGGCCGCCGCCGGAACGATGTCGCCGCCGACCATCATGATCTCCAACGGGAGGCGCTCCCCGGCGAGATCGGCCACCCAGCGCTGCCAGAGGGGAGCCGCCGTGTCCACCGCGGAGACGCGGTGCTCGACGCAGAGCCCGAGGAGGTCCGGTCCGGTGAGGCCGCCCGGGTCGGGGTGGATCACCAGGGTGGCCCCGGCCGCGAGGACCGGGAAGATGTCGCCGAAGGCGGCGTCGAAGTGCAGGGGCGGGACCATGAGGAGGCGGTGCGCGGCGGTGAGGCCGTGTTCGGCGATGAACGCGGTGGTGAGGTTGAGGAGCGTGTCGTGCTGTACCTCGACGCCCTTGGGCTCGCCGGTGGATCCGGAGGTGTGGACGACGTAGGCGAGCTGGGTCGGGTGGATGGGTGTTGGTTCGTGGTGGCCCGGGGTCTGTTCGTGGTGGCCCGGGGTCTGTTCGTGGTGGCCGGGAGCCTGTTCGTAGTGGCCCGGGGTCTGTTCGTAGTGGCCCGGGGCCTGTTCGTGGTGGCCGGTGGTGGGGAGGGCGTCGCGGGTCAGGACGGTCCTCGCACCGGCGGCGGTGATCAGTGCCTGTTGGCGGGAGGGCGGCTGGGCGGGGTCGATGGGAACGAAGCATCCGCCCGCCTTGAGCACACCGAGGATCGCGATGATCGCGTCGGCGCCGGCCGGGATGGTGATCGCGACCGGTTCCTCGCTCCGGATGCCGGCGTCGCGCAGGTGGCGGGCGACGGCTGAGGATCCGCGGTCCAGGTCGCGGTAGGTGAGGGGCGTGGCGGCGAGGTCGAGGACGGCGATGGCGTCAGGGGTACGGGCGGTGTGGACCGCGATCAGGTCCACAACGGTCGTGGCGGCCGGTCGCGTGGGGACGGCCGGGCCGGTGGGCGGCGGGTCCGCTCGACCGGCGGAGACCGCCGGCTCGGACCGGATGCCGAGGGCAGTGTGGACGGCTCTGTCGGCCGGGGACAACAGGTCCAGGTGGGACAGGGGAAGACCGGGGTGGCGGGCCACGGTCTCCATGACCGCCAGCACCTGGTCGGCGATCCTGCTGATCGTGTCCGCCGCGTACCGGTCGGTGCGGTAGTCGATGAGGGCGGGCCAGTCGCCCTCGCGTTCCCTGATGTGGAGGGTGAGGTCGAAACGGCTGGTGGCACGGTCGATCGACAGGGGGGTGGTGGTCAGGCCGGTGAAGGTGACGGGGGCCGTCTCGCGGTTGAGGACCAGCATCGTCCGGAACAGGGGGTGGTCCTCCCGTGGGGCGGGGACCGTGGTGAGGATGTCGGCCAGGGAGATGTCCGCGTGGTCCATCGCGTCGGCCACCACCCCGGTGGCGTCGGCGAGCAGGTCGCGGGGGGTGGCTCGACGGTTCGTGCGGAGCCGGAGCGGAAGGGTCGTGACGAACATGCCGATCACGTCGTCCCACCCGGCCGGGCGAGTGCTGACCGGGGCACCGACGACGATCTCGTCACCGCCGTCCCGGGTGGAGGAGACGATGGCGAGGACGGCGAGGAGACCGGCGAAGGTGGTGGACCGCTCGCCCCGGCACCAGGTGGCGAAGCGGCGGGCGAGCCCGGCCGGGACGGTGAACCGGTGGGTGGCACCGGGGGCGGCGCCCGCACGGCGGCGGTGAGCCGGGCCGGGGCCGGACTCCGGGTGCGGTCCGGACTCCGGGTGCGACTCCGGGTGCGGTCCGGACTCCGGGTGCGGTGATCCGTCCGGTGTGGGGGCCCAGGCCGTGCCGTACGGGTGGTCCGGCGAGGGTCCGGAGGCAGGCGGGGCGTCGCGGAGCGCTTCGGCCCAGAATGCGGTGGTTCGTCGCCGTGGACCCACGACTGCCGGCGCGGGGACCGGTGGTAGCGGTGCGCTGGTCCTCGTGCTGGGCGCGGCCCCCGCCCCCTGGACATCCGTGGCACCGGGCAGGGGCGAGGAGGCCGGATCCACGGAGGTCATGGTCGTCAGCAGGATCGACATCGATGTGTCGTCGCAGATGATGTGGTGAGCGGTGATCGTCAGGAGATGCGTCGTGGGGGTGGTTCTGATCAGATGGGCTCGCACCAGCGGGCGCCGGGTCAGGTCGAAGGGGCGGTCGGCGTCCAGGGCGGCCAGTCGTTCGGCCTCCGGCCACGGGTCCGCGTGAGCGCTCAGGTCGGTGGTGCGCCAGGCCTTCGCCGGCAGTTCGTCCGTCCAGGGCGCCACGCTCAGCCGCGGGGTGTCGTCATGGACGACGATCGCCGATCGAAGGACGGGGTGGACGGCCAGGGTGTGGGCGAACCCGGCACGCAGGTCCGCCTCGTCGAGCACACCCTCCAGTCGGACCGCTGCGTGCACGACGTAGGCGCCGTCGTCCTGGCCCGCCCGGTGGATGATCCACAGTCCGTGCTGCGGGCCGGACAGCCCTCCTGGTGGAGCGGGCACCGGCCCGGAGTCGTCCGGAGTACCGGGATCGACCCGGCACGCATCGACCGCGGCGGCCAGGGCGGCGACGGTCGGGTTGGCGAACAGGGTTCTGATCGTCACCTCCACGCCTGTCGACGCGCCGATCCTGGCGACGGCCTTCACCGCCGCCAGGGAGTGTCCGCCGGACAGGAAGAAGTCGTCGTCGCGGTTGACCGGGCGAGCCAGCAGACCCGCGAAGATCTCCGCGATCGTGGTCTCCAGACCCGGACGGGGATCAGGGACGGCGGCATGCTCCGCCGGTGGGGGCAGAGCGCGTACGTTCAGCTTTCCGGAGCTGGTCAACGGGAACGCGTCCACGGACACCATCGCCGACGGCACCAGGTAGGCGGGAAGGAGACGGCTCAGCCGCTCCCGCACCCTCGGCCAGCGGGGCCGCCCGGCGGTCGGGATCACGTAGGCCACCAGGCGGTCACCGTCACCGGTCACACGGGCGTCGGCGACCTCCGGGTCCGCCCGCAGCGCCGCCTCCACCTCGGCCGGTTCCACCCGGTGGCCACGCACCTTGAGCTGCGCGTCCACCCGCCCGACGAACTCCACGGCACCGCCGGGCCGGCGCCGCGCCAGGTCGCCCGTCGCGTACATGCGCGCGCCGGGCACCGGTGAGTACGGGTCGGCGACGAACCTCGTCGCCGACCGGCCGGGCGCGCCGAGATAGCCGCGTGCCAGCGGGAAACCACCCAGGTACACCTCGCCGACCACGTCGTCGTCGACGGGTCGCAGGCCCGCGTTCAGCAGATGTACGGTGACGCCGTCGAGCGGGCCTCCGATACCGAACCGACCGTCTCGGCGGACCCGTTCGGCGGTCGACCAGATCGTCGTCTCGGTCGGGCCGTACGCGTTCCACAGCTCGGCCCCGCCCAGCGACCCGGCCAGCTCCGGCGTCAGCACCTCCCCGATCGACACCCGGACCCGCACGCACTCCGGCACGCCCCCGGCCGCCACCAGCACCGCCCACACCGACGGGGTGACCTGGACGACCGTGACCGCCTCGGCCCTGAGCCGCCGTGCCAGCGCGGGGCCGTCCACCACGATCTCCGGCGGCACCGTAGCCACCCGGGCGCCCACCGTCAGCGGCGCCACCAGTTCCCAGACCGAGATGTCGAACGCCGGGGAGATCAGGGCCGCCACCACGTCCCCGGCTCCCAGCCCCACCAACGCCGTCGACCGGGCCAGCATCCCGGCCACCGCGCGGTGCGGCACGCCCACCGCTTTCGGGCGGCCGGTCGACCCGGACGTGTGGAGCACGTACGCCAGTGACTCGGGTGCGATGCCGGGATCGACGCGCTCGAACTCCGCCGGCAGCTCCGGGAGTTCGGTCAGCACGAGGCGGGCGGCCCCGGTGACGGCCCGGCGCCGCTGCTCGGGCCACAGCGGTTCCACCGGCACGTACACCGCGCCCGCCCGCCAGATCCCGAGGATGGCCACCACCAGGTCCGTGCCGCGCGGCAGGTCCACCGCGACCCACGCCTCCGGCCCGGCGCCCTTCGACCGCAGCACCGAGGCCAGCGCCGCCGAACGGCGCTCCAGCCCGGCGTAGGACAGCTCCCCCACCGCGAGGCCGTCCGCGCCGAACCGGATCAGCTCCAGCACGGTCGACGGCGCCGGTCCACCGGCCGGCCCGGCCGCCGACGCGGCCACCACCGACTCCCCTGCCGTCAACGCCGACAACCGGCAATCGGGTTCGGCGCACGCGCGGTCCAGCAAGGCCAGCAGCCGCCCGGCGACACCGTCGACCGTCGCCCCGTCGAACAGGTCCGTGTCGTGCTCGGTGACCACGGCCATCTCCGCGCCGCCGGACTCCACCATCACGGTGAGGTCGACATCGGCCGTGCCCGTGTCCGGCAGCATCCGTTCGGCCCGCACGCCGGGGAGCACCACTTCGGGCGGGTCCTGCATCACGAGGTGCGCCTGGCACAGCGGCGCGTGGCTCGGGTCGCGGGAGGCGCCGACCGCCTCGACGATCCGGTCGAACGGAACCGCCGCGCCGCCCAGTCCCGCCGCGACCGCGCGGCGGGCCCTGGCCACCAGTTCGCGGAACGTCGGATCGCCGCCGATCCCCACCCGCAACGGCACCGGGTTCACGAACATCCCGACGACGCCGGCGAACTCCGGTCCCGGCCGCCCGGAGACCAGGGTGGCGACCACTACGTCGTCCTGACCCGCCGTCGTGCCCAACGTGGCAGTGTACGCGGCCTGCAGCACGACGAACGGGGTGGCGCGCGTGGCGCGGGCGAGCGCGCCGATCCGCGCGGTGAGCCCCTCGGGAACGGCGTGGCGGCGCAGCTCCCCCCGGAAGGCGCGCATCCTGGGGCGGGGCCGGTCGGTGGGCAGGGTGAGCAGGTCCGGCACACCGTCCAGATCGGACACCCGGCGGGACGGGTCGTGGTCGACGATGTCCGGCGGCGCTCCGGGATCCGGCAGCTGCCGGGCCGGGTCGGCGTACAGGGCTCCGATCTCCCCGCACAGCACCGACAGCGACCTGCCGTCGACGACCGCGTGATGCGTGTTGATCACGAGGATGTGGTCGGTCGGCGTGATCCGGCCCAGCCGGATCCGGAACAACGGCCCGGTGCGCAGGTCGAACGGCTCCCGTGCGGCCCGCGCGGCGAACGCCGCGGCGTCCGCGGCCGGCACCGTCCGCACCACGACCTCCGCGGCGCCCACCGGACCCACCCGTCCGACCGGCTCCCCGTCGACCTCGTCGAACGTGGTGCGCAGCACCGGGTGCCGGGCCACCACCAGATCCGCCGCACGCCGGAGCGCGTCCACGGACACGGGGCCGGCCAGCCGGAACACCGCCGGGTTGTTGTGCAGGGGTGCGCCATCGGCGAACGCCTCGAGGAACCACAGCCGTCGGGCCCCGGGCGGGAGCGGCACCGTCATCGGTTCGCTCCCCGGTCTCCGAAGCGCAGCCGGTACGCCGCCAGATGCTCCGGGTCCGCCCGCAGGAACGGCGCGTCGGCGGCCACCATGTGCCGCACCGCGAGCAACGGCAGCGGGCTGCGCATCGGCCGGAACTCGGCGTTCCACAGACCGGGCGCGGACGGCGGTCCCGGGTGGAACTCACCGATCATCAGGCCGCGTTCGACGAACCCGGGCTTCAGCTCCCGCTGTGCGCGGTCGATCTCCCCGGGCGTGACGTCCGGCAGCACCACCAGGACCGTCCGGTATCTGGCCCCCGGACCCTCACGCGGCGGCAGGTCGGGGAACCAGTCGCGGTAGGCGGTCATCACCGCCCGCAGGTCCGGCCGTCCGGGGTGTACGGCGAGGAAGAGCCCGCCCCGTTCCAGCGAGACGGCCGTGTACGGGCAGACGTCGCCGCCCCGACCCAGCTCGGGGTGCGGTCGGCACAGGTAGGACCGCGCCCATGCCAGTACCACCTCGGCGGCGGCCGGCAGATCCGGGTGATCCGGCTCGAACAGCGCGACGTCGCCCGCCGGGTGGCTCACCATCTCCCGCTCCGCTTCCGCCGCGCCGCGGCGAGCAACGCGAGTCCGCCCAGCCCGCCCAGCCCGGCGAGCCCGCCGAGGAGGCGGTCCTGGCGGCGGGCCCGGTAGAGCGCCTCGCCGTACGGGAGGCTGCTGTGGCTGATCATCGCGTACAGCGTCCGCCACCCCGGTATCAGGCGGGCGAGCGCGAAGTCGATCCGCTTGCGGGCCAGGAACACCGGTGACCGCACCCGGTCGCGCAGCTCCACGAAGTTGCGCGCGGACAACTCGGCGAGCACGTCGGTGTGCGGGCGGCGGCGGGCCTCGAACGCGGCGAGCGCGTCGCCAGGGGCGTGCTCGGCGAGACACGTGTCGAGCACCGCGCAGTCCTCGAACGCGGCGTTCATCCCCTGGCCGTAGAACGGGAACACGGCGTGCGCGGCGTCGCCGACGAGGACGACACGGTCGTGCTGCCACGGCGCGGTGCGCACCGACACCAGGCTGCCGGGCTCCTGCGCTAGAAACTGCGTGACCAGGTCCGGCACCAGATCGGTCAGGTCGCCGAACTCCTCGGCCAGGAACGCCCCGGCCCGCACCGGGTCGCGCAGCCCCGCGAACCCGGTGTCGCCGTCGAACGGCAGGAACACCGTGCCGGTCAGCGATCCGTCCGGGTTGGGGTGTGCCACCACCAGGCCCCGCCGGCTCGGCCATACGTGCAGCGCCTCCGGTCGGTCGACGGTCGGGATGGTGAACTCCCGGTAGCCCCAGTCCAGGTGCGTCTGGTGGAACTCGGCGCGCACCCGGCGGTGCAGGTGCGTGCGCACGGTCGAGTACGCCCCGTCCGCGCCCACGACGAGATCCGCCGGGAACGTCCGGTCCGGGGTCCGCACCTCGGTACCGGCCAGGCCGGTGACGTGCTGCCCGAACCACAGCCGCAGCAGGGGAGTCGACGCGGCGGCGTCGAGCAGGGCGATGTTGAGGTCGTGGCGGCGGACCGAGTGCAGCACCTCGGTGTCGTCCGCGCCGTAGGGCTGGTAGGTGACCCGGCCGCCGAGGTGGACGATCCGCCCGCGCATGGGAACCGCTCGGTCCAGGGCCTCCTCCAGGAGGCCGATGTCGCGCAACGCCGCCCGCCCGCGTTCGGACAGCCCGACGCTGATCGAGGCGGCTTCCGGGCCGTTCGTGCCGCGCGGGTCGCCGCGCCGCTCCACCACGTCCACCCGGTGGCCGCGGCGGGCCAGCCGGATCGCCAGCATGGTTCCGGCCATACCCGCCCCGACGATGACGACGTTCATGTCCGGCCCCCGGCCGAGTCAACCGGGTTCGTCGGGTCCACCGGGTCCACCAGGTCCGTCACGGACAGGGCTTCGGCGAGATCGGCGGGTGTGGAGGCGTCGAACACGGTGACCACGGACGCGTCCACGGCCAGTTCGACGCGAATCCGGCTGACCAGCGCGGTGGCCGTGAGCGAGGTACCGCCGAGAGCGAAGAAGTCGTCGTCGGGCGCGACCGAGTCCACCGACAGCACCTCGGCGAACAACCGGGCCAGGTCGTCGGCGAGCGCGCCCGACGCCCGCGGCGCGGGCTCGGCGAACGCGGCCCGGTCCAGCTTCCCGTTGGGGGTCGACGGGAAGTGCCCGACCACCTCGATCAGGTCCGGGACGAGGTGGGCCGGCAGCCGCTCGGCGAGGTGCGCGCGCAGGTCCGGCACGCTCGCCCCGCGCGGCAGCACGTAGCCCACCAGGTAGGCGCCGAGCGGACCGGAGCGAGCGACGACCGCCGCCCGCGCCACCGCCGGGTGAGCGCCGAGCGCGGCCTCCACCTCGGCCGGTTCGACCCGGTGGCCGCGGATCTTCACCTGGTCGTCGGCCCGGCCGAGGAACAGCAGGTCACCGCCTGGCAGCACGCGGACCAGGTCGCCGGTGCGGAACATGCGCGACCCGGGCGGGCCCCACGGGTCGGCGACGAAGCGCTGCGCGGTCGGCCCGGGACAGCCCAGATAGCCGCGCGCGACCCCGGCGCCGCCGATGTACAGCTCGCCCTCGGCGGCCGGGGCGCACGTCTCGTCGAGCACCCGTAGGCCGGTGCCGGGGATCGCCGTCCCGATCGGCACCACCGGACCGTCGGCGAGCGGCGCGCTCATGGTGGCGCACGCCGTGGTCTCGGTCGGGCCGTAAGCGTTGATCATCCGGCGGCCGGCGGACCATCGGGCGACGAGGTCCGGGCCCAGCGCCTCCCCAGCGACGATCAGGCAGGCGACCGAAGGCAGCGCCATGTCCGGCTGGGTGGCGAGCGCGCTCGGTGGCATGCACACATGGGTGACGCCGTGCTCGGCGATGAAGCGGGCGAACGGTTCGCCGGGCGGAAGGCCCTCGGGCGGCGCGAGAACGAGCGTGGCACCGGTGAGCAGCGCCATGCACAGGTCGGCGACGGCCACGTCGAAGCCGACCGACGCGTACTGCAGCACCCGGGCGCCCGGTCGGGCGTCGAAGCGTTCCCGTTGCGCCGCGACGAGGTGAGCGATCCCCGCGTGGGAAACGACCACACCCTTGGGCCTTCCGGTCGAGCCGGAGGTGTAGATGACGTAGGCGGCGCATGCCGGATCGGGTTCCGCCACCGGGGCGGCGGGCGCCGCCGCGGCCTCCAGCGCCCGCAACTCCCCCGGTGTCAGCACCAGGGCGGGACAGGCGTCGGCGAGCACGGCGGCCACCCGGTCCGGCGGTTGGGCGGAGTCGACCGGCAGGTACGCGGCTCCCGCGGCGAGCACGGCGACGACGGCCACCACCATGTCCGCGCCGCGCGGGATCGCGACGGCGACGATGTCGTCCGGCCCGATCCCGCGGTCTCGCAGCCCACCCGCCACCGCACAGGCGCGGGCGTCGAGCTCACCGTAGGTGAGCGTGCCGTCGGCGGCGACAACCGCGACCGCCTCAGGGGCCCGGGCGACCTGGCGCCGGAACATCCCCACCATCGTCCCGGCCGGTAAGGAATTCACCGTATCTATTCGCGCTTCCACTGCCGTTTCACACTCCGTGACCCACGGAAATCCATTGGGGGAACGAGAGAACTCTGTCCCATAAATCAGATCGGTGTCAACGAGGGCGACCGGCTGCTTATCCCGACGCTCACCCCATGCGCCGACCACCGGGGCAATTATGAGAACTTACTAAGGGAAACTTTGTCTCGCCGCTCTGTTCGGTGCCATAACCTGGCCAGTATCTTGTAGCCGCTTACCGAGATCTGATCGGTTACGCACTGCCGAGCGTGACCCGTCGTGCTCGGAAATGGGTTGGCCCATCTGGAGGAGTTCGGATGAGCGGGACATCGCCGGCTACGCGACCGGGGGACACGCCACCGACGTTCGTGCCGATCGACCAGCTGACCGAAACGTGTCTCGTGCGGGTCGCCGGCTCCTGCCCCGACCACGTCAGCACGCTCGCGCAGTGCCCGGACGGCCTCCCGCCGATCCTCGTGCACCGGCCGACCATGCGGGTGGTAGACGGCGAACACCGCCTGCGCGCGGCCAAGCTGCGCGGGGACACCACCATCGGTGTGCGGTTCGTCGACGGGCCGGAGGAGGACGCGTTCGTGCTGGCCGTGAGCGCCAACGTGGCCCAGGGACTGCCGCTGACGCTGGCCGACCGCACCGCCGCCGCCTCCCGGATCCTCTCGTCGCATCCGCACTTCTCGGACCGCCTGATCGCGTCGACAGCCGGATTGTCCACCAAGACGGTGGCCGCGATCCGGCAGCGTACAACCGGGGAAATGACTCAGTTGCACACCCGCCTCGGCCGCGACGGGAAAGTGCGTCCACTCGACGCCTCTCACGGACGCATGACGGCGAGTCAGGCGATTGTGAACGATCCGGGTCTTTCGTTGCGGGCGATCGCCCGCATCGCCGGGATATCGGTCGGCACCGCCCGGGATGTCCGGGAAAGAATGCGCCGCGGCGAGGATCCCATTCCGCTGCGGCATCGCCTTTCCGCCGAGCACCGCGCGGAAAGCGGTCTACCGGAAAGCAGCACACCGGAGAACAACGCACCGGGCAGCGACACCGGCGGTGACCAGGGCGCCACGGGCACCTCTCGCGCCGAACGGGAACGGTTCCTGCTGTCGCTGCGCACCGATCCGTCGTTGCGCTTCTCCGAGATCGGCCGCGCGCTCCTGCGGCTGCTCGACGCCAACACCCTCGACACCGCGCAGTGGGACAGCCTCGCCGCCGCCGTCCCCCAGCGCTGGTCACCGGTGGTCGCCGACCTCGCCATGGACTGCGCGGCCGACTGGTCGGCGCTCGCCTGCCGGGTCCGCGAGCAGGTCCGCGTCAGCGCGTGAGTCCGGCGCGCACGCCACGGCGATCGCCGCCACCACCTGGACCACCGCGAACAGCGCGACCACCGGAAGCAGCGACGACGAGCCGCCGGTGACCGCGACCGCGACCAGCGGCCAGAAGCTGGAGATCGTGACGCCCACCTGGTAGGTCACGGCGATCGCGGAGAACCGCACCATGGTCGGGAACAGGTCCACCAGGAACGCCGCGAGGCCGCCGTAGATCGCGCCGTGCGCGATGGTCAGCGCGGGGACGAGCACCAGGGCGATCAGCGTCGGATCGCCCGAGGACAGCCAGGCGCCCGCCGGGATCATCGCCACCACCGCGACCACGTAGCCGAAGATCATGACCTTCCGGCGGCCGAACCGATCGGACAGCGCGCCGAACACCGGCAGTGTCACGCACTCTCCCAGGGCCGCGATCATCAGCCCGGTCAGCACGGTCGACCGCACCTCCGGTCCGGCCTTCGCCGCGTGCGCCACCAGGAACACGGTGAACATCGCGATCACCGACCCGGTGCCGAGCGAGGCGAGGATGCCGATCACCACGCGGCGGGGCCACCGCCGCAGCACCATGATCACCGGCACCCGGGCGGCACGGTTCTCCGCCCGGCCACGCACGAACTCCGGTGTCTCCTCGATCCCCAGCCGGACCCAGATGCCGATGCCGACCAGGACGACCGACCCCAGGAACGGCAGCCGCCACCCCCAGGTCAGGAAGTCCTCCTCGGGCAGCCCGGAGATCAGCACGAAGGTCAGGTTGCTGCCGAACAACGCCAGCGCGAAGCCCATCGCGGGCCAGCTGCTGAAGAAGCCCCGGCGGGTGGGCGGCCCGTGTTCGGTGCTGAGCAGCACCGCGCTTCCCCATTCGCCACCGATGCCGATGCCCTGGGCGACGCGCAACGTCACCAACAGGACCGGCGCGAGGACACCGGCCGTGTCATACGTGGGCAGCAGGCCGACGCCGAACGTGGCGACGCCCATGACGAGCAGCGTCCACACCATCATCGACTTGCGGCCCACCCGGTCGCCGAAGTGGCCGAACAGCAGGCCGCCCAGCGGGCGCGCGACGAACCCGGCCGCGTAGGTGGCGAACGACGCGAGCACACCGCCGGCAGCCGACGATCCCGGGAAGAACAGCGGGCCGAACACCAGCGCGGACGCCGTCGCGTACAGGTAGAAGTCGTACCACTCGATGGCGGTGCCGATCGTGCTCGCGATCAGCACCCGCCGGACCGAGCGAGGCTCCGTGGTCCCTCCTGGTTTCACGCGTCCTCATCGGAGACGAGAAGCCGTCCGCCGACTTCGTGGGGATCGGCGGCGAGGTCGTAGGCCCACACCTGGCGCCCGTCCGCCTCCCAGATCACCTTCCGCCCGTCCGCCCGCACCGCGTGCAGCGCCTTCAGGTCCGGGTAGTCGTCGGAGGCGGTGGCCCGCTCCTGCGGGAAGTAGGTCTCCGCGTACGCCTCGCGGGACGCTCCGGTGCCGTCCGCGAAGAACTCGGTCAGCGAGGCGCCGTCCGACGACAGCGGGTCCAGCCCGAGATGGTCGAGCACCGTCGGCATGATGTCGACCAGCCGCACCTGGCTGTCCACGCTCATCCCCACCGGTACCCCGGGGCCGCTGATGACCAGCGGCACATGCTGGGTCGCGTCGAACAGCAGGCAGCCGTGGCCCTCCTCGTACGGGTGGCCGAGGTCGCCGGCGTGGTCGTTGGGGTACCAGCCGGCCAGGTCCTCGCCGTGATCGGAGAAGCACACCACCAGCGTCGACTCGATGTCGTGGCCCATCTCGGCGATGCGGCGCAGCAGGAGTTGGACGTAGTGGTCGGTGTAGGCGATCTCGCCCTCGTACGGGTTCGCCACCTCGACGCCGACGTCCTCCGGCGGCTCGTACGGCCAGTGCGCGTCGAAGAAGTGCGCGAACAGGAAGAACGGGCCGGCGCCGTCCAGCGACCGGAGCCAGTCGGTGGCGCGGTCGACCACCAGCGGCGCGCGCTTGAGCGCCAGCCCGCGCAGCTTCACGTCACCGACCGACAGCGGGTCGCGGCCGTCCGGCAGCAGCGGGATCTCGTCGTCGTAGAAGTCGAACCCGCGGTCCATCCCGTACCACTGGTTCATGCCGGGGCAGGACACCACCGCGCCGGTCGTGTACCCGGCCGCCGACAGGCACTCCGCCAGCGTCGGCACCCGCTGGTCCAGCGCTTCGCGGAACAGGTGCCTGACCCCGTGGCGGGGCGGCTGGAGCCCGGTGAACACCGTGGCGTGGCTGACCGGTGTCAGCGGACACGACGAGATCGCCTGCGTGAAGCTGACCCCGCTCGCGCGCAGCCGCTCGATGCCGGGGTACTTCCCCGAATAGGCCACGTCGGCGCGCACGGTGTCCAGGGAGATGAACAGAATGTTCGGCTGTGTGGTCACCGGGACACCTCGGTATTCCTTAGTCGACGCCAGCGGCCCCGAAGGCTAACAACGGGCTCCCCGCGTACGACAACGTCGAACTGTGCGGCCTGAACACCGATGCCGAACAGCACGTCCCGCTCCTACAGTTACGCGGCGGAGACTCCACGACCGTGAAGCGAGGGAGCATTCACATGGCGCGCAAGTTGTCCCTGGCCCTGGAGCTGTATGCCGACGCGAACGGCGCCGTCGACCAGCGCTACATCGATCAGATGCGCAACCAGGACGCCGAACCGGTGCCGGTCGATCCCGTGCTGCCGAGGTTCACCCTCGTCGTCGGGCCCTCGCCGTTCACCATGCCGCGCGGCTGGGAGTTCTTCCTCACCTCGCCCTACGAAGGTGCGACGTACATCTCGACCGTGCTGCACAACGCCGGATATCCGGTGCGCATCGTCGACGTCCGCTTCACCCCGAACCCGCTGCAGGCGGCGTACGAGCAGATCAACGAAGGCACCGATGTGCTCGGCCTGTGCACGTTCGAGGACAACTTCCCCTTCTGCCGCGCGCTGATGGCGATGGTCCGCGCAGCGCACCCGGACATCCCGATCATCTGCGGCGGCTCGCTGGTCACTTCCGTTCCGTCGATATTCATGTCGGACACCGACTGCGACATCGCGGTGATCAGCGAGGGCGAGATCACCATCCTGGAGCTGATGGAGAGTTACGCCCGCGGCTCGTGGCAGCGGGACCTCCCGACCGTCAAGGGCATCTGCTACCGGGACGAGAAGGGACACGCGCGCCGCACGCCGCCGCGCGGCCAGATGATGGATCTCGACGCGCTGCCCAGGATGCGGCTCGACCTGTGGCCCCAGGCGCGGTCGCCGCTCGGCATGCAGCCGCAGGTGATCGCGTCCTACAGCCGCGGCTGCAAGATGGACTGCTCGTTCTGCTACCGCACCACCCCGCAGGTGCGGGCGAAGTCGCCGGAGAAGATGGACCGCGACCTCGACTGGCTGAAGACCCAGTACGGCGTGGAGTTCTGCTTCTTCGTCGACCTCACGTTCAGCTCGCACCGCGGCCAGACCATCGAGATGTGCGACGTGATCTCCCAGCACGATCTGCGGTGGACCTGTCTGACCCGGTGCGCCGACATGGACGTACCGCGCATCGACGCGATGCGGGAGGCGGGCGCGGACATCATCCTGTACGGCGTCGAGTCGCTGGGCCGCGAGGTGTTGCGCGAGGCCCGCAAGGGCAGCAGCGAGAACCTGACCGTCCGCGCCATGCGCACCACGTTCGAGGGCGGCGTGCGGTTCGGCTCGCTGCTCATCGTCGGTCTGCCGAACGAGACCGAGGAGTCCCTGTCGGACATGGTGCGGTTCGCCGAGCAGTACAACCATGTGACCCGGGTGAAGTACCTGTCGGCCATGCCCGGTACGACGGTGTACCAGGACGCGGTGCGGAACAAGGTGATTCGCACCGAGATCGACCACCTGAACTGGCTGTCGGTCGAACAGGCGCTGCACGAGGACGAGTTCCTCAACGTGAGCGGGCTGCCCGAGCAGGTCTGCCGGGACGCGTACAAGCGTGTGTACGACGCCTATCAGCCCGGCCCGGTGATGGACTTCCAGCACTGGCCGGAGCACTTCCAGTACTTCCACCCGCAGCCGGCCGACGGCACCGAGCGGTCGACGTCGTACGCCGGGAACGGCTGGCGCGCGGAGTGGAGTTCCGCCGCCGCGCCGCTGGTTCCCGGTTCCGAGCAGTACACGTTGGACAAGGTGGCCGACCCGGAGGTGGCCGCGGTCGGGAGCACGCTGATGGACTGCGGCGCGAAGAAGCTCGCGGTAGGGGGCTGACCGGTGTCCACCCAGGACGGCCCGATCCTGATCATCGGGACCGAACGCTCCGGGTCGAACCTGCTGCGGCTGGTGCTCGACGCGCACTCGCGGATCGCGGTCCCGCACCCGCCGCACTTCATGCGGTACCTGTCCGGCATCCCGTACGACGGTGATGTCGACGCGATGGTGGGCGACGCGATGCGGTTGCTGCGCGACCACATCCACCCGTGGCCGCACGTGATCGACCGGGCCGCGGTGACCGGGGCGGCCGGCCCGTCGCTGTTCGGGGTGGTGTCGGCGATCTACGACCAGTACCGCGTCGCGGAGGGCGCGGCCCGGTGGGGGTGCAAGAGCACGTTCATGGTCGAGCACGTCGACGAGGTGCTCGCCGAACTCCCGGACGCGCGGTTCCTGTGGCTGGTGCGCGATCCCCGCGACGTGGCCGCGTCGGCGAAGCGGGCCGTGTTCGGCCACTGCCACCCGTACCGCATGGCGCTGCGGTGGACGGCCGAACAGAAGCTGGCCCGCGCGGCCCTGGAGCGGTGGGGGCCGTCAGTGGTGCGCCTGGTGCGGTACGAGGACCTGGTGTCCGCGCCCGACCGGGAGATCCGGGCGATCTGCGACTTCATCGGTGAGGCGTTCGAGCCCGCGATGCTGGCGCACCACCTCGGTGGCAACGCCCGGGTGACCGCGTCGCTGTCGGCCTCCTGGCGCACGGCGGGCGACCCGATCACCACGGCCCGGATCGGCGCCCACCGGCGGGGCCTGTCCGACCGGGAGCGGCGGCAGGTGGAGAGCGTGACCGCGCGGGCGATGGAGACGCTTCGCTACCCGTTCGACCGGGCCTCGCTGGACGAACCGGCGCCTGGTCCGCTCGGCGTCGCGCTGCGCGGGTTCGCGGTGCGGCTGGCGGTGGAGGCGCGATCGCTGCGCACCGACCGCAATCACTTCCGGCGCTGGCGGCGCGACGCCACCGTCCACCGACTGCGCCGCCGCGCGAAGCCACGCAGCGCCCCGGTTCCGGCAGGAGAGAGCAGATGAACGAAGCAGGAAGCGTCCGCACGCACTTCGCCGACCGCGCGAGCACCTACGACCGGTCCAGTTCGTGGTGCACCGACGGCGCGCTCGGCGAGCTGATGCTGTCCGCGGCCGCGCCCCGGCCGGGCGACGCGATCCTGGACGTGGCGTGCGGCACCGGACTGGTGTCCAGGCTGTTCGTCGGACGGGGGCGGCGGATCGTCGGCGTGGACATCACGCCGGAGATGGCCGTGCGGGCGCGCGACGTGCTCGACGAGCTGGTGATCGCCCCGGCGGAGGAACTGCCTTTCGGTGACGGCACGTTCGACATCGTGGTGTGCCGTCAGGGGATCCAGTTCATGACCCTGCCGGACGCGGTGCGGGAGATGGTGCGGGTGACCCGGCCGGGCGGGCGGATCGTGCTGACCCACCTGTGCGCCTACGGGGACGACGACCTCGACGAGTACGTCGAGATCCTGCGGCTGCGCAACCCGGCCCGGCGGCACTTCTTCCGGCCCGGCGATGTCGAGGCCCTGCTCACCGACGCGGGTTGCGACCCGGTGCGGTCGCAGCGGTACGTGTCGGTGGAGGACGTGGACGTGTGGTCGGACAACGGCGCTATCGGCGAGGACGCCCGGGATGCCATCCGGGACCGCTACGCACGGGCGTCACCAGCGTTCCGCGCACGGCACGCGGTGGCCGGGACGGACGGGCGGATCACCGACCGGATGCTGTTCGTCGTCGCCTCGGGAACGAGGGTCTGACATGGAACCGGACCAGTCCCCCGCCGACGGCGTGCGGGCCGCGTTCCTCGCCGAGGCGGCCACCGCGGCGCGGTACACCTACTTCGCTCAGGTCGCCGGCATCGAGGGGCACACCGAGGCGGCCCGGGTCTTCGGAGAGCTCGCCGAGAGCGTGGCCTGCGCCGCCCACGGTCACCTGGATGTGCTGCGCGACCTGCTGGGCGGCGACGATCCGGGCACCGGCCTCGTGCTCGGCGACACCCGCCGCAACCTGGCCGCGGCGATCAGCGGCGACCTCGGGGAGGCCACGCAACGCTACCCCGGCCTGGCGGCGCGGGCGCACATGGACGGCGTGGCCGACCTGGCGAGCTGGCTGGAGACGCTGTGCACGTTGAAGAAGACGCACGTGGACCGGCTGGAGCAGGCCCTCACCGGGCTGACCGAGCTGCGGTCCGCCGGGAACGGAGCGCCATGACCACCGACTACAACGCCGAGGCGATCACCGTCCACTCCGGGCTGGAGGCGGTGCGCCGCAACCCGTCGATGTACGTCGGTTCGACCGGCTCGGACGGCGCCCACCACCTGGTGCTCGAACTGGTCGACAACGCCGTGGACGAGGCCGCCGCCTGGCACTGCGGCACGATCTCGGTGGAGCTGCACGACGACGGCTCCTGCTCGGTCACCGACGACGGCCGGGGCATCCCCACCGACCCGCACCCGGAGGCCGGGATCCCGGCGTGTGAGCTCGTGCTCACCACGCTGCACTCGGGGGGCAAGTTCGACCACTCCTCGTACGCGACCTCGGCCGGGCTGCACGGTGTCGGCCTGGCCTGCGTGAACGCGTTGTCGGAGTGGTTGCGGCTGGACGTGTGGCGCGACGGCGCGCACCACAGCCAGTCGTTCGCCCGGGGCTCGGTCGAGACCCCGCTGGGCCGGGTCGGCGACAGCGGACGCCGCGGCACCCGGGTGCGGTTCCGCCCGGACCCGGAGATCTTCTCCTCCTGCGTGCTCGACGCGGACCTGCTGCACGCCCGGCTGCTCGACATCGCGTACCTGCACCCGGGGCTGCGGGTCGAGCTCATCGACCACCGCACCGGGCGGAACGAGTCGCTGTGCGAGATGACCGGGGTGCGGGGCCTGCTCGCGTACCGCGCCCGCGACGCCGAGAAGGTGCACGCCGAGCCGACCGTCATCAGCTGGGTCGGGGACGGGTGCGTGATCGACGCCGCCGTCCAGTGGACCGAGGGGTACGCGGAACAGATCTTCAGCTACGTCAACACCATCCGGACCGACCTGGGCGGGTCGCACGTGGACGCCCTGCGCGGCGCGCTGGCCGGGGTGGTGGCCGACCACCTCGGCCCGGCCGCGGACAGGATGACCGTGGTCGACATCCTGGAGGGGCTGACCGCGGTGATCGCGATCCGGATCCCGGACGCGCGGTTCGACGGCCAGACCAAGCGCACCCTGTGCAACGACGAGGCGGGCGCCCGCGTGTTCGACGTCGTCACCGAGCAGGCGCGACGGGCACTGGCGGCCGACCCGGAGCTGGCCCGCCGCATCGCCGAGCGGGCCGTCGACGCGAGTCGGGCCCGGCTCGCCGCGCGGCTGGCCGGGCGGACGGCCCGCTCCCGGACCCGGGCCGTCGAGGTCGACTACGCGCTCTACCAGCGGCAGTTCGGGATCCGCTCGAAGGACTGGCATGACTCGTGCTCCTGGCTCACCGACGAGGACCTGCTCGGCAAGCACGCGGAGCTGTGCGCGGTGCCGCCGGACGCGCGGATGCTGGACGTGTGCTGCGGCAGCGGTGTCGTCGGCGGCGCGTTCCGCGGCCGGGTCGGCGAGACGGTCGGGCTGGACCTCACCCCGGAGATGGCCGCGCTCGCCGCCACCCGGCTGGACGTCGTACACCAGGGCACCGTCTACGACCTGCCGTTCCCCGACGCCAGTTTCGACCTCGTGGTCACCCGGGAGGTGCTGCATCTGCTGCCCCGACCGGAGCGGCCGGTGTCGGAGATCTTCCGTGTGCTGCGGCCGGGCGGGCAGTTCATCGTCGGGCAGATCGTGCCGTACGCGGACGTGGACGCGTTCTGGATGTTCCGCGTGTTCAAGAAGAAGCAGCCGCTGCTGTACCAGATGTTTCGCGAGGAGGACTTCCGGGCGTTGCTCACCGGCGGCGGGTTCACCGACGTGCGGATGGAGGAGTACTTCCTGTGGGAGTCGATCGACCGGTGGATCGACACCCACGAGACGACACCGGCGAACCGGCAGGAGATCTACCGCCTCTACTACGACGCGCCGCGCGAGGTGCGCGACGTGCACCCGTTCGAGGTGCTGCCGGACGGCTCGGTGCGCGACCGGTGGCGGTGGTGCGTGTACTCGGTGCGGAAACCCGACCATGCCTAGCCGCACCGTGGACAGCCCCGTCGCCGAGGTCGCGCGCCGGCTGGAGGTGCTGCGGCCGCTGCGGGGCACGCCGGTGCCGCACTTGCGCACGAAGGTGCGCGATCTCGTCGTCGTCGCGTCGAGTTCGCGGGGCGGGTCGAGCATGCTCGCCGAGCTGCTGCGGTCCTCGCCGCACCTGCTGCACCTGCGCGGTGAGCTGAATCCGTTGCTGAGGCTGGTCGGCCTCGACCACCCGCACAGCGGCACCGGATCCGACGTGCTGGACGCGGCGCACTGGCACGGGCTTCCACCGAGGGCGCGGGCGTTGTTCGAGGCCGAACTAGCCCTGGACGCGGGCTCTCCCGGTACCGGCGTGGAGAACCTGGCGGTGGACGCGGCGTGGCGGCTGGTCGTGCAGTGGCCGGGGCGGGACCTCGACCCCGTCGACCTGGTGCGGACCGCCGAGGCGGTACTGGACCGTGATCTCCCCCGGTTCGCGCGGGCGCTGATCGGCAGGGCCGGCGTGAACCCGTGGTACTACGACCTTCCCGGGCGGCCACCGGGGCCACGACCGGCCGGTCCGCCCGGTGACGTGCTGCTCGAGGAGCCGCCCTTCGTCCTCCCCCGGCCGTGGCGGCCCGCGGACGAACACGATCTCGCCACGAAGCCGCTGGTGATCAAGACGCCGGGCAACGCCTACCGGCTCGGCTTCCTGCGCGCCGCCTTCCCCAACGCGCGCCTGCGGGTCCTGCACCTGACCAGGAACCCGGCCGCCTCGATCAACGGCCTGGTCGACGGGTGGCTGCACCACGGGTTCCACGCGTACCGGCTGGACGAACCGCTGCGCATCGCCGGATACGCCGACGTGCGGCCGGCCGACCGGCACTGGTGGAAGTTCGACCTGCCACCCCGCTGGCCCGCGTACACCGCCGCCGCCCTGCCCCGGGTCTGCGCCCACCAGTGGTGGTCGAGTCACCGGGCGGTGCTCGCGCACGGGGCGGACCACACGGTGCGATTCGAGGACCTGATCAGCGGTCCGCACGAGCGCGCGGACGCCGTCGAGCGGATCGCGGACTGGCTGGGGATCCCGTACGACGGTCCGCTGAAGCGGGCCGCGACCGACGGCATCGCCGCGACCGTGTCCACCGCCGCACCACGCCCCGGCAGGTGGCGGGCGCGGGAGGAGGAAGTCAGGTCCGCGCTGAGCGCCGACGTACTCGCGATGGCGGAGAGGCTCGGTTATGCCCGTGACGACCACTGGATCTGAGCTGAGCACCCACGGCGGCCCGGGGTGGGTCCCCCGGGTGGCGTCGCACCTGGACGAAGTCGCGGCCGGGGGTGTGTGGGCGCCGTGCGGCTACCGGTCGGAGACGGCCGCGCTGCGGTCGGTGCTGCTGGTCCGCCCGCCGGACAGCATCGCCGCGGTGCGACGGCCGGGGCCCTCGCTCATGCTGGGGCCGGTGGATCTGCCGGCGATGCGGGCGCAGTGCGACGCGCTGGCGGACCGCCTGCGGGACAACGGGGTCGAGGTACACCTGACGTCCCCCGAGGCGACGCCGAACGTGGTGTTCGCGCGAGACCTGTTCTGGATGACCCCGGCCGGGGCGGTACTGGCGCGGATGGCGTCGGCGCAGCGGGCCGGCGAGGAACGGCATGCCGCGCTCGCCCTGGCCGGGGCCGGGTTCCCGATCCTGCGCACGGTGTCCGGCACCGCGGTGTTCGAGGGCGCCGACGCGCTGTGGATCGACCCGTCGACGGTGATCGTCGGTACGGGATTCCGCACGAACGCGGCCGGCGCCGCCGAGGTCGCCTCGGCGGTCGCGGGACTGGGGGCGCGGGTGGTGACGGTGCCGTTGGTGCCGGGCGTACAGCACCTGCTGGGGACGGTGGTGTTCCTCGACCCTTCCACCGCCGTCATCCACCGGTCGGCGAGCCCACCGGAGTTGGTGACGCTGCTCCGCGAGTACGGCTATCGGGTGATCGCGCTGCCGCCGGACGAGGAACTGCTGGTGCGGCGCGGGATGAACCTGCTGGTGCTCGCGCCGGGACGGGTGCTGATGCCCGCGGGCTGTCCGGGAATCCGCCGGACGCTGGAGCGGGCGGGCATGGCCGTCGACGAGATCGACATCGGCGAGTACCTGCGGGCGGCCGGCGGGATCGGCTGCGTGACCGGGGTGGTGCGCCGTGATCACTGAGAGCCGGTCACTGGGCCGATCACTGGGCCGGGTACACCGTGGGGTCGTCCAGCGGCACCTTCAGCCAGGAGATCATCTGCCGGAGCTGGTGGTACGCCGCGAGCCGCTGCTCGTCGGAATCGGCCTCCTCCGCCGCCGCGATCGGCTCCCACAGGCGCGGCACCATCACCGGCCCGAGTTCGAGCAGGCCGCCGCTGCCGCCGGTGGCCCACTTCGCCAGCACATACCGGACGATCGCGCCGACCGGGATGTCCAGGTTCCGGGACATGCCGCGCACGGTCTCCAGCGGATCGAGGAGCCCGTAGTCGACCACCTCGGCCTTGAAGTTGGCGTGCGGGTCGTCCGGTGGCCAGCACCGTTCCCACTGGCGCAGCCGAACCGCCGGCGTACCGGTCCCGTCGTAGGCCAGGTCATCCATGTCGCCATCCATGCCGCCACCTTAAGGGCGGCACCGAGCTTGTCCGACCGGGCAGGGATGAACACCGAAGTCAGGAAAGGAGAACCAGTGAACGAGCACCTTCGTGAGGAGCAAGTCGCCCTCGTTCCGACCGACTCGGGCGCCGCGACCAGCGGCACCGCCACGGCCGACGACGAGGCGATCCGTCAGCAGCTGCGCAGCCTCGGCTACCGCATCTGACCAACCGCCCCGGCCCTCCCGCACGGGCGGGTCGGGGCGTCCCCGCGTGTCGGGGTTCACCGTGCTGGCGGGCGGGAGTGTTGACCACCCGACGGCGCGTTGTAGCGTGCGGCGACCTGGAGGCGGCATGGCTGAGACGACCAACCCGTTCGACGACGACGACGCACCGTTCCGGGTGCTGCGCAACGACGAGGGCCAGCACTCACTGTGGCCGGAGTTCGCTCCGGTGCCCGCCGGGTGGCGAGTGGTGCACGGCCCGGACGGCCGGGCGGCGTGCCTGGCCTACGTCGAGGAGCACTGGACCGACCTGCGTCCGGCCTCCCTGCGCCGCGCCATGGACGACTCGACCGGGTGAGCTGCCGGATTTCCGCGGTCGAACGTCGGAGCAGTCGCACAACCACGCTTCACACGGTGTACGGCGTGCACATCGCCCGGGAACCTGGCGGCACAGCGGCATAGGGGCAGAACAGTGAGTCAGTCCGCACTTCCGTTACCACGACTACGACCACGTTCACGGGAAAAGCGCGGGTGCGCGCTGATCGTGCAACAGGGCGCCTGGGACATGCCCAAGGAATCGATGCCGCTCGCCGCCGGTTATCTGACAGCCGCAGCCCGGGCCGATCCCGTGGTGGGACCCGAGTTCGACGTGGGAATACAGAACTTCCGCGGTGGGGAATCGCTCGGCTCGATGGCACGCACGATCTTCTCCGGGGTGGTGCCGGACGTGCTGGCGTTCTCGGTCCTCGGCTGGAACCTCAACCAGTTCGGCGCGCTCGCCGAGACCTACAAGTCGGTTCGCCCGGACGGCTTGGTCGTCTTCGGCGGAACGCACGTCGCCCACCAAGCGGAACGCGTCTTCCGTCGTTTCCCCGAGGTCGACGTCGTCGCCAACGGCGAGGGCGAGTTCACCTTCCGCGACCTGCTGCTCGCCGTCCTGGAGGAGAAGTCGCCGCACGATCTCGCGCAGGTGCCGGGAATCTCCTACCGCGACGAGGAAGGCACGATCCACACCACTGGCGAGGCGCCGCGCATCGACGAACTGGACATCATTCCGTCGCCGTTCCTCACCGGGGCCATCCCGCTGCTCGATCACCATGGCCGGTTCCCCTACGACGTCGCGCTGATGGAGACCAACCGCGGCTGTCCGTACAAGTGCTCGTTCTGCTACTGGGGTGGCGCGGTCGGCCAGAGGATGCGCGACTTCTCCCGCGAGCGGCTGCGCGCGGAACTCGACGTCTTCGGTTATCACCGGATTCCGACGGTGGTGTTGTGCGACTCGAACTTCGGCATGCGGCAGCAGGACGCGGAGTTCGTCGAGGACCTCGTCAGGACGCGCGAGAAATATGGGTTCCCGCAGTCGCTGGAGACGTCGTGGGCGAAGAACAAGTCCAAGACGTTCCACAACATCATCCGCCGGATGAAGGCCGAGGGGTTCCAGAGCTCGTTCACCGTGGCGCTGCAGACACTGGACGACACGGCGTTGCGTGACATGGGCAGAAACAACATGCGGCTCAACGAGTGGAAGGAGCTGGCGGCATGGCTCGCGGCGGAGGGGCTCGACGCCTACGCGGAGCTGATCTGGGGCGCGCCGGGTGAGACGGTCGACTCCTTCCTGACGGGCTACGACCGGCTGTCCGCACACGTGTCACGCATCGCCGTCTACCCCCTGTTGCTGCTGCCCAACACGAGCTACGCGGAGAACCGCGAGGAGCACGGCTTCGTCACCGTGCGTGGCGACAACGACGACTTCGAGTACGTACTCGCCAACCGCACCGTCACGGTCGCGGAGAACACCATGATGCAGCGGTTCATGTTCTGGGCCCGGATGTTGAGCGAGAACATGTACTTCCGGCACATCTGGGTGCCCCTGCGGGAGCTCGCCGGGCTCACCCAGAGCGCCGTACTGCTGATCCTGTCGGACTGGTTCCAGGAGTCGGCCGATCCCGCCGTCGCGGAGCTGCTCGGCCACGGCCGCGAGTTCACCGACTCCGGCCTGGTCGTCGAGTCGCTCCACAAGCTCTACGCAGACCCGCGGTTCGCCCCGATCTTCCAGCGGTGGTGGGACGAGGCGATCCTGCCGAAGGTGCCCGAGCGGCACAGGCCGCTGCTGAACGAGATCTTCCGCTACGACCGTGCGACCCGCCCGATCTACTCCGGAGCGGGTGCCGAGGACGCCGAGGTGCGCAGCATCGACGGTCTACCGCACTACGTCCGCAGCGGCCTGCGGTTCCAGTACGCGATGCCGCACGTCCTCGACGCCATCCGGGCGAGCCGGCCGTTCGACGATGAACCCTCGCCGGTCGAACTGACGCTCGCACATCGCGTCGGGTTCGACGACTACCTCGACAACCACGAGCTCGCGACCTATTACGCGGGTCGCTGCCTCGAGATCAGGTAGCCGTCGGCACGACGGACGAACGCATCGTCCGGCAACGCGTCCACACGCTGATCCCGCCGTCTCGGATTCCAGCTCGGAAATGATCGAGGGCCGGTTTCGGATTGCTCCGAAACCGGCCCTGACCTGCGACTGTCTCCAGTCGGGACGACAGGATTTGAACCTGCGACCCCTGCGCTGCATCGACGAGAGCGCCGCGTTGCCCTGCTCGATGCGCTCGCCGAGCAGAGCGTCGACGTTCGCCCCGTGGACGAACACACGCTTCGGCACCGGCTCGGTCGCCCCGGTGTGTTCGGCCTGCGAGATGGCCTTCATGGGCTGCCATCCTCCGGAGCCGACGACAGCCGGAGCATCAGCAAAACCGTTTCTGCGGCCCGGGGATGAACTCCAAGCCGGCCGTGGTGGTCCACAGGTCGGGCACGCCGTCACCGCCGGAGTCGCCGGAGGACACGAAGACGTTCACCTGCTCGAGTTCAACAAGCAGCACCAGGGCGCCGCGGTCCGCCGAGAGGCACTTGGGCAGCAGGACACCGCGGGGCCTCATCGCACCTCGCTCCCCTCGGCCTTCGGCTCCCGGGCCGAGGGGACGCGGTCCTCTCGCAGGGTGAAACCGACGAGGCCCAGCGCCAGCCCCACCAGCAGGGCCGCCGCCAGTGGCAACAGACCGGCGTCAAAGCCCACGAGCGTGCCGCCCAGTGCACCGCCGAGCGCGGCCCCCACATAGGCGGAGCTGCTGTGCAGGGCCATGGCCTGGGTGGCGCCCTCCGGCCCCACGCGGTCGATCATGAGGGCCTGAATGGCCGGTGGCACGGCCCACGCGGCGGCCGACCAACACACCAGCAGCATGGCCACGAGCACGACAGGCACGGGCCGCACCACCCACAGCGCGCAGAAGGCGACCATGCCGGTACAGAAGAGTCCGCCGCCCGACCACAGCGCCCGCAGGGCCCCGTGCCTGTCGACTATGTGTCCCGCGAACCTGGTCCCGACGATGCCCCCGGCGCCGGACAGCACCAGCAGGAGAGCCAACCCTGTGCCGGTCACCGAGGCCAATCCGTCCAGGAAGGGTGCGAGGTAGGTCTGGAGGGCGAGGTTGCCCGCGACGGTGACGGCAGTGACCAGCAGGATGAGGAACACGGCACGCCGCTGGAGGGGCCTGAGCAACACGCGGATCCCGGGCGCCACTCCTGGGCGTGGCGTGTGCGGCACCTTCGCCCAGATCAACAGCAGGGCTACCGTGCCGAGCGCTCCGGCGAAGACGAAGGTGGCCTGCCACCCGAGCGCGCCGCCGAGATAGGTACCGGCGGGCACCCCGATCAGCACCGCGCCGGTCAGGCCGGTCATGACCGTGGCCAGGTACCGCCCGCGCCGTTCGGGCGGGGCTGCCGAGGTGGCCGCCGCGAGGGCGGCGGGCAGGACGACCGCGGAGCCGAGGGCGGCAGCGACTCGCAGCCCCATGAGGACGGGGAAGGAATCGACGAACGGGACGGCGAAGTTGGCTGCACCGAAGACGCCGAGCGCCCCGAGCAGGGCCTGCTTCCGGTCGACTCTCGACAGCAGAAGCGCCCAGAGGGGGGCAGTCAGTGCGTAGACAAGCGAATAGACGGTCACCAGCTGGCCGGCCGCGCCTTCACTCACCCGCAGGTCCGCCGCCAGGTCGGGCAGCACACCGATAATGATGAAGTCGTCGGTCTGGACGGCGAAGGCGGCGAGCGTCAACGCGTAGAGCCACAGGAGCGTTTGGCGAGGGAGCACTTCCACCGAATTAAGGTAACAGATGTTGCCCTTACTGGGTGTGAGACCGTGACAGCCCCCGAAATCCCGGCCGGCGAACCCGCGCGACGCCGGAGCGAGAAGAGGTGCCGCCATGGCCAGACCGATCAACCTGGACCGCCGCCGTGAAGTCCTCGACGCAACCATCGATCACCTCGCCCGTACCGGCATCAGCCAGTTCACCCTGCGCGGCATCGCCGAAGCGCTGGGGCAGAGCACCCGCGTCCTGACCCATCACTTCGCCGACAAGCGGGATCTGCTGGGCGCCGTCGTGCTCCGGCTGGACGAGCGGCAGCACGAGGAACTGCGTTCGACCACAGGCTGGGCGGACGCAGACGTCCCGGTCAGCCGTGTCGTCCGCTCGGCGTGGGCCCGCAACCTGAGCCCGGCGGAACGCTCCATGACCAGCCTCATCCGCGAGATCGAAGGCCTGGCCGCCGCAGGGCGGTTGCCCGGGTCCGTAGTGAACTTCGTACGCGGAAGATCGGAGTTCGTCGCCTCGTGCCTTACTCTGCGTGGCATGTCCGGAGCCGACGCTCTTGTTGCGGCAACCCTCCTGAACAGTGCTTTCGCGGGCCTTCAAGCGGACTACCTCACTACCGGCGACCGGAAACGGGCCGAAGCGGCACTGGACGAGCTGTGCCTGTGGCTAGACACGAGATGTGGGGCAGCAGACAGCTGAAGCGTGTTGCAGAAGAGTGGGTGTGAGCAGGTCAATGTGGTGTTTGACCTGGTGGTCAAGCGTGTCATGGCAAGGTTGCGCATGGTGGCGACGACGGGGTGGAGGCCGTCTCCCTTTCTGGCGGCGGTCGCGAAGGATTTTCCCGTTCTTCGTGCGGGCGAAGGGCGGGCTGAGGCAATCGCCAGGCGGGTGTCCGCATCGATGATGTCCTACACATTCGCCGAGACCCGATAGCTGCGGGAGGACGCGGCGACGTGCGGTCCCGCTCCGGGACGAGAGTCCCGTCCACGATCCACAACCGCTCGACATCCGCGACGGGCCGCGGAGCCGGCTCGATCGCCAGGCGCGGCCGCGGGGCGCTGGTCGACCCGGCAGACGATGGCCGCGGAGATCCCGAAGAGCGGGAGAGCTGCCGCCACGTGAGGTTGATCCGGTAGTGGACGGCCACCAACAGGGCCCTGTCCGCCAGCGGCAGGCGCCAAGGCCAGCCGCCATCGGGACCGCTTTTAAGCTCGGTTACGAGCATCTGCGCCGCCACGACCTCCGGCACACCGCGCTGACGTGGTTCGCCGACGCCGGGGTCCCGGTACACGTGCTCCGCAGGATCGCCGGCCACGGTTCACTGACCACCCCCCAGCGCTACCTTCACCCGGACGTCCACAAGATCACGGCCGCCGGGGCGGCGCTCTCTACCCACTTCAACATGCTGCGCGCACCGCGCTCGCTGCCGGGCCCCATCGTCATGACCCGCTGACCCGCAGACCCGGTCAAGGACGCCGGATCTCCAGCTGGTCCCCAACTGGTCCCCAAAAATGATCAAGGGCCGGTTTCGGATTGCTCCGAAACCGGCCCTGACCTGCGACTGTCTCCAGTCGGGACGACAGGATTTGAACCTGCGACCCCTTGACCCCCAGTCAAGTGCGCTACCAAGCTGCGCCACGTCCCGCCGCGTTCTCCCCGGTTGCCCCGGGTGACCGCGCAGGACAAACATTACCTCACTCCGTGGACCGTATCGACGCCCGTGCCTGTTGGGCGCGGGCGGCCAGCCCCTCGGCTCCGCAGGCCATCGCCTGCTTCTGGGCGCGGGCGAGCTCACGGTGCGAACCGATCGCGATGCCGTAGTCGACCCGGGCGAGGGCGTGCTCGTAGGCGGAGGAGGACTTCTCCAGGTGTCCCACCGCCTCGGCCAGCAGCTGCGCGGCCCGCTCAGGGGGTGCGAAGAGTGCGACGCAGCGCAGCGCCTCGCCCATGGCGGTGGGTGTGCCGAACCTTTCGGCGTGCACCCGGTTCCGGGCTGCGAGATGAGCCGCACGGGCCGGGTCGTCCTCGGCCAGGGCCCGCGCCAGGTCTCCGGCCCAGGGAGCCCAGATGCCGTTGAAGCGTTCGCGCGACTCCAGAGCGGCGCCCGCCGCTTCGAGCTCGGCGATCGCGTCCTGCTTACGGCCCTCCGCCAGCAGCAGGCGGCCCCGCATGCTCGGTCCGTCGGGCAGCACCATGGCGCTGGGATAGGGCGGGCCGAAGTCGTAGCGGTCGGCGATGCGGCGGGCCTCCTCGGTGCGTCCGCGGGCCAGCAGGGTGTCGATGAGCAGGCAGGCGGCGTCCCAGTGCACGGGGAGCCCGGAACCGACGCGGTCGGCGAGGCGGAGCCCTTCGCGCAGGAATCCCTCGGCCTCGGCGAGGCGCCCGCGACGGCGGTGGACCATCCCGAGCAGGGTGTGGGCGAACGCCAGGTGGGCCCCGCTCCAGCCGGAGATCTCGAAGGCCCGGACCGCCTCGCCGAAGAGGCTCTCGGCGCGGTCCAGCTGGTCGACGAACGTGTAGGTGATGCCGACCATGGTGGGGAGCTCGAAGCCCCACTCGGAGTCGGTCCAGCCGAGGCCCCGGGCGGGACTGCCGTCGATCAGGGCGCGTTCGCACAGGTCGACGATGAGCTGGGCGTTCTCACCGCGCACCATGGCGTCGAAGGCCCGCAGCGTGAGCAGCGCCCGCTCCGCGTTGTCGCGGCCCTTGAGGTGGTCGGCGTTGCGGGTGAGCCGCCGGGAGCGGGCCGGTCCGTCGTCCTCGGTGGCCTGCATGCCCTCCCACATGAAGTGCGCGGCCTGCAGCCGCATCAGCCCGGGGCCGGGTGCGGTGCGCGCGGCCTCGGCTGCCAGCGAGAGCGCCGCGTCCTTGAGCTGGTTGTTGTGGGCGAGCGCGGCGGCGAGGCGGAAGGTGGCGTCGACCCGCAGCCCGTCGTCGAGCCCCGGCATGTCCAGGGCGGCGCGGAGGTGCTGGACCGTGGTGGGCGGGGAGCTCAGCAGCGTCGCGCAGCCCAGCTCGTACAGCAGGACGGCCCGGTCCTTGGGGCGCGGCGGCTCCTCGATCGCCCGTTCCAGGCAGCGCCGGGCCGCTTCGGGCGCACCGACGGCGAGGTGCTGTCCGGCGGCTTCCCGCAGTTGCGCGACCAGTTCCTGGTCGTCGTCCGGGTGGACCTCCAGCAGGTGCCGGGAGGCCGCGGCGGCCCCGAGGCCGGCCCGGGTGATCGCCCAGGCGGCGCGCCCGTGCATGGCGGTGCGGGTGGCCGGCGGGATCGAGCGGTAGACCGCCGTCGCGATCAGCGGGTGGACGAACTCCAGCGGGTCGAAGCCGCTGACGATACGGGCGTCGCGCAGCCGGGCCGTGCAGTCGGCGGCCTCCGCCGAACTCATTCCGGCGAGGGTGGCGGCCAGCTCCTGCGAGATGTCGGTGCCGAGCACCGCGGCGGCCCAGGCGAACCGGTTGGCGTTCGTGCCGAGCCGCTCCAGCCGGGCGACCAGCCCGCTGCCCCTGGCGGAAGCGCCGAGCTCGCGCAGTTCGCCCGCGGATTCCTCCACCGGCGGCAGCTCGCGGTCCTGGACCTTGGCGACCAGCTCGACCGCCTCGTACGGGTTGCCTCCGGTGACGGCCCACACCTCGCGGCAGAACGGGTCGTCGGCGTGATCGCCGAGGCCCGCGCGGACCAGTACGGCGGTGGCGTCCGGGGTCAGCGCCCGCAGGGCGACCCGGGTCATCGTGCCCTTGCTGCCGAAGCCCCGCTCGGCCTCGCGGTCGGCGATGTAGTTGGCGTCGCGCTCGGCCAGCTCCTGCGGGCGGTGGGCCTGCACCACCAGGAGCGGCAGTTCACCGAGGCGGGCGGTGAACGAGGCCAGCCAGGCGAGGGATTCGCCGTCCGCCCAGTGCGCGTCGTCCACGATGAGCAGTAACGGCCGGTGGCTGAGCCGCGACGCGAGTCGGCCGACGACGAAGTCCAGGCCGTCGCGCACACCCTGCGGATCGGGCTGCGGCCCGCTCGGCTCGGCGAGTCCCAGGGCCGGGGCGGTCGTCTCGTACCAGTCGCCGAACAGGGCGCGGGTCTCGTCGGGCGGGAACTGGTCGAGTGCGGGCTGCAGCAACTGCCGCACGACGTGGAACGGTACGGAGGTGACGGTCTCGCCTCCCCGGGCGGACCAGACGGTGCAGCGGTCGGCGGCCATCCTCCGGATCTCCGCGAGCAGTGCGGTCTTGCCGATCCCCGCCTCTCCGCTGAATACCAGGAGTCCGCCGACGGCCTGGGCACCGCACAGGGCGTCCACCGCCTCCGCGGCGGCGGCGAGTTCCGGTTCACGCTCGTACAACGGTTGGGACGGCTTCATGCCCACCCTTCCCACAGAGGCAGTCTTCTCGACGGTCGAGCCTAGTCGTGCGCGGGTGCTCGTCGACAGGGTTCGCGTGATTCTCCGCAGGTGCGAGGCACAATCGAGTGGTGAACGAGACGCGCAGAGACCGTGATGCCGAGGGCCGGGCGCGCAACGCGCGCCCCCGTGACGGACTGGGACGCCCCCTGCCGTACGGCACACCCGGCGTCGAACGACAGCCGGAGGGGGTCGTCCGCACGCCCCCGGAGTCGCTCCGGGAGGCGCAGCGACTGCTGGATGCGGGCATGCCCTTCCACGCGCACGAGGTCTTCGAGGACGCCTGGAAGTCGGGTCCGGAGGACGAGCGCGAGCTCTGGCGGGGGCTGGCCCAGCTCGCGGTGGGGCTGACCCATTCCGCGCGGGGCAACACCGCGGGCGGCGCGCGGCTGCTGCGTCGGGGCGCGGGAGCGCTCGCCCCGTTCGCCGCGTCCGGGCCGCACGGGATCGCGGTCGCGGGACTGTCCGACTGGGCTCGGGAGTTGGCGGGCCGGGTGGAGGCAGGCCCGACGGTCGACGCGGCTGCGGAGGCACCCCGCCTGCGGGGGTAGCCCGCACGACCGGGACCGAGGCCGGGGCGAGGCGGGGCGGGGTCAGGAGCGGAAGAATCGGGTCCGCGGGCCCCGGCCCCGTACAGCTACTACGATCCGGCTCCATGAGCACTTCTGACCAGGACCAGGACCAGGACCAGCACCGGGACCAGCGCGAGAAGGACGGGGGCACCGACTCCCCGATAGCCGACGCCGCCGCGGAGGCGGAAGCGGCCACGGAGACGACTACGGCTACGGCTACGGTCGAAGCCGACGTTCCCGGTGGTGAGAACCGTGAAGACGGCCAGGACGGTGGGAACGGGACGAGACTCACCCCGCGCCAGGCCCGGCGGCTGCGGATCGTGCTCTCCTCGGTGGGCATGGCGGCGATGGCCCTCGTGCTCGGGCTGCGCATCGCGAGCCGCTCGTCGGTGCTCGTCGTCGGCGTCTACGGGCTCGCGCTCATCCTGTGCGGCGTGGTGATCGAGCTGAGCAGGAACGGCCGCACCCGGCTGGCCAGCTGGCTGCTGGGAACAGGACTGCTGGCCGCCGTGGGAGCGGACTGGCTGCTGCTTCCCTGAGAAGGCGTGGTGCGGTGGCCTCAGATCAGCAGCAGTTGGAGTCCGCCGATCACCGTCGCACCGATGACGATCCGGTCGAAGACCTTCTGGTTGATCCGGTCGACGCAGGCCCGGCCCAGGTAGGCGCCGGGCAGGACGAACAGCAGGAGACAGGCGTCGAGCAGCAGGGAGCGGGCGTCGATCAGGCCGAGGCCCACGCTGAACGGCACCTTGGACACGTTCAGGATCAGGAAGAACCAGGCCGAGGTGCCGAGGAAGCCGAGCTTGCGGAATCCGGCCGAGAGCAGATAGAGCGACATCACGGGCCCGCCGGCGTTGGCGACCATCGTGGTGAACCCGCCGAGAACCCCGTAGCCGCGCGCGGCGGTCCGACCGGTGCCGACGACGGTTTCGTCGCCTGCGGCGGTCCCTGCGCGCTCCTGCGTCCCGGTCCCCGTGCTCTCCTCGGCCTCGGTCCCGATCTCGGCCTTCGTCTCGGCCTTCGTCTCGGCCTCGGTCTCCTTCTCCGCGATCCGGCGGCGCCACAGGGTGACGCCCGTCATGAACAGCAGGATCGCGCCGATGGAGGTGCGGACCGCGGCGTCGTCGGCCCACAGCAGGAACAGGGTGCCCGCCACGACGCCCACGGCGACGGCGGGAAACAGCCGGAGCAGTGTGGGCCAGTGGGCGTGACGGCGGTAGACACGTACGGCGAGGAGGTCGCCGACGATGAGGATCGGAAGCAGCACTCCGGTCGATTCACGGGCCGGGAGAACAGCCGCGAAGACCGCGAGGCTGATCGTGTTGGCACCGCTCACAGCCGTCTTGGAGAAGCCGACGAGGGTCGATGCCGCCGCGAGTGCGGCCAGTTGCCAGAGGCTGATGGTGTCCATGTCGGGATAGATGGTAAACGCACCGGTTTTTAAGGCCGACGCCTCCGAGGCGCCTCCCGCCTACAGCACCCCTCCACCACCACCTGGTGAGCGTTTGATCGATTCAGCCCGCCTGTGATCAAACTCTTGCCCCTCTTTGATCAGTCGCTCAGGATTCACGCATGACCGCCTCCCTTGGTGCCCCCTTCGAACTCCCGCCGGAAGACCGCGCGTCGAGCCCGTACACCGGATACACCCGCGCCCACTGGGAGGCGGCCGCCGACGGGATGCTGGACGCCGCGTGGAAGTGGGCCACGCCAGGTGGCGCCCGACTCGACCTGCCCGGTCCCCCGTCGCACTCGGGTGTCCGCTCCGACGGGCTGGAGGGGTACGCGCGCACGTTCCTGGCGGCCGGTTTCCGGGTGGCGGGGGCGGACGGCAAGGACCCGAACAGCCTGCTGGAACGGTACGCGGACGGGCTCGACGCCGGTACCCGGACACCGGGCCGGGACGACGCGGAGTCCTGGCCACTGATCCTGGACCACGATGTGCGGGGACAGCCCATGGTGGAGTCCGCCTCGGTGGCCCTCGGCCTGCGACTCACCCGGCCCTGGCTCTGGGACCGGCTGACGCCCGACGTGCGGGACCGGGCGGAGCACTGGCTGCGGGGAGCGCTGCGGCACGTTCCGGCGGGCAACAACTGGTACCTCTTCCCGTACACCGTCGCCGGATTCCTGGAGTCGGTGGGCCGGGGCGACGCGGAGACGGCACGGGCCCGGGAGCGGGCGCTGGAGCTGCTGGAGCTCTGGTACCGGGGCGACGGCTGGTACGCCGACGGGGACGGGCGCGCCTTTGACCACTACAACGGCTGGGCGCTGCACCTGTATCCGCTGCTCGACGCCCATCTGTCGGGCGACGCGCGGGAGTCGGCGCGGCATGGGGCGCGGTTGCGCGAGCATCTGGAGAGCTTCTCGCTGATGTTCGGCGGCGACGGTGCGCCGCTGTACTTCGGGCGCTCGCTGACCTATCGCGGAGAGCTTCTCGCTGATGTTCGGCGGCGACGGTGCGCCGCTGTACTTCGGGCGCTCGCTGACCTATCGCTTCGCCGCGAGCGCGGGTGTGGGTCTGGGCGCGGTGACCGGACACACGCCGCTCGCCCCGGGAGCGTCCCGGCGGGTGGTCAGCGGGGCACTGCGGTACTTCCTGGAGCGCGGCGCGGTCGACGGGAGCGGTCTGTTGAGCCTCGGCTGGCACGGCCCGCACGCGGCGACGCCGCAGACCTACTCCGGTCCCGCGTCGCCTTATTGGGCGTCGAAGGCGTTCGTGTCGCTGTTGGCTCCCGCCGAGCATCCTTTGTGGTCGTCACCGGAGGAGGCGGCCCCGAGCGAGGGTCCCGACCGGGTGCTGTCCGTGCCGGCGGCGGGCTTCCTGGTGCAGTCGACGCGGGCGGACGGTGTGGTGCGGCTGCACAACCACGGCAGCGACCATGTCCGCCCGGACGAAGGCGAGTCCGCGGCCGACGAGGACCCGCACTACGCGCGGCTCGCGTACTCCACCGTGACCGGGCCGACCTCGGCGGCGAACACCGCGGACAACCATCTGTCGGTGACGGTCGGCGGGGCGCGCAGCGCGCGGCGGCGCATCCATCCGCTCGGGTCGGGGCATGGCGACGGCTGGGGCTGGGCGGCCTCCTGGCACCTGCCGGTGTTCCCGGCGGGCCCGTCCACCGTCCCCGGGCTGCGGGTGGAGAGCGTGATCGTGGCGCGGGGCCGCCATGAACTGCGGGTACACCGGGTGGTGGGCGCGCCGGACGGGGCGCGGGCCGAGCTGACGGGCTGGGCGACCGACCCCGGCGGCACGGTTCGCTCGCGGTTGCGGGGGCTGCACGGCTGGGAAGGCCCCGAGGACGTACGGGCCCCGGAGGGAACGGCGTTCACCTCGTGGGCGACCGTGCCCCGGCTCGCCGCCGGGGTGACCGGCACGGTGGTCCTGGCCGCCCTGGCTTCCCTCACCGGCGATCCCGAAGCCGCTCCGGAGCCCGCCGAGGCCGTGGGCGGGGTGGCGGTGTCCGGCTCCGCGGTCGAGATCCTCTGGGCGCAGGACGGGGCGCGCACGCGGATCACGTTCGGCGGTGCGGCGGTGACGGTGGATCACGGGCCGCCGGGCGCCGCCGCCTGAGGCCCTCGTTCGGATCAGGCCGGATCAGGGAGCCCGGCATGATCCGGACGAGAGGCCCCCGTACTACGCGTCCGTACGGATCACCACCACCAGTGTCCGGGGACCGTGCACGCCCTCCACCCGCTCCAGCTCGATGTCGGAGGTGGCGGACGGGCCGCTGATCAGCGTCGTCGGGCGTTCGGGCACCAGGCGCGCCACCGCCTCCGGCACACCCGCCTCGACGGTGGAGAGGTCCACCACGCAGAGGTGCAGATCGGGGACGAGGGTCAGCGCCCGGCGGCCCTGGCCGGGCGAACCGTCCAGAACGATCGTGCCGGTCTCGGCGCAGCCGGCGGCCGACGCCGTCACCACCGCGTCCAGGCCGTCGAGCCGTGAGGGCGGGACATCGGCGTCGTCCTGCCGCACCTCGCCGTCGTAACGGGCGAGCCAGCGCGCGTCCAGCCCGGCCGGCACGCCGATCCGGCGAGCGCCGTGCTCCCGCAGGAGGTCGCCGACGACCTCGGCGGTGCGGTCGGCCGTACAGGGGTGTACCCGCGCCCTGTAGTCGAGGAGCCTGTCGGTGAACAGGGCGAGGCGTTTCTCGTCGGGCAGGGCGCGGCCGGTGCGGTAGTCGCGCGGGACGACGACGGCGGGCGTCGGGGCCAGCGCGAGGGCGTCGCGGATCCGGCCCAGCACGGTGTCGCGGGCACGGGTCATGTCGCGTCCTCCTCGTCGTGTTCGGCCGCGGCGGCCCGCAGAGCGGCCGTGCCCTCCTCGGAGGCGAACCAGGAGCGGAAGGTCTCCCGGGGCGGGGCCGCGGTGTCGCGGCTGTCGCTCCAGCCGCTGAGCGGCGGGGGCAGCCGGGAGATCGTCCCGTCGCGCCCGGCGATGACGCGGCCGAGCCCGGACGCCTTCTGCGCGGCGGTGTACAGGGCCGGTCGGCGCATCACGGCGGCGGCAGCCCTCATCGCCAGCTTCTCCGGTGTGACGCCGGTCTGTTCCGTGTGCTGGTGGCGCAGCTCCACCAGCAGCGAGGGAATGTCGATCTTCACGGGGCAGGCGTCGAAGCAGGCCCCGCAGAGGCTGGAGGCGTACGGCAGGGAGCTGTTCGGGTCGTCCTTCGCCGCGTGCATTCCGGCCAGTTGCGGAGTGAGGACGGCGCCGATGGGCCCGGGGTAGGTCGAACCGTAGGCGTGGCCGCCGGTCCGCTCGTAGACCGGGCAGACGTTGAGACAGGCGGAGCAGCGGATGCAGTTGAGGGCCGCGCGTCCGATGGCGTCGGCGAGCGCTGCGGTGCGGCCGTTGTCGAGAAGGATCAGGTGGAAGTCGCGCGGACCGTCGCCGGGCGTCACTCCGGTCCACAGCGAGGTGTAGGGGTTCATCCGCTCCCCTGTGGAGGAGCGGGGCAGGAGCTGGAGGAAGACCTCCAGATCCTGGTAGCGCGGAATCACCTTCTCGATGCCCATCACGGTGATGAGCGTCTCGGGCAGGGTCAGGCACATGCGTCCGTTGCCCTCCGACTCGACGACGGCGAGCGTGCCGGTCTCGGCGACACCGAAGTTGGCGCCGGAGACGGCGACCTTCGCCGTGAGGAACTTCTCGCGGAGGTAGCGACGGGCCGCGGCGGCGAGGTGGGCGGGGACGTTGTCCAGCTCGGGGTCGACTCCGGGGATCCGGTCGAGGAAGATCTGCCGGATCTCGTCCCGGTTGCGGTGGATCGCGGGCACCAGGATGTGTGAGGGCTTGTCGTGGGCGAGCTGCACGATGAGTTCGGCGAGGTCGGTCTCGTACGGGGTGATGCCGACGGATTCCAGGTGCTCGTTGAGTCCGGTCTCCTGGGTGGCCATCGACTTGACCTTGATGACCTCGTCGCTGCCCGCGGCCCTCACGAGCCGGGCGACGATCTCGTTGGCCTCGTCGGCGTCGCGCGCCCAGTGCACGGTGCCGCCGCGTTGGGTGACCTCGCGCTCCAGTTGTTCGAGCAGTTCGGGCAGCCGGTTCATGGCGTCGGTCTTGATGGCGGAGCCCGCGTCCCGCAGGGCCTCCCAGTCGGGCAGTTCGCCGGTGACGTCCAGACGTTTGGCGCGGATGGTGCCGGTGGCGCGGCCGAGGTTGCGGCGGAGTTGGTCGTTGCCCAGTTCGTCGTGGGCGGCGCGGGGGAAGGCCCGGTCGCCGCGGAGGTTGCCGGTGCCGTACGGGGAGCGGGGCGGCGGGGCGGGCATGCCGAGGAACGTGCTCATGCGGTGGCCTCCGTCAGGACGTCGGGCGTGGTGCGGGTCGCGGCGAGGATCCGGGCGAGGTGCAGGGTGCGGGTCCCGGACCGGATCCGGGAGAGCCCGCCGCCGATGTGCATCAGGCAGGAGGAGTCCCCCGCTGTGCACACCTCCGCCCCGGTGGCCGCGATGCTCGCCGTCTTGTCATGGAGCATCGCGGTGGACGTCTCGGCGTTCTTCAGCGCGAAGGTGCCGCCGAATCCGCAGCAGGAGTCGGCCCCCGGCAGCTCGACGAGGTCGATGCCCTCGACCGCGCGCAGGAGTCGGAGAGGTTTGTCACCGACCCGGAGCATCCGCAGGGAGTGGCAGGTGGGGTGGTACGTCACCCGGTGCGGGAAGTACGCGCCGACCCGGGTGACGCCGAGGACGTCCACGAGGAGTTCGGAGAGCTCGTACGTCTTCGCGGCGACGGCGTCCACTCCGGCGCGGAGCTCGCCGTCCCCGTACCGGTCGGCGACGATCCGGTGCTGGTGCCGGACGGAACCGGCGCACGAGCCCGACGGCATCACGACCGCCTCGATCGAGGCGTCGCCGAACGCGTCCGCGAAGTCGCGGACCAGGGGCACGGGTTCGCGCTGGTAGCCGGTGTTGATGTGCATCTGCCCACAGCAGGTCTGGCCCGGCGGGAACACCACGTCGTGGCCCAGGCGCGTGAGCAGGATCGCGGTGGCCTTCACCGCGTCGGGGAAGAGCGTGTCTCCCAGACAGGTGGCGAAGAGTCCGATGCGCATGGAGCCTCCCCGGTCGGGTTCTCCGCGGCGGTCGGTGTCCGTCGCATTTTCACTATGAGGTTTCTATGGTCGGACCTCAAACGTCCTGGATGCTGTAGCTGCCGAGGGCGAAGTGGAGACGGAGCAGCCGGCCCAGGGCGTCGTCCGGATTGCGCACGATGCGGGCCCCTGCGTGGGGCCCCCGGCCGGGCTGCGCCACCAGGACGCCGATGGTCTCCAGCACCCGGAGCGCCTCGCGCAGGGCGGAGCGGCTGACGCCGAGCACCTGAGCCAGTTCCCGTTCGGGCGGCAGCCGGTCACCGGCGCGGAGCTCTCCGGCGAAGACCCGTTCCTCGACGCTGCGGAGCACGAGCTCATGGGTGCGGGACTGCCGCACGGGCTGCCATTCGACGGGCATCCGCCACTCCCTGCCTCGGCCGGTTCCGGAAATGCGGCCTAGTCTTCTGAGTCAGGAATTCTGTTCAGATATGAGGCGAGGCGTTCGAGGATCTCGTCCGCGGTCTTGGTCCAGACGTAGGGCTTGGGGTCTGTGTT
>NZ_JBIWLQ010000003.1:0-295005 GCF_044766265.1 Streptomyces sp. NPDC102283
CGCGGGAGACGGGGGGGGGGGGGGGGGCGCCCCCCCCCCCCCGCCCCGCCCCCCGCCCCCCCCCCCCCCCCCCCCCCCCCCCCCCCCCCCCCCCCCCCCCCCCCCCCCCCCCCCCCCCCCCCCCCGCCCGCCCCCCCCCCCCCCCCCCCCCCCCCCCCCCCCCCCCCCCCGGCAGCGTTTTACACGACTCGGGGAGGACACACATGGGCGTCACGCTCGCCAAGGGAGGCAATGTCTCCCTCTCCAAGGTCGCACCCAACCTCACCCAGGTGCTGGTCGGGCTCGGCTGGGACGCACGCTCCACCACGGGAGCCGATTTCGACCTCGACGCCAGCGCACTGCTGTGCCAGTCGGGCCGCGTGCTCGGCGACGAGTGGTTCATCTTCTACAACAACCTCACGAGCCCCGACGGCTCCGTCGAGCACACCGGTGACAACCTCACGGGGGTGGGCGACGGCGACGACGAGTCCGTCATCGTCCGTCTGGACCAGGTACCCGCCCACTGCGACAAGATCGTCTTCCCGGTCTCGATCCATGACGCGGACAACCGGGGCCAGGCGTTCGGCCAGGTCAGCAACGCCTTCATCCGTGTCGTCAACCAGGCCGACGGCCAGGAGCTGGCCCGCTACGACCTGAGCGAGGACGCCTCGACGGAGACCGCGATGATCTTCGGCGAGCTCTACCGGTACAACGGCGAGTGGAAGTTCCGTGCAGTCGGCCAGGGGTACGCGTCGGGCCTGCGCGGCATCGCTCTAGACTTCGGCGTCAACGTTTCGTAGCGCCGCGCTCGGCGCGGGGGCCCCGACACACCGGGGGAGCCTTTTACCAACACGATGGGGTAGCCAGTGGTTCTGAAAACCTTCGGCTGGTCGTTCGCGGTCACCGCGCTCGGCCTGGTCGCAGCGATTTTCTACGGGGGGTGGCAGGCATTCGGCATCGTCGCGATCCTGTCCGTCCTGGAGATTTCGCTGTCCTTCGACAACGCGGTGATCAACGCCGGAATCCTGAAGAAGATGAATGCCTTCTGGCAGAAGATCTTCCTCACCATCGGCATCCTCATCGCCGTCTTCGGTATGCGACTGGTCTTCCCCGTCGTGATCGTGGCCGTGAGCGCCCAGCTCGGGCCGATCGAGGCCATCGACCTGTCCTTCAATGACCCGGACAGGTACAAGGAACTGGTCACGGACGCCCATCCGTCGATCGCGGCCTTCGGTGGCATGTTCCTGTTGATGATCTTCCTCGACTTCATCTTCGACGAGGACCGCGACATCCACTGGCTGCGCTGGATCGAGCGTCCGCTCGCCAAGCTCGGCAAGGTCGACATGCTGTCGGTCTGCGTCGCGCTGATCATCCTGCTCTTCACCGCCACGACCTTCGCGACCCAGGCCCACCAGCACGGCGGCGGACACGCCGACAAGGCGGCCACGGTCATGCTCTCCGGCATCGCCGGTCTGATCACCTACCTCGTCGTCGGCGGGCTCTCCGGATTCTTCGAGGGCAAGCTGGAAGAGGAGGAGGAGCGCGAGCACGAGGCCGAGGAAGAGGCCAAGAAGAAGGGCAAGCCCGTCACCGGGGTCGCCCTCGCCGGAAAGGCCGCGTTCTTCCTCTTCCTCTACCTGGAGGTCCTGGACGCCTCGTTCTCCTTCGACGGCGTCATCGGCGCCTTCGCGATCACCAACGAGATCGTGCTGATGGCCCTCGGCCTCGGCATCGGCGCCATGTACGTCCGTTCGCTCACCGTCTACCTGGTGCGCGAGGGCACGCTCGACGACTACGTCTACCTGGAGCACGGCGCGCACTACGCGATCGGCGCGCTCTCGATCATCCTGCTGATCACCATCCAGTACCAGATCAACGAGTTCATCACCGGCTCGGTCGGCGTGATCCTGATCGCCCTCTCCTTCTGGTCCTCGGTCCGGCGCAACCGCGCTCTCGCCGCGGAATCCGAGGGCGGCGGCTCGGGAAGCAAGTCCGAAGTGTCCACCGGGGTGTGACCCGGTAAGGATTGAGGAACGCTCTCTGCGGGGCGGCCCACACGGCGACGGCTCTCCGGGATCTCCCGGACCCGGCCCGGTGGCCGCCCCGCGGCGATGTCCGGGGCGCGCGAACAGGTGGGGGTTGGTATGGGATTCTTCGACGGCCTGTGGCCGGGGCGCGCGGCGCAGTTCGACTCGGGCAACTCGACGTCGAGCGCGATCGTGCTGTCCAAACGCAACGCGACGATCTCGCTCAGCAAGCAGGGGGCCCTGTCGGGCAACCTCCGGGTCAACCTGTCCTGGCGGATGCGGACCTCGGACATCGAGGGCCGGTCGCGCCAGAGCGGCATGCTGCGGCGCCCCCTCCAGCTCTTCAAGCCCGAGGTGGTCCAGGCGCACACCCAGGGCGTCGTCAACGTCGACCTGGACCTCGGCTGCATGTACGAGCTGATGGACGGCACCAAGGGGGTCGTACAGCCGCTGGGCAGTCTGATCGGTGACCTCAACGGCCCGCCCTACGTCCGGCTCAGCGGCGACGACCGGTTCGGCGCGCCCTCGGGGGAGACGGTCTACGTCAACCTCGACCAGCGCGACCAGATCAAGCGGCTGCTGTTCTTCGTCTACATCTACGACCGGACGCCCGCGTTCGACCGTACGCACGCCAAGGTCACGCTCTACCCGGGCAACGGCCCGCGCATCGAGATCGAGCTGGACGAGCGCGCACCGCAGGCCCGCTCCTGCGCGGTGTTCACCGTGGAGAACATCAAGGACGAGCTGATCGTGCGCCGTGAGGTGAAGTTCGTGTACGGCTTCCAGTCGGAGCTGGACCGGCTGTACGGCTACGGCATGCAATGGGGGCGCGGCTACAAGTCCCGGACCTGAGTCCGGTCGGCCGTGAGGGCCCGAGGACGGACACGGGAACCGGCTCGGGGCGGCTCAGGACCGTACGAACTGCGGACCTTGTGGAGGCAGCACGAAATGGGGGTCGGGCGCGTGCGCGGCGGCTGCCGCGGGCTGCGGATAGCCGTACGCGGGCGGCTCGGCGGCGGGCTGCGGATAGCCGTAGGCCGGCTGGTGGGCCGCGGCGGCAGCGGGGTGCGCGACCGGTTGCGGATAGCCGTAGGAGGGCTGCTGGTGCTGGACCGTGGCCTGGGAGTCCGGCCCGGGCCCGGGCGGCACGGCCGGCGGCGGGGGCACGGCGGCGGGGAGGCGCCCCGCGTCTGCCGCTGCGGCCGGGGCCTGCGCCCCGTTCACCGGTTGCGCCCCGCTCACCGCCTCCGACTCGTCCACCGAGATGCCGAAGGCGGTGGCCAGGCCGATCAGGCCGGTGGGATACCCCTGGCCGACCGCGCGGAACTTCCATCCCTCGCCGCGGCGGTAGAGCTCGCCGCAGATGATCGCCGTCTCTTCTCCGGTCTCCGGCCGGACATCGAACACCGCCAGCGGCTCGCCCTCGGCGAACGCGGCGTCGAACAGAAGTATCCGCAGGTCCAGGACGTGTTCGAAGGCGGCCCCGTCGGAGGAGGCCGCGATGACCACCTGGTCCACCGACGCGTCGAGCGCACCGAGGTCCGCCTCGACCGTGTCCGTCAGCCCTTCCGGGACGCTGCGCTTCGGCAGCCGCCGGACCAGGCCCGAGGGGTGCCGGGGCTGGTTGTAGAAGACGAAGTCCTCGTCGGACCGCACCCGGCCGGACGCACCGAGGAGCAGGGCGGAGGCGTCCACGTCGGGAATCCCGGCGCCCGGGGTCCAGCGCAGCACGGCCCGGACGGCCGCGGCATCGACGGGGACGTTCGAGCCCTTCAGCATCGTGTGCGTCATGACCGTCATCCTGCCTGCTGGGGGCCCGTGCGGACAACGCGGGGGGCGGCACGAGCGTGCCCCGGGGCGGCGCGGGCAGGACGTGACAGTACCGGGAGAGGCGCCGGGACGAGAGGCGGGTAACCGGAAATTCATGTACATGGGGAACTGTTGACACCCGTCCGTACGTACTATTACCGGCCATGCGTTGTCCGGCCGGTCAGGCAGTTCGGGGGAAAAACATGCGTCACTTCGGGCATATATCGCCCACTGCCCGCGAGGGGCTGTTCTTCAAGGAGCCCTGCACCTTCACCGCGGACTCCCCGGCGCGGATGCTCTCCGTCGCCCTGGGAGCCACGCTCTACTCCCCGGCCACCCGGCCGTCGCTCGCCGACGACGTGCTCAAGCAGGCCGCACGCGGGGTCGTCTCCATGGTGCTGTGCCTGGAGGACTCCATCGACGACGCCGAGGTCTCCGGCGCCGAAACCAACCTGATCAGGCAGTTTGCCGCGTTGGCCGCCCGGGACACGGCATCCGGGACCCGAGGGGCGGAGCCGGGGAGCCGGCAGGCCGGGTCGGGGGCCGGCGCCCCGGGCCCGGACGATGCCACGGGCGCGGCAGGCACCGATGTGCCGCTGCTCTTCATCCGCGTACGGGAACCGGCTCAGATCACCGACCTGGTACGGCGCCTCGGCGACTCGGTCCGGATGTTGTCCGGTTTCGTACTTCCCAAATTCACCGAAGACCGTGGCCGACAGTTCCTGGAGGCCCTGGCCGAGGCCGAGACGGCCTGCGGACGACGGCTCTTCGCCATGCCGGTCCTCGAATCCCCCGAGCTGCTCCATCTGGAGACGCGCGGCGAAATTCTCCAGGGCATCGCCCGCAGCGTGGAGAAGCACCGGGACCGGGTGCTCGCCCTGCGCCTCGGCGTCACCGACTTCTGCTCGGCCTACGGACTCCGCCGCGCGCCCGACATGACGGCCTACGACGTGCATATCGTCGCCTCCGTGATCGCCGACGTGGTCAACGTGCTCGGCCGGGCCGACGGCACCGGCTTCACGATCACCGGCCCGGTCTGGGAGTACTTCCGCCGCCAGGAGCGCATGTTCAAGCCCCAGCTGCGCCGCAGCCCCTTCCTGGAGGGCCGGGCCGAGGAGCTGCGTACGGCCCTCATCGAGCACGACCTCGACGGACTGCTCCGGGAGATCGAGCTGGACCGCGCCAACGGGCTGCTCGGCAAGACCTGCATCCACCCGTCGCACGTGGCGCCCGTCCACGCACTGTCCGTGGTCAGCCACGAGGAGTACACCGACGCCCAGGACATCCTGAGCCCCGCGCGCGGGGGCGGCGGGGTGCTGCGCTCGGCGTACACGAACAAGATGAATGAAGTGAAGCCCCACCGGGCCTGGGCCGAGCGCACGCTCCAGCGGGCCGAGGTCTTCGGAGTGGCGAGGGAAGACGTCGGCTTCGTGGACCTGCTGGCCGCCGGCCTGACGAACTGAGCGCGTGTCGATGAGCGAGCGCGCGACGAGAGAAGAGACCGTGGACGTGGTGTGGTCGGGCAGCTGGGTGGCGGAGCGACTGGGAGTCGCCCTCGAAGGCGACGGAGAGCTCCGGGAACTGCTGGGCCTGGCCCTGCGCCGCAACCCCAAGCGGGCGCATCTGCTGGTGTCCAACGTGCTGGGCAAGCACGTGCCCCAGCGTCCCTCCGTCGTCCACGGGACCGGGTTCGAGCTGGGTGAACGGGTACGCGCGCTCCTCGGCGCCGAGGAGGCCCGCCGCGCGGTGGTCCTCGGTTACGCGGAGACCGCCACCGGCCTCGGCCACGCGGTCGCGGACGGCCTGCGGGACGCCCCGTACCTGCACTCCACCCGTCGACCGGTGGCGGGCGTCGAACAGGCGGGCGGCTTCGAGGAGTCCCACTCGCACGCCACCTCGCACCTGCTGCTGCCGGAGGACCGGGACCTGCTGGCGAGCGGCGGGAGGGGGGCCGACGCCTCCGTGCTGGTGCTGGTCGACGACGAGTTCTCCACCGGCAACACGGTCCTGAACACCATCCGCGCGCTGCACACCCTGCACCCGCGCGAGCGGTACGTGATCGTCGCCCTCGTCGACATGCGCTCCACCGACGACCGCGACCGGCTGAGCGCCTTCGCCGCCGAGATCGGCGCCCGCGTCGACCTGGTGACGCGCAGCACCGGAACGGTCGCCCTGCCGGACGGCGTGCTGGAACACGGCCAGGCCCTCGTCGCGGCCCAGGAAGCTGAACAGGCTGAACAGGCGGAACAGGCGGACCTGGCAGCTCGGGCCGGGCGGGTGCGGCGGCCCGCGGGGGCCGCCGGAGGCGCGGACACCGCCCCCGTCGTCCGCGTCGACCTCGACTGGCCGGCCGCCGTGCCCGACGGAGGCCGGCACGGCTTCACCCCCGCCCATCGGGCGGCGCTGGAAGCGGCGCTCCCGGGCATGGCGGACCGGATCGCGGCCACGCTGGGCGACCACACCGGTCCCCGCCCCCGCCGGGTCCTCGTCCTCGGCTTCGAGGAGCTGATGTACGCCCCGCTGCGCCTGGGCACCGCCCTGGAAGACGCGCTGGGAACCGACGCCGAGGTCCGCTACTCCACCACCACCCGCTCACCCGTCCTGGCCGTCGACGACCCGGGCTACGCGATACGCACCCGCCTCGTCTTCCCGGCCCACGACGACCCGGCGGACGGCCCCGGCGACCGGTACGCGTACAACGTGGCGGGCGCCGGCTTCGACGCGGTGGTCGCCGTCGTCGACTCCACCGCAGACACCCCCGAACTGCACGCCTCCGACGGGCTGTTGGCCCGGCTCGCCGAGCACACCGGTCGCGTACTCCTCGCGGTCGTCCCCTCGTACACCCCCACACCCGTTCCCCACCGGCAGGAGCCCGCCGTGCTGCCCGAGCCCCTCCGAGGCCCCGACTTCTCCAGCTACGCGCCGGACGACGTCGGCTGGCTGCTCCAGGACCTCTCGGACACCGAACTGGAAGCGCCCACCGAGGAGCGCGAGGAGGCGATCCAGAGCGGCGGCGCGCACTACGCGGAGTCGCTGCCCGTCGAGTACCAGCCGAGCGCCGCCTACCAGGCCCTGTTCACCGCGGCCCTCAAGACCTCCGCCGCCCGCATCGCCCGCGCGGTCGGCACCGTCACCGAGACGGTCCTCGCCGAACGCGGCCCCCGCCCCGTGCTCGTCTCGCTCGCCCGCGCCGGAACCCCGGTCGGCGTGCTGATGCGCCGCTGGGCCCAGCACCGGCACGGCCTGGACCTGCCGCACTACGCCATCTCCATCGTCCGGGGCCGCGGCATCGACGCCACCGCCCTGCGCTGGCTGGCCGCCCATCACGGCCCGGCCGACGTGGTGTTCGTCGACGGCTGGACGGGGAAGGGCGCGATCACCCGCGAACTGGCCGCGGCCATCACCGAGTTCGAGGCCTCGGGAGGGCCCGTCGGCTTCGACCCGGAGATCTCGGTGCTCGCCGACCCGGGCGGCTGCGTGCGGACGTACGGCACCCGCGAGGACTTCCTCATCCCCTCGGCCTGCCTCAACTCCACGGTGTCCGGCCTCATTTCCCGCACGGTGCTCCGCGCCGACCTGGTCGGCGCGGACGACTTCCACGGCGGGAAGTTCTACCGGGAACTGGCGGACTCCGACGTCTCGGGACTCTTCCTCGACACGATCGCCGCCCGCTTCGACGAGGTGGCCGGCCAGGTCGAGACAGCGGCCAAGGAACTCCTCGCCGCCGACCGTGCCCCGACCTGGGAGGGCTGGGCGGCCGTCGAGCGGATCAGCGAGGAGTACGGCATCCACGACGTCAACCTGGTCAAGCCGGGCGTCGGCGAGACCACCCGGGTCCTGCTCCGCCGGGTCCCCTGGAAGATCCTCGCCAAGCGCGGCGCCGGCGCGGACCTGGAGCACATACGGCTGCTGGCCGAACAGCGCGGCGTCCCGGTCGAGGAGGTCGACGACCTCCCGTACAGCTGTGTCGGTCTGATCCACCCCCGGTTCACGCGCGGCGCGACGGGCGCGGACGGCAAGGCGGTGCAGGGCGCATGAGCGCGACCTCACCGGCCACCCTGGTGGCGAGCGACCTCGACCGCACGCTGATCTACTCGGCGGCCTCGCTCGACCTGTCGATGCCCGACGCGCAGGCGCCGCGGCTGCTGTGCGTGGAGGTGTACGGCCACAAGCCCCTCTCGTACCTGACCGAGACGGCCGCCGCCCTCCTCACCGAGGTGGCGACCTCCACCGTCTTCGTCCCGACGACCACCCGCACCCGCGAGCAGTACGGGCGCGTCCACCTCCCCGGCCCCGCCCCCCGGTACGCGATCTGCGCCAACGGCGGCCACATCCTGGTCGACGGCGTCTCCGACCGCGACTGGCAGCGGCGGGTGGAGGCCCGCATCGCGCAGGAGTGCGCCCCGCTCACCGAGATCCGCGCCCACCTCGCCACCACCGCCGACCCGGCCTGGCTGCTCAAGGACCGGGTCGCCGAGGACCTCTTCGCCTACCTCGTGGTCGAGCGCTCCCTGCTGCCCGAGGAATGGGCGAAGGAACTGGCAGCCTGGGCCGGACCGCGCGGCTGGACGGTCTCCCTCCAGGGCCGCAAGGTCTACGTGGTCCCGGCGCCGCTGACCAAGAGCGCCGCGATGCACGAGGTCGCCCGCCGCACCGGCGCCACGCGCACGCTCGCCGCCGGGGACTCCCTCCTCGACGCGGACCTGCTGCTCGGCGCCGACCTCGGCTGGCGCCCCGGCCACGGCGAACTGGCCGACGAGGGCTGGCGGGCCCCGCACGTGGTGGCCCTGGAGGAGCGGGGATGGGCCGCGGGGGAGGAGATCCTGCGGCGGTTCCTGGCGGCTGCGGCTGTCTGAGTTCCCCTGCGAGCGGGCGCGGGTTGCGCGAGGCTGGGGCCATGACCAAGGGCAACGACACCACGATCACGGACGAGCTGTACGCGTACATGCTGGCCCACAACCCGCCGCTGGACCCGGTCCAGCGGGAGCTGGTGGACACCACGTACGCACGGTTCCCCGACCACGCGGGCATGCAGTCGGCCGAGGAACAGGCCCCGCTGCTCGCCTTCCTCGTCCGGCTGGTCGGCGCCCGGCACGTGGTGGAGGTCGGCACGTTCACCGGCTTCAGCGCCCTCGCGATGGCCCGGGCGCTGCCCGCCGACGGCACGCTGATCGCCTGCGACATCTCGGAGGAGTGGACGGCGTACGGCCGGGAGGCCTGGGAGAAGGCGGGCGTCGCGGACCGGATCGACCTGCGCATCGCCCCCGCCCTGGACACCTTGCGCGCGATGCCCGCCGAGCCGCACATCGACTTCGCCTACCTGGACGCGGACAAGGGCGGCTACATCGCCTACTGGGAGGAGCTGGTGCCCCGGATGCGGCAGGGCGGGGTCATCGCCACGGACAACGTGCTCTTCCACGGCGGGGTCACGGACCCGGGGGCGACCGGTCCGACGGCGGCGATCAAGGAGTTCAACGACCACGTGAGCGCCGACGACCGGATGGACAGCGTCCTGCTGACGGTCTCGGACGGCCTGACACTCTCCCGCAAGAAATAGGCCCCCGGCTGTTACGGGGGCCCAGGGGCGACGGCCGGGCTCAGCCGCAGCACCCGCCCCCGCAGCAGCCCCCGCCCCCACCGCCGCCGGAAGGCGCGGGAGCGGAGCCCGACCCACCGCCCACGGCCACGGCGGACAGCAGCTTGACGGTGTCGTCGTGGCCTGCGGGGCAGGCGGCGGGGTCCGAGGACCGAGCCATGGGGCGACTGACTTCGAACGTGTCTCCGCAGGTGCGGCAGCGGAATTCATAGCGAGGCATGGGCTCAGGCTAGAGCCATCGCGGCCGGGGGGCTACGGCCCCCTACCGGTAGCCCCAGGGGCTGCCGGTCGCCCCCAGAAGCTGCCGGTCGCCTCAGGAGCCGGTGCCGCGTTCCTCGCGGATGTCGGAGACGACCCGGGCGGCGGTCTGCCGCACGGCCTCGGTCTCCGTCAGGAAGTGCCAGTAGTCGGGGTGGCGCCCCTCCAGACCGGCGATGGCGCGGTCCAGCCGTGCCACGGAGTCGTCCAGGGGCCTGGCGTGCCGGGGGTCGGGCGTGTGTCGGCCCGCCATGGCGAGGCGCTGGGCGTCCCGCACCGCGAACCGGGTCCGCTCGATCTCCTGCTGCGGGTCCTTCGCCACGGCGTTCAGCTGCTGCAACCGGTCCCCGGCGGCGGAGACCGCCTCGTCCGTGGCGTTGAGCAGGGCGCGGACCGTGGACAGTCGGGACGTGGCGTCCGCCCAGCGCTGCTCGTCGCGCGCCTTCGCCGCCTCCGCGAGCTTGTCCTCGGCCTGCCGGATATTGACGGCGGCCTGCTCCGGAACAGGCTGGAGGTCCTGCCAGCAGGCGGCCGAGAAGCGCCGCCGCAACTCGCTGAGCACCGGCTCCACCGAGCCCGCCCGGGTCGTCAGGGCCTGCGCGCGGGTCCGCAGCGAGACGAGCCTGCGGTCGATCTCGGCGGCCCGCTCGGGCAGCCGCTCCGCCTCGGTGCGCACGGCCTCGGCATCGCGCAGCACCGCGTCGGCCCGCTGGAGGGTCTCCGCGACGCCGTGCGTTCCCGCGCCCTGGTTCAGCTTGGTCAGCTCCGGGGCGAGCGCGGCGAGCCGGGCGGCCAGCTCATCGGCCCGCAGCCCCGCGGCCCGGGCGCCGTCGAGGGCGTTGCTCGCGCCCAGGAGCGCCTGCCGGGCCCGCTCGACGGCCGGGGCGAGCCGGGCGAGCTGCGTCTCCGCGCTGCCCAGCAGGGGCTCGAGCCCCTGGGCGAAGCGATCCAGCTCGCCCTTGACCCGTACGAGGTCGTCCTTGGCCCGGTTCAGCTCGGTGCGGGCCCGGGAGGCGACGGCGGGCTCCAGATCGTCCCGGTCCAGGTCGTGGCTGTCGACGGCGGTGATGTAGGTGTGACTGACCTCGTCGATGCGCCGGCCGAGCGAGGCGAAGTCCTCGGAGGCCCTGCGGCCGCGCGAGGAGTTGTCCACGGCATTGATGGTCTCGACGGAGATCCGGAGATCGCGCTGGGCACTGTCCAACTCGTAGAAGGCCTCCGCGGCGGCGTCCTTCGCGGCCTGTGCCTCGGCCCGCTCGTTCTCTCCGCGCCCGCCGAACCACCGGCGCGTACCGCCCCCGGCGAAGGCGGCGGGCAGCGCGGCGAGCACGAGGGGCACGGGCAGGAGCATCAGCGCCAGGAGATCCCGGCCACCGGAACGGCCCCGTCCGCCGGGCCTCCGCGGCCTTCCGGGGGCGTGCTGCCCCGGCAGGTCCCGACCACTGTGGACGGCGGAACTCCCACCCGCTCCTGCCTCCGGCCGCGCGTGTGTCGCCGTCACATCCCTCTCCCGTGCCGATTCGCCCTGCCCGGTACATTCTCCCACCAGTAAGGACGAACACACGGGTCGGTTAGTTCGCGCTTCGCACGGTGACTTGGCCGTTGTCGCTGCGTGCCTTCACCACATGCGCGCTGTCGTCGCCCCGCGGCACCCCGATCGAGACGTCCCCGTTGTCGGCGGAGGCGTTCACCGCGTACTTCTGCCCGCCCGGCGGGAGGTCGATGGTGATGCCCCCGTTGTCACTCACGGTGTCCACGAGGTCGGGCACGGAGCTGAAGTCCAGCCGGATCTCCCCGTTGTCGGCACGGGCGACCACGGAGGCGGCGGATATCCGGTCAGCCCGGATCTCCCCGTTGTCGCTCTTCAGCTTCAGCGCGCCGCGGGCGTCCCGGACGTTGATCTCCCCGTTGTCCGACGAGAGGTCCAGCGCACGGTCGAAGCCGGTGGCGCTGATCGTCCCGTTGTCCGACGAGGCCGTCACCTCGACCCCGCGCGGCACCTTCACGCGGTGCCGGGCCTCGCAGTTGTTGATCAACGCGTCACACTTCACCCGGAGAGTGAGGGTGTCGCCCTCCATGCTCCAGACAGGGTCGGGCCCGCTGCCCAGCACCACCCACCCGTCGACCTGCCGCTCCACCTCGACCTGCTCCACGTCGGCCGGCACGAGGTCCACGGTCGCGTTCTCGGAGTCGATGGTCAGGGTCTTCCCCTCCAGATCGAACGACTTGCGCTCGACGGGGGCGCCGTCGACGTCCGTACTCCCGCACCCCGTGAGAGCCAGGGCCAGCAGCGCGACCCCACTCCCCAGAGCGAGGGCCCGCCCGGCTGCTCCACGGAGCGTGCGGGTCGCTGCGCTCGTCACGATGTCCACGGTGATCGTTCCCCCAGTACGTGCTGCCGGACGGTGCCGCACCGGACCTCACTGCCGGTGCACTCGAACCGTATGTCGCCGACGCCCGCCGACGGCATCCGGACGGCTACCGTCTCGTGGTGGGGTTAACCCCCGGCCGCGGTCCCGGTCAGGGCCCCGGTTCCGACCGCGATCCGGGCCCCGGCCCGACCTCGGTCCCTGCCCCGGCCCGACCTCGGCCCGGCTCCGCCCAGGAACGGTTTATGAGCAGGGGCCCGGCTCCATGTACGCTGTTGCCTCATCCACGGGTGCGTAGCTCAGGGGTAGAGCGCTGCTCTTACAAAGCAGATGTCGGCAGTTCGAAACTGCCCGCGCCCACCAGTACGAGGGCCCCCGACCGATCATGGCCGGGGGCCCTCGGCGTCTCCCTCGCGTCCACGATCAACGCGCGCGGTCACTCACCGCCTCCGCGATCGACAGGCTGTTCTCGTAGAGGTGGTGCCGGGTGATCCGGCCGTTCTCGACGGTGAGGCGCAGCGCGAACGGTCCATCGAAGGATCTGCCCGTCGCGCGTACGGTCCCCGACAGGTGGCCCGTCAGGACGGCGTCGGTGCCGTCGACGAGGAAGGTGTCAACAGAGGCTCGTGCGTCCTCGGGAACGGTGTGCTCCGTCAACTCCGTGAACTGGGCCGCGCATTCGGCGGCCGTGGACCGGGGGTGGATCCACGGTACGGCCGGGTTCTCGGCGAGCAGCCAGTCGACCTCGTCGGCGAAGAGCTCCGTGAGCCGGGCGGTGTCACCGGCCAGCCGGGCGGCGAGGAAAGCCTGGACCACGGCCCGGGTCGTTTCGGCGGGGGAAGGCGTGGCGTCGGCCGAACTCACCGTGGCGGTGCGGGGCGTTACGGACATGGTGCTCTCCTCGCTGCTGGGGGCGGGGCCCGTTGGGGCCGGCCTCGCGTCGATGGGTTCGATCCTGCCGGGGTGGGCGGCCGCGGTCGATTACGTCGGAGGTCATGGCGGAGGACGGGCCTACGCTGATCCGGTGCGCCGCGAGAGAGGCGGATGAACGTTTCGTCGTCCATCGCCCCCGTACGGTGACGCAGACTGCGGCGGTACGACGGTCTGACCGCACGACGGGGAACGAGAGGGCGGTTCATGGGGCAGGCGCTGGCGGAGATCCTGGACGAGGCGGCACGCGGGCGTTTTCCGGAGACCGACGGGAGGACGACCGTGGTCGCCGCGCCGAACGGTCGCGACACGGGGGTGATCGCCTTTACCGCGCACTCGGTCGTGTTCACCGATGAGGACCCCGAGTGGGTCCACGCGACGCTGGCCGCCCTGGAATGCGATGCGCTGGCCGCCACCATGCACCCCCGCTTCCTGACGGCCTTCCTGGAACGCACCGGGCGGGTCACCGACACGATCGACCTCCTGACCGTGGCGTCCTCGCTGCCCGGCGAACCCGGGCTGGAGCTGCGGGAGGTCACCGATCCCGTCCACCCGCGGGTGATGAGTGCCCGCCTGCGCCGGGACGGGGTGCGGATGTGGGAGACCGACGGGGGAGTGCTGGTGCTCGGACGCGGGGTGGCGGGGCGTTGGGAGGTGGCCGTCGAGCTCGACGAGGACGCCCGGCACCGGGGCCTCGGGCGTGCCCTCGCCACCGCCGCACGGCACCTCGTGCCCCCGGGCGAACCGCTCTGGTCGCAGCAGGCCGCGGGCAACGCGCGCAGCATCCGGGCGTTCCGGGCCGCCGGGTTCCGCCCGGTCGGCTCGGAGGCGCTGCTGCTCGCCCGCGGCCAGGGACAGGCCGCCGGGGGAGCGTGAGGGCTCTGCCTGGTTCTCCGTACGACGGCCGAGGCCTCCCGCTACTCTGCTCGCCATGATCGACTCACCCACGAGCCCCACGGACACCGAGGTGGCCTCAGCCGTGGCGCTTGCCGGGGCCGAGGTCGTGCGCGCCCGGTACGGGCGGCGGCACACCCGTGTCGACAAAGGGGCCGGGGATTTCGCCGCCGGGATCGCCCTGTGCCGGGCCGCCGGCTGCGTCGTCACCGGGGTCGACGGCGGTCCGGTCGGGCCTGGGGGCCGTGGGCTCGTCGTGGCCGCGGATGTCGAACACACGGGCTGCTGCTGTCCTTGATCAGCGGTCCCGTGCGGAGTTCCTGAGCCACTGCCCGTGCCGAGGTGTGCGTGTGCCCGCCCCGCCGCGTCTCCCTCAGACGTGAAGCTCGGGCGGGAGGCCGGTCCAGCGGAGCTCGGCGGGCAGGTGGCCGGTGTCGTTGAACAGGAGGAGGGCCGGGGGGCGGCCGGGCGCGTAACGGATGACGGTCAGTGCGGCGTTGGCGTGGTTGATGCCCAGCCAGCGCCACTTCGGGGCGTCCAGCGCGGCCCGGACGAGCCAGCCGACGAGGAAGTTGTGGGTCACGAGGAGTTCGTGGCGGGGCTCGTCGCCCTCGACCGTGCCCGTGAACCGTGCGAGAGCCTGCCGGGCCAGCCCGGGGCCCTGCTCGCGCTCCGCCGCCGGGAACCCGGCCAGCCGGGCGAGCGTCTCGTCGGCCGACTCCGCCGGCAGATCCTCCCGTCGCGGCAGGTACGGGATGTAGTCGCCGGCCGGTTCGGACCGCAGCAGAGGAACGCCCGCCAGCCGCTCGCCGACCAGCCGCGCCGTCTGCTCGGCTCGCGGGAGCGGGCCGTGGTGGATCGCCGTGATGGGGGCCCCGCGGAGCCGCTCCCCGAGCAGGGCGGCCTGACGGCGGCCGTCGTCGGTCAGCGTGCTCTCGTCGGTGGAGGCCCGACCGTGCCGGGTGAGGTACAGGTAGCGGGCAGCCGTTGCCGTCATGGGCGGGTCCTCCGTCGCGGGTCACGATCGTACGAACGTCCACGGGGACGCCGGGCCACGAGCGGACGGTTCCGCCGAGGTGAGCGTGGGGGGCAGGGGGGCGCCCTCCCGGGATGCGCGGGGGCAGTGGCCGGGGCACCGTGGAGGCATGGCCGAGCACCCGCCCGTGATCGTCTATCCGCCTTCCGCGACCGGAGGGCGGCGGGTCACCGTGCACGGGCAGATCGTGGGCCTGGCGCACGGGCGGGGCGAGGTGGCCGCGCTGCTGCGGGCCGCGGGGTTCGCCCCGGGGCCCGACAAGGTCGTCGAGCTGGACCGGCCGGGGCTGATCGAATGGCGGGGCGGCGACCTCGACACCTGGGAGTGATCCCGTGAAACGTCGTCGAACGGTACGGGAGAGCGCCTCCGTCGAACCGCCGCCGGGCTATTACGGCGCCGGGGGCGAGCCGCCCGACGCGACACAGCGCGCGCTGATCCTGGACTGGATCGTGAGCCGGCGCATCGCGAGCGGCTGGCGCGTCGAGTCGCGTTCGGAGAGTCAGGTGGTGCTGGTGCGCGGACAGCCGGTGAACCATGTGCTGCACGCCTTCCTGACCGTCTTCTCGTGCCTGGCGTGGGGAGTCGTGTGGGCAGGCGTCGCCCTGGTCAACCGTGTCGAGCGGGTGGTGCTCACCGTCGACGCCCAGGGGCGCGTCGTCACGGTCGGCGCACCGTGACGCTCACCCGAACGGGCGCGTCCGGGTGGCCCTGTCCAGGGGCAGGGAGGAGCGTCGGAGCTGATCTGCACGCACCACCAGGGCAGGTCAGGACAACAGGCGCCCGGCGCCTCGTTCCGGCTAAGGAGTCCTCATGTCGCAGCCCAGCTCGCCCGCACCCGGCACCTCGCGCCCCGCCGATCCCCGCCCGGGCGGCACCTCCGGCAGCCCGTGGGCGGCCGGGGGAACGGTGTTCGCCGGTGTCCTGCTCTTCGTGGACGGCATCCTCGGCGTGCTGAAGGGCATCGCGGGGATCGCCTCGAACGACGTCTACACGCGGATCAACGACTACGTCTTCAAGTTCAGCGTGACCTCGTGGGGCTGGATCCACCTGATCCTCGGCGTGATCCTCATCCTCGTGGGCTGGGGCATCCTCAAGGGCGCGACCTGGGCCCGCGGCGCGGGTGTCGTTCTCGCCTCGCTGAACCTCATCGCCAACTTCATGTGGCTCCCGTACACCCCGGTCTGGGCCATCGTCACCATCGCGATCGACGTCTTCGTCATCTGGGCCCTGTGCACCGACCGGTCGAACCCGAGCGACCTGACGCGGAGCAGCTGAGCGACGGGCGGACGGGCGGGCGAACGGCCTTGCGGCGGGGCGGTCGGCGGCGACGGGTGTGCGTTGTCAGTGGGGCGGTCCACACTGGAGTCATGTGCCGCAGCATCAAGACGCTCCGCCCGCCCGCCCTCCCCGAAGAGGCCACCGAGGAGGACATGCGGGCCGCCGCCCTTCAGTACGTACGCAAGGTCTCCGGGTTCCGCGCGCCCGCCGCGCACAACCGGGAGGTCTTCGACCAGGCCGTCGACGAGATCACCGCAGCCACGATGAGGCTGCTCGACGGCCTGGAGATACGGGGCGCCGCGGCCCGGGGCTGAGGCGTCCCGTTCGTACGCCGGCCCCTCCGGAGCGTCCTTCCGGTCACGGGGCGGCCGGCGCGGGCGCCGACACCGGTCCCGGCCCGCCGAGGGCGGTCGGCCCGCCCGGGGAAGCGGTGCCGGGTGCGGACGCGGGCGCCGGCACGGACACGAGCGGGGGCGTCCTTACCTCCGCTGCCGTCGCCGCCACCGCTGCTGTCGCCGCTGCTGTCGCCGTCGCTGTCCCGGCCTCGGCTTCGGTCTCCGTCTCCGTCGCCGTCCGCGCCGCTGGGCGCTTCACCACGAACGCGGCCAGCGCGCCCGCCAGGAACAGGGCCAGCACGGAGACGGCCGTGCCGAACCAGGTCGAACCCAGCCACCGGCCGCCGAAGTAGCCGAGCCCCACGCTGTAGCCCGCCCACGCCAGGCCCGCCAGCGCGGACCAGGGGAGGAAATCCCGCTTCCTGCGGTGGGCGGCGCCCGCGCCGAGGGAGACCACGGAGCGGCCCGCGGGCGCGAACCGGGCGATGATCACCAGTGCGCCGCCGCCCCGGCTCAGCGCCGCGCCGAGGCGTTCCTGCGCGGAGGTGAGACGCCGGGAGCGTGCGATGGCCCGGTCCAACCGGTCGCCCCCGCGCCAGGCGAGCCGGTACGCGACGAGGTCGCCGAGCACCGAGGCGGTGGCCGCGCACAGGATCAGTACGACGAGTGAGGGAACCTGCCCGCCGGTGCCTTCACCGGCGCCGCTGACGGTGGTGGTGCCCGCTGCCGCCGCCGTGGCGGCCGTGATGACGAGAACACCGCTGGGAAGCAGGGGCAGGAAGACGTCCAGGAGAACGGAGAGGGCGACCACCGCGTAGATCCATGGGCTGCTGGTCAGCGCGCCCACACTCTCTAGCACCGTCTACTACTCCCCGATCGTGTCAACGCCGCGTCGTCGCAGGGGAGCGGCAGGGGCGGCAGGTTCAGCTGTACAGCGTACGCGTGAGGGTGATCCGGACATCGCCCAGGGCGGGTGATGTCGTGCAGGTCACGTACACCTGGAGGCCTTGTGCCCGTTAGGCGGGGAGAACGACCGGCACGAGCGAGGAGCAGCGCATGACGGCATGGATGGTACGGACGGGACACGGTCCGGCGCACCCGGATTCGGGGCGGCGGGGGACGGCGGAAGGAGAGGGCGACGCGAAGTCGCGGGGCCGGGGGATCGCAGGGATGCCCGGTGTGCTGGCGGGCACGGCGGCCCTGATGGCGCTGGCCTGCGGTGTCGGCGTCGCTCACGGTACGGACGGCGGCGCGTCCGACGGCTCCGGCCACGGCGCGGCGCACGGCGCGCACGGGGCTCCTGCGGCGGGGCCCTCGGCGCAGGAGTCGGGCGGCGGTGGAGACCCGAGCCGCGTCGATGGCGTGGCCGCGGCGGGCGGCGGTTCGTGGATGCGGGCGGCGGGGGTGTTCTCCCCGCCCGGCTCGTTCGTCCCGTCCGACGCGCTGACGTACGACACCCGTCTGGTGCCGGCGGGCGCGCGGATCGAGGTCACCGAGTTCGCGGCCCCGTCCGGCAACCGGGTCGGGGCCCGGTTGCGGGGGCTCGTGCCCGGCCGTGCGTACGGGATGCACGTGCACACCTCGCCCTGCGGCGCCGATCCCGCCGCCGCCGGGCCGCACTACCAGCACCGTCCGGCGGCGACCGCCGACCCGGTCAACGAGGTGTGGCTGGACTTCCGGGCGGACGAGGAGGGTGACGGGCGGTCGGAGGCCCTGCACGGCTGGGGCTTCCGGGAGGGCGGGGCGCGGTCGGTGATCATCCACGACCGGCAGGGCGGTGCGGGGGAGCGGGCGGCCTGCTTCACGGTGCCGTTCGGGCCCCACGGGCGGGAGTGACGGGGCTTCGTACGCCGGGCGGACAGCGGCGTACGGCGGTGTCCCGCTCCTCCGCGTCACCGGAGGTCGGGGCACCGCCGTACGCCCCCGCCGCTGTGTGCGAGGAAGCAGTCGGCCGGTCAACGGCCGGTCGGCCGGGTCACCGCCGGGACGGCCGATCTTCGCCGGGACGGCGGTAAGACCGGGAGACGGGACGGCGGTCAGACCGGGACACGGGACGACGGTCAGACCGGGACGGCCGGGGCCTTGTCGCGCCGAGGGGTGCCCTGGCCGTCGGCCGCCGTGTTCCGGGAACCGAAGAAGCGGTCCAGAGCGACGGCTCCCGGTCCGGTGAAGACCAGCAGCAGGAACGCCCAGCAGAACATCGCCGAGGCCTCGCCGTTGTTCTGGAGCGGCAGGAACGCCTCGGGCTGGTGGACCTTGAAGTACGCGTAGGCCATCGACCCCGAGGCGAGGAACGCCGCGGCACGGGTGCCCAGGCCCAGGGCGACCAGGGACCCGCAGACCAGTTGGATCAGAGCGGCGTACCAGCCTGGCCAGGTGCCCGTCTCCACCTCGTTGCCCCCGAGCACTCCGAAGAGCGTGGCGGCACCGTGGAAGGCGAAGAGCAGGCCGACGACGAAGCGGAAGAGGCTGAGAACGTAGGGCTGGGCCTGGTTCAAGCGGATGAGCATGGGGGGCGGGCTCCTTCGGTCGTGGTGGGGACGTGAACCGATTGAGCGCCACAGGTTAGGGAAACCTCACCAGTGCTTGCAAGTTCAACATTCGGTCGGGTGGCTGAAAATCGCCTCATTCTCAGGGGTGAGTGAACGCTCAAGAACCGCTTCGAGCTGGGCCCCCTGCTTGCTCGCCTTGGCCTGGACCAATGTCAGCGCAGACTTCCGGCCATGCATTGAGAGCGTCATGAGCTGGTTGCCGAACCAGGGGCCGCCTGCCCTGTGCCAGGTCACCGGAGACTTCCGCATGCGACCGTGGCGGCTCAGCAGCCGGCCGATCCGTCGGCCCACCCGGCTCCAGCCGAAACGGAAACCCGTCCGGATCGACCGGGGGATGGAGTTGTGCACGGGGGAGCAGGTCAGCTGGAGGACCCGGGAGGCGGGGGCGCCCCCGGGCTCGGGACCGGAACCGGCCCCGGGGTCGGAGCCCGGTCCGGGATCGGGCTTCGGCCACCGCGGCTCGGCGATGTACGCGTGGTGCACATCGCCCGAGAGGACGCATACCGTCGCCGGTGCGTCGGGGCCGCTCCCCGCCTCCCGCAGCAGCTCGGTGAACCGGTCGAAGGATTCCGGGAAGGCGGCCCAGTGCTCCAGGTCGGACGCGCGGCGCAGCTTCTCGCCGAAGCGGGCCCAGCGTTGCCCGCGTACGCCCGCGCACAGGGCGGCGTTCCAGCGCTCCGCTTCGTGGACGAGCGGGGGCAGGAGCCACGGCAGGGAGCTGCCGATGAGGAGATGATCGTAGGAAGAAGGGTCGCCGAGGACCGCGTCCCGCAGCCAGACGGCCTCCTCGGCGTCGAGCATCGCCCGCTGATCCTCGGCCAGGACGCGGGCCGCGCGGGTGTCGACCATCACCAGCCGTACTCGGCCGAAAACACGCCGGTAGCTCCACCGGGTACGGGCGGGATCCGCGTCGGTCTCGGCGGCGAAGCGGCGCAGCGCCTCGGTGCCGTCGGGCGAGGCTCTGACCGCCGCGTACACGGGGTCGGCGGCCAGCTCGGCGGGGGAGAGATTGCCCAGGTGCTGGTGGACCCAGTACGACATCAGCCCGCTGACGATCCGCTCGTGCCACCAGGGCGTGGCGCGCATCTCGCGCTGCCAGGCGGCGCTGGTGTTCCAGTCGTCGATCACGTCGTGATCGTCGAAGATCATGCAACTGGGGACCGTGGACAGCAGCCATCGGACCTCGGGATCGCGCCACGATTCGTCGTAGAGGTAGGTGTACTCCTCGTAGTCCGCGATCTCCGCGCCCGGCGGCTCGCCCAGGTCCCGGCGGGCGGCGAGCCTGCGCCGGGTCGCCCCTGAGGTCTCGTCCGCGTACACCTGGTCGCCGAGGAGCAGCAGGACGTCGGGCCGCTCGGCCGTCGGATCCGCGGCGAGGTGGGCGGCCAGGGTCACCAGGGCGTCCGGGCCCACGGGGTCGTGCCCGCCGCCGGGGGCGGCAGCCCACCGGCACGACCCGAACGAGATGCGCACCCCGTCCGGCTCCGCCCCCGCGTCGTCCGGCTCCGCCCCGGCGCACTCCGGCGCGCCCCGCGGTGCCGCCGCCGATGGCGTGGTGATGGTGCTCGGCGGGAGGCGGGCGTCGTCGGGCGGCCAGACGCGCCGGGATCCGATCAGCACCTCGTACGCCGTGGTGGAGCCGGGGGTCAGTCCCGTCACGACGACCAGGGCGTAGTGGTGCCCGGCCACCGAGAAGGTGGGCGACGCCCCCGAGGCGCCGTCCGCGCACCGGACCTCCACGGTGCACGGACGGCTCGCCTCGACCCAGACGGTCGCGGTGGCCCCGGACTCCCAGTCGACGTACCGCAGCAGTGGTCCCAGGCGTAGCCCGGCCATGTGATATCTCCTCGCGACGCCGTCACGGATGGGGTCCGTAACGTACAGAACGCGGGAGGAGCGTGCACGCGTTCCGGTGGGCCGGGTGCCGTGCGAGGGGTCAGGGAGTCGGCCGGCGGCCGTACGTGGTGGTCAGCAGCCGTTCAGGGCGGACTGGAGGGCGCTCTTCTCGGCGGAGTCCACGGTCAGGTTGTACTGCTTCTTGACGTGGACCCAGGCGCGGACGTAGGTGCACTTGTACGAGGAGCTCGGCGGCATCCACTCGGCCGGGTCCTTGTCGCCCTTGGACTGGTTCACGTTGTCGGTGACCGCGATGAGCTGGGGGCGCGTCAGGTCGTTGGCGAACGACTGGCGCTGGGCGGTGGTCCAGCTGCTCGCGCCGGAGCGCCAGGCCTCGGCGAGCGGGACCATGTGGTCGATGTCCACATCGGAGGCGGCGCTCCAGGTGGCGCCGTCGTAGGTCGAGTACCAACTGCCGCTGACCGCGGCGCAGGAGGAGTCCTGCTGGACGTTCGTGCCGTCGCGCTTGAGGACGACCTCGCGGGTGTTGCAGGCTCCCGACTGGGTGATCCAGTGCGGGAACTTGTCGCGGCTGTAGCCGCTGGACGAGCCCTCCGCGCCGACCGGGAGCTGGCCCAGGTAGGTGCGTGCGGTCGCCGCGCTGACCGGGGTGGGCATGGCGGCCTGCGCGCTCGGGGCGGTGAACAGGGTGGACGTTGCGGCGAGCGCGGCGGTTGCGGCGACGACCGAGAGGCGACGCGCGTAGACACCGGACATGCGAACTCCCTTGATGTGGGGGGTGCTTGGGCGGGCGTGCGTAGGCCCGGCCATCGTGGCGACGCCAGGTTTCCGTGGGGTGGGCGTCAGGTAACAGAGTGGCGACATGTGCACGTCACATCAAGGGGTGTGCAAGGGGAGTGACGGATCGCGGGAGCGCGCGGAACCGTCACGGGTGGTTTGTCCGGGCGGTGTTGGGCGTCGGTCGGCGGCTCGGGGGCGCTCGGGTTCCCGGGCGCGCCCCCGGGAGCGGCCCTGGGGGCAGTCCTATCGTTGCCGCGTGCTGCTTCCGGTCTCCCCCACCCTCGGCGTCGCCCTCGCCGTCCTGCTGGCCCTCGCCGCCGCCGTCGCCGCGTGGGCCTCGCTGGGCCGGTCGCGCGAGATCCTCGTCGCCGGAGCGCGGGCGGCGGTCCAACTCGCGGCCGTCTCCCTGCTCATCGGCTGGGTGGTCCGCTCCCTGGCGCCGCTCCTCGGGTTCGTGGCGCTGATGTTCGCCGTGGCCGTGTGGACCGCGGGGCGCCGGGTCACCGGCAACCGCACCTGGCGCTGGGCGGCCGTGCCGATCGGGGTGGGCGTGCTGCCCGTGGTGGGGGCACTGCTGCTCACGGGGCTCGTGCCGGTCCGGGGCCTGGCGCTCATTCCGGTGGCGGGCATCCTCATCGGCGGGGCGCTCACCGCGACCGTGCTCGGCAGGCGGCGCGCTCTGGACGAACTGGCCGGCCGGCGCGGCGAGGTGGAGGCGGGCATGGCCCTCGGGCTGCTCGACCGGGACGCCCGGCTGGAGATCGTACGGCCGGCGGCGTCGGACGCGTTGCTGCCCGGACTCGATCAGACCCGGACGGTCGGGCTCGTCACCTTGCCGGGGGCGTTCGTGGGCATGCTGCTGGGCGGCGCCTCACCCGTGGAGGCGGGCGCCGTGCAGCTGTTCGTCCTGGTGGCGCTGATGGCGGTCCAGACGGTCGCCGTCGCCACGGTCCTGGAGCTGGTCGCGCGCGGGCTGATGCACCGGGACTGAGCCCGGGGTGTTGTGCTTGCGCCGGGTCCCGGGGGTTGGCGCTGGGGCTGGGCCCCGGGGCGCGGTGCTGGGGCTGGGCCCCGAGGGGGTGGGGGCAGGGATGCGGCTCAGGCCTGGCCGATGTGCAGGCGGATCGAGCCGTCCCCGGCCGCCTCCACGCGCACTTGCGTCAGATCGTCGACATGGGCGTCCGGCGCGAGGGCCGCGGCGCGCGGGCCGACGCCCACGACGCGCATGCCCGCCGCCCGGCCCGCCGCGATGCCCGCCTCGGAGTCCTCGAACACGATGCAGTCCGCCGCGTCGAAGCCCAGCTCCGCCGCGCCCTTGAGGAAGCCCTCGGGGTCCGGCTTGCTGGCGCCGACCTGCTCGGCGGTGACGCGGACGGCGGGCATCGGCAGTGCGGCCGCGCCCATCCGGGCCGTCGCGAGTGCGGTGTCGGCGGAGGTCACCAGGGCGTGCGGCAGCTCGGCGATCGCGGCCATGAACGCGGGCGCCCCGCCGATCGGCACGACGCCCTCGACATCGGCGGTCTCCTCGGCGAGCATCACCCGGTTGTCCGCGTGGTTCTCCTCCATCGGGCGGTCCGGGAGCAGGACGGCCATCGTGGCGTACCCCTGACGACCGTGGACCACCTTGAGCGCGGCCTCGGGGTCCAGCCCGTGCTCGATCGCCCAGCGCCGCCAGCAGCGCTCCACCACCGCGTCGGAGTTCACGAGGGTGCCGTCCATGTCCAGCAGGAGGGCTTGAGCGGTGAGGACGGTGGGAGGCATCGGCTGCTCCAGGACGCGGGGAGGTGTGCGAACAGCCCGGGTGCGCGTGCCGCGGGGCAGGGCGTACACGGGCTGTGAAGGGTGCGCGGTACGAGGGTGCGGTACCGCGTGCGGTGAACAGAGCAACCCCCGCCCGCCGGTCAGGGAGTGCGGGCGGGAGCTACTTTGTTCCATCACGATACAAAAACAGGAGCCGGAACGCCAATCCCGCTGCCGGGCGGCCGGGCGGCCGGGCTCAGTGGCGCCCGTGTCCGTTCGTCTCCGCCTCCAGCACGCCTCGGGTGTTCGGCCCGTACACGCCGACCGGATCGCCCTCGATGTCCTGGTACGACTGGTAGATCACCACGGCGCTCCTCACCTGGTCGTTGTAGTTCCCGTCGAACGGCCCCGCATAGAGCCACACCTCCTTGAGCCTGTTCTGCAACTCGGTGACCTCCGGCCCGTGGTCGCCGGGGCGCAGCGAGGAGGCGGCCAGTCCCGGGGGCGGATCGGCGGGCGGTGCCGGAGGGGCGTCGTCGTCCGCGGTGGGTGACGCGCTCGCCTTCGGCGACGCGGACGCGCTGGCGGTCGGGGAGGACTCCCGGCTCTTCGCCGGCGATGCGGACGGGGGCGTCGATGCGGACGGTGTGGCCGAGGGGGATCGCGTACGGGGCGGAGCGGCCGAAGCGGAGGGTGACGGGGCCACCGACGCGGCCGGTTCCTCCTCGGTGTCCGGGGCGCTCGTGGTGGCCTCCGGCAGCGCTTCGTCCGTGCCGTCGTCGCCGCCGAACAGCCCGCCGGCGAAGGCCGCCGTGCCGACCACCGCGGCCACGGCCGCCCCCACGGCGAGCGCCCCGAAGGGGCGCCTGCGGCGCGGTCGCACGGGATCGGAGCCGAAGGCGGGGCCCGACCCCGCGGTGCGTCTGCGGCTTCCGTCCGGCGCGGGGCGGGTCGCACCGCCAGGGCTGCCGGGGCCGCCCGCACCCATGCCTGTGCCCGCACCCATGCCCATGTCCGTGCCCGCGTCCTGGGCGGCGCCAGCCAGGAACAGCGGCATCGTGGCCGCCGACGCCGCACCCGGGTCGATCGCAGGCTCCCCGGTCCCCGCGGCCCCCGCAGCCCCAGCCGTATCGGGGTCCGGCGGGACGGTCCCGGCGGCCGCGCCCTCCCACGTACCGGAGGCAGCCGCGCCCTCCCACGTACCGGACCCGGAACGAGACCCCCCGTCCCCGTCCCCGTCCCCGGCCGGTCCGGCGTGGTCCGTCAGCGTCACGTACGGCCGGATGCGCAGCGGGTCGAAGTCCTCGGCCGCGGCGATCTCCGCCGCGCGGGCGGCGCGCTGTTCGTCCTCCGTGAGCCGCGCCGCCGACGCGCCGACGCCGCACCGGCATGGCGCACGGTGCTCCGTGCCGGGCTCCCCGGCCGTCCGTCTCCCGCACTCCGGGCATGCGTGTCCGGTCATCGTGGGTCCCCTCCCTTGAACTGCCTGCGATTATGCAGCCCGCTCCGGGGAAGCCCAACGGCCTGCTGGGGCTCGGCCCGCCTTCGGCAGGCCATAACGGGGCGAAACGGCCAGGATGGGGGTGTAGTGGATCAGGTGGTCAGTGGATTCAGTGGATTCAGTGGATTCAGTGAATGCAGTGGATTCGGTGGGTTCAGTGGATTCAGTGGATCGAGGAGAGGCCCATGGCCCAGCAGCTGAGCCCGTCACCCCCGGCGCCCGGTGAGGGACAGTCCCACCGGAGCGTCCTGGTGGCGATCGGAGCGCTGCTCCTCGGCATGCTGCTCGCGGCACTCGATCAGACCATCGTCTCCACGGCGCTCCCGACGATCGTCAGTGAGCTCGGCGGCCTCGACCACCTGTCCTGGGTGGTGACCGCCTACCTGCTGGCGGCCACCGCGGCGACCCCCCTGTGGGGCAAGCTCGGCGACCAGTACGGCCGCAAGAAGCTCTTCCAGACCGCGATCGTGATCTTCCTGATCGGCTCCGCGCTCTGCGGCGTCGCCCAGAACATGCCCCAGCTGATCGGCTTCCGCGCCCTCCAGGGACTCGGCGGCGGCGGGCTCATGGTGCTGTCGATGGCGATCGTCGGCGACCTCGTCACACCGCGCGAACGCGGCAAGTACCAGGGGCTCTTCGGTGCGGTCTTCGGCGTGACGAGTGTCCTCGGGCCGCTCCTCGGCGGCTTCTTCACCGAACACCTCAGCTGGCGCTGGGTCTTCTACATCAACCTGCCGATCGGCGTCGTCGCGCTGGTCGTCATCGCGGCCGTCCTGCACATCCCGGTCCGCCGCGAGAAGCACACCATCGACTACCTCGGCACCTTCCTCATCGCGGCCGTCGCCACCGCACTGGTGCTCGTCGCCTCCCTCGGCGGTACGACCTGGGCCTGGAGCTCCCCGCAGATCATCGGTCTCGCGGTGCTCGCCGTCGTGCTGCTCGTGGCCTTCATCGCCGTCGAGCGGCGCGCGGTCGAGCCCGTACTGCCGCTGAAACTGTTCCGGATCAGGACCTTCGCCCTCGTCGCCGTGATCAGCTTCGTCATCGGCTTCGCCATGTTCGGCGCGATGACCTACCTGCCGACCTTCCTCCAGGTGGTCCACGACATCACCCCGACGATGTCCGGCGTGCACATGTTGCCGATGGTGTTCGGCCTGCTGATCACCTCGACCGGCTCCGGCCAGATCGTCAGCCGCACCGGCCGCTGGAAGGTCTTCCCCATCACGGGCACGGCCATCACGGCCGTCGGGCTGCTGCTGCTCCACCAGCTCGACGAGAACAGCTCCACCTGGCTGATGAGCGCCTTCTTCTTCGTCTTCGGCGCCGGTCTCGGCCTGGTGATGCAGGTCCTCGTCCTGGTCGCCCAGAACTCCGTCTCCTACCAGGATCTCGGTGTCGCCACCTCCGGCGTGACGTTCTTCCGGTCCATCGGCTCGGCGTTCGGAGTGGCCATCTTCGGGACCGTCTTCGCCAACCGGCTGACCGGGCAGCTCACGGACGCGCTCGCCGGGCAGTCGCTGCCGCCGGGCGTCGACGCGGGGCGGCTGGCCGCCGACCCCCGGGCCATCGGTCAGCTCCCGGCCGACCTGCGGCCCTCCGTCCTCGGCGCGTACTCCACGTCCATCACGGACGTCTTCCTGTACGCCGTCCCGGTGGTCCTCCTGGCCTTCGCCCTCGCCTGGTTCCTCCGCGAGGACAGGCTCCGGGGCTCGGTCACCGCCCCCGACACCAGCCAGACCCTCGCCTCCAACCCCGTCGAGCGCTCCTCGTACGACGAGTGCGCCCGCGCGCTGTCGGTGCTCGCCACCCGGGAGGGCCGCCGCGAGATCTACGAGAAGATCACCGCGCGGGCGGGGTACGACCTGCTGCCCGCCGCCAGCTGGCTGCTCCTGCGGATCAGGCGGCACGGCACCGTCGAACCCGCCCGGCTCGCAGAGACGGCGCCCGTACCGCTGCACGTGATCACCGATGCGGCACGGCAGGTCGAGGAACGCGGACTGGCCCGCCGGGAGGGCCTGCAGATGATCCTCACCGACAGCGGGGCCGAGGCCGTCGTCCGGCTCTCGCGGGCGCGTGAGGACTCCCTCGCCGAACTCCTCGGCGACTGGTGGGGCCCCGAGCGCCCCACCGACCTGGTGGCACTCGTCAGCGAACTGACCGCCGAGGTCAGCGGCTCGACCAGGGAGCGCCCTCACTCCCCGACGCCTCCCCGCGACCACGAGGCCCACCTGCGCCGCGACGAACGCGACGCCCACGAACGGCGCTTCGACGACCGTGAGGGCCATGACCGGCGACCTGACGACCGTGACGATCACGGCCACCGGCCCCCGCCCGCCTGAGCACCAGGAAACCCGGGCCGGGGCGTCGACCGACAGGCCGGACGCCGCGTCAGAGCTCCTTGGCGAACCAGTGCTCCGCGTACGGGCGTCGGTGGAACGCCGGCACTTCCCGATACCCGTGCCTCGTGTACAGCGCGCGCGCCTCGACCAGGTCGTCGCGGGTGTCCAGCCGCAGCAGCCGTATGCCGTACGCCCTCGCCGCCTCCTCCACCGCGGCCAGCAGCAGCCCGCCACCGCCCGTGCCCCGGAACGCGGGGCGCACGTACACCCGCGTCAGCTCCGCCGTGCCCGGACCGGCGGCCTCCGTGAGGACCAGCCCGGCGCAGCTCGCCGCCCTGCTCCCGTACCGGCCGACGACGAACTGTCCGGTCGGCGGTACGAGCAGGTCGGCGCCGTCGTCGTCGAGCCCGTCGTCGATCTCCTCGGCGGTGGCGGGCCGCTGCCAGTATCGGCTCGCGACCTCGTCGTAGTAGTCACGGCGCAGGGCGCTCGCGTCGGGGGAGTCGAATCGTTCGGCGGCCACGGTCCAGGTCATGTGGGGCATTCTTGCTGCCGCACGGACGAGAGACGAAGCAATTTATGTGTAGGGGGCAGTAGTGACTGAGGTGTCCGCGACCGCGACCGACGCCGCGAACACGACCGAAACCGTCCAGCGCCTCGCCGAGCGCTGGATACGGGACGGCGCGGCCGCAGGACAGGACCCGGGCGGTACGGGGACGGGCACCGATTTCGTGTGCTCGCCCGCCGGGCTCTGGCTCGCCCTGGCCGCCGTGGCCGCCGGTGCGCGCGGCGCGACCGCCGCCGAGCTGCGGGCCCTCCTCGGCACCGCGGACCGGGAGGCCGCGCCGGCCGTCACGGCGGTGGCCCGCGCGCTGGCCGGGACCGGGGCACTGGGCGTGGCCACCCGGGTCTGGAGCCGGGTCCCCGTTTTCCCCGCGTACCAGGAGGCGCTGCCGGACGTCCGCTTCGACCCGATGGAACCGGCGGCCGTCGACGCCTGGGTCCGCGAGGCCACCGGAGGGCTGATCGAACGGCTGCCGCTGGAGCTCACCGACGCGACCCTGCTCGCACTGGTCAACGTCCTGGCGTTGAAGGCCCGCTGGGAGGACCCGTTCGAGGCCACGCGGACGCGGAACCTGCTGTTCACCGACGCGGCCGGGGCGGTCGGCCCGGTGCCGACCATGATCAAGGACGTGCCGTCGGCCGACGCCTGGACGGTCGACGGCACGTACGTCGTCGAGCTGCGTTGCGAGAGGGAACCCGGCGGCCGACCCGGGGCCCGCGTCCGCCTCGTCCTGGGGGAGCCGGGGGCCGGGGCCGCGCGGGTACTGCCCGTGGGCTGGGCGCCCCGGGGCGCGGGCGCCCCACTGGACGCCGACCGGGTGACCATCGGGCTGCCGCGCCTCGGCCTGCGGACCCGGGTGCCCGTCACCGATCACCTGCCCGCCCTCGGCGTACGGCTGGCCGCCTCCGATGCCGCCGACTTCTCCGGCCTCTCGCCGGAACGCCTCGCCATCTCCGCCGTGGTCCAGGAGGCCGTGCTGAAGATCGCCGAGGAGGGCGTGGAGGCCGCGGCCGTGACGGTGGTCCCGATGCGTCCGGGCGCCGCCCCCCGGCAGGAGCGGGTGCGCCACATCGTCTTCGACCGCCCCTTCGGCGTCGTCGTGCTGGCCGGGACCGAGGACACCCCGCTGTTCACCGCCTGGCAGGCGGAGGCTCCGGCCGCCCCGAACGCCTGAGCCCGGGGCCTTACGGAAGCCCGGGGCGCCTCCGGAAGCCTCCGCGTCCCCGAGGCTTCCGCAAGCCCGGGGCCTCCCGAAGCCCGGGTGCGGCCCCTTCGTCATCCCCGGGGACGACTTCTTCCGGACCGAAGCAGGATGACAGTCAGGCAAAGAGGGGGTTGATTGTGTCTACCTCGTAGGGCAATGCGAGGCTTCATCCGGCATGGCCCCACTCGAAGGGGAGATGCATGGAACGGTGGGAGGGTCGGCGCAGCGTGGTGAATGCGGATCACAGTGTGCGCGGTGACGCGGCGACGGACACGGGCGGAGGGGCCGGTCTGACCCGGGCCCTTCTCTGGCTGGTCGTGGCCGTGCTTGCGGTACGGCAGGTGGCGGTGGTGCTCCGGCAGCCACCGGGGGAACGGCTCCTCGATCTGGAGACCTGGATCGGGGAGAACGGTGTCCTGCGCGTGACGGGCTCGCTGTACGACAGCGGTTGGTTCACCGGCACTCCCTTCGCCGGGCTTGTCCTGAAACCTCTCACCGCCTCGGCCCAACAGGCCCTGGGCGTCGCGTGGACGTTCGGGTCCCTGCTGCTCGTCGTCGCCCTCGGCCTCGTCGCGGCCCGGGCCCTGCCCTCACCGGTGGGCCGCCGGACGGCCCTGCTCGCCGCTCCCGTCGCGATCAGCCTGCTCATGCTGTCGCTGCCGGTCCGCAACGCCCTGCACCTGGGCCAGACCAGCATCCTGCCCGTCCTGCTGGTGCTCCTGGCCTGGTTCGTCGTCCGGGAACACCGTGCGGCGGGCGTTCTCGTCGGCCTCGCCGCCGCCTTCCAGCCGGTGCTGCTGCTCTTCGCCGCCCTGCTCTGGCTGACCGGCAGGCGTCAGGCGTCGGTGAGCGCGGGCGTGACCTTCGCCCTCGCCACGGCCGTCGCCTGGGCCGCGGCGCCGAAGGACTCGTGGACGTACTGGGTGCACCATCTCGCGGGCGCGGGGCTGGGGGAGCGGCCGGACAGCCTCGCCAACCAGTCCCTGCACGGCGCGCTGCTCAGGCTCGGCCTCGAAGGCCCCGTGGAGATCGCCCTGTTCCTGGTGCTCTCCGCCGCCGTCGTGGTCGTCGGACTGCGGCGCGCGGTGCGGTACGCGCAGGACGGACAGCTGCTCCTCGCGGTGGCCGTGACCGGCTGCGTCGTGGTCGCCGTCTCGCCGACCGCCTGGCAGCACCAGCTGCTCTGGGTGCTCCTCGCGGTCGTCGGCAAGGTCGGCAAGCGGGCCTCCGACCGGCTGGTCTGGCCGTCCGTGGTGCTGCTGGTCGTCACCCTGCCGGGCACGATGCTGCTGCCGAACATCGAGGCGCTCTTCCCGGTCCGCGACAACGTGGTGCTCCTCGTGGCGCTCGGCGCGGCCTGCCTCGCCCCGTTCGTGCCCCGCACCTCGCCGTACTGGCAGCACCCGGTCCCCACCGACTACGCGAAACCGGTCGCGGCGCGCTGGAGACGCGTGCCGCTCCTGCCGTTCTGGCGCCGGGTCCTCACCCGCCCCAACCTGCTGCTGGAACTCCTGCTCATCCGGGTCGTCTACGACGCCTACGCCCAGGTCCGCCTCGCCGCCAGGGCGGGCCGCCCGCTCGCCGAGGAGCACGGCCGGCAGATCCACGCCATCGAGCAGTGGCTGCACATCGACATCGAGCACTGGGTCAACCACACGGTCGTGCAGATCACCTGGCTGCGTGAGTTCTTCGACTACTACTACTCCACGTTCCACTTCATCGTCCCGCTGACGATCCTCGGCGTCCTGTACGCGCGGCGCCCCGCCGACTACCGCTGGGTCCGCTCGTCCATCGGCTTCGCCACCCTGCTCGCGCTCGTCGGCTTCTGGCTCTACCCCCTGGCCCCGCCCCGGCTCATGCCCGGCCTCGGCTTCATCGACACCGTCCACGGGGTGCAGGACTTCGCGAAGCCCGACTACGGGACGCTGACCACCGTCACCAACCAGTACGCGGCGATGCCGTCGCTGCACTTCGGCTGGTCGCTGTGGTGCGGCGTGGTGATCGTGATGCTGGCCCCGAAGCTGTGGATGAAGGCGCTCGGCCTGCTGCACCCGCTCTTCACGATCGCCGCGATCGTGGCCACCGCCAACCACTGGGTGCTCGACGCGGCCGGCGGCGCGCTCGTCGTGGCGATGGGGTTCGGGCTGACGTATCTGCTGTCGGGGCCGCGGAAACTCGTGACCGGGCGGGAGCAGGCGACCGGGACCGCGACGGAACTGGCGGAGCCACCGGCGGCCAAAGCCGTCGAGGCCGCCGAAGCCACGGAATCGGCAGAGGTCACGGAATCGGCCGGACCCGCCCTCGTACCGGAGCATGAACCCGCCGAAAGAGTCGGCGGCAAGTAGCCGCAAGTAGCCGCATGCCGAAGGGGTGCCGGAACGGCTGAAATCCGTCCCGGCACCCCTTCGGCATGGATCGCCGCGTCCTCCTGTGGTCCGTCCGCCACCGGGGCGGCCCCGGACGGCAGGTATCAGGTGGCCCCGACCGTCGTCACCTGGAGCTGCTTGATCCCGTTCAGCCAGGCCGAACGCAGCCGCCGCGGGTCCTCCAGGAGCCGCAGGTCCGGCAGCACGTCGGCGATGGCGTTGAAGATCAGGTCGATCTCCATCACGGCCAGCGACTTGCCGAGGCAGAAGTGCGGGCCGCCGCCCCCGAACCCGAGGTGCGGGTTGGGGTCGCGGGTGATGTCGAAGGCCTCGGGGTCGTCGAACACCTCGGGGTCGTTGTTGGCCGAGGAGTAGAACAGCCCCACCCGCTCACCCTTCCTGATCCGCTGACCGCCCAACTCCAGGTCCTGGGTGGCGGTCCGCTGGAAGGAGACGACCGGGGTCGCCCAGCGCACGATCTCCTCGGCCGTGGTCTTCGGGCGTTCCCGCTTGTAGAGCTCCCACTGTGCGGGGTGGGTGAGGAAGGCGTGCATGCCGTGACTGATCGCGTTACGGGTCGTCTCGTTACCGGCCACCGCGAGCAGGATCACGAAGAACCCGAACTCGTCCGACGACAGGTTCCCCTGGCCCTCCGCCGCGACGAGTTGGCTCACGATGTCCTGGGCCGGGCACTCCTTGCGGGCCGCCGCCAGGTTCATCGAGTACGCCACGATCTCCATCGCCGCCTCGGCCCCGACCTCCTCGGTGATCGCGTACTCCGGATCGTCGTACGCGGCCATCTTGTTGGACCAGTCGAAGATCTTGGAGCGGTCCTCCTGCGGTACGCCGATGAGCTCGGCGATGGCCTGGAGCGGGAGCTCCACCGCTATGTTGGTCACGAAGTCGAAGGAGCCGTCGGTGTCGGCGGACGCCAGGGCGGTCTCGACGATGGAGCGGGCCCTGGAGCGCAGAGCCGTCTCCAGGGAGCGCACCGCGCGCGGGGTGAAGCCGCGCTGGACGATCTGGCGGACCCGGGTGTGCTCCGGCGGGTCCATGTTCAGCATGATCAGCTTCTGGACGTCGATCTGGTCGCGGCTGATCGTCTCGTTGAAGCGGATGACGGCGGTGTTGGTGTTCGAGGAGAACAACTCGGGGTGCGTGGAGACGTACTTGACGTCCGCGTGACGGGTGACGGCCCAGTAGCCCTCGTCGCCGAACCCGGAGATGTTGTGGGGCTGGGTGCACCACCAGACCGGTGCGGTCTGCCGCATCAGGGCGAACTCCGGGTGCGGCACGCGGGCTTGGAGGAGGTCGGGATCGGTGAAGTCGAACCCGTCGGGCAGATGGGGGCAGCGCATGGGCACCTCTCCACTCCGGAACAGCCGGCGAACCGGTGGACGGCCGCGACTGTCTGACGCTCCATCAGAAGTTGCCCGCAAGGTAGTAACGAGTTCTACAAGTGGCAAGGGCGGTGGCCGGATCTGTTGCCTCCGGGTCCCGCGGGCACCGGTTGCCTCGCCGGAGGGGCGCACGCACGGTGCGTGCACGCCCCTTGCGCAGCCGGGTCGCCGTCACGAGACTGCTTGCAGAACTAGAACGCGTACTAGTTCCTTCCGTGGGCGCCGGGACGCCCCCTGCGGAAGCGCGAGGAGAGGACGAGCTCATGGCCGCGGAACCCGTCATCGTCGAAGCCGTACGCACTCCCATCGGCAGGCGCGGAGGCGCACTCGCCAATCTGCACCCCGCCTATCTGCTGGGCGAGACCTACCGTGAACTTCTCGGTCGCACCGGCATCCAGGCCGACTGTGTCGAACAGATCGTCGGCGGCACCGTCACCCACGCCGGGGAGCAGTCCATGAACCCGGCCCGCAACGCCTGGCTGACCGTGGGGCTGCCGTACGAGACCGCCGCCACCACCGTCGACTGTCAGTGCGGCTCCTCGCAGCAGGCCTCCCACATGGTCGCCAACATGGTCGCGGCCGGGGTCATCGACGTGGGCATCAGCTGCGGCGTCGAGGCGATGTCCCGGGTGCCGCTGGGCAGCGGCTCCAAGCACGGCCCGGGAAAGCCCTGGCCCGACGAGTGGAACGTCGACCTGCCCAACCAGTTCGAGGCGGCCGAGCGCATCGCCCGCAAGCGCGGCCTGACCCGCGAACGGGTCGACGCGCTCGGCCTGCTCTCCCAGCAGCGGGCGGCCGCCGCCTGGGCGGAGGAGCGCTTCAAACGCGAGACGTACGCCGTCCAGGTCCCGACCACCGAGGAGGAGCAGGCGGCCGGCCAGGGCATGTGGCGGCTCGTCGACCGGGACGAGGGGCTGCGCGACACCTCGATGGAGGCGCTCGCCGGGCTCAAGGCCGTCATGCCGAACGCGATCCACACCGCCGGGAACTCCTCGCAGATATCGGACGGGGCCTGCGCGATCATGTGGTCCTCCAAGCGCATGGCACGGGCCCTGAAGCTCAAGCCCCGGGCCCGGATCGTGGCCCAGGCCCTGGTCGGCTCCGACCCGCACTTCCACCTGGACGGCCCGATCGACGCGACCCGGGCGGTGCTCGGCAAGGCGGGCATGACGCTGCGGGACATCGACCTCGTCGAGATCAACGAGGCGTTCGCGTCGGTGGTGCTGAGCTGGGCGCAGGAGTTCGAGGCGGACCTGGACGGCCTGGAGAAGGTCAATGTCAACGGCGGCGCGATCGCGCTGGGCCACCCGGTCGGCGCGACGGGCGCCCGGCTGATCACCACGGCCCTGCACGAACTGGAACGCCGCGACAAGGAGTTCGCGCTCATCACGATGTGCGCGGGAGGGGCCCTGGCGACGGGCACGATCATCCAGCGGCTGTGACCCCGTAACGGCATTTCACGGCGAGCCCGGGGCAGTCCCCCCGGGCTGTTTCTCGGGCTGCTCCGGCTCCCCGAACACGGCGCGCGCGTCGAAGGCGGCGCGACGGGTTGCCCGGCGCAGCGCCTTCAGCAGCGTCGGGCTCAGCGTCAGGGTCAGGACCACGGTCAGCGCCGCCCGCCCCAGGTCCCAGCCCAGCGAGGTCGCCGCGCAGTAGGCGAGGAACCGCACCAGGTTCTCGTGCAGCGGGGCGCCCTCGTCGAACGAGATGCCCGAATGCAGCCCGTTGACGAGCACCCAGCCCTGCAGGTTCATCACCGTGCCGTACGCGAACGCAGCCACGCAGCCGTACACCGCCAGCATCGCCAGTTCCGCCCGCCCGCGCAGCCGGTCCGCCCCCGGCAGCAGCCCCGCGCCCATGGTGAACCAGCCCATCGACAGCATCTGGAACGGCATCCACGGCCCGACCCCGCCGGTCAGCAGCGCCGAGGCGAACATGGTCACCGAGCCGAGGACGAAGCCGAATCCGGGGCCCAGCACACGGCCGCTCAGCACCATCAGGAAGAACATCGGCTCCAGCCCCGCCGTCCCGGCTCCGAGCGGGCGCAGCGCCGCCCCGACCGCCGCCAGCACCCCGAGCATCGCGACGGCCTTCGCGTCCATGCCGGACTCGGAGATCGTCGCCACCACCACCGCGACCAGCAGCGGCAGCAACGCCGCGAACAGCCAGGGCGCGTCCTTCGCGTGCGCGAGCCCGGACCCGGCGCCCGCCAGCAGCGGCCACCCGAAGGCGACCACCCCGACGGCCCCGGTCAGCAGCAGGACGGCGACCGACTTCGGCCCGAGCCGCACGGGCCGCGCCGCCCGTTCCCGGGCGCCGACCTCCTTCTCGCTCATCCGCCCGCCTCCAGCACGCCGCGCACCTGGGACACGGTCAGCCACTCCTGCGGGGCCAGGATCTTCGCCGTCTGCGGGGCGAACGCGGGCGAGGAGACCACCACCTCTCCGGTCGGGCCGTCCGCGACGACCTCCCCTTCGGCGAGGATCACCACCCGGTGCGCCAGCTCCGCCGCCAGCTCCACGTCGTGCGTCGCCAGGACGATCGCGTGCCCCTCGGCCGCCAGAGCGCGCAGCACACCGACGAGCCTGGCCTTCGCCGCGTAGTCAAGACCACGCGTCGGCTCGTCCAGCAGCAACAGGGGCGGCCGGCCCGTCAGCACCAGCGCCAGAGCCAGGGCGAGCCGCTGGCCCTCGGAGAGGTCCCGGGGGTGGGTGTCGTCCCCGACGCCCGGCAGCAGCTCCGACACCAGCGCCCGGCAGGAACCCTCCGCCGCGCCCGCGTCCCGGTCGGCGGCGGCGCACTCGGCGGCCACCGTGTCCGCGTACAGCAGATCGCGCGGCTCCTGCGGCACGAGGCCGACCCGGCGCACCATCGCCCGCGGGTCCGTCCGGGCCGGGGCCAGCCCGCCGACGCGCACGGTGCCCGAGGTGGGCTCGATCATGCCGACGAGCGCGCCGAGCAGCGTGGACTTGCCGGCCCCGTTACGGCCCATCAGGGCCACCGTCTCGCCGGGGGCCACGGTGAGCGTCACCCGCCGCAGCGCCTCGACCCGGCCGCGCCGCACCCCGAGCCCGTCGACCCGGGTGACCGGATCGGCGACCGGGGCGACCGGCGCGCCGGCCCCGCGCCCCAGGAGCCGGGCGAACCGGCCGGTCCGCGGCGGCCGCCCGGCCGCGACCGGAACGGACACCCCCGGCACCTCTGGCATCCCCGAGACCCCCGGCACCTCCGGGGGCGTGGGCGGCGACGCGTCCGCGAGCCGCTCCCGCAGCCCGCCCGCCCCGCGCCGGGCGTCCCGTACCGACAGGGGCAGCGGGTCCCAGCCCGCGAGCAGTCCCAACTCGGCCACCGGGGGCCGCACGGGCGACACCTTCATGATCTCGGCGGGCGGCCCCATCACGGGGGCGGCGCCCGGGGCGGGCAGCAGGACGACCTGGTCCGCGTACTGCACCACGCGCTCCAGCCGGTGCTCGGCCATCAGCACGGTCGTGCCCAGGTCGTGCACCAGCCGCTGGAGCACCGCGAGGACCTCCTCGGCCGCCGCCGGGTCCAGCGCGGAGGTCGGCTCGTCCAGCACCAGCACCCTCGGGTGCGGGGTGAGCACCGAGCCGATCGCCACCCGCTGCCGCTGGCCGCCCGACAGGGTCGCGATGGGCCGGTCGCGCAGCTCGGCCAGGCCCAGCAGATCGAGCGTCTCCTCGACCCGGCGGCGCATCACGTCGGGGGCCAGACCCAGCGACTCCATGCCGTACGCCAGCTCGTCCTCGACGGTGTCCGTGACGAAGTGCGCGAGCGGGTCCTGGCCCACCGTGCCGACCAGATCGGCCAGTTCACGGGGCTTGTGCGTACGGGTGTCCCGGCCGCCCACCGTCACCCGGCCCGACAGCAGCCCGCCCGTGAAGTGCGGGACGAGCCCGGAGACCGTACCCAGCAAAGTCGACTTGCCGACACCGGAGGGGCCGACGAGCAGGACGAGTTCGCCCTCGGGGACCGTGAGGTCGACCCCGGACAGCGTGGGGCGCTCCGTGTCCTCGTACCGCACGGAGACCCGCTCGAACCTGATCACGCCTGCTCCTTGTCGCGATGCGCCGGTCCTGTCGTGGCCCGGGACGACGGCGGCACGGGGGCGACCAGCGCGGGCAGCAGCCCGACCAGCACCGCCGCGGCGGGCCACAGCGGCAGCACCGGTGCGACCAGCGGTACGACACCGGGGCGCATCGCGTCCGGATCCACCGCGACCGCCCAGATCATCGCCGCCGCGACCGTCGCACCCGAGCCCGCCACCAGCCACGCCCGAACGCCCCACCGGTCCGGCCGGTACCGGGTGCGCACCGAGCGCCGCCCGCCGAGCCGCAGCCCGGACAGCGCCGTGACCAGACCGGCCAGCAGCAACGGCAGCCCGTACACCGCCCCCTGCGCGGCCAGCAGCCCGTACGTGCCGGCGCACACCCCGAGCAGTCCACCCAGGGTGAGGACGTTCGTCGTGTGCCGGACGGCGGCCGGGACCTGCGCCGTACGCCCGTACCCGCGCGCGTCCATCGACGCGGCCACCGCCACCGACCGCTCCAGCGCCCCCTCCAGCACCGGCAGTCCGATCTGCGCCACGGCCCGCACACCTCCGGTCGGCCGCCCCCGCAGCCGGCGCGCGGTGCGCAGCCGGACCACGTCGGCCACCATGTTCGGCGCGAACGTCATCGCCACCACGACGGCCACCCCCGCCTCGTACAGCGCACCGGGCAGCGACTTCAGCAGCCGCGCCGGGTTGGCCAGCGCGTTCGCCGCGCCGACGCAGATCAGCAGCGCGGCCAGCTTCATCCCCTCGTAGAGCGAGAAGACCAACTGCTCGGAGGTGACCCGGCCGCCGATCCGCACGCCCTGCGCCCAGTCGGGCAGCGGCAGTTCGGGCAGTGTCAGCGCGGTGTGCGTGCCGGGGATCGACGAACCGAAGAAGACGGAGAACACCAGACGCAACGCGACCACGAACAGCCCGAGCTTGACGAACGCGCCGTAGGAGCGGGCCCACGGCGCATCCGTCCGCCGCGCCGCCACCACATAGCCCGCCACGCCCACCAGCAGCCCGAGCAGCAGCGGGTTCGTCGTCCGGGACGCGGCGGTGGCCAGACCCACTGCCCACAGCCACCACGCCCCGGCCGGCAGCGCGTTGCCGCGGTCCGCCTCGGGGGCGTGCAGGGCACGGCGCAGCAGCCGGGCCGGAGCCGGAGCGGGGGAGGCGGTCACCGGCGGCGGCGGGCCTGGACCACGGCGGCGACGCCCAGCAGCAGGACGGCGCCGATGCCGACGAGGAGCCCGAGGGACGGACCGCCGGCACCGACCGCGTCGTCCTCGGCCGGCTTCGAGGCGTCGCCCGCCTCCGAAGAGGAGGACGGCTCCGCGGGGGCGGACGGCTTCGCACTGCCGTCCTCGCCGGACACCTGCTCGCCGCAGCCCGACTTCGGGTAGCCGGAGATCGCGCAGAGCATGGCGCTGCTGTCGTACCGCAGCGGCTTCGCCACCGCCGCGAGCGCCTCCGCGCTGCTGGCGTCCGGTGCGACCTGCGCGCACGCCGTGCGCGGGGCGGGCGGCTTCTCCCCGTCAGGGGCTTCCGCCGCCGTACCGGGGTCGATCACCAGCGCCACCCGCTTCTGCCCGTCCTTCGCCGGGGTGTCCGCGCAGATCGCCCCGAAGTCGGGGGCGCGGCGCGGCTGCGCGGCATCGCCCGAGTCCTCGCTCACGGCGAACCGGAAGCCCTGGACCGCACCGTCGTCCGGGCGCAGCAGCGACGGCCCCTGGGTGGCGTACTCCCAGTTCTTGCCGTTGCCCTCCCAGAAGGACCAGTAGCGGTAGCCGGAGGCCTCGGCGCTCCCCGCGCCGAGCAGGACGGCCGGGGCGGCGACCAGGGCGGCCAGCAGGGCGACGAGAGGATGACGCAGTCGCGCGGCGGCGGGAATCCGGGGCCGCGCGGCGGCGGGAATCGGCTGCGCGATGGCGGGAGGCCGCGCCGGGACCGGCGTACGCCTCACGGCTGCTGCTTCTTCCGGCGCATGCTGAGCAGGAATCCGATGCCCGCGCCGAAGACGAGGCCGATGCCGATCAGCCACCCGAGACCCAGCCCGCTGTCGTCGCTGCTGGTGCCGCTGGAGGGCTGCGGACCGGTCGGCGTGGGCGAGGGGAGGGCGGTGGCGGCCGGGGAGGGACCCATCGTGTTCAGCTGCTTGACGAGGTCGACGCCGCCGAAGCTGCGGGCGTCCGCGCCGGTGGCGTGCGCCGCGAGGATCAGCTGTGCGGTGGCGGCCGGGCCGCCCTGCTTCGCCCAGCCGGTGGCGTTCTTCCGCAGCCAGGCGACGGAGGCCTCGGCCTTGTCCGTGTGCCCGGAGGCGGCGAGCGCGACGACCGCGTCCGCGGTGTTGCCGTAGTCGGGCTGGGGCTCGGTGTCCTCGGCGCCCGGCATCGGGGCCTGCTCCAGATACGGCGCCTTCTTCAGGGCGTCCGCGAGGAAGGAGGCGCCGTTCTGGGCGGTCTGCTCCGGGCTGAGGTCGTCGCCCGCCGTGCAGGCGGGGGCCTTGACCGCGTTGGACGTGCCGGAGGCGATGCCCTTGCCCATCAGACCGAGCACCGAGGCCGCGGTGGCGTCCGGGTTGGCGGTCAGCTCGCCCTTCTTGCCCGGCTGATAGGCGAACGCGCCGCCGTCCTCGTCCCCGCAGGGGATGGCCAGGGACTGGAGCGCGGTGTACGGGGTGCTGCCGTCGGCGGTGGTCAGCTCGCCGACCGGGACGCCGGTCCGGGCCAGCGCGCCGATGACGATGGACGTGGAGTTCGCGTCGCTCGGGCTGCCGGGGTTGTACCCCCAGCCGCCGTCCTCGTTCTGCACGGACTTCAGCCAGTCGGCCCCGTTGTTGGCGTCATCGCGGCGCTGGTTGATCTCGACGAGGGCCTGGACGGCGACGGCGGTGGCGTTGGTGTCCATCACCGTCGACGCGTCGCAGGGCTTGGATGCGTCGCGGTACGAGGTGAACGCCCCGCTGTCGCACTGCTGGCCCACCAGCCAGTCGACGGCCGCGGTGGCCGGAGTGACGTACTCGATCTTCTGCGCGAGGAAGGCCAGCGACTGCCGCCACACCCCGTCGTAGGTGGGGTCCGTGGTGCCGTAGAGCCCGGCGGGCAGCTCCGCCGACGGGGAGGGACCCGGCGCGGCGACCGCTACAGGTGCGGCCGCGCCCAGGAGCACGGCGGTGGTCGCGAGCGCGGCTGCGCTGCGGCGTACGGTCATGGCTGGCTGGGCCTCTCCTGCGAGGGCCGGATTCCCCGGGCGCACGAGGGCGGTCCCGGGCTCCGACCCCGTATGCCTCGACGGTGCCGGCCACCGGGGTTCCGGTGGCCCGAGCCGGTCACGCTCCGCGGCGGGCGGTCCGGCCGCCGTCGGGCGGACGGGTCACGGCTGGGGCACTGCGCCGGATTCGTACCGGCTTCCCCCTGTACGGGCATGATGACGACCTGCCCACTCTACCGGTCCGTAGGGGAGGGGCCGGGAGCCGCACGTCGCGATGTACGTCACCGGGGCGCGGGCCACGGAGGGGCCGGACGTCAGACGGCGATGTACGTCACCGGGGGCCCTCCCGGCACGGCCTCCGCGCGGCCGAGCTTCACGAGCCGCCGCAGATGGGACTCGGCCTCGGAGACGGCGATGGACCGCGAACCGTGCGGGATCTGCTCCCAGGGTCGGTTCCACTCCATCCGCTCCGCGAGCTGCCACGGGGTGAGGGGCGTGGCGAGCAGCGCGAGGAGCCCGGTCAGCCGCTCCTCGTGGTGGTCCAGCAGCTCCCGCACCCGCCCGCCCGCGTCGGTGAACGCGTACTGGTGCGCGGGCAGCACCTCGGCGACCCCGAGCCGGCCGATCCGCTCCAGCGAGGCGAGGTAGTCGCCGAGGGGATCGGTGACCGTCGTGTCGTCGGGGTCCTCGTACAGCCCGATGTGCGGACTGATTCCGGGCAGCAGGTGGTCGCCGGAGAACAGCCGCCCGTGCCCCGCGAGCCCCGCAGGATGCCGTTCCTCCAGATGGAGGCAGACGTGCCCCGGGGTGTGTCCGGGGGTCCAGACGGCCCGCAGCCGCCGCCCGGCGAGATCGAGCAGCTCGCCGGGGACGATCTCCCGGTCGGGCAGGGCGGCGCGCAGACCCGGCAGGGTCCGCAACCGCCCTCCGCTGCGGGCGGCGCGCAACGGGGCGAGGTGTTCCTCCGGCGCGCCGACCGCGGCGAGCTTGCGGGTGAGGTAGTCGAGCCAGGTACCGGGCTCGGATTCCCGGGTGCGCCTCACGATCGCGGTGTCGGCCTCGTGCATCGCGATCCAGGCCCCGGACGCCTCGCGGACCTGGCCGGAGAGGCCGTGGTGGTCGGGATGGTGGTGGGTGATGACGACGCCGTGGATGTCGGCGACGGCGGTGCCGAGGGCGGTCAGCCCGGTGACCAGGGTCTCCCAGGAGGCCGGGTCGTCCCAGCCGGTGTCGATGAGGACCGGCCCCCGGTCGGTGTCGACGAGGTGGACCAGGGTGTGGCCCAGCGGGTTGTCGGGGATGGGGACCTCGATGCTGTGGACGCCCCCGCCGTGGTCGGTCACCTGCGTCAGCTGCGTCATGGGATTCCCATCTCTGCCTCGGCTCAGCGTGCACTGCGCCCACTGTAACGAGAACTTGTTCCAGTGGTAGCCCAGGTCTACCAAATGCTTGGTGTGCGGGTCGGTCCGCGCCGTGGACTCCTGGAACAGGAACTGGTATCAGTTCTGACGAACAGTCAGTTACGGGTGCACGGGTTCGCGGGAGGCAACGGCCATGGCGGAACTTACGGAGCTTGTGGAGCACGGACAACTGTTCATCGGTGGGGAGTTCACCGATCCGCTCGGCACCGAGGTCATCGAGGTGATCTCCCCGCACACCGAACAGGTCATCGGCCGCGTGCCGCACGCCTCCGAGGGCGACGTGGACCGGGCGGTCGCCGCCGCCCGCCGCGCCTTCGACGAGGGCCCCTGGCCGAGGATGGGCCTGGACGAGCGGATCGCGGTGATCACCCGGATCAAGGACGCCTTCGCCGTACGCCACGAGGAGTTCGCGCGCCTGATCAGCGCCCAGAACGGCACCCCGTACAGTTCGAGCGTCATGGTGCAGGCGCTGGCCGCGATGATGGTCTGGGACTCGGCGATCACGGTGGCGCGCGACTTCCCGTACGAGGAACGACGCGACGGCGTCCTCGGCCCCCTCCTGGTCCGCCGCGAACCGGTCGGCGTGGTCGCCGCGGTCGTCCCGTGGAACGTCCCGCAGTTCACGGCCGCCGCCAAGCTGGCCCCGGCACTGCTGGCGGGCTGCACGGCGGTCCTGAAGGTCTCACCGGAAACCCCCCTGGACGCCTACCTCCTGGCGGAGATAGCCGCGGAGGCGGGCCTGCCGCCCGGGGTCCTCTCCATCCTCCCGGCCGACCGGGAGGTCAGCGAATACCTGGTGGGCCACCGGGACGTCGACAAGGTCTCCTTCACCGGCTCGGTGGCGGCCGGCCGCCGCGTCATGGAGGTGGCCTCCCGCAACCTCACCCGCGTCACCCTGGAGCTGGGCGGTAAGTCGGCGGCGATCATCCTCCCCGACGCCGACCTGGAGGCGGCGGTGGCGGGCATCGTCCCCTTCGCCTGGATGATCAACGGCCAGGCGTGCGTGGCACAGACGCGCATCCTCGCCCCGAACTCCCGCTACGACGAGATAGCGGAAGCCTTCGCGGCGGCGGCCGGAGCCCTGCGCGTGGGCGACCCCCTGGACCCGACGACGGAACTGGGCCCGCTGGTGGCCCGACGCCAGCAGCAACGCTCCCTCGACTACATCAAACTGGGCCAGGAGGAGGGCGCCAAGATCCTCACCGGCGGCAACCGCCCAGCCGCCCAGGAACGAGGCTGGTACGTCGAACCCACTCTCTTCGGCTCGGTGGACAACTCCATGCGCATCGCCCGCGAGGAGATCTTCGGCCCGGTGATCTGCCTGATCCCGTACGAGGACGAGGCCGAGGCCGTCCGCATCGCCGACGACTCCCCGTACGGCCTCAGCGGCAGCGTCTGGACGGCGGACACGGAACGCGGCATCGACGTGGCCCGCCGGGTCCGCACGGGCACCTACAGCGTGAACACCTTCAGCCTCGACATGCTCGGCCCCTTCGGCGGCTACAAGAACTCCGGCCTGGGCCGCGAGTTCGGCCCCGAGGGCTACGGCGAGTTCTTCGAGCACAAGATGATCCACCTGCCCGCCGGCTACCGGGAGGCGTGATGGGCGACCGCTGGCACGTGGAGGTCGACCGCTCCGTCTGCATCGGCTCCGGCATGTGCGTCAGCCACGCGGGAGACGCCTTCCACCTGGACTCGGCCCGCCAGTCCCACCCGACCGAGGAGGACCGGGACGCGGGCGAGCAGGTCCTCGCGGCGGCGGAGGGCTGCCCGGTGGAGGCGATCACGCTGACGCTGGCGGGGTCGGGGGAGGTGGTGTTCCCGCCGGAGGAGTGAGGGACGGCCGGGCCGGCTCAGCCGAGTGGACGCACAATGATCCAGTACTCGTACTCTTCCTCCGCTACGGCACACAGGTGCGTCCCATCTGCGGACAACACCACAAACTCGGGAGTCCCGGTCGCCGAAGCAATGCGTGACGGCAGGCCAGGGGGCGCGATGTCCTTCACGGGAACCCAGCCCACGGCAGCGCCACCGCCTCCTGGCGGCAGAATGAGGAATGCTCCGGACCCTGCGTCGGCGAGCACGGGCCACGCCTTGTCGTGCCACTGAAGATCGAGCCGCTTCAGGGCATCGGGCGTCGCCGCATCGATCGTCAGGGTCGGTTCCACGTCGAAGCCCGCGACCATGCGAATGGCCTCGGTCGCGGAAAGTGCCGTGGCGGGCACTTCGGCGTGAGCAAGCTCCAAACCGCAGGCATGCCAGACCGATGGTGAAGGGCCGTGTCCGGCACCGGTTACACGGATGACGACACCAATCCCACGCGCGCTGCGGACAGGACGACGGAACGGGCGCGAAAAAGGAGGGACGCCTCTTCCGACGTGATGGCGACCGACAGCTTCTCGTCGGGGTCGCGCTGGATGGCCACCGTCTTGCATGCCGGAGCCGCCCACCCCCGGACGGCGAGTTCTTGAACCTGGGAAAAGACGAGATAGAAGGTGAAGGAGTTGTACTCCTTCCCTTCCCACTCGGGCCTGATGCGCGCGGGGGTGTGTGCGGTCCGGAACCCCAGTGTGATGCTGGCTCCTCGTTCGTCCGCCAGCACGTGGAACAGGTCGCACCGGTCGAGGTCCGGCTCTTCGTCGTACAAGTTCCGGATGGATTGCGGGTCGTCGAGAAGGCGAGCCCAATCAGACGCGCTCATAGAAAGAAGCTGCTCTCATGTGTTCCGGGGAGTGAGGTGAACAGGCGTGTGTCGAGGGGGCGCGCGAAGGTATGAGTAACCTCGTCCGACCCGGTTTCGGTCACGCGAAAAGCACTGATGTGGCCGATGGTCAGGGAATCACTGGAGGTGAAGGAGAGCTCGAAGCCGGCTTCGGCGATGCGAACGAGGATCCTTCGGTAAGCCAGTGCGGCGAGGCTGACACCGACGGGGGCGGTCGGGATCCATCCCCGCACGGTCAGATCGTCCACGGCCGGGAACTGCACATGAAGCTGCAGAGTGTCGTGGCCGAGCTCCGACCACTCGGGCGGTACGCGGTCCGGGGCCGGGTAGGCGGGGAGGTCGACCCGCAGCGTCAGGGTGGGTCCTCGCCAGTCGAGTCGGAAGGACCTCAGGCGCACCGGCTCCAGCGGGGGGACATCGGAGTACAGGGTGCCGAGGACGTCTGAGTTTCTTACCAGGTCGATCCAATGAGGGGCCAATGCGGGCGTTCCTCCACCGTGGCGAGGCTACGTTCATTCTGGCCTGCAAGGCTTGCGGGCGTATTCAATTCTTGGCCCTCGCGCCTGCCTCCAGGAAGAACTTTTGAACATCCTTCCGGATATTCGGCGAGATGTCTTCGAGCAGGGAGATGATTTCCTTCAGGTCTGCCGCCCATTGTGGATTCGAGCGCCAGACCGGTGATCGTCTTGTCAGTGCTGCCGTGAGAAGGTCGTCATCGTAGAAGGCACCCAAGGGCTGGCCGATCGATCTGCCCATATCCCACGCGGTGAGCAGATTGAGAACGTACCGGCCATGCGGGTCTGACCGGTACGCCGTACCCCGGTGGAACGACTCAGACCGCCGGTTCGGCCTGTGGCTTGCTCAGCACGCCCTCCGGCGCGCGGCGCAGCGCGCGGATCGCCGGGACGCTCAGCATCACCGCCAGCAGGGCGAACGACATCACCGACGAGAAGATCAGCACCTCGTTCGCGCCGAACGCGTCCGCCGCCGGGCCCGCCAGTGCGCGGCCGAGCGGGATGACCATGATGGAGCCCGCCACGTCGTACGCCGAGACGCGGCTCAGGACCGTCAGCGGGATGTGCGACTGGACGCTGGTCGCCCACATCACGCCCCAGAACGCGAAGCCGTAACCCGCGATCACGTGGGCGATCGCCGTGGCCGCGAAGGACCATTCCAGGGCCGGTGCCAGGGGGTTGAGGGCGAAGCAGAGCATGGCCAGGGCGCCGGCCACCAGCGGGCGCCTCGGGCGGACCCGCATGCCGATCAGGCCGCCGATGATCGTCCCGGCGCCGTCCGCCGAGGCGATCCAGCCGTATCCGCTCGCCCCGTGCTGCTCGATCATCAGCGCCGCGCCCAGCGGCAGCGCGGGGCCGAACACGAACAGGCCGTAGACGGACCAGACCGCGATGACGCCCCACAGCCACTGGCGGGACCGGAACTCCTGCCAGCCCGTCGCGAGCCTGCGCCACATCGGGGCGTCGCCCTCGTCGCGTTCCGTGTGCAGTTTCCGCAGGGGCAGCAGGACCAGCGCGCTGAGCGCGTACGCCGCCGCGATGACCAGGTACGAGCCCGAGACCTGCCAGTACGCGACGAGGATGCCCGCCAGGCCGGGGCCCAGCAGCGTGCTGAGGGCCTCGGATATGCGCAGCAGCGCGTTGGCCTTCTGGATGTCCTCCGCGACCTGGGGGACCATGCTCGCCATACCGGGCTGGAACATCGCGGTCGCGGCGCCGCTGAGCGCCATCAGCGCCATGATCTGCCACAGCGGGACGCGGTCGGAGGAGAAGAGCAGCGCGGCCAGGGTGATCATGGCGAGCATCCGCACCAGGTCGGCGCAGATCATCATCAGCTGCGGGGTGAACCGGTCGGCCAGCACCCCGCCGAACAGCACCAGCAGGACGATCGGGGTCATCCACGCGGCCAGCGCGTAGCCGACACCGCTCGCCCCGTGGCCCGCCCCCAGCACCGCCGTGGTCAGGGAGACCATCAGCATGCCGTCGGCCAGCAGCGACGCGCTGCGGGCCGTGAAGAACAGCTGGAACCGGGTCGACCGCCAGGGACTGGGCAGCGTGTCCGGCTGCTTCGGGAGGGTCGTGTCGTCAACGCTCATGTCACACCTGCCGGCTTCTGCCGGTCCCTTCCTCGATGATCTTCAGTCGACGCCATGCGTCGCTCCGGTCCGGCTCGGTGGGCGGGTTCTCGACGAGCACGTAGCGGTGGGGTGCCAGGACCCCCGAACCGGCGGCCGGGATGAGGGCGGTCAGCGCCCGGTGGGCTTCCTCGGGCGTCAACGAGGTGTCACCGCGGGCGACGTACGCCGTGAGGTGCGGTTCCGCGCCGGCCACCCCCTCTTCGGTGCCGTCCGCTGCCCCGTCCGGTCGGAGCTCCTCGGCCACCCGCACCGGCAGTCCGCCCGTCGCCCGGCCGAGGGTCTCGCGCACGGCGGCGGGCGAGACCCAGCAGCCGTCCACGCGCAGCCAAGTGGGCCCGCGCTCGGAGGGAAGGACTCCCGTCACCTCGGACAGCGCCTCCATCGGCACGTCCCCGGCGGCGGCCGCCTCCAGGAGCAGGACCAGTCCGGAGAGAAACCCCTCCGCCTCCTCGGGGGTGAAGAGCGTGGGGGCGGCCCACAGGGAGATGTGCAGCTGGGGCGCTGTCCGGTACGTGAAGGCGAGCAGCCGGGTCGGCAGCGTCTGGGACGGCCCCCAGGTCAGCTCGTGCTCGGCGTCGTCGCGGTCCTGCGTGTCGGTGCCCAGGAGCGGGGCGGGCAGGGCGCTCACATCGTTGAACACCACGTCCCGGCCGAAGTGGCTGCCGCGCTCGGCGGTGACCCGGTCGATCATCTCCCACAGCCGTACGGCGTCGAACTGGCTGTGCCGGTAGGCATTGAGCACCGCCCCCCAGGTTCGGGCGACCAGGGCGTCGAAGGCGGGCACCCGGACGTCCAGGTGGAGCAGCGCGTCCTGGGACGTGGTGGTCACCGAACGGGCGACCCGGGGGTGGAACCGGTTGGCGCTCGGGACGGCGGTGACACAGCTGTCCTGGCCCGCCCGGTGGGCCACCAGGGCGCACCAGGCGGCCATCAGCACGGTGGCCTCGGGGTGCCCGGTGCGGCGGGCCGCCCCGGCGAGCGCCCGGCCGCCCCGGCGGGAGCGGAGCGTCAGCTGCCGGGCCTCCTCGTCGGTCCCCGGCCTCCTGCCGCGCGGCTCCGCGAACATCTCCTGCGGCCCGGTGCGGATGATCCGCTCCCAGTACCGCAGGGAGGCCTCCGACTTCCGCAGCCCGGCCGGGGACGCCTCCACGGAGGCCAGGTCGACCGGGGGCAGGGAAGTGAGCCCCGGCAGTTCCTTGCCCGCCAGCAGCTCGGCGAACTCCTCGCGCAGGATGGCCATCGCGCTGCCGTCCGCCACCGCGTGGCTGAACGCCAGCGCGACGTGGACCGGCGCTCCGGCCACGGTGAGCAGGGTGATCCGCAGCGGGAACTCCCGATCCAGGGCGAAGCGCCCGGCCCGGGCGGCCCGCGCCACCGACTCCGCGTACCCCGCCGGATCGGCGGGGAATTCGGCGTGGTCGAGGACGGTCACCGTGAACGTGCCCTGCGCCGACACGAGCTGGTCGACCGGCGCGGCCCCCGGCGGGTGCGGGAAGGTGGTGCGCAGCCCCTCGTGGCGCCCGGCCAAGGCGCGCAAGGCGTCGGTGACGGCCTCCGAGGTGGTGCCCTCGGGGACGGGCCACACATCGTGGATGTTGATGTGGGTGGGGTCGTCCCGCAGGATGCAGCGGATCATGTTGGCCTGGCCCATCGTGAGGGGGCCGCGGCGCTCCTCACCGCCCGCGTAGGCGACGGTGACCGTGGAGGTGTGCGGGGGGTGCGGGTGCATGGTGTCCTTGCCGACGGCGGAGATCATCGGGTCACGGCCGGGCCCGCGTCCGCGCTCGCACGAGTCAACGCCTCCCAGCGGTCCATCAGGAGAGCGAAGTCGGCCATGTCGTCGCGGGCCTCGTCCAGGAGTCGGGAGCGGCGTTCGACGAGGAGGTCGGCGACCGTCTTGTAGCGGTCGCCGAGCCGCCGGTAGGCGTCGTCGAGGACATCGAGGCGGTGGGCGCTCGACGCCCGGTCCAGGTCGGTGCTGTCCCGGACGAACCCGGCGATCTCACCGGCCCGGATGTGGCCTTCGGCGTCGAGCAGCGCGTCACCCGCCGCCGCCGTCCTCGCGTACACGGTGTTGAGATACGCCTTGGACAGCAGGAACTTCACGAAACGCAGCTGGTATGCGAGGAACCCTGCGTCCGTACGCCGCTCCGCCGTGTGGAAGTTGACGATGTGCCGGTTGTGCTGGATGCCGGGCATCCGGGCGTCGTGGAGGAGGTGGATCAGGAAGTAGTCGCTGCCGATGGTGTCGGTGGCGGGCGGCAGGGGGACGCGGCGGTAGACCTCGTGGTCGAGCGCGATGTTGCACATGTCCACGCGCATCGGGCTGACGGGGGCGAGTGTGGTGCGGTCGCCGTCGAACGCGGTGTCCCCGGCGCCCCGGAAGGACTCGTCGATCAGGTGCTTGCGCCAGAGCTCCGGGTATCCCTCGGGGATCGACAGGCCGATCAGTTCGCGGTACGTGTCCGGGTCGAGGTCGCGGATCTCCGCGACGTCCACCGACATCTCTCCCACGAAGGAGCCGCCGGCCAACGTCACCCGCAGGTCCCCGGTACCCGGCGGCAGCTTGCTCCGGGTCGCCGACTCGCGTACGTCATCGGCACGTTGACCCAGGTAGGTGAGTTCCTGGTGGAGAGGGAAGACCGGTTCGCCGTCGAGGTGCTGGTAGCGGCTGTCGGAGTCCCTGCGGTGGACGGACGTGCAGCCGAGGGCCTGGGCGATGAGGAACGCCCGGTTGGTGCAGGCGCCGTAGGAGACGCGGGACGGCAGCATCAGTTCCAGCAGCCGGTCCGTCCGGGCTCCGCCGGCCCGGTCGATCACCGTGCGCAGGAAGGCCCGCTGCCCGTCCTCGTCGAGGTGGTGGACGGTCACCCCGGCGGACGCGGGCAGCGCGGCCACCGCCCGCCGGTGCTCGGCGAGCACCGGCGGGGAGGACGAGTCCAGGATCAGCAGATGTATCTCGACGCCGAACCGCCGTGCTCCGTAAGCCGCTTCCGCGCCCACCGCCGTGATGGTGTCGGGGCAGGCCCGGTGGGTGGGCAGGGTCAGGCAGACGCGGCGCACGAAGGCTCCCCGCTCTGCGCGGCGGGTGCGGTGTCCTCGACCGGGTCCTGCCACGAGGCGAGCCCCAGCAGTCGGCTGCCCAGAGGGTTCAGCTCGGCCGTCGGGTAGCGCTTGGACTCGGGCAGCACCGGGTCGCCGACCAGGGTGCGGTTCCAGCGCGGGGTGCGCAGGTGGCGCCAGGATTCCACGCGGGACTTGCGCAGCCGCTCGTGCTCCTCCAGCGCGGGCATCATCGACAGGTACTGCACGGCCCGCACCCCGTTCTCGGAGAGGTTGCGCGCCACTCCGTGGGCCAGCAGACCGTTCCAGATGAGCAGGTCGCCGGGGCGCAGATCCGGTCGTACGACGGGCAGTTCGTCCCGGTCGATGGTGGGGCGCAGCGGGTCCCGGTCCCCGGGCTGGCCGGTCTTCCAGGTGTCGAACTGCCGGAACAGCTCCGGGCAGCACTGGAAGCCGCCCGTCTCCGGCCGGGTGTCGTTGAGCGCGATGATGCCCTGCACCCGCTGCGGCGGGACGGCGAGCGTGGTGTCGATGTCCCAGTGGAGCTCGATGTCGAAGCCCCGGTCCGTCGCCTCGATCAGGGCGCGGTCACGGTTGCCCCGGTTCGGCGGGTTGAGGTTGAGCCGGTCCAGGGTGACCCACAGCTCCTCGCAGTCCCATACGTCGACGAAGGCGTCGTACACCCGCTGCGACTGCCGGTTGTCCCAGAGGAGCTGGTGGTGGTAGGCCTCCACGAAGCCGTAGATGTGCAGTTGCTGGTCCAGCTCGGAGCGCAGCGGCCGGTCCTCGTACCAGCTCTCCGGCCGTTCCGGGTCCAGGCCCTGGAAATCCCACGTGAAGTCCAGCAGTTGACGCGCCACCGGGGCCGGTACCGCTTCCCGGACGATGACGTAGCCGTACGTCTGCCAGTGGGCGAAGTCCTCCTCGGACAGCACCCGCAGCGGGCGCGACTTGTCGAGCTCCCGCAGAGCGGTCTGCGCGAGGTAGGCCTCGCCGTCGGCGCTGAAGTACGGGATGTCCGACGCCGCGCGGTGCAGGCGGGGTCGACGGCGGGCGGTGGGTGTCGTCATGGGGTTGATGGCAGGTCCCTTCTCCTCGACCGGCCGTGCGGCGACCCCGGGGGAGCGGGGTCGCCGCGGACGGCGGGGCGGATGGCAGTGCCGTGGTGGGAGGAGCCGTGACCACGTCGGTCAGCAGGATTGGTCCAGACCGCCCGGACTGTCAAGTGCCATCCACATATGGGGATATGGGATACCGTCTCGCGCCCGACGGCCACGTAATCGATACCCGGCGTTCGGTATTTTTGGTCTAGACAACAGGCGAGCGGCAGGCCTAATGTCCAAGGGCGCGGTCGGGTTCGTGGCGGGGTGTCACCCCGCTCTTCTGCCCTTGCTCCGGTCGGTCACGGACCTGTTCGGGGACGCCTGCGCCACGGCGATGTGGTCCGTACGCCCGAGGGGTGTCCCGATTGCCGGCCCACACCGAGAAGGACGCGGTTTCATGAACACATCCAGCATCACGGCCCTGCCGGGCATCACGCTGAAGAGTCCCGGTGCCGGCCTGATCACGCTGGACCCGGTCCGCACCGCACTGCTGCGGGGCCTGGACGAACTGCTGACCGGCCTCGCCGCGCGGCTCGCCGCACCCGAGGTCGTGGGGCCGCCCCTGCTGTCCGTCGACGGACTGGCGCGGCTCGACTTCTTCCGCAACTTTCCCCATCTCGGCGTCTCCGCAGGGCGGTTCGGCCCGGACGCGCTCGAAGGACTGGCCTCCGGCGGCTCGCCCCAGGACCTGCCGCTGCATCCGACCGGTCATGTGCTGCCGTCCGCGACCTGCTACGGGCTGCTGCTCTCCCTGGAGGGCGAGGACGTCGGCGAGGAAGGGCTGCGGCTCTCGGCGGTCGGCCGCTGCTTCCGCAACGAGACCCACTACGACGGCCTGCGCCGTCTGTGGGGGTTCCACATGCGTGAGGTGGTCTACCTCGGCACCAAGGACGGAGCCGCCGAACACCAGGAACGCGGCGGTGAGTTCATCCAGGAGGCCGCCGGACTGCTCGGCCTGACCCTGACCCGGGCGGCGGCCGACGACCCGTTCTACGACAACGGGGGATCGCGGGCCCGCCTGATGGCGCTGGACCCGGTGAAGTACGAGTACAGCGCCCCCGACGGCACGGCCATCGCCTCCGTCAACCGGCACCGCAACTTCTTCGGCGAGCGACTCGGTATCCGGGCCGGCTCCCACGGTCCCGCGTACAGCTCCTGCGTCGCCTTCGGCATGGAGCGCTGGGTGCACGCGATGGTCCTCACGCACGGCACCGCCGAGCGGGCCCTGGAGCGGCTCCGCGCCGCCGGTTCCTGATCCGATCTTCAGCCCTGCCCGACCACTGCCCGACCACTGCCCGACCACCGGCCGACCACCGGCCGTCACCCGAACAGAACAAAGAGGAGCGATTTCTCCCATGGAACGTGTCGTAGCGTGGCTCAACGAGAAGAACCCCGGCCTCGACGGCCCGATCGGCGTCGAGGAGGACCTCATCGAGGCCCGGCTCATCGACTCGATGGACTTCCTGGAGTTCATCGACCTCCTGGAGGAGATCTCGGGCAGCAGCATCGATCTGCAGGAGGTCACCATCGACGACTTCCGCACCCTCGCCCGCGTCAAGGAGCGCTTCCTGGCCTCCGCCGACCTGGCGGAGGCGTCGGCCGGGTGAACACGGGCCGGTGACCCCTCTCCCGCCGCCCCGTGAGCCGGGTGCGGCCACCGTGGCACCGGTGGCCGCCGGCACCTTCGCTCTGGTGGCCACCACCGCGGAGGTGCTGGCGCACCCGGAGCTCGACGAGCGCCTCCTCGCCCCGTGGGAGCGGCGGCGGCTCGCGGGGATCCGGGTGCCGGGCCGGCGCGACGACGTGGTGGCGGCCCGGCTGCTGCTGCGGCTGTGCGCCTCCCGCGTCACCGGGCTGCCGCCGGACGCGGTGGTCCCGGCCCAGCGCTGCCCCGGGTGCGGGCGGGACGGGCACGGTCGGCCGTATCTCCCGGACCATCCCTGCCTGGGGGCGAGCTACAGCCACGCCGACGGACTCGCCGCGGCGGCGGTCGGACCCGGCCCGGTCGGCATCGACGTGGAACCCCTGACGCGCCGGCCGGGATCCCTGCCCGTACTGCGGCGGCTGCTGCCCGGGGACGAGGTGGACGCCGCCCGCGCCGAGCCGGACCCCGGCCCTGCGCTGCTGCGGTTGTGGGTCCGGCGGGAGGCGCTGTTCAAGGCCGGGTTCGAGGCCGGGCGGGACGACGCGCGGCTGACCGAGTGGACGGACCTCCGCCGTGCGGCCGTGGCGGCACTCGCGGGCGTCGACGCGTCGGCGGCCCGCCCCGCCGACGGGGCGCTCCTCAGCCCCGGCCCGGCTCCGCCGTCAGGTCGATGAGACGGCAGACCGTCTCGATGTCGATCTTCACCTGGGCGATCGAGGCCCTGCCCGACAGCCACGTGATCAGCGCCGAGTGCCAGGTGTGCTCGATGACCCGGACCGCGGAGAGCTGCTCCGGGGTCGGGTGCTCCAGGCCCATCGCGTCCAGGATGATCGCCGTGGTGAGCCGGGAGACGGTGTCCACCTCGGGGCTCACGCCCCGGTCCGCGAAGGTGAGGGCGCGGACCATGGCGTCCGCGAGGTGTGGTTCGCGCTGCAGGGCGCGGAAGGCGCGCATCAGCGTCTCGGCCACCCGCTGGGCCGCGTCGTCGCCGGCCGGCGGGCGTTTGCGGAGCGTGGTGTGCAGACGCTGGAGCTGGTCCTGCATGGTCGCGACCAGTAGATGGATCTTGGACGGGAAGTAGCGGTAGAGGGTGCCCAGCGCGACCCCGGCGGCCTCGGCCACCTCCCGCATCTGCACCGCCTCGAACCCGCCCCGGCTGGCCAGCTGGGCGCTGGCGTGCAGGATGCGGCGGCGACGGGCCTCCTGGCGCTCGGTCAGCGCAGGCGCTGCCGGTCTGGCGTCCGCGGTCATGCTGTCCCCGATCCACGATCCGTGATCCATGGCTTGATCCCGCACCCGGACGGACGAAGCGGCCCCGCCGGGCGCGCACAGCATGCCAGGGCGTCCCTCGTGGCGCGAATCACCTGTTCCGGCCGTCACGCCGACGCTACCTGCCGGTAGATTCGATGCACGTCGAACGATCAAGTTTGCGACTTGTTCTATCAAGTCTGAAACTTGTTCTAGATTAGCGCGACCGGTTACGCTCCGGCGAACACGCAGTCAGAAGGGGGCCGAGTGTGACCGCTGAGGCCATAGAGACAGGCCCCCGCACGGGCGACGGCAGCCCCACCGGGACCGGCGACCGGCCGTTGCGCATCGCACTCCTCACCTATAAGGGCAATCCGTTCTGCGGCGGCCAGGGCGTCTACGTCCGCCACCTCGGCCGGGAGCTGGCACGCCTCGGCCACAGCGTCGAGGTGATCGGCGCGCAGCCCTACCCGGTGCTCGACGAGGGCGTTCCGCTCACCGAGCTGCCCAGCCTCGACCTCTACCGCCAGCCCGACCCCTTCCGCACCCCGAAGCGGGGCGAGTACCGCGACTGGATCGACCTGGCCGAGGTCGCCACCATGTGGACCGGCGGCTTCCCCGAGCCGCTCACCTTCAGCCTGCGCGCCCGCCGCCACCTGCTCGCGCGGCGCGGCGCGTTCGACGTCGTCCACGACAACCAGACCCTCGGCTACGGGCTCCTCGGCGACCTCGGGGCCCCGCTCGTGACGACGATCCACCACCCCATCACCGTGGACCGCAGGCTCGACCTGGCGGCCGCGCCGAGCCGCCGCCGACGTGCCTCCGTACGCCGCTGGTACGCCTTCACCCGGATGCAGAAGCGGGTCGCCCGCAAACTGGACACCGTCCTCACCGTCTCCGGCTCCTCCCGCGACGAGATCGTCGAGGACCTCGGCGTACGCGCCGACCGGATCAGCGTCGTCCACATCGGCGCCGACACCGACCTGTGGTCCCCCGACCCCTCCGTTCCCGAGGTGCCCGGCCGCATCGTGACCACCTCCAGCGCCGACGTCCCGCTCAAGGGCCTCGTCCACCTCGTCGACGCGCTCGCCAAGCTCCGCACCGAGAATCCCGCCGCCCACCTCGTCGTCGTCGGCAAGCGTGCCGAGAACGGCCCGGTCGCCCGCGCGATGGAGCGGCACGGGCTCGCGGACGCCGTCGAGTTCGTCAAGGGCATCAGCGACGCCGAGCTGGTCGACCTCGTGCGCGGCGCCCAGGTCTCCTGCGTGCCCTCGCTGTACGAGGGGTTCTCGCTGCCCGCCGCCGAGGCCATGGCCACCGGCACCCCGCTCGTCGCGACCACCGGCGGCGCGATCCCCGAGGTCTCCGGCCGGGACGGGGAGACCTGCCTCGCCGTGGCGCCCGGCGACGCGGACGCGCTGGCCGGGGCGCTGGCCCGGCTGCTGGGCAGCCCGGAGCTGCGGGCCCGGCTCGGCGCGGCGGGCCGCGAGCGGGTGCTGGCCAACTTCACCTGGGCCCGGGCGGCGGCCGGAACGGCCGAGCTGTACCGTCAGGCGATCATCGCCCGCGGAGTCCGCAGGTGACCGCGCGCCCCCGGGCGACCGCGGGCCCGATCGTCGCAACCCGTACCTCCGACCTCGAAGGCAGGCCCCCGTGCTGACCGTCGACTTCACCCGCTTCCCGCTCGCCGCCGGCGACCGGGTGCTCGACCTGGGCTGCGGTGCCGGCCGGCACGCCTTCGAGTGCTACCGGCGCGGCGCACAGGTCGTCGCGCTCGACCGGAACGCCGAGGAGATCCGCGAGGTCGCCAAGTGGTTCGCCGCGATGAAGGAGGCCGGAGAGGCCCCCGAGGGCGCCACCGCCACCGCGATGGAGGGCGACGCCCTCAACCTGCCCTTCCCCGACGACTCCTTCGACGTCGTGATCATCTCCGAGGTCATGGAGCACATCCCGGACGACAAGGGCGTCCTCGCCGAGATGGTCCGGGTGCTCAGGCCGGGCGGCCGGATAGCGATCACCGTCCCGCGCTACGGCCCCGAAAAGGTCTGCTGGACCCTCTCCGACGCCTACCACGAGGTCGAGGGCGGCCACATCCGCATCTACAAGGCCGACCAGCTCCTCGCCCGGATCCGCGAGGCCGGACTCAAGCCGTACGGCACCCACCACGCCCACGCCCTGCACTCGCCGTACTGGTGGCTCAAGTGCGCCTTCGGCGTGGACAACGACCGGGCGCTGCCGGTGCGGGCGTACCACAAGCTGCTGGTCTGGGACATCATGAAGAAGCCGCTCGCCACCCGGGTCGCCGAACAGCTCCTCAACCCGGTCGTCGGCAAGAGCTTCGTCGCCTACGCCACCAAGCCGCACCTGCCGAAGGCCGAGGCGTGAGCACTCCCGAACAGACCGAACACCTTGTCCTGCCGGGTGTCCTGACGGCGGATCAGGCCACCGAGACGGTCGCCGCGCTCGCCGCCGTACAGCGCCAGGACGGGGCGCTGCCCTGGTTCCGGGGCCATCACCTCGACCCGTGGGACCACACCGAGGCCGCGATGGCCCTGGACGCGGCCGGCGAGCACGGGGCGGCGGCCCGCGCCTACGACTGGCTCGCGCGCAACCAGAACGCCGACGGCTCCTGGTACGCCGCCTACCACGACGGCGATCCGTTGCAGCCGACCGACCGGAGCCTGGAGAGCAACTTCTGCGCGTACGTGGCCGTCGGCGTCTGGCACCACTACCTGGCCACCGGCGACGACGCGTTCGTCGACCGGATGTGGCCCACGGTCTTCGCGGCCGTCGAATTCGTCCTCGGGCTCCAGCAGCCCGGCGGGCAGATCGGCTGGAAGCGGGAGCCCGACGGAACGCCCGTGGGCGACGCGCTGCTGACCGGCTCCTCCTCGATCCACCAGGCGCTGCGCTGCGCGCTGGCCATCGCCGAGCGCCGCGAGGAGCCGCAGCCCGACTGGGAGTTGGCGACCGGTGCGCTGGCCCACGCGATCCGCAGCCACCCCGAGCGCTTCCTCGACAAGAACCGCTACTCGATGGACTGGTACTACCCGGTCCTGGGCGGCGCGGTCACCGGGGCCGAGGCCACCGCCCGCATCCAGGAGGGCTGGGACCGCTTCGTCGTCCCCGGCCTCGGGGTGCGCTGCGTGCTGCCCAACCCCTGGGTGACCGGCGGCGAGAGCTGCGAACTGGCCCTGGCCCTCTGGATGACCGGGGAGTCGGACCGGGCGCTGGAGATCCTCCAGTCCGTCCAGCACCTGCGCACCGAGGGCGGCCTGTACTGGACGGGATACGTCTTCGAGGGCAACCGGGCGTTCTGGCCCGAGGAGCTCACCACCTGGACGGCGGGCTCCCTGCTGCTCGCGGTGGCCGCGCTCGGGGGGGACGAGGCGACCACCGCGGTCTTCGGGGGCGAGCGGCTGCCGGTCGGCCTGGAGCCGGACTGCTGCCGCTGAACACGCCCTGGGGCGGGCCCTGTTCAGCCGCGGCGGAGCCGGCCCGCCACCGCGTGCCCGATGAACAGATAGACGACGGCCGCGAGGCCGTATCCGGTGACGACGCGCGCCCACGCCTTGTCGAACGTGAACAGGTCGTACGACCAGCCGGCCAGCCAACGGGCCGCGTCGTGCACCCACTGCACGAAGTCGTTGCCGCGGTTGGCGTCCAGCAGGTACATCAGGATCCAGAGGATGATGATGAAGGCCAGAATGTCGGCCACGACGGCTATGACACGAGCCGCTGAACTGCTTCCTGAACGGGTTCTGGGAGACATGGAACTCTGGTTGCCGCTTTACGCAGGGTGAAACCCGTACGGCCCGCACCGGGTGGCGACCGCCGGGCGAACGGGCGAGGCTGAGGGGGAGTGCCGAGATCCGTCACTCGCTGTGACGTGCCCGGATGGTCCGGCCCGTCAGGATGGTCCGGCCGGGCCGGTTGGTCGGGCCAGGAGGCCCGCCGTGCCCCGTTCCGTACCACTCCGCCGAACCCTGGCAGCGCTGCTGCTGTCCTGCGCCCTGCTGGCGGGCACGACAGCGTGCGGCGGCTCCGGCGAATCCGCCGCCGGCGACACGGCGAGCGCATCGCCCGCGACGGACCCCTCGGCGGCCTCTCCTTCGGCCTCCGCCGAGAAGCAGCGGCTCGCCAAGACCCGGTTCGTCGCCAACGCGGGGCTCGCGGCGGGGGCCACGTACCAATGGATCGTGAAGCCGTACCGCGCCGGGACGTTCAAGAAGGGCGCGGAGGGGCGGACCTTCGCCCTCGTCAAGGCGGGGCTCGCCGGCGGGTTCGCCTACAACCGGCTCAAGGCCGCGGCGGAGAACGCCAAGGGCGACCCGCTGCTGTCGAAGGCCGTCGCCCCGCTGACCGCCGGGATCGCATCGCTCCAGGGGCTGGGGACGAAGCTCCGCAAGGGCGAGGCGGGGGAGGGCGACGTGGGGGCGTTCGAGAGCGTCATCGACGGCATCAAGAAGGCGGGCGAGGACGCGGGAGCCGAGGTGAAGGACAAGGTCCCCTCCACGTCCCAGCTGACCGGATAGCGGCGGCCCGGAAGCGCGATGGCGCTTGCCCGCCGCGCGTTCCCGAACCGGCTCCGGGCGCTCCGCGAAATGGTGAGGCCGGGATGGGGCCGGGGCCCGGATATCCAGGTGATCAACACGGGTGCAGCCGGTTAGGGTGCGCCGCATGACCTCTCTCTCCCACGACCGCTACTGCGACGAGATCCTGGCCCAGACCGACGCCCTGCGCGCGGTGCTGAGCGGCGCCGATCTCACCGCGACCGTACCCACCTGTCCCGACTGGACCCTGCGCGAGCTCGCCGTGCACGTCGGCGGCGCGCACCGCTGGGTCGGGGAGATCGTCCGCACCCGCGCCACCGAGGACATACCCGAGGACAAGGTGCCCGGAGGCGAAGGCCCGGACGGTGACGACCCGGCCGCGCTGGACGCCTGGCTCGCCGAGGGGGCCGCGGCCACCGTCGCCGCGCTGCGGGAGGCGGGGCCCGACACCGAGGTGTGGACCTGGGCCTGGGAGCGGCGTACGGCCTTCTGGGCGCGGCGCATCACGCACGAGACGGCTGTGCACCGGGCTGACGCGGCGCTCGCCGCCCGCGCCCCGTACACGGTGGACGCCGACGTGGCCGCCGACACCATCGAGGAATGGCTGCGCATCGTCTCCTTCTCGCAGGAGGGCGGCGACCCGGAGGCGGCCGAACTGCGCGGAGGCGGGCGCTCGTTGCATCTGCACGCCACCGACGTCCCCGGTGCGGAGTGGCTGATCGAGTTCGGCGACGACCGCTTCACCTGGCGGCACGCGCACGACAAGGCGACGGTCGCGCTGCGCGGACCGCTCACCGACCTGATGCTCGTCTTCAACCGCCGACTGGAGCCCACGAGCCCGCGGGTCGAGGTGCTCGGCGACGCCGCGCTGCTGGACTTCTGGCTGGACCGGTCGTCCTTCGGCTGAGCGGCGAGAGTCCGGGCACGCCCCATCGGGGCACGCCCTAGGAGTTCAGCTCCGCCAGGACCCGCAGCGTGTGCGGGTCCGGGGCGGTGACCAGCAGATCCGTCACCGGCCCCGTGCGCCACAGCTCCAGCCGCTCCGCGATGCGGGCACGCGGCCCGATCAGGGAGATCTCGTCGGCGAACGCGTCCGGCACCGCCCGCACCGCCTCCTCCTTGCGGCCCTGGAGGAACAGTTCCTGGATCCGCCGGGCCTCCTCCTCGAACCCCATGCGGGCCATCAGATCGGCGTGGAAGTTGCGGGCCGCGTGACCCATCCCGCCGATGTAGAAGCCGAGCATCGCCTTGACCGGCCACAGCCCCTCCACCACGTCGTCGCAGACGTGCGCGCGGGCCATCGGCGCGATCATGAAGCCGTCCCGGAGTCCGGCGAGCGAGGCCCCGTAGACGTCCCCGCGCAGCGGTGACCAGTACAGCGGCAGCCAGCCGTCCGCGATCTCCACCGTCTGCGCGATGTTCTTCGGGCCCTCCGCGCCCAGCAGGACGGGGAGCGAGGCCCGCAGCGGATGCGTGATCGGCTTCAGCGGCTTGCCGAGCCCGGTGGCGTCCGGACCGGTGTACGGGTGGGAGTGGAAGCGGCCCGCCAGCTCCACCGGAGCCTGCCGCGCCAGCACCTGCCGGATCACCTCGACGTACTCGCGGGTCGCGGTCAGCGGGCTCCTGGGGAACGGCCGCCCGTACCACCCCTCCACCACCTGCGGCCCGGACAGGCCGAGGCCGAGCAGCATCCGGCCGCCGGAGAGATGGTCCAGGGTCAGGGCGTGCATGGCCGTCGCGGTGGGGGTGCGGGCCGCCATCTGGACGATGCCGGTGCCCAGCCGGATCCGGGAGGTGTGGGCCGCTATCCAGGTCAGCGGCGTGAAGGCGTCCGACCCCCAGGCCTCCGCCGTCCACACCGAGTCGTATCCGAGCCGCTCGGCCTCCTGGACCAGGGCGAGTTGGCCGGGGTCCGGGCCGCGGCCCCAGTATCCGAGCGCGAGTCCGAGCCGCATTCCGTTCCCTCCAGCCGTAACTGACGAAGCGTCAGGTAGGGGTGACCGGGTTGGACTGTACGACAACGGCCCCCCGCCCGGAAGGGCGAGGGGCCGTGACGTGTGCTGTGGTGCACGGGATCAGCCGCGCTGGATGCCCGTGGTGTCCTGGAGGACGCCACGACGGCCGTCCTGCGTCTGGGCGATGAGGCTCTGGCCGCGCTGCTCCACCGCGAGGTACCAGGTGCCCGGCGCCAGCTCGGCGATCGGGTTCGGCGAGCCGTCCTCGCCGTACAGCGGGCGGGCCACCGGAACGGCGAACCAGAACGGGGTGAAGTCGCCCGCCGGGGCCGCGCCGCCCTGCGAGGGCTGCTGGGCCTGGGCCTGCTGCGCCTGCGCCGGGTCGGCCTGGGCGGGCTGGCCCTGCTGCTGAGCGCCGGGGTAGCCGTAACCCTGGCTCGGCTGGGCACCGTACGGCTGCTGCTGCTGCTGGCCGGCCGGGAAGCCGTAGCCCTGGCCGGGGCCCGCGCCGTACGGGGCCTGTCCGGCCCCCACGCCCGGCGTGGGGGAGGCCGGGCTGACGAGCGGCGCCTTGAGCGCGGGGATCATCGGACCGGCGACGGCACCCGCGACGAGCACGATGGTGGCCAGCAGGCCGAGGATCAGGCCCGCGCCGGCGCTGTTGACGTCGAGGATCGTCCAGAAGGCGGTCCACAGCGCGAAGACGGTGAGCGCCGCACCGAACTGGCCGAGGTCGAGGCCGACGACCTTGCGGCCCGGCATCGCACGGCTGACGATCAGCAGCGCCGCGCCGATGACTCCGGCGAGGAAGACGCTCATCAGGAGTCCGAGCGAGTCCCAGGCGTTCGGGCTGTCGAACCGGGAGCAGTCGACGCCCTGCGGGCATTCGTAGCTGGAGAAGTCGAGGAAAGAGGCGATGAACAGCACGACCGCTGCTCCGATCACCACGCCGTCGCCTCGAGTGAGGGATCGGATATTCACGTGAAGGTCCTTAGTCGGTCGTCTCGTCGGGGCGGTCGTCGCTGCCGCCGGTGCGGCTCGAAGCTCGGGAGCGGCTCCCCATCGTACGGATGAATCTATCGTCTGCCCGGGCGGGTTGTGCCCGTGCCCGGATCATGAGCGGTTATCCCCCCAATATCACCGCAGAACTACCCCTTCAGGTAGCTGGTAATGCCGTCGGCCAGTCCCTGGGCGGCCTTCTGGCGCCAACTCGCGCTGGTGAGCAGGGCCGCGTCCTTCGGGTCACGCATATTGCCGCATTCGACGAACACCTTGGGCACGGTCGACAGATTCAGTCCGCCGAGATCATTACGCGTGTCCAGGCCGGTATTCCCGCCGATGTAATTGGAAGGCGCGCTTCCGGTCGTACGGACGAAGTGTCCGGCGATCCTCGCGCCGAGATCGGCCGAACTCCTCACGATCTTCGAGGTGTCGGCCCCGCCGCCCTTCACCCCGGCGGGCAGGATCACGTGGAAGCCCCGGTTGCCCACGGCCGACCCGTCGGCGTGCACCGAGACCACCGCGTCGGCCTTCGCCTCGTTCCCGATCCGGGCCCGTTCGTCGATGCACGGGCCGAACGGCCGGTCCGCGTCGTGCGTCAGCCGGACCCGGGCGCCCTCCGCCTCCAGCAGTGTGCGCAGCCGGTGCGACACGTCGAGGGTGAACCGGGCCTCCGCGTAGCCGTCATCGGTGGACGTACCGGTCGTGTCGCACTCCTTGCGGCCGGTGCCGATGTCGACCTTCTCGTTGATCTCCCGGGTGTGATCGCGGTTGCCCGGATTGTGTCCCGGGTCGATCACCACGGTCCGGCCGGTCAGCGGTCCCTTCGGCAGCGGCTTCGCGGAGTCGGACCCGGAGTCGGAGGGGGAGGCGGAGGCGGGTCCGGACGGCCGCGGCTGCTTCCCGGTCGGCGTCGGAGCCGTCGGGGAGGCGGCGTCCGCGCCGGGCCGGGGCGGGGCCGCGCCGGACCCGTCGGCTTCCTGAGCGGCTCCGCAGCCGACGGCGGTCAGGAACACGGCGACCAGCGCGGCGGCCACGGAGAGGGGCCGGGCGCGGCGGGTGGGGGGAGGGCTGTCGTCGTACGGCACGCGGCGATGCTACCCACCCGGCTGTCCGGACGGCTCGGACCGCGGCCCGTGCGACCCGGATCCCGCTCCCGTACGGCTCAGATCCCGGCGCCCGTGCGGCGCAGCACGCGCAGCGAGTCCGTCACCGACACCTCGGTGAACGCCCCGGAGGCCAGCGCCCGGCGGTAGATCCGGTACGGGGCCTGCCCGCCGTCTTCCGGGTCGGGGAACACGTCGTGGATCACCAGCAGCCCGCCCTCGGCGACATGCGGGGCCCAGCCCTCGTAGTCGGCGTTCGCGTGCTCGTCGGTGTGCCCGCCGTCGATGAAGACGAGCCCGAGCGGTCCGGCCCAGACGGCGGCGACCCGCGGGGAGCGCCCGACGAGCGCCACCACGTGGTCCTCCAGGCCGGCCCGGCGCAGGGTGCGGCGGAACGTCGGCAGGGTGTCCATCAGCCCGACCTCCGGGTCCACCACGTCCGGGTCGTGGTACTCCCAGCCGGGCTGCTGCTCCTCGCTGCCCCGGTGGTGGTCGACGGTGAGCGCGCTCACCCCGGCTCCGCGCGCCGCGTCCGCGAGCAGGATGGCGGACCGTCCGCAGTAGGTGCCGACCTCCAGCAGCGGCAGCCCGAGCGCACCGGCCCCGGTGGCGGCGGCGTACAGGGCGAGGCCCTCGCGCACCGGCATGAAGCCCTTGGCGGCCTCGAACGCGGCGAGGATCTCCGGCGTGGGCTTGGCTGCGGACTCGGCGGTCACGGGGTTCCTCCAGGTGGGGCGGGGTGAGTGCGGAACGGCGCCCCATCGTGCCGTACGCCCCCGCCGAAGGGATCGGCGGGGGCGTAGGCGGGGTGAGCCCGGGTCGGGGCGGGCCCCCGGCAGAACCATGGACCGTGCGGTCAGCAGCTCTGCCAGAGTCGGGTCATGACGCGGACGCCGAAGCGCAGCCCTTCCAGGGGGACGCGCTCGTCCACGCCGTGGAAGAGGCGGCCGTAGTCCAGGTCGTGCGGGAGCTTCAGGCCCTTGAAGCCGAAGCAGCGGATGCCCAGGTGGGTGAAGGCCTTGGCGTCGGTGCCACCCGGGTTGCAGTACGGGACGGGGTGGCCGTCCGGGTCCTCGGCGCGGACGGCGTCGCACATCGCGTCGACCAGCGGGCCGTCGAACGTCGTCTCCATCGCGATGTCGTGGTTGACCCACTCGCGGCTGACGGAGGGGAGCAGGAGGCGGTCGATCGTGTCGATCAGTTCCTGCTCGTGACCGGGGAGGAAACGGCCGTCGACGCGGGCGGTGGCCTTCCCGGGGATGACGTTGGTCTGGTAGCCGGCGGTGAACATGGTGGGGTTGGCCGAGTTGCGGAGCACCACCTGCATGAAGTCCGCGACCGGGCCGAGACGGGCGAGGCTCGACTCGATGTCGTTCTCGTCGAACGCGACGCCGTAGAGCCGGGCGGCCTCCTCCAGCAGGGCGCGGACCGGTTCGATCAGCCGGATGGGGAAGGTCTCGCGGCCGATCCGGGTGAGGGACTCGGCGAGGTCGGTGACCGCGTTCTCGTCGTTGGGCGACGATCCGTGGCCGGCCCGGCCGTTCGCGGTGAGCTCCATCCAGGCCATGCCGCGCTGGGCGTTCTCGATCGGGTACAGCCGGCGCGTGTCGTCGAGGGCGAAGGAGAAGCCGCCGCCCTCGCCGATCGCCTCGGTGACCCCCGAGAAGAGGTCCGGTCGGTGCTCGACGAGCCAGTGGGCGCCGAACGTGCCGCCCGCCTCCTCGTCGGCGAGGAAGGCGAGCACCACGTCACGGGCCGGCCGCGTGCCGGTGCGGGCGAAGTGCCGGGCGGTGGCGAGCATGACCGCCACCGTGTCCTTCATGTCGATCGCGCCCCGGCCCCAGAGGTAGCCGTCGCGGATCTCGCCCGAGAACGGCGGGACCTGCCACTCGGAGGCGTCGGCGGGTACGACGTCCAGGTGGCCGTGGACCAGCAGGGCGCCGCGGGTGGGGTCGCTCCCGGCGATCCTGGCGATGACGCTGGCCCGGCCCGGGGCGGACTCGACCAGTTCGGAGGCGATGCCCACCTCGGCGAGGCGGTCCACCACCCAGTCGGCGGCGGCGCGCTCGTCGCTGGTCGGGTTGGAGGTGTCGAACCGGATCAGTTCGGCGCAGAGGTCCACGACCTCGGTCTGGGCCTGCTCGGAGGCGGGGGTGAGACTCATGCTGCTCCTGCCGGAGTGGTCGCGCGGGCGGCGGGGGCGGGGCTGCCGCCGTCCTCGTCGTCCAGGGTGGAGGTGCCGTACGGCTTGACCCAGCCCAGCAGGCCGAGGGCGCAGTACAGCAGGAAGGCGGTGGCCAGGGAGTTGAGGGCCGGTATGCCGCCGTCGAAGAACTTGCCGACGCAGAACGCCACGACCCAGATGACCAGGGACATCGGCACCCAGGTGGGCGAGGTCAGCGGCAGGGTCTCCGCCTCACGGGTGTCGTCCAGCGGCTTGCGCATCCGCTTCACGACCCAGTACTCGGCGACGATGATGCCGCCGATCGGCGGGATCATCACGCCCAGCAGGGAGAGGAACTCCGTGAAGTGGGTCATGATGCCGACCGCGGACAGGAGCGTGCCGGCGATGCCGAGGACGACGGTGACCACGCCGCGGTGCAGCCGCTTGCGGAAGACGACCTGGAAGAAGTTGACGACGCCGAGCGAGGAGCCGTACAGGTTCCAGTCGTTGATCTTCGCGGTGGACATCAGGACCACCATCACACCGAAGGCGCCCGAGGTGGAGAGCACGATGTGGGACACGTCGCTCGACTTCACCAGATGACCGAGCAGCACACCGACCATGCCGACGATGTACTCGGAGAGGATCATCGAGGAGGCGCTCTGCACGAAGACGTGCGAGCCCTTCTTGTTGTAGCGGGTCATCTCCGGGGAGACGATGGCGCCGGTCATGTAACCGCCCGCGATGGCGGTGGCGGCGACGGCCAGCGGGATCGCCTCGCCGGGCGGCGGCGAGCTGATCAGCTCACTGATCGAGTGGTCGTTGAGCGTCGTGATGATCGACCAGGCGACCATGCCGAAGAACAGCGGGGTGACGATCTTGGCGAAGAGGGCCATGTACTTGAAGCCGAAGATCACCAGGCCCGTGATGGCGATGCCCGCGATCACGCACCACATCCAGGACGGACCGCCGACCAGCGCCGAGACGCTGTTGCCGAAGATCGTGTTCTGGACGCCGAACCAGCCGACCAGGCTGACCGCGATGACGAAGCTGACCAGTGCCGAACCGTTGCGGCCGAAGCCCGTCCAGCGGGTGAGCATCGGGGTCGCCAGACCCTCGCGCATGCCGGCCAGACCGATCGCGAAGATCACGATCTCCAGGATCACCGCGCCGAGCGTGAAGGCGAGGAAGGCGTCCCCGAAGGTCATGCCGACGCCGATGGTGGCGCCCAGCGTGAACTGGGAGATCGAGCCGGACTGGGCCAGCCACTGCAGGAGCATGGACCAGAAGCCGAAGCGCTTGTCGCGCGGGACCCGCGAGAGGGAGTAGTCGTCGCTGCCGATGCTCTTGGCTTCGGGGGCCGTGGCGTCGGCCTGGGGGGCGGATGCCATCAGGACTCCTGGGTGGTGCGGCCGAGGGTCTGGAGGTGAGCCAGCGACCCGTAGCGGTTGACGAGGTTGTCGAACTCCACCGCGTCGTGGAAGTCCAGCTGCCCGGCGCCGAAGCCCTTGGCGACCTCCACGGCGTAGCGGGCGGCGCACGCGATGTCGCTCTCGTGACTCGCGCCCGTCTGGCAGCCCGGTACCGCGGCGGCCGAGGTGACCGCGAGACCGACGACCGGAGCGGCGGTCGCGGTGGCGGGCTGGAGGATCGAATTGATGTGGTGTGCACCGTTACCGTACGGCGTGATGTCCTGGGTGGTCACCGGGTATGTGACCAATGGCTCACCGGTCACCACGGCCAGCAGCTCGCCGAGCTGCTCGCTGACCCGGAGCACCCAGCCCTCCTTGACGGTGGGCGACAGGGCCAGGCCCTTGTGGTTGATGATCCGGTTGCCCTTGGTGGTGTCGATGGAGAGCACGGCCTCCATGTCGGCGGTCACCTCGTGCCGGTTCATCGTGGCGATGTCCACGGGGGAGCCCATGAACGGCACCGGGTCGTGCGGCTCGGTCGGCGCGTTCGGACAGATGTGGGTGGCGACGATCACGTCGCCGGGCAGCACATCGCCGCGACGGCGCATGTCGAGCAGCTTGGCCGCCGTGGCGATGGCGGAGGCCGCGCCGTCGGCGTCGGAGACCAGACCGGTCACCTCGGGCCGGGCGCCGAGGCCGCCGAGCCGGCCCACCACACCGAGGGTGCGGGCGCTGCCGCCCGCCGTCCGGCCGCGGGAGCCGGGGATGCGGACGAGCACGAAGTCCGTCGAACCCTGGTCACCCATGACGGTGGTGACCTGCGCGGACGAGCCCTCGGCCCCCGCTGCGGCGTCGAGGTACCCGACGACCGTCTTGCCATTGACCTGGGGATCGTCCAGAAGCTCGACGATGTCCAGTACGTACTTCAACATGGGGGCTTTTCTCCTGATCCTGACACCCGCCCGGCGCTCGACGGGGGAGAGCGCGGGGCGGGGTGCTGAGGCAACATTCGGGATCGGATAGCGTTGAGCGCAACTGTTTCCCGTTATTTGCAATTCTGGTCTGAATGGTGAGATGACGATGGCCGAATTCGATCTGGACCGGCGTACGCCCGCCGGGGCGCTGCAAACCGTCGACCGGGCGCTCCTGGTGCTGCTCGCCTTCGAGCGCACCCGGCCCGACTGGGGCGTCACCGAGGTCGCCGAGGAGTTCGGCTGGGACACCTCCGCCGCCCAGCGGCTGCTGGCCACCCTGGCGGGCCGGGGCTTCCTGGTCTCCGATCCGGCCACCCGTCGCTACCGCATCGGCCCCGCCGTGCTGCGGCTCGGCCGCCTCTGGGAGCGCTCGGGCTCGCTGGAGTTGCTGGCCGGTCCGGTCCTGGAGGAGCTGCGCCGGACCACCGGCGACACGGTCCTGTTCTGCCTTCCGGACAGCTTCCACATGCGCTGCGTGGCCGCCGAGGAGGGCGAGACCGGACCGCTGCGCTACTACCCGCTGGTCGGCGAGCTCTACCCGGCGCACGCGGGGGCGACCAGCAAGTCGTACTACGCCTATCTGCCCGACGAGCAGCGCCACCGGCTCTTCCGGGGCCGCCCCATGGCCCGCTTCACCGACCGCACCGTCACCGAACCGGACCTGCTGGAGCGGGAGTTCATCAAGATCCGGGCCCAGGGCTACGCCTGGACGGTCGGCGAGTACGACACCGGGATCGCCACCGTGGCCGTACCGGTGTTCCTGGGGCGCGAGCCGTACGGAAGCCTCAGCCTCGGCGGCGGGGAGGACCGGTTCCGGGGGGCGCCCGAGGACCGGCTCGACGCGCTGCGGCACGCGGCCCAGCTGCTGGAGCAGCGCCTCACCCACCCGCCGCAGCGGCCGAAACCCCGCGCCCGCCGGCCCCGCACCACCTGACCGACCCGATCCGCCCGGCCGCCCCGGTCATCCGACCGACCGATCCGCCCGACGTACCCGAGGAACCCCGTGAATCTGCTGCTTCTCTCCAACTCCACCCAGTTCGGCTGTGGTTACCTGGAACACGCCCTGGACACCGTCACCGCGTTCCTGCCCGCGAACGCGCGACTCGCCTTCGTCCCGTACGCGCTCGCCGATCACGCCGCGTACACCACCCGGGTCCGCGAGGCACTGGAGCCGTCCGGCATCACCGTGCGCGGCGTCCACGAGAACGCCGACCCGGTCGCCGAACTCGCCGCGTCCGACGCCGTGTTCATCGGCGGCGGCAACTCCTTCCGGCTGCTCGCCGCCCTCTGCCGCACCGGCCTGCGCGAGGCCGTGCGCGACGCGGTGCGGGGCGGGCTGCCCTACATGGGTGCGAGCGCCGGCACCAACATGGCAGCCCCGACCCTGCGCACGTCCAACGACATGCCCATCGTGCAGCCGCCGTCCTTCGAGACGCTGGGCCTGGTCCCGTTCCAGATCAACCCGCACTATCTGGACCCGGACCCGGCCAGCACCCACAAGGGCGAGACCCGCGAGGAGCGGCTCACCGAGTTCCTGGAGGAGAACGACGTACCCGTGCTCGGGCTGCGCGAGGGCTCCTGGCTCCGCGTCGACGGGGAGCGGGCCCACGTCCAGGGCGCCCGCCCCGCCCGGCTGTTCTCCCGCGCGGCCGAGCCTCAGGAGCTCCTGCCGGGGTCGGAGGTGTCCCGGCTGCTCACGACGGTGCCGCGGTTCGACGCTCCGGTGCGCTGACCGCGCCCGGCCCCGGCGGCCCGCGCGGTCTGCGGGGCCCGGGCGTCGTCCGCGCTGCTCGCCAGGAGCACCGGGTGCGCGGAGGGCCGCTGCGAGGGCAGGAACGCCGCCAGCACCAGGCCGATCAGCACCGCCCCCATGGCGATCAGGAACGAGATCCGGAAGCCCTCCATGGACGGCACCTGGACCGAGCCCGCCGTCACGGAGGTGTTGGCCAGCACCATGCCGATGACGGCGCTCGACACCGAGGTGCCGATGGACCGCATCAGGGTGTTGAGGCCGTTGGCCGCGCCGGTCTCCGACGGGTCGACGGCCCCGATGATCAGGGCGGGCAGCGAGGAGTAGGCGAGGCCGATCCCGGCGCCGAGCACCACCGCGATCAGCACGGTCTGCCAGGCGGCGCCGAGCAGCCCGAGCCCGGCCCCGTAACCGATCGCGATGACCAGCAGGCCGAGCATCAGCGTGGCCTTGGGGCCGCGGCGGGCCGAGATCCGGGCGTACAGCGGGGCGACGAACATCATCGTCACGCCGAGCGGGGCCACGCAGAGCCCGGCGACCACCATCGACTGGCCGAGGCCGTAGCCGGTGGAGGTGGGCAGCTGGAGCAGTTGCGGCAGGACCAGGGAGACCGCGTAGAAGGCGACCCCGACCATGATCGAGGCGAGGTTCGTGAGCAGCACCTCGCGGCGGGCGGTGGTGCGCAGATCGACGAGCGGCGCCGGGGTGCGCAGTTCGAACAGGCCCCACAGCACCAGCGTGGCGACGGACGCGGCGAGCAGCCCGAGGGTCGGGGCCGAGGTCCAGCCCCAGTCGCTGCCCTTGGTGACCGGCAGCAGGAGCAGGACCAGGCCGAGCGAGAGCCCGAGGGCGCCGATCACGTCGAAGGTGCCGGGCGCGCGCAGCGGCGGCTCGGGGACGAGCGTGTACGTGAGGGCCATCGCGAGCAGTCCGAGCCCGGCCGAGCCGAGGAACAGGGCGTGCCAGTCGGCGTGCTGGGCGACCAGCGCGGCGGCGGGCAGGGCGAGGCCTCCGCCCACCCCGATCGAGGAGCTCATCAGGGCCATCGCCGAGCCGAGCCTCTCGCGCGGCAGCTCGTCGCGCATGATGCCGATGCCGAGCGGGATGGCGCCCATGGCGAAGCCCTGGAGCGCGCGGCCGGTGATCATCACGACCAGGTCGTCGGTGGACGCGCAGATCAGCGAGCCGACCACCATGACGGCGAGGGAGGCGAGCAGCATCCGCCGCTTGCCGTACAGGTCGCCGAGCCGCCCCATGATCGGCGTCGAGACGGCGCCCGCGAGCAGGGTGGCGGTCATCACCCAGGTGGCGTTGGCCGGGGTGGTGTTCAGCAGGACCGGCAGGTCCTTGATGACCGGGACGAGCAGGGTCTGCATGACCGCGACGGTGATGCCCGCGAAGGCGAGGACGGGCACGATGGGCCCGGAGCGCGCTCGGCGCGGCTCGGACGGCTCCCCGGTGTGCCGTATCTGTTTCGTCCGTCGCATACGTGGGGCCTCCGGGCAGCGTCGATCACCCGGGCTCCCCCCAAGTGTGTGCATGGTGAACACTTCCCGGCGGCGTCCTATTCCGGTCCGGATCCGACGGTCTCCCGACCTTCCATCGGATTGAAACGTGTTCTACTCTTGCGCCCGTTCCAGTGGCCCCGACCGGCGAGGACTCGCATGGGCATCGGCACAGGCACAGGCACCCGCACCGGTACCGGCATCGGGATCACCGAGGAGCACCGTGCGCTGGCGCACTCCGTACGGGGCTGGCTGGCCCGCGCCGCACCACCCGGCGAGGTGCGCGAACTCCTCGACGCGGGGAGCCCGGCCGCCCCGGGCGAACGCCCGGCCCACTGGGAAGCGCTCGCCGCGCAGGGGCTCACCGGCATCCATCTGCCCGAGGCGTACGGAGGTGGCGGCGGGGACCTCCTCGACCTCGCCGTCGTCCTGGAGGAGGCCGCCTACGCCTCGCTGCCCGGCCCCTACCTCGCGACCGCCCTCACCTCCGCGGTGCTGCGCCACGCGGTCGCCGCCGGGGCCGAGGCGTTGGGCGGCCCGCTCCGTGAGCTCGCCGCGGGAGACCGCACCGCGGCCCTCGCCCTCGCGCCCGGCACCCTCACCGCCACCCCGGACGAGGCCGGCCACCGGCTCGACGGCACCGCCCCGCCCGTCCTGACCGCCCAGGCGGCCGACCTTCTCCTGCTGCCCGCCGCCACGCCCGACGGCGAGCGCTGGTTCCTCGTGGACGCCGGGACCGAGGGGATCGCCGTGCGTCCGCACCGCAGCGTCGACCCGACCCGGCCCACCGCCGAGGTGCGCGCCGACGCCGTCCCCGTACCGGCACACCGGGTGCTGCCCCTCGACCCCGGGCTCGTCCGCGACCTGGCCGCCGTCCTCCTCGCCGCCGACGCCTGCGGGAGCGCCGCCCGGAGCCTGGACACCGCCGTCGAACACGCGGCCGTACGTGAGCAGTTCGGGCGGCCCATCGGCGCGTTCCAGGCCGTCAAGCACCTCTGCGCCGACATGCTCGTCCGCCTCGAACAGGCCCGAGCCCTCACCTGGGACGCGGCCCGCGCCGCCGACGAATCCGCCCGCGCCACCGACGTAGCCGCTCGGTCCGACGGCGCGGGGCCCGGGGCGCGCGGGCTCACCGCCGCGCTCGCCGCCGCCACCGCGCCCGAGGCCGCGTACACCTGCGCCAAGGACGCCATCCAGATCCTCGGCGGCACCGGCTTCACCTGGGAGCACGACGCCCACCTCCAGCTGCGCCGTGCCGTCCTCGTCCGCCAGCTCCTCGGCGCCGCCGACACGCACCGGCTGCGCGCCGCCCGCCTCGCCGAGGCCGGCGCCCGCCGCGAACTCGCCCTGGAACTGCCCGCCGAGGCCGTCGCCCACCGTGCCGATGCCCGCCCCCACCTCGCCGCCGCCCGGGGCCTGGCACCGGCCGATGCCCGCCGCGCCCTCGCCGCCACCGGCTACGCCGCCCCGCACCTCCCCGCCCCGTACGGACTGGACGCGGGGCCCGTACGGCAACTGGCGATCCAGCAGGAGTCGCGGGCACAGGGCATCCGTCTCAGCGATCTGTCCATCGCCACCTGGGTGGTGCCGTCCCTCATCGCGTACGGAACCGAGGAGCAGCGGGAGCGCTATCTGCCGGCCACCCTGCGCGGCGACCTCCAGTGGTGCCAGCTCTTCTCGGAGCCCGAAGCCGGATCCGACCTCGCCGCGCTGCGCACCCGCGCGGTACGGACCGAGGAGGGGTGGCGGATCACCGGGCAGAAGGTCTGGACGAGTGCCGCCCGCACCGCCGACCACGGCATCCTGCTGGCCCGCACCGACCCGGACGCCCCCAAGCACCGCGGGCTCACCTACTTCCTGGTCGACATGAGGAACGCCGAGGGCATCGACATCCGCCCGCTCAAGGAGATCACCGGCGAGGCCCTCTTCAACGAGGTGTACTTCGACGACGTCCTGCTGCCCGCCGACGCCGTCGTCGGCGAGGTCGGCGGCGGCTGGCGGGTCGCCCGCAACACCCTGGGCAACGAACGCGTCCACATGGCCGACCAGATGACCTTCGACAGCGGGCTCGAAGCCCTGATCGCCCGCTCGGCCGGGCTGGACGGGGCGACGCGCACCCGGATCGGCGCGCTCGCCGCCGAGGCCCACGCGCTCGCCTGCGTCCAACTGCGCACCACGCTCCAGCAGGTCTCCGGCCGCGAACCGGGCGCCGGGGCCTCGGTCCGCAAGCTCGTCCAGACCCTCCACCAGCAGAGAGTCGCCGAGCTCATCCTCGAACTCCTCGGACCGGACGGCGCGGTGGACGAACCGGCGGCGGGGGAGCGGGCCCTCCACGGCTTCCTGATGTCCCGCTGCCTGACCATCGCGGGCGGCACCACCCAGATCCAGCTCAACGTCGTCGCCGAACGCATCCTCGGCCTCCCCCGGGACTGACCGCGCAGCACGGCGAACGGGACTGACCGCACAGGACAACAGGAGGAGTCGGACCATGAAGGCCTACATCGTCGGCGTCGGCATGACGAAGTTCGAGAAGCCCGAGACCCGTGACTGGCAGTACTGGGACATGGTCCGCGAGGCGGGTACCGCCGCCCTGGACGACGCGGGCGTCCGCTACGACCAGGTCGAACAGGTCCCCGTGGGCTACTGCTTCCAGGCCTCCACCGCCGGACAGCGGGCCGTCTACGAGCTGGGCCTGACCGGCGTCCCCGTCTACAACGTCAACAACAACTGCGCCACCGGCTCCACCGCCCTGATGCTGGCCCGGCAGTTCGTCGAGGGCGGCGGCAGCGATTGCGTCCTCGCCGTCGGCTTCGAGAAGATGGCCCGCGGCTCGCTGGGCGGCGGAGCGGACGGCGGCGGCGACTTCGCTGCCTCGCCCGTCGCCCGGCACTACGGGATCATGGCCGCCGCCCACGGCTTCGAGATGTCCCCGCCCACCGCCCAGATCTTCGGCAACGCGGCCCGCGAGCACATGGAGCGGTACGGGACGACACCCGCGCAGCTCGCGGCGGTCGGCGCCAAGAACCACCGGCACTCGGTGAACAACCCGTACGCCCAGTTCCAGGACGCGTACACGGTCGAGGAGATCCTCGCCGCCCGCACCGTCCACCGGCCCCTCACCAAACTCCAGTGTTCGCCCACCTCCGACGGGGCGGCGGCGGCCGTCGTCGTCTCCGAGCGGTTCGTCGAGCGGCACGGTCTGGCGGAGCGGGCGGTGGAGATCGCCGCGCAGGCCATGACCACCGACACCGAGGCCTCCTTCGCCTCCGGCAGCTGCATCGACGCGGTCGGGGCCCCGATGTCCCGGGCCGCCGCCCAGCAGGTCTACACGGCCTCCGGACTCGGCCCGGACGATCTCGACGTCATCGAGCTGCACGACTGCTTCTCCGTCAACGAACTCCTCACCTACGAGGCGCTGGGCCTGTGCGGCGAGGGGGAGTCCGGCAAGCTCGTCGAGTCCGGGGCGACCACCTACGGCGGGCGGTGGGTCGTGAACCCGTCCGGCGGACTGATCTCCAAGGGGCATCCGCTGGGCGCCACCGGCATCGCCCAGGCCGCCGAGCTGACCTGGCACCTGCGCGGCGAGGCCGGCGCCCGCCAGGTCCCCGGCGCACGGACCGCCCTCGCCCACAACATCGGCCTCGGCGGAGCGGCGGTGGTCACCCTGCTGCGGCGCGGCTGAGCCTTCGCGGGTGCGCCGCGCGGGTCGTCAGCTCTCCGGGGCCTGGTCGTCGTCGGCGCTGTTCGCACGGGCCGAGGCCGCCCGACGCAGATGGCGGTGGCGGGCCCCCGGCTGGTTGCCCATCTCCTCGCCGACCATGACGCGCACCGCGTCGCGCATACCGTGCAGGCCCTCGCTGCGCCCCGGTCCGGCGCCGGGGTCGGTGCGCAACTCCCGCAGCAGGGACCAGCACAGGAAGAGCATCACCACGACGAAGGGCAGGGCCACCAGGATCGTCGCGCTCTGGAGGGACTCCAGGCCGCCGGCCACCAACAGCGCCGCCGCGACCGCGGCCATGAGGAGGCCCCAGGTGACGACCAGCCAGCGGCGCGGGTGCAGGGCGCCCCTGCTGGTCAGCGAGCCCATGACCAGGGAGGCGGAGTCCGCGCTGGTGACGAAGTACATCATGATCAGGATCATCGCGACCCAGGCCGTCACCGTGCTGACCGGCAGGGCGTCGAGCATCGCGAACAGCGTCGCCTCCGTCCCCTCCTTCGCCTTCTCGGCCATGTCGACGACGCCCGTCTCCGCGAGGCGGATCCCGGTCCCGCCGAGCACCACGAACCACAGGGCGGTCGCCCCGCTCGGCACGAGCAGCACGGCGAGGAGGAACTCGCGGATCGTGCGGCCCTTGGAGATCCGCGCGATGAAGGTGCCGACGAAGGGCGCCCAGGACAGCCACCAGGCCCAGTAGAAGATCGTCCAGGCGCCCAGCCAGCTCTGGTCGCCGAAGGCGCCGGTGCGCGAGGCCATGGGGAGGAGCTGGTCCAGGTAGCCTCCGACCGAGGACGGCAGCACGTCCAGGAGATACACGGTCGGGCCCGCGACGAAGACGAAGACCATGAGGGCGGCGGCGACGACGAGGTTGATCGAGCTGAGCCACTTCACCCCGCCGTGCAGGCCGGTGAAGGCGGAGACCACGAAGGCCGCGCTGAGCACGGCGATGACCACCAGCTCGACGCCGGTGCTCTGGTCGAGGCCCGCCGTCAGATCCAGCCCGATGGCGATCTGCAGAGCGCCGAGTCCCAGGCTCGTCGCGGTGCCGAAGACCGTGGCGAAGACGGCGAGCAGGTCCAGCACCTTGCCGAAGACGCCGTTCGCCCTGCGTTCGCCGATGAGGGGGACGAACACGGCGCTCAACCGGTTGCCCCGGCCCTTGCGGAAGCTCGCGTAGCCCAGCGCCAGGCCCACGATGCCGTAGATCGCCCACGGAGTCAGGGTCCAGTGGAAGAAGGAGTACTCCATGGCGGCGCTCGCGGCACCCGCCGTCCGCGGCTCGGCCCCGCTGGAGGGCGGCGGGCTCAGGTAGTGCGCGACGGGCTCCCCGACGCCGTAGAAGATCAGCCCGATGCCCATGCCCGCGCTGAACATCATCGCGATCCACGAGAAGTTCGAGAACTCCGGCGGGGAGTCGTCCCTGCTGAGCCGGATCCGGCCGTAGCGGCTGAAGGCGATCACGAGGCACAGCACCAGGAAGACGTCGGCGGCGATGACGAAGAGCCACGCGAAGTTGTCGAGCACCCAGGGGAGGGCCGCGTCCGAGGTGCTCTCGAAGGTGTCCTTGCCGAGGGCCGCCCACAGGACGACCCCGATGACGCCCAGCACCCCGATCGTCACCACGACCCGGTCCGGCGAGGAGCCCGTCCCGGGAGCCGCACCGGGATCCGCGGGGTCGGAGGGGGGCCGGCCGGGGGGCACGTGAGGGTTCTCCGTACTCATAGCCCACCACTATGCGGGGCGTATGCGGCGATATGGGGGATGTGCCGCGCCGACGGCCGGTGTCCGGCGGTCGGCGTCGGGGGAAGCGGCTCCCGATACCTGATGTACGGCCCGCTCGCCGCCTGGGACCATGACCCCCATGCCTGACGTCTCCGCGCCCGTCTCCGCCCCGCCGAACGCCTCCCGAATACGGCCCAGCACCTGGGCGGTCGTGCTCGCCGCCTGCACCGGCCAGTTCCTCGTCGTCCTCGACGTCTCCGTCGTCAACGTGGCCCTGCCCTCCATGCGGGCCGACCTGGGGCTGAGCGCGGGGGGCCTCCAGTGGGTCGTCAACGCCTACTCGATCGCGTTCGCCGGGTTCATGCTCCTGGGCGGGCGGGCCGCCGACATCTACGGGCGCAAGCTGATGTTCCTCGTCGGGCTCGGCCTCTTCACCGCCGCCTCCCTCGCGGGCGGCCTCGCCCAGGAGGGCTGGCAGCTCCTCGCCGCCCGCGCCGCACAGGGCCTCGGGGCCGCCGTCCTGGCTCCCGCCACCCTCACCATCCTCACCGCGGCCGTGCCCGAGGGGCCGGCCCGGACGAAGGCGATCGGCACCTGGATGGCGGTCGGCGCGGGCGGCGGCGCGGCCGGCGGGCTCATCGGCGGGTTCCTCACCGACGCCCTCTCCTGGCGCTGGGTCCTCCTGATCAACGTGCCCATCGGCGCGGTCGTCCTGGTCGCCGCCGCCCTGCGGATCACCGAGGGCCGCGCGGGCGACCGCCGTCGCATCGACTTCCTGGGCGCGGTCCTCGTCACCGCGGGCCTCGCCGCCGTCGCGTACGGCATCGTCCAGACCGAGGTCGAGGGCTGGACGGCCGCCGCCACCCTCGTGCCGCTGCTCTCCGGAGTCGTGCTGCTGGCCGCCTTCGTGCTGGTCGAGGCGCGGACCGCCGTCCCGCTGATCCCGCTGCGCGTGTTCTCCGTACGGGCGGTGTCCTCGGCCAACGTGTCGATGCTGCTCATGGGGTCGGCCACCTTCTCCATGTGGTACTTCATGACGGTGTACGCCCAGAACGTCCTGGGCTACACGCCGTTGCGGGCCGGTCTCGCGCTGATGCCGACCTCGGCCGCCGTCATCATCGGCTCCAAGCTGGCCCCCCGCCTCATGGTGCGCACCGGGGCGAAGAGCCTCGCCGTCGCCGGGGTCCTGATCACGGCCGCGGGCTTCGGCTGGCAGTCCACGATGGGCGTGGAGGGCTCCTACCTCACCGCGATCGGTCTGCCCGGCGTCCTGATGATGGCCGGGGCCGGTCTCGCCTCCACCCCGCTCGCCACCCTCGCCACCTCCGGCGCGGACCCGGGTGACGCCGGACTCGTCTCCGGCCTGGTCAACACCTCCCGCACCATGGGCGGCGCGCTGGGCCTCTCGGTGCTCTCCACGGTCGCCGCCGCGCGCACCGCGGGTTCCGGCGACGCGGCCGAGGTCACCGCCGGATACGCGCTGGCCTTCCGCACGGCGACCGGGGTCCTGCTGGCCGGGGTGGTCGTGATGCTGATCTGGCTGCCGAACCATCGCAGGCCCCGCCCTCCGGCGGACCTCCCGGTCGAGGCCCCGACCGCGGGATGACGCCGGGCACCGCGGGATCGATCCGGCGCCGCGCCTCACTGATCTGACGAGACGTCAGCAGTCTTCCCAACTTCCATGGCCTGCGTTATACATGGGCCATCGGATAGAACGCGTTCTAGAAGGGCGTGTCCTGCCGGTCACCGCACGACCTCGGTGCGGCCGACGGTGCGGACGGCCGTGCCGAGGTCTTCCCGCCACCAGGGACCACCAGGAACCACCTAGGACCATCAAGGAGCTGCTCCGTCATGCCCATTGATGCCCGGGCGGCACTCGCCGCCGAACCCCGCCGCGCCGAGATCGGCTGGGACCACAAGGACGTCCAGCTCTACCACCTGGGTCTCGGCGCGGGCAGCCCCGCCACCGACCCCGACGAGCTGCGCTACACCCTGGAGTCCCGGCTCCAGGTGCTGCCGAGCTTCGCCACCGTCGCGGGCGCGGGCACCGCCGCCTTCGGCGGCATGGGGGCGCAGGGGATCGACGTGGACCTCGCCGCGGTCCTGCACGGCGGGCAGTCCGTCACCGTCCACCGCCCGATCCCGGTGACCGGCGGCGCCGTGCAGACCTCGAAGGTCGCGGCGGTGTACGACAAGGGCAAGGCCGCCGTCATCGTGCTGCGTACCGAGGCGAGCGACGGCGACGGCCCGCTGTGGACCAACGACGCCCAGATCTTCGTACGGGGAGAGGGCGGCTTCGGCGGCGAACGCGGCCCGTCCGACCGGCTCGCCCCGCCCGAGCGGGCCCCCGACCGCACGGTCGAGCGGGCCGTCCGCGAGGACCAGGCGCTGCTCTACCGCCTCTCGGGGGACTGGAACCCGCTCCACGCCGACCCCGCCTTCGCCAAGCTGGCCGGCTTCGACCGGCCGATCCTGCACGGGCTGTGCACGTACGGCATGACGCTGAAGGCGGTCACCGACACCCTGCTGGACGGCGATGTCTCCCGGATCACCGCCTACCGCACCCGTTTCGCCGGCGTGGTCTTCCCCGGCGAGACCCTCCGCATCCGGGTGTGGTCCGGGGACGGCCGCGTCCAGGTGACGGTCGCCGCCGCCGAGCGGGACGACGCGCCGGTCCTCGCCGACACGGTCGTCGAACACGCCTGACGGCGAACACGCCTGAGCACAGCAGAACCCTGATGTAGATGACGATGTGAGGGGAGCCGCACCCATGCGCGCAGCCGTACTGCACGAGATAGGCCAGGAGAAGCTCGAAGTCCTCGACGACGTCGAGGCGGTGGGCTTCGGCCCGGGGAAGGTCAAGCTCCGCATCCGCGCCACCGGCCTCTGCCACTCGGACGTCTCCGCGATGAGCGGCGTCCTCCCGCAGCCCGCCCCCTTCATCCCCGGCCACGAGGGCGCGGGCGAGGTCGTCGACGTCGGCGACGGGGTCAGCGGGCTGAGCGCCGGCGACCGGGTCCTCGTCTGCTGGCTGCCCGCCTGTGGGGACTGTCCGTCCTGCAGGCGCGGCCAGACCCAGCTGTGCCTCGCCGGTTTCATGAACGCGGGCACCCCGAACTTCAAGCGCCCCGGCGGTGACGTCTTCGGCTTCGCGGGCACCGGCACCTTCACCGAGGAGGTCGTCGTCGGCGCCGGCTGCGCGGTGCCGATCCCCGACGACGTACCGTTCGAGATCGCCGCCCTGATCGGCTGCGGGGTCACCACCGGGCTCGGCGCGGCCATCAACACGGCGAAGGTGGAGGCCGGCTCGTCGGTCGCGGTGATCGGCTGCGGCGGCGTCGGCATCTCCACGATCCAGGGCGCGCGGGTCCAGGGCGCGGCGCAGATCATCGCCGTCGACCCGGTCGCCTCCCGCCGCGAGGCCGCCCTCCGCTTCGGCGCGACGGAGGCCGTCGCCCCCGACGGACTGGCCGACGCCAAGCAGCGGATCACCGGCGGCGAGGGCTTCGACTACGTCTTCGAGGTCGTCGGCAAGTCCGCCACCGCCCGCACCGCCTACGAGAACACCCGCCGCGGCGGCACCCTGTGCGTCGTCGGGGCCGGAGCCATGGACGACAACTTCCAGGTCAACATGTTCGAGCTGTTCTTCGACGAGAAGCGCATCCTGCCCTCCATGTACGGCGGCGGGGACGTCCTGCGCTCCTACGAACGGGCCATCGCGCTCTGGCGGGCGGGCCGCATCGACCTGGCGTCGATGATCACCCACCGGGTCCGGCTGGACGGGATCAACGACGCACTGGACCAGATGCGCACGGGCGAGTCGCTGCGTACCTGCATCGAGCTGTGAACCCGGCGCCCGAACACCGACGTTGAGGAATCCGATGTCACTTCCCCTTCCGCTGGACGGACTGTCCGCGATCGTCACCGGCGCGGGCCGCGGCCTCGGCCGGGCCGAAGCCCTCGAACTGGCCCGCCTCGGCGCGGCCGTCGTCGTCAACGACTACGGGCAGCCCGGCCGCGACGGCTCCGGCGATGCGTCCGCCGCCCCCGCCGAGGAGGTCGCCGCCGAGATCCGCGCGGCCGGCGGACGGGCCCTCGCCCACCTCGGCGACGTCTCCGACCACGAACAGGCTCGTGCACTGGTCGACTTGGCGACCACCACCTACGGCAGGCTGGACATCCTGGTCAACAACGCGGGCATCCTCCGCGACCGGATGGTCTTCTCGATGACCGAGGAGGAATGGGACTCGGTGATCCGTGTCCACCTCAAGGGTCACTTCAACACCACGCACTTCGCCGCCGCCCACTGGCGCGCCCGCTCCAAGGAGACCGGCGGGCCGGTCTACGGGCGGATCGTCAACACCTCCTCGGAGGCGTTCCTCGCGGGCTCGGCGGGACAGCCCAACTACGCGGCGGCCAAGGGCGGCATCGTCGGCCTCACCACCTCCACCGCGCTCGCCCTCGCCAAGTACGGCGTCACCGCCAACGCCATCTGCCCGCGCGCCCGCACCCGGATGACCGAGGACGTGTTCGCGGGCTTCCAGGAACCGGCGGACGGCACCCTCGACCCGCTGGCGCCCGAGCACGTGTCCCCACTCGTCGGCTATCTCGCCTCACCGGCGGCGGCCGGGGTCAACGGGCAACTGCTCGTCGTCCACGGGGGGATGGTCGCCGTCGTCGAACGGCCGCGGGTGGCGGCCCAGTTCGACGCGACGAAGGAGACGTTCACCTTCGCGGAGCTGGACGGGCTGCTCACCCCGTACTACGCGGAACGGCCCCCGAACGAGACGTTCGCCGCCACCGAGGTCCTCGGTCTGAAGCGGCGGTAGCGGGGGAGGGGGCACGCGGGAGGGCCCGGCCGGCTGTCCGCCGGACCGGGCCCTCCCGTCGTGCTGAGGTGAGCCTGCCGAGCGGCTCTCAGGCCGCCCTGGACTCCTCGTCGGCGGGCCGACGGTGGCGACCGTGCGGCTGCGCCGAGGTGTTCTCCGCCGACGCACCCCCTCGGTGCTTTCCGGAACCGCCGGTCCCGGCACCCTCGTCGGCCCCCGTCGGGCGCTGCTGGTTCGTGTCGATCCGTGCTTCGGACATGTGGGAAGTCACCCCGTTGTGATCGCTTACTTGTTGTCGCGCCTACGTGTGTCGCAGCCCCGCCGCCCTCCGACGTGGTCACCGTCGGTACCCGCCCGATACGGCCGCGTAGCCCAGGTTCCCGATCTTAATCAGATCGAGCGGCTCGGTGCAGGGGTGCCTGCCCCAACGGAACAGGCTTACACACAGCAGGAGCGGAGACGGCGGCGGAGGGTTGCGTTCCGCCCTCCGCGTCACCCGGACGGCCGGTCTCGGAAGAGGGTTCCACGTCCCTGGGCGCGTTCAGCATCGCCACGCCGCAGGACGTCGCCCCGTTCGTGTACGGGAGACGCAGCACCCCGTCCCGGCTCCAGTACCCGGCCCCCGGCGCCCAGCCCAGCGGGGCCGCGAACTGGTGCAGCCTGCGTCCCGTCGGGCGCCAGACCCCCAGCCAGCTGCCCGCCGCCCCGTCGATCCGCAGCGCCACCGCGCAGCTCTCCGGCATCAGCATCTGGCCCGGCTGCACGGCGAACGGCGTCACCGCCGCGTCCGCGAGGCGCAGGCACTCCGGGAACCTGACCGGCAGGCAGCTCCCCAGCACGCCCCAGCCGAGCCGGTCCTGGCCCGGGGCGTCCGAGCGGATCAGCAGCAGCCCGCTGTCGGCGTCCGCGAGCAGCAGCCGGTCGTCGCTGTCCGGCGCGATCTGGAGCAGCGGCGTCACCTCGGCCCCCCGCCCCAGGTCGACGGCGACCGCCTTGACCGGTCCGCCGCCCGGCGCCCGGCGGTCCAGCGCCAGCATCCGGCCCGCCCGGTCCAGCCAGGCCCCGCCCGAACAGCGCCCGGGGATCCGCGCGAGCTCCTCGGGCCCGAACGCTCCGCCCGCCACCAGCCAGAGCGACGAGTGGTGTTCGCCCGCCGACAGGGCGTAGACGCACCGGCCGTCCGGCGACGGCGGCAGCAGGGTCATCTCCGCGCGGTCGACCGCGCCCAGCAGGAGTTCGCCGGTCGCTGGCCCCGTCGGGTAGAGCAGCGAGAACATCTGCCGCTCCGCGACCCGCCGCCGGATCAGCACCCGCCCGTCGGCGAGCGGCGCCACCTCGGCGTCCGGCTCCTCGGGCTGATCGAGGGGGAGGGGCACCGCGTACGGCTCGGGCCCGTCCAGCGTCCACCGCTCCGGGTACCAGGCGCGCACGCCCGGCGGGCCGGGTGCCGCGGTGAGACGTGCGGCGTAGGCCCCGTCCGCGGTCAGCGTGAAGCAGCCGGACAGCGGTGCGTCGCCGACCGGTGACGCGGGGCCGCTCGCGGCCGCCGCCGAACCGCCCTTGCCCGCAGCGGATCCGGGCAGGCCGGGAGCGTCCGCCCCGGCGGATCTCACGGGTTCGCCGGACCTCTCCGGTTCCGGTTCCGCTCCGTACTTCTTCAGGCCGGATTGCGCTCCGGACCCTTTCGGGTCGGGTTCCGTTCTGGATTCCGCTTCGGGTTCCGCCGTCGCGGCGACCCCGGCGGATCCGCCCTCGATGGCACAGGCAGTCATGGACTCGTCACCTCCGGCTACGAAAGTTAGTTTTCGCACTTCCAGCCGAACAACACGAGCCACCTGACTTCACACATAAGGGTGGTGATGCCCGGATTCTCCTGAGGTGGCGGGGGTGAGTGTGCTGGGGCAGACGGCCGCGTCTATGGTGAGGCGGCCCTAACCAAGAACCCGTGCCCCTGCACGTACGCGGACCATCTGGAGCAAGCGATGTCCCTTCGACCCCGCGGTACCGCCGCAGTCGCCCTGGCCGTGGTGGCCGCCCTCTCCCTGTCGGCCTGCGGGGGCGGTGACGGCGGGGACGGCGACGCGGCGAAGTCCGACGGCGGCGGCAAGAAGGCCGCCGTCGCCACCGGCGGCAAGGACTTCGCGGACGCGGCGAAGAAGACCGCGGCGTACGGCACCGACGCCGAGGCCGGCGAGTTCCCCCGTACGGTCACCCACGCCATGGGAAAGACCGAGATCGAGGCCGCGCCCGAGCGCGTGGTCGTCCTGGACGTCGGCGAGTTCGACAACGTCGTCTCGCTCGGCCTGAAGCCGGTCGGCTACGCGCCCAGCGAGGGCGACGCGGCCATCCCCTCCTACCTGGAGAAGGGCGCGGGCGCGCCGAAGAGCGTCGGCACGATCAACAGCCTCAACCTCGAAGCCATCGCGGGCCTCCAGCCGGACCTGATCCTCGGCAGCCAGCTCCGCGCCGCGGACAAGTACGACGAGCTGTCGAAGATCGCCCCCACCGTGTTCTCCATCCGTCCGGGCTTCACCTGGAAGGAGAACTACCTCCTCAACGCCCAGGCGCTGGACCGCACGAAGCAGGCCGAGTCGGCGCTCTCCGCGTACGAGGACGAGGCGAAGAAGCTCGGCGAGGACATCGGCCCCGACAAGCCGACCGTCTCGATGGTCCGCTACATGCCCGACCGCCTCCGCCTCTACGCCAAGGCCTCGTTCATCGGCACGATCCTCGAAGACGTCGGCCTGCCGCGTCCGAAGAACCAGCAGATCGACGACCTCGCCGCCGAGATCAGCCCGGAGAGGATCGACGAGGCGGACGCGGACTGGATCTTCACCGGCGTCTACGGGGACCCGAAGGCGACCCAGCGCGACAGCGCCCGCTCCAACCCGCTGTGGAAGAACCTGAAGGCGGTCCAGGAGGGCCGGGCCAAGGACGTCTCCGACGAGACCTGGTACCTGGGTCTCGGCGTCACCTCGGCCGGCCTGGTCCTCGACGACCTCCGCGCGGACCTGGTGAAGTAGCCGACCCGGTGGAGTGATCTCCTCCGCGGCGGCCCCGTGAAGTAACGATTCGTGTCCGGCCGCCGGTCCTGGCGTACAGGTCCGGCGGCCAGGGGCGAGGGACCACCCCGGACAGGTAGCCTTTCCCCCGTGCCCCGTCTGTCTGAAGTCATCGCCGCCCTCGACGCCCTCTGGCCCCCCGAGCGGGCCGAGGGATGGGACGCGGTCGGGACGGTCTGCGGCGATCCGGACACGGAGGTCGACCGCGTGCTGTTCGCCGTCGACCCGGTCCGCGAGATCGCCGACGAGGCCATGGAGCTCGGCGCCCAGCTGATCGTCACCCACCACCCGCTCTATCTGCGCGGGACGACGACGGTCGCCGCCGACACCTTCAAGGGCCGGGTCGTCCACACCCTCATCCAGCACGACATCGCGCTCCACGTCGCCCACACCAACGCCGACACCGCGGACCCCGGCGTCTCCGACGCCCTGGCCGGCGCCCTCGGCCTGCGGATCACCGGACCCCTCGTCCCCGACCCCACCGACCCCGAGGGCCGGCGCGGACTCGGCCGGATCTGCGAGCTGGACCACCCCGAGACCCTGGCCGCCTTCGCCGCCCGGGCCGCCGCCCGGCTCCCCGCCACCGCGCAGGGCATCCGGGTGGCCGGCGACCCGGAGGCGTATCTGCGCACCGTCGCCGTCAGCGGCGGCTCCGGCGACAGCCTCTTCGACGCCGTGCGCGCCGCGGGCGTCGACGCCTTCCTCACCGCCGACCTGCGCCACCACCCGGCGTCCGAGGCCGTGCGGCACTCGCCGCTCGGCCTCGTCGACGCCGCGCACTGGGCCACCGAATGGCCCTGGTGCGAGCAGGCGGCCGCCCAGCTCGACGCGCTTTCCGACCGCCACGGATGGGACCTGCGGGTCCATGTCTCGAAGCAGGTCACCGACCCCTGGACCACCCACCATTCCTCTGGAGCCCCCAACTGAACGCCGCGCCCGCCGACCAGATCCGACTTCTCGACGTCCAGGCCCTCGACCTCCGTCTCGCCCAGCTCTCCCACAAGCGCACCTCGCTGCCGGAGCACGCCGAGATCGAGCAGCTCGGCAGCGACCTCGCCCAGCTGCGTGACCTGCTGGTCGCCTCCACCACCGAGGAGAGCGACACCACCCGCGAGCAGACCAAGGCCGAGCAGGACGTCGACCAGGTGCGCCAGCGCGCCGTCCGCGACCAGCAGCGCCTGGACTCCGGCGCGGTCTCCTCGCCCAAGGACCTGGAGAGCCTCCAGCGCGAGATCGTCTCGCTCGCCAAGCGCCAGGGAGACCTGGAGGACGTCGTCCTGGAGATCATGGAGCGCCGTGAGGGCGCCCAGGAGCGGGTCGCCGAGCTGACCGAACGGGTCGCCGCCGTCCAGGCCAAGGTCGATGACGCCACCGCCCGCCGCGACGCCGCGACCGCCGAGCTGGACGCCGAGGCCGCCACGGTGACCAAGGACCGCCAGGTCGTCGCCGAGGTCATCCCCGCCGACCTGCTGAAGCTGTACGACAAGCTCCGCGCCCAGCAGGGCGGGGTCGGCGCCGCCCGGCTCTACCAGCGTCGCTGCGAGGGCTGCCGGCTGGAGCTGAACATGGCCGAGGTGGGCGACGTGCGCGCCGCGTCCCCCGACACGGTCCTGCGCTGCGAGAACTGCCACCGCATCCTGGTCCGCACCTCGGAGTCGGGCCTGTAATGAGCGGCGCGCGCCAGGTGGTGGTCGAGGCAGACGGCGGCTCCCGGGGCAATCCGGGGCCCGCCGGCTACGGTGCGGTCGTCATCGACCCGGCCACCGGCGAACCCCTCGCCGAGGCCGCCGAGTACATCGGCGTCGCGACGAACAACGTCGCCGAGTACCGGGGCCTGATCGCCGGTCTGACGGCCGCGAAGGCGCTGTTCCCGGACGCGGGCGACGCGCTGCGGGTCCACGTCCGGATGGACTCCAAGCTGGTCGTCGAGCAGATGTCGGGGCGCTGGAAGATCAAGCACCCCGACATGAAGCCGCTGGCGGCCCGCGCCGCCGCGGTCCTGCCGCCGTCCTCGGTGACGTACGAGTGGATCCCGCGCGCGCAGAACAAGCACGCGGACCGGCTCGCCAACGAGGCGATGGACGCGGGTCGCGACGGAAGGCAGTGGGAGGCGTCCGCCTCGACGGCCGCCCTGGACGCCCCGGCCCGCGCCGTGAGCACCCCGCCGCCCGCCCAGGGCCCGCCCGGCGACCAGGTCGCGGGCGCGGCCAGGGCCCGTGCGGCCCTCGCCGCCGCTCGCGGAACGGCCGCACCCGCGGCCGACACGCTCTTCCCGGTGCCCGAGCCCGGGGTGCCGGACACCACGGTCCCCGCCGCACCGGTCTCCGCACCGGCCCCCGGGCAGCCGGCGGCCGCATCCTCGCAGCAGCAGCAGCCGACCGGGGCCCCGCAGGTCGGCTGGGGTTCGGCCCCCGACCTCGGCGCGCCCGCCACGCTCGTCCTGCTCCGGCACGGCGAGACCGCCCTCACGCCCGAGAAGCGGTTCTCCGGCAGCGGCGGCACCGACCCCGAGCTCTCCGCCACCGGCCGGGGCCAGGCCGAGCGGGCCGCCGAGCACTTCGCCGCCCTGGGCACCGTCCAGGAGATCGTCAGCTCCCCGCTGCGCCGCTGCCGCGAGACCGCCGCGGCCGTCGCCGACCGCCTCGGCCTCGACGTCCGGATCGACGAGGGACTGCGCGAGACGGACTTCGGCGCCTGGGAGGGCCTGACCTTCGGGGAGACGCGGGAGCGGTACGGGGACGACCTCACCGCCTGGCTGGCCTCCCCGGACACCGCCCCGACCGGCGGCGGCGAGAGCTTCGCGGAGGTCGCCGAGCGGGTCGCGGCCGCCCGGGACCGGATCGTCGCCCGGTACGCGGGCCGCACGGTCCTGCTCGTCACCCACGTGACCCCGATCAAGACGCTCGTCCGGCTCGCCCTGGGCGCCCCGCCCGAGTCGCTGTTCAGGATGGAGCTGTCGGCCGCCTCGATCTCCACGGTCGCCTACTACGCGGACGGCAACGCCTCCGTACGCCTGCTCAACGACACCTCCCACCTGCGCTGACAGCGGGCCGCGCATGGACTGGCCGACGGGTCTGCTCGGGTTCGCCGCCGGGCTGCTGATCTCCGTGGCCACCGCGCCGGTGGGCGTCTCGGGCGCGGTGTTCCTGCTGCCGGTCCAGATCAGCGTGCTCGGGGTGCCCAGCCCGGCGGTCACCCCCACCAACCTGCTCTACAACGTGGTGGCGGGCCCCGGCGCCCTGCTGCGGCACCACAGGGCCGGGACCCTGCGGGGGCCGCTGACCCGGCTGCTCGTCCTCGGCACCGTTCCCGGCGTCGTCGTCGGCGCGGTGATCCGGGTGTTCGCGGTGCCGGGTCCGTCGGTGTTCCGGCTGCTCATCGCCGTCCTGCTGCTGCCGCTGGGCGGCTGGCTCTGCCTGCGGACCCTGCGCCGCGCCTCCCGCACGGCCCCCGGCCGGGAGCCCTCGGCCCGCGCCGTCACCCGGCTGGCCATGGCGGTCGGCGTGGCCGGAGGGATCTACGGGATCGGCGGCGGATCGCTCCTCGGCCCGATCCTGGTGGGGCGCGGCATGCCGGTGGCGAAGGTCGCCCCGGCCGCGCTCGCCGCCACCTTCGTGACCTCGGCCGTGGGCGCGGGGACGTACGCGCTGCTGTCGCTGACCACCACCGGGGACATCGCGCCGTACTGGACCCTCGGCCTGGTCTGCGGACTGGGCGGACTGTGCGGGGGCTACCTGGGCGCCCGCCTCCAGCCGCGCCTGCCGGAGACGGCGCTGCGGCTGCTGCTGGGGGTGCTGGCCCTCGGCGTCGGCGGGCTGTACGCCGTGCAACTGCTGCGCTGAGGGCGCCGCCCGCGCGGTCGGCAGACGTCGGCTCGACGACCGGCCCTACGCGCCGAGTGCCGCCGCCTCGGCCGCCAGGCGGGCCACCCGGCCCCAGTCCTTCGCCGCCACCGCGTCGCCCGGGACCATCCAACTGCCGCCCACACAGCCCACGTTGGGCAGTGCGAGGTACGACGGCGCGGAGGCGAGCGAGATGCCGCCGGTCGGGCAGAACCGGGCCTGGGGGAGCGGTGCGGACAGGGCCTTGAGATAGGCCGTGCCGCCCGCCGCCTCGGCCGGGAAGAACTTCATCTCCCGTACCCCGCGCTCCAGCAGCGCCACCACCTCGGAGGTGGTCGAGACGCCGGGCAGGAACGGCACCCCGGACGCCTTCATCGCCTCCAGCAGCGCGTCCGTCCACCCCGGGCTGACCAGGAACCGGGCCCCGGCGTCAACGGTGTCCCGTACGTGCTCCGGTGAGATCACCGTGCCCGCGCCGACCACCGCGCCCGGGACCTCGGCGGCGATGGCCCGGATCGACTCCAGCGCGGCGGGCGTCCGCAGGGTCACCTCGATCGCCGGGAGCCCGCCCGCCACCAGCGCCCGCGCCAACGGCACCGCGTCGGCCGCGTCGTGCAGGACGACGACGGGGACGACGGGCGCGAGGTCCAGCACGGAGGCGTCGGAAGGGGCGGCGGGCGCGGCAGAGGAGGTCATGGGGTCATCCTGCCGCGCGCAAGGCAATATCTGCAACGAGCGTTGCGGAGAATGCAACGATATTCCGAGGGGTGCCGTTGAACCGTGCGCAACGAGGCCTCCCGGTGTCGGCCAGCCTCCCGGTGCCGGTCAGTGGATGTCCGTCACCACCACGTCCAACGACCACGGCCGCCCGGCCCGCGCGGGGGCCTCGGCCTCCACCACGTACCCGAGGTCCCGCAACACCTCCACCAACTGCGCCGGGCCCTTCGGCCGCGCACCCGCCACCAGCAGGTCGCGCACCAGCCGGCCCTTGGTCGCCTTGTTGAAGTGGCTGACCACCGACCGCTTCTCCACCCCGCCCACCAGCTGGGAGTGCAGCACCCGCACGCTGGCTGTGCGCGAGGCCACCTCGCCCGCCGGCTTCCACGCCGCCGCGTACGCCGAGGACCGCAGGTCCAGGACGAGCCCGTTCCCGGCGGCCTCGGGCAGCACGGTCTCCATCGGGGCACGCCAGTGCGCGCCGAGCGCGCCGAGACCGGGCAGCTTCACCCCCATCGAGCAGCGGTACGGCGGAATCCGGTCGCCGATCCGCACCGCGCCCCACAGCCCCGAGAAGACCAGCAGCGACTTCGCCGCCCGCCGCCGCGCGTCCGCCTCCAGCGAGGCCAGGTCGAGGGCGTCGTACAGCACGCCGGTGTACAGCTCCCCGGCCGGACGGGTCCCGGCGGTGCGCAGCTCGGTGTTCTTGCCGACCTCGCCCCGCAGCCCCACGCTCAGCCCCAGCACCTCACGGGCCTTCTCCTCGTCCGCCTGGCACAGCTCGACCAGCTCGTCCAGCACCGCCGCACGGGCCGGGGCCAGCCCCGGCAGCGACAGCGACTCCGGCTTCAGCGAAGCCCCGCGCCCCGAGGCGGCCTTTCCTTCGGAGGGCGGCAACAGCACGAGCACGGCGGTTCTCCTTCGTACGTACGGCGCAAGCGCGGACCCGGTCGGCGTGCGGGCTCTCCGGGTCCTCGGCAAGGGTACGGGGACGGGGCGGCGGTCCCCGTACGGCGTGGGGTCCGCAGTGGCGGGGAGCGCCCCGGATGCCGCCCGCCCCCGCCCGGCCTACGCTCGGGCCATGCCCCGCCGCCACCTGCGTATGGCCGGTGCAGCCGACTGGTCGCTCGGTGCGCACCGCCCTGCGGGCGCTGCGCACCGAGCTCGACCTGCCCGTGCGCCGCCTCGTCGACCGGTACGCGTCCGGACTCTGCCTCGCCGCGACCGCCGGGACGGAACCACCCGCGTGGGTACGGGAGGCACTCCCCGCCCTCCCGAAGGAGATGGCCGAGGGGACACGCCGCGCGGGCACCGTGGAGCGGGCCCGCGTCGACCCGGTCGAGGCGGCGTTGCTGGAGGGGCGCGTGGGCGAGCTCTTCGACGCGTACGTCGTCGACGTCCAGGACCGCGACCCGGCCGTCGGCACGGTCCACCTCCGGGACCCGGCGGTCGTCGGCCGGATCGAGGGCGGCACGGACCCGCTGCCGCTGGGGGAGCGGCTGCGGGTCCGGCTCACCCGGGCGGGTCCGGCGTCGAGGACGGTGCTGTTCGCTCCGGCGTGAGGGGAGACGGTGCCGTCCGCTCCGGCGTGAGCGGGGAGGACGACGTCCGGTCCTCCGCGAGTGCCGCGCCCTTGAGTGCCGCGACCGCCGCCCGTGGGTCGTCGGCGTGGAAACGGAGCGTCCGGGCGCTCCCGCGTCGGCCGAGCGGCCGCACGAACTCCACCGGCTCCGTCAGTTCCACCGTCACCGTCGTCTGGCTCCCCACCGCCAGATCGAGCGCCCCGTCCTCGTCCACCCGGACCGGCCCCCCGTCCGGGAAGCGCCGCTCCACCCGGGCGGCGGCGATCACGGCTGCGGGCGCCCGCAGCTCGAACAGGGCGCCGTAGCGCAGCCGCAGCGAACCGTCCGCCTCCACGAGATGCGGCCGGGTCACACACGCCGCGTGCAGGGCGAGGACGATGACGATCCCGTACACGTCCACCACGAGCAGGATCGCGTGCACCAGCGGCCAGGGGATCACCAGCGCCAGCACCACGGTCTCCACGACGGAGACGAAGAGGAACGCGTACATGGTCCCGGTCTGCGGTTCGCTGTACGAGAACGGCCGGGCCCCCGCCGGAACGCGGTGGCGGCGGCGCAGGACCCACAGCCCGAGACAGTGCAACGCCCGGAACTCGTGCACCACCAGCCGCCGCACGGCCACCGGCACCACGGCCCGCACCGCGGACCGTCCGGCCTCCCCGCGCGTCTCCCCGGCCCGCCGCCGCGCCGTGTACAGCGGCCACATCACGTACGCCTCCAGCGCGAGCACGCCCGCGACCAGCGCCTCGGCCACCAGCAGAACGGCACCGGGAATCCGGGCCCCGGCCACCAGGCAGACCGCCAGCGCGACCTCCCCGGGCAGCACCGCCCACATCGCGACCCGCGCCACCCGCAGGCCCACCGCCCTCCCGGTACTCATGTGTTCCTCCCCCGCACCCGCTCGGCCAGCGCCTCCATCACCCGGCGCACCACGGCGCGCTGCGCGGGCGGGTAGTCGTCGAGCAGCACCCGCCCGAGCCCCGTCGCCGACGGCTCGCCCTCCGGGATCACCGCCAGCACCTCGTCCGGTACGGCGGCGGCCAGCTCGGCCGCCAGCGGCGCGATGCGCGGGTCGTCCACCCCGGCCCCGGCCAGCTCGTCGAGCCGCTCGTACAGCGCGAGCAAGCCCGGGTCCTCGGCCAGCGGCCGCAGCGCGGCGAACACCTCGGCCCCCACGCCGTCGCCCGCCGCGTCCAGCAACGACAGATGCTCCCGGTCCTTCGCCGCGGCCGGGGACGTGGTGGCCGGCGCGTGCTCCAACAGCGCGGCGAGGGCGGGGGAGAGCGGTCCGTCCGAGGTGAGCGGCGCCTTCAGGAGTGCGGCCAGGACCTGCCGCCGCTCGTGGATCTCCCGCTCCTGCCGCGCCAGATCGGCGTCCAGCTCCCCGAGCACCTCGGCCAGCTCCCGCCCCGCGTCGTCGGCGAGCACGTCCCGCACCTCGTCCAGGGAGAGCCCGATCTCCGTCAGCCGCCTGATCCTGGCCAGCAGCACGGCATCGCGGACGGTGTACGCCCGATAGCCGTTGGCCTGCCGGGCGGGCTCGGGCAGGAGGCCTACGTGGTGGTAGTGCCGGACGGCCCGGGACGTGACTCCCACGAGCGCGGCGATCTCTCCGATACGCATGCGGCCAGTAGAAACGTTGACGCCGCGACAAGGTCAAGCACCATTCTCCTTCCGCCGCTTCCGTCCGCGCCGCGCCTGCCTGTGCCACGATCGGGGGAAGAACTCCGATCTCATGGACGGCTGGTCCCCCCGATGCCCCAGTCTGGCGAGCGACCGAGGAAGGAGCGTGACATGACTGCTATGGCGCACGAGCCGCTCACGCGGGCAGAAGTCCTTCCGGAGGGCTTCCTGGCCCTGGACACGCCGGAAGGCTTCCGGGCGGAACTGATCGAGGGGGAGATCGTTGCGGCGCCGCCGCCGGACGGGGATCACGAGGACTACATCAACGTGGTCCTGAAGCAGGTGCTGAGGGAGTCGCGCACCGACATGGACTACTCCGGGAACAAGGGGCTGAAGCTGAGAAGCGGGGGCGCCTGCCCGAAGGACCACGCGATTCCCGACGGCACGTTCGCCCCCGCAGGACTCCGCCTCTTCCGCGGGGCCGATCCCTGGATGTGATGCCCTGTGAGGGCGTAGCCCTGGTGGTCGAGGTGACCTCCACCAGGCCGCAGGCCGACCGCGAGGCCAAGCGCCGCTGCTATGCCCGTGGCGGCATCCCGCTCCATCTGCTCATCGACCGGGACGACAGTTCGGTGACGCTGTTCAGCGATCCGGAGAGCGACGACTACCGTCAGCTCCTCACGATCCCGTACGGGAAACCGCTGCCGCTGCCCGAGCCCTTCGCCTTTGATCTGGAGACCGGCGACTTCGGCTGAGGGAGACCGGCAGGGCCCCCGGTCCGCAGGGCCCGGTAGGATGGCGATCACGGCAGACGAGCCGGGCGGACGGCCGCGTGAGGATCCTTCGGGGTTCTCCCGAGGAACGTCCGGGCTCCACAGGGCAGGGTGGTGGCTAACGGCCACCCGGGGTGACCCGCGGGACAGTGCCACAGAAAACAGACCGCCCGGGACTTCGGTCCCGGGTAAGGGTGAAACGGTGGTGTAAGAGACCACCAGCGCCTGAGGTGACTCAGGCGGCTAGGTAAACCCCACCCGGAGCAAGGTCAAGAGGGGGCGCCCCAGAAATGGGACGGCTCTGCGTGAACGTTCGAGGGCTGCTCGCCCGAGTTCACGGGTAGACCGCACGAGGCCGGCAGCAATGCCGGCCCTAGATGGATGGCCGTCTCCCCGGCCGCCGCGAGGCGACCGGGAGACAGAACCCGGCGTACAGCCCGACTCGTCTGCCGCTTCACCCGGCCCCGGCCGCCGCGCACCCCGGCACGTTTGCGGAGGCCGCGCGTTATTCCACCTGCGCGGAAGGCTCCCGGCGTGTTCTGATCACCGCTGACCGGGCGCCGGCCGGAACCGTCCGGCGCCGAGCCGACGGAAGCGGGGCAGCAGGGCGATGAGCGCTACAGGGAACACCGGAGCCGCGCGGCCGGACCAGCAGGGCGTACGGCTGCGCCCGGCCACGCCCAAGGACGCCGAAGCCGTCACCCGGCTCTTCCTGGCCTCCCGGGCCGCCGCCATGCCGTATCTGCCCCGGGTCCACAGCGACGAGGACACCCTCGCGTGGATCGCCCATGTCGTGCTGCCCACCAGCACCGCGGTGTGGGTGGCCGAGGAGGCGGGGGAGAGCGGGGAGCTGCTCGGGTTCGCCGTGCTCGCCGGGGACGACGAGCTGGACCACCTCTACCTGCGGCCCGACGCGTTGCGGCGCGGGATCGGGAGCAGGCTGCTGGCGGAGGTGCGCGGCGCGGCGGAGGGGGCCCTGAAGCTGTACGTGTTCCAGCGCAACGCCGCCGCCCGCGCCTTCTACGAGCGGCACGGCTTCACCGCCGTCGCGTTCGACGACGGCGCCCGCAACGAGGAGAACGAGCCGGACGTGCTCTACCGATCGGCCGTCTGAGGACCGCCGGGCCCCCGGGTACCGCTGAGGGCGCGGGCGGTGGGTCAGATGACCGGCGGCCGGCCCAGGCGGGTCATCTGCCACACCGTGGACCAGCGCATCGGGCGCCGCTCCCCGCACGGGGTCCGGACGCCCTCGGCGAAGCCGCCCGCCCAGGCGCGCAGGCCCTTCGGGTCGCGGGTGCGGGCGAGGGTGAGCAGGGTCCAGGTGCCGAGGTAGGCGGGGACCAGGGGGAGGGGCAGGTTGCGGCGGGCCAGCCAGACGCGGTTGCGGGCCGTCATCCGGTAGTAGACCGCGTGCCGGGCCGGGGAGGTCTTCGGGTGCTGAAGCAGCAGTTCGGGCTCGTACAGCACCTTCCAGCCCGCGTCGAGCGCACGCCAGGCGAGGTCCGTCTCCTCGTGGGTGAAGAAGAACTCCGCCGGCCACAGACCGGTCTCGGCCAGCATCTTCATGGAGAACGCGTGGCCGCCGCCGAGGAAGGCGGTGACCTCGCCGCCGCGCATCGGGTCGCCGGCGCGCAGCCGGGGCACGTGGCGGCGCTGTGTCTCGCCGAGCTCGTCGGCGATCCGGAAGCCGACGATGCCGAGCCGGTCGTCGGCGGCGAAGTGGTCCCGTACCCGGCGGAAGACGTCCTTGTCGACCAGCAGCCCGTCGTCGTCCAGCTCGATCACGACATCCACGTCACCGATCTCGGCGAGCCTGCGCAGCCCTTCGTTCCGGCCGCCCGGGCAGCCGAGGTTCTCCGGCAGCTCGATGGCGGTCACCCCGCCGTCGAGGTCCTCCAGGCCGGGGAACGCGGTGAAGTCCGGGAGCGCCGTCCCGTTGCCGATGATCACGAGCCGGGTGGGCCGGACGTCCTGCATGGCGACCGACGCCAGCAGCGCCTCGACCGCCTGCGGGCGGTCCCCCATGGTCACGATGGATACGCCGATGCGTGGTGCGGACAAGTTCGGTACTCCTGGGCTCGGCTGCCGTGCGGCTGCTGGTCGGCTGCGGTGCCCGCGATCGTAACGCCTCGGTGTTCAGTGTGCGGTTACCGCCCGGCCATCCACGGACCCGTCGGTGTTAAGCAAGGCGTACACGGTCATGTCCCGCCGCCGGTCGCCCACCTGCTGCCAGCCGCGCAGCAGCCCCTCCCGCCGGAAGCCGACGTCCTCGGCGATCCGGGCGGAGGCGGTGTTCCACGGCTCGATGAAGAGCTGGAGGCGCTGGACCCCGAGGTCGCGCAGGGCCCACCCCGTCACCGTACGCAGTGCGGCGCGGGCGACGCCCTGGCCGCGGGCCGGTGCGGTGAGCCAGTAGCCGAGCGAGGCGCGGCCCTCGGGCAGGTCGCGGAGCCAGAGCCCGATCGCGCCGACCGGGCGCCGGTCCCGGGAGCGGACGATGGCGAACGGGTATCCGGCGCCGGTGGCCGCGCGCTCCCACTGCCCGCGGACGAACGCCTCGGCGGCCGCGTCCGAGTAGCGGGACGGGATCGTGGTGATGAGCGGGATGTACGGGTCGAGCGAGGCCTCGCGGACCAGCGGGAGGTCGCTCATCTCCCAGGGGCGCAGGACGAAGTCCGGTCCCGCGGACATGCTCGGAACGGTCAGCGGCTCGGGCTCGGGCATGTCCGTATCCTCCCGCTGTCGATGCTGTTCCGCCCCCCGGGGCGGGTTTCGCTCCGCTCACCCCTCCCTCCGCTCACCCCTCCGTCGCTGCCGCCGTCCGGTTCCTCCCGGTCAGGAAGTACCCGGCGAGCAGGGCGCCGGCCAGGACCAGGGCGGAGTTCACGAGGATGGCGGTGGAGACGCCGGACAGCACGGCTTCCGGCCCCGTCGCGGTCCCCGTCCGGGCGGTGACGATCGCGCTCATCACCGGAATGCCGAGGGTGATGCCGACCTGTTGGGTCATCGTCGCCAGTCCGGTGGCCCGTCCCTGTTCCTCATCGGGCAGGCCCGAGGTGGCCGTGACCATGAAGCCGACGATCATCAGCATGTTGCCCACACCGCCGACGAAGGTGGCCGCCAGCAGGAGCCAGATCCAGGAGCCGGACGTGCCGAGCGCGACGAGGGAGAGCGTGGCGACGGCCTGCACGACCCCGCCCAGCACGATGGCGCGCCGGTTGCCGAACCGGCCCACCGCCCGTCCGCCGAGCATCCCGCCGACGACCGTGCCGACGCCCAGCACGCCGAACGCGAGGCCCGTGGCCAGCGCGGAGTAGCCGAGGACCTCCTGGAGGTACAGGGTGAGCAGGAACACCAGCGAGGTCTCGGTGACGAAGGCGACCAGCCCGGCGGCGTTGCCCCAGACGACGCTCCGCCGCTTCAGGATGTGCATGGGGACGAGCGGTGCGGTGGCCCGCCGCTCGATCCGGACGAACGCGGTCAGCAGGGCGACGCCGGCGGCCAGGGAGGCCAGCGTGGTGGGAGCGGTCCAGCCGGTCTCGCCGGCCTGGGTCAGCCCGAGGACGAGCAGCAGCAGTCCGCCGGTGACGGTGACCGCGCCGGGCACGTCCAGCCGGGGCCGCCGCTCCGGCCGGGAGTCGGCGATCACGGACGGGGCCAGGACCACGACCAGGGCCGCGACCGGTACGTTGATGAAGAAGGCCCAGCGCCAGGAGAGCAGGTCCGTCAGGAGGCCGCCGAGGATCGCTCCGGCGGTGAACCCGGCCGACATCAGGGCGCCGTTGAGCCCCAGCGCCCGTTCACGCAGCGGTCCCTCCTTGAACGCGGTGGTCAGCAGCGCGAGTCCGGCCGGGGTGACGGCCGCGGTGGCCAGGCCCTGGAGCACGCGGGCGGTGAGGAGGACCTCGGGCGAGGTGGCGAGGCCGCCGAGCGCGGAGGAGAGGCCGAGGACGACCATGCCGCCGATGAACAGGTTCTTGCGGCCGACGAGGTCGGCGACGCGTCCGAAGAGCAGGGTGAATCCGGCGGCGGCGAGCGCGAAGGACGTGGCGATCCACTGGAGGTGGGAGAGGGAGAAGCCGAGCCCTTCCCCGACGACGGGCAGCGCCACGTTCAGGATCGAGAAGTCCACCGCGATCATGAACTGGGAGCCGAGCAGCAGTGCCAGCACGAGTTTCTGGCGTCTCGTCATGCGTGGGCCGGCTGCGCGGGGGGCGGCGGTCGGTCCGGTGGGCGTGGGTGTGAGGGTGGGGGAGGGGGCGGGTGCGGTACGGGACATGGCAGGCGCCTTCCTGAGCGCGGAACGGCTTAACGGTTCTGTGGTTCCGTTAAGATGGTGGTCACCGTAGCAGGAGGCCTGTCGTTAATGGAACTGGAGACCCGTTATGACTTCTGAAGGCTCTGAAGGCTCTGAAGGCTCTGCGGGCTCTGAGGGCGTCGTCGACGCCGACGGCGTGGAGCCCGGCACCGTGCGCCCCGGCGGTCGTACGGCCCGGGTGCGGGAGGCGGTGCTGCGCGCCGCCGGGGACGCGCTGGTCGAGCACGGCTTCGACGGGCTCGACCTGGCCGACGTCGCCCGGCGGGCCGAGGTCGGCAAGACGACCGTCTACCGGCGCTGGTCCGCGCCCGCCGGACTGGTGGCCGATCTGCTCTCGGAGATGGCGGAGCAGTCGCTGCCGCGCGCGGACACCGGGTCGCTGGCCGAGGACCTCCGGGCCAACGCCCGCCTCGTGGTCCGCACGCTGACCGATCCCCGGCAGGGCGCTCTCTTCGCGGCCGTCATCGCCGCCGCCACCTGCGATCCGCGGACCGCCGAGGCCCTGCACCGCTTCTACGCGGTGCGGATCGGGGAGTGGTCCGGCTGTGTCGAGGCGGCGGTCGATCGCGGCGAACTGCCCGCGGGCACGGACCCGGGCGAGGTGATCGCCGCGGTGTCGGCGCCCCTGTACTACCGGCTGCTGGCCAGCGGGGCGCCGCTGGACGAGGAGGCGGCGGACCGGGCCGCCGCCGCCGCGGTCGCCGCCGCGCGGGACGGTGTGTACGCGCGGTGAGGGCGTGGGAAGCCCTTGGCGGCGACCGGCTTCGGCGACCGGCTTCGTGGTGCCCGACGGCGCGTCGATAAAGTGCTGGAATGATATTCGGTAAAGCCGGTTTCGGGGGAGCCGTCGCCGACTTCGAGGCGGCGGTGACCGCCCAGGACGCCAAGCGCTCCGGTAAGGCGTTCGTCCGGTTGCAGGAGACCTTCGGGCAGGCCAGGGAGCTGGAGCTGCTGGACGGCGGGCCGCGGCTCGCCGCCGTGCTGGAGCAGGTGCCGCCCGGCCCCCGTGCCGTCGTCGCCGTGCTCGTCGGGGCCTGCGTCGAGCGCGGTGCGGACGCCGAGCGCTGTGCGCCGGGAGTGCTGGCCGGGCTGCGGTGGGCTCTGGAGCAGGCCCTGGTGTTCTGCGAGGTGTGGGTCGCGACCGGGGGCGGCGCGTTCCCCGTTCCGGACGGCGGCGAGCCGGGCCCGGAGCCGGTGGAACGGGTGGGCTCCGACGCGGCCGTCGGCTGGTGGACCCTTCCCCAGTGGGAGACGGCCGCGGTCGCGATGCTGAACCACCCCGGCGTGCGGCGGACGGCCGCCTTCCGGGGCGAGGCGCTGCGGCTGCTCGGCGCGGTGGAGCGGGCCTCCGGCGCGGAGCTGAAGTCCCTCGCCTACGCCCTCCTCGTGCTGGACGACGAGCCGATCGTCGCCCTCCACCGCCCGAGCGGCACCGGCTACCTTCTGAGGCTCTCCGGTGTCGGGGACAACTTCCAGTTGCACACCCTGCTCGCCGACGCGCTCATAGGCGGCGGCCATGTGGAGGGCCGCGCGCCGTCGCCGCAGGAGGCGGCCGTCTGCCGGGAGACCCCCGGCCAGGTGGACACCGTGGGCTCCTTCGACCTGGTGGCCCCGGACGGCGAACTCATCTGGAACGAGGGCGCTCCCGCCGACATCCCCGTCGTCGACGGCGTCCGGCTGCTGGTCCTGGACGAGCCGTCCTACCGGCGGACCTGGCCCGCGGGCCGCTTCTTCCCCGGCATGCGCGGCGACGCCCTGCTGGAGCGCCTCCTCGACCCGGAGGAGACGGAGCGCTGGTACGCCCACGTCTCCCCGGCCAAGGACGCCACCGGCTGAACCGTCGCCTGTCCGCCGTGTCCTGGAGGGCGGTTCAGCGGATCCGGGCACCCGTCCCGCTGACCCGGATCCGGGCGTCGCCCGCGCGCAGTTCGACGGTGAGCGTGCCGGGCCGCCCCAGGTCCGCGCCCTGGTGCAGCGTCAGCACGGCCGCGTCCGGCACGAGCCCCAGCTCCCGGGCGTACGCTCCGAAGGCCGCCGCCGCCGCGCCCGTCGCCGGGTCCTCGACGACCCCGCCCACCGGGAACGGGTCCCGGACGTGGAAGGTCTCGGGCCCCTCGCGCCACACCAGTTGCAGCGTGGTCAGGTCGAGCCGGTGCATGAGCGCTTCGAGGCGCGGGAAGTCGTAGTCCAGGTCCGCCAACCGCTTCCGGGTGGCGGCGGCCAGCACCAGGTGCCGGGCCCCCGCGTAGGCGATCCGGGGCGGCAGGGACGGGTCGAGATCGGCGGCCGCCCAGTCCAGGGCCGCCAGCGCCTCCGTCAGATCGGCGGCGGCGGTCTCCTCGACGCGCGGGGCCACACTGGTGAGGGTGGCGCGGAGTTCGCCGCCCTCCCGTACGACGCTCACCGGCACCGGGCCCGCGGCCGTGGTGAACTCCAGCTCGCCCGGTCCGTCCCGTTCGGCCAGGGCGAGCGCCGTGGCGACCGTGGCGTGGCCGCAGAAGGGCACCTCGGCCTTCGGGCTGAAGTAGCGGATCGTGTAGGCGCCTTCGCCGGTCCGCTCCGTCAGGAACGCCGACTCGCTGTAGCCCAGCTCCGCCGCGACGGCGAGCATCGCCTCCTCGGCCATTCCGGAGGCGTCCAGGACGACGCCGGCGGGGTTCCCGCCGGCGGGGTCGGCGGAGAAGGCGGTGTAGCGCAGGACATCGGGCGCGGGTTCGGGTGTCATGCAGGGGTCCAACCGTGCCGCCGATCCCGCAATTCCCGCTGCGGCGCCGATGCGCTACGGCGCTGCGGCGCGCGGAAGGGCCGGTCGCGGCCCCCCGTTCCGCGACCGGCCCTCCCGGGGCGGGTCAGTGGCAGTTCTTGACGCCCTTGTTCGCCTTGGTGGACTTCTTCCAGGAGCAGGAGTCCTGGAGCTTCCCGTTCGGCTTGACCAGCCGCGCCTTGTCGCCGGTGTTGTTCCAGACGTACGAGCCCCGGTTCCAGTGCACGGTGCCCGAGACGTTCTTGCCCTTGCCGGTGCGGAGCTTGACGGTCTTGCCCGCGCCGATCGTGTAGCTGCCGAAGGTGTAGGTGTAGCCGGTGTTGTCCTTCACCTTGAAGCCCTTGAGCTGGACCTTCTTCTTGCTGTTGTTGTGGATGTTCACCCACTCGGCGTTCAGCGACTTCGTCGACCGGTTGTCCTTGCCGGGGCCGTCGTACTGCACGACCCCGAAGTGCAGTCCGCCCTGGTGGGGTGCCGCCGAGGCCGGCGCCGCCGTGGCGAGGAGCGAGCCGGCCAGTGCGGTGGCGGCGGCCAGGGCGATCGGCGCAGCGGTGCGTATGCGCATGTGGTGTTCCTTCTGTGTCGTTCTGGTGAAGGTGTAACAGCATGCGATCATACGGTCAGCACGCGCTTGCTCGGTCGCGTGCGGAGAAATCCGCAAATTCGGTCATTCAATGGCCAGTTCGAGCGAGCCCGATCACATTCGGTCTCAACCTCAACCTCGACCTGGATCTCAACCTCGTCCGACGTACGGCATGTTCGTCGCCAGGACCGTGGCGAACTGGACGTTCGCCTCCAGCGGCAGCTCCGCCATGTGCACCACCGTCCGCGCCACGTCGGCCGCCGCCATCACCGGCTCCGCCGCCAGCTCCCCGTTGGCCTGGAGGATCCCGGTCGACATCCGCTCGGTCATCTCCGTCGCCGCGTTGCCGATGTCGATCTGCCCGCAGGCGATCCGGTAGGGGCGGCCGTCCAGCGACAGCGACTTCGTCAGCCCGGTCATCGCGTGCTTCGTCGCGGTGTACGCGATCGAGTGCGGGCGCGGCGCGTGGGCGGAGATCGAGCCGTTGTTGATGATCCGGCCGCCCTGCGGGTCCTGCTCCTTCATCAGCCGGTACGCCGCCTGCGCGCACAGGAACGCGCCCGTCAGGTTCACGTCGACGACCGCCCGCCAGTCCTCGACGGCCAGGTCCTCCAGCGGCACGCCGCCGGGGCCGAACGTGCCCGCGTTGTTGAACAGGAGGTCCAGTCGGCCGAACCGCTCCCGTACGGCGGTGAAGAGCGCGCCGACCTCGTCGGCGTCGGCCACGTCCGTGGTGACGCACAGCGCCTCGGTGTCCCCGGCGGCGGCCGCCGTCTCCGCCAGCGGCTCGGCCCGCCGCCCGGCGAGCGCGAGCGACCAGCCCGCGCTCGCGAGGGCGAGCGCGACCGCCCGCCCGATCCCTGATCCCGCACCCGTGACGACGGCGACTTTCCGACCGGTCTGCTCAGTGTTCATGGCCCGGCAGCGTACGGGACGGATCGGTGCACGGGGCACGCGGTGCTCATCGACCCGCCATGCGGATGTTGTGCACGCGACAACGGTGCGTCGTCACGTGCGGCTGCCATGAAGCCCGACAGCATCCGGGCTGAGGAGGGGCATATGACAGCCGCACAGACCATCATGACGCCCGATCAGAACACGCGGGCCACCGAGCTCCGCGCCGCCGCACGGCTGCTCGAACCGGGCGTCGGGCGCAGACGCTTCCTGACCGTCACCGGAGCCGCCGCCGCGCTCGCCTTCGCCGTGAACCTGCCCGCCGCCGGCACGGCGAGCGCCGCCGAGGTCGACGCCCGCCGGATCACCGAGGACCCGTTCACCCTCGGCGTCGCCTCCGGCGACCCGCACCCGGCGTCCGTCCTCATCTGGACCCGGCTCGCGCCCCGCCCCTACGAGCCGGGCGGCGGACTGCCGCGCGGCCGGGTCGAGGTGCGCTGGGAGGTGGCCCGCGACGAGCGCTTCCGGCGCGTCGAGCGGCGCGGATCGGTCACCGCCCACCCCGAGTTCGCCCACAGCGTCCGCGCCGAGGTCCAGGGCCTCGACTCCGGACGGGTCTACTACTACCGCTTCCGCACCGGCAGCTGGAACAGCCCGGTCGGCCGCACCCGCACCGCCCCGGCCCCCGGAGCCCGCAACAGCTCCCTGACCCTGGCCGCCGTCTCCTGCCAGGCGTACCACGACGGCTACTTCACCGCCCACCGCCACCTCGCCGCCGAGGACGTCGACGTCGTCCTCCACCTCGGCGACTACCTCTACGAGTACGCCGTCACCGCCACCGGCGGGGCCCGCGGCTACACCGACCGCAGACTCCCCGCGCACTTCAACCGCGAGACGGTCACCCTGGAGGACTACCGGCTGCGCTACGCCCTCTACAAGTCCGACCCGGACCTGCGCGCCGCCCACGCCGCCCACCCCTTCGTCGTCACCTGGGACGACCACGAGACCGAGAACAACTACGCGGGCGGCACTCCCGAGAACGACGTCCCGCCCGAGGAGTTCCTGCTGCGCCGGGCCGCCGCGTACCGCGCGTACTGGGAGAACCAGCCGCTGCGCACCCCGCAGCGCCCCACCGGGCCCGACATGCGGCTCTACCGGCGCCTGAAGTTCGGGCGGCTCGCCCAGTTCGACATCCTCGACACCCGCCAGTACCGCAGCGACCAGGCGTACGGCGACGGCTGGCGCACCCCGGGACCCGAGTCCGAGGATCCCGCGCGCACCATGACCGGGGCTGCCCAGGAAAGCTGGCTGACCGACGGCTGGCGGGCCTCGAACGCCACCTGGAACGTCGTCCCGCAGCAGGTGACCTTCGCGCAGCGGCGCGATGTGCCCACCGACGCCTTCAAGCTGTCCATGGACTCCTGGGACGGCTACCCCGCCTCCCGGCAGCGGGTGCTGGCCGGGGCCGAGGCCGCCGGAGTGGAGAACCTCATGGTCCTCACCGGCGACGTCCACGTCTCCTACGCCTTCGACCTGAAGAAGGACTTCGACGACCCCGCCTCGCGGACCGTCGGCACGGAGATCGTCACCACGTCCGTCAGCAGCGGCAAGGACGGCGCGGACCGGCCCGCCAACTGGGAGAACCAGACCCGCGCCAACCCGCATCTGAAGCACTACAACGGGCGGCGCGGCTACGCGCTCGTCACCCTCGGAACGAAGGAGGCCCGCGCCGACTTCCGTACGGTGGCGGCCGTCACGACCCCCGGCGCGCCCCTCACCACGGCGGCCTCCTTCGTCACCGAGGCCGGGAACCCGGGGCTCACCCCCGCGTAAAGGCGTACGCCCGCGCAGCCGGGCTCAGCGGTCCGCCGGGTAGCGGACGCCGACGCGGTCCCGTACCGCGTCGAGCGTCCGCATCACCGCCAGCGAACCCTCCAGCGGGACGAGCGGGGACTCGGTCTCGCCGGCCCGCACCGCCCGCGCCACCTCGACGGCCTCGTACTGCATGCCCGAGAGCCCGCGCGGCCCCGGCCCCGAGGTGATCGTCTCCGGCTCCGCGCCCGCCCGCCGCAGGACGAAGTGGTCCGGGTGGAAGAAGTCGCGCGGGACGTCGATCCGCCCGGCCGTGCCGATGACGGTGGCCGCCGTCGGATGGTGGCCGACGATCGAGCACGAGAGCAGCGCGTTCGCGCCGGAGTCCCAGCCGAGCAGCATCCCCGTGTTCAGGTCGACGCCCTCCGGGGACAGCAGCGCGTCGGCCGCCACCCGGTCCGGCTCGCCCAGCAGCAGGTGGGCGAAGGAGACCGGGTAGACGCCGAGGTCCAGCAGCGCCCCGCCGCCCAGCTCCGGATCGCGCAGCCGGTGCCCGGGAGCGAAGTCGCCCGCGAAGCCGAAATCCGCCTGTACGGTACGGATCTCGCCGATCGCCCCGTCCCGGACCAGCTCGGTCAGCCGGCGGACCACCGGATTGAGATAGGTCCACATGGCCTCCATCAGGAAGAGGCCGCGGTCCCGGGCCAGCGCCACCAGCTCCTCCGCCTCCCGGCTGTTCAGCGTGAACGCCTTCTCGCACAGCACGTGCTTTCCGGCCCGCAGCGCCAGCCCGGCCGCCGCGTGGTGCGCCGAGTGCGGGGTGGCCACGTACACCACGTCCACCTCGTCGTCGGCGACCAGCTCCGCCCAGCTGCCGTAGGCCCGCCCGATCCCGTGCCGCTCGGCGAACTCCCGCGCCGAGGCCTCCGTGCGCGAGGCCACCGCCACCACCTCGGCGTCGGGGAGCGCCCGCACGTCCGCCGTGAACCGCGCGGCTATGCCGCCCGTCGCCAGAACACCCCAGCGCACCGTCCCACCCATGCCCGCCACCCCAGTCCGCCCGAAAAAGGTATCGACCACTCCGGCCGAGCTGAGAGCATAGATGCGGATTCAACGATGTGGAGAAGAGAATGCCGGACAGCGGCGGCAGCCGGGCCCAGCGGGCACACATACCCACCACCTCGACCGGGACCGGGGCCGACGACCGACAGATCCCGCACGGGGACGCGGGCGCCCTCGCCGTCGACCCGGCAGCCCCGCAGGTCACCGCCCCCGCCGGCCTCCCCGGTCCGGCGGCGAAGACCGCCCGGCGCACCGGCTTCCTGGTCACCATGGTCCTCGGCGGACTCACCGCACTGCCGCCGCTGTCCATGGACATGTACCTCCCGGCGCTCCCCGCGGTCACCGACTCCCTGAGCGCCCCCGCCGCCACCATCCAGCTCACCCTGACCGCCTGCCTGGCCGGAATGGCCCTCGGCCAGCTCGTCGTCGGACCCATGAGCGACCGCTGGGGCCGCCGGAAGCCGCTGCTCCTCGGCATGGTCGTCTACGTCCTCGCCACCGCCATCTGCGCCCTGGCCCCCACCGCCGAACTCCTCATCGGCTTCCGCCTCCTCCAGGGGCTCGCGGGCGCGGCCGGCATCGTCATCGCGCGGGCCGTGGTGCGCGACCTCTACGACGGCGTGGAGATGGCCCGGTTCTTCTCGACCCTGATGCTGATCTCCGGCGTCGCCCCGGTGATCGCCCCGGTGATCGGCGGGCAGGTCCTGCGGATCACCGACTGGCGGGGCATCTTCGTCGTGCTGACCGCCGTCGGCATCGTGCTCACCCTGGTCGTCTGGAAGTGGCTGCACGAGACGCTGCCGCCCGCAGACCGCCACACCGGCGGGGTCGCCGACGCGCTGCGCACCATGCGCGGGCTGCTCGCCGACCGGGTCTTCACCGGCTACATGGTCGCGGGCGGACTCGCCTTCGCCGTCCTGTTCGCGTACATCGCCGCCTCCCCGTTCGTCGTTCAGGAGATCTACGGTGCCTCGCCCCAGACCTTCAGCCTCCTCTTCGGGATCAACTCGATCGGCCTGATCACCGTCGGGCAGATCAACGGCAAACTGCTCGTCGGCCGGATCAGCCTCGACAAGGTGCTCGGCTTCGGCCTCGCGGTGATCGTGCTGGCCGCCGTCGCGCTGCTGCTCATGACGGCCGGCGTCTTCGGCGAGGTCGGCCTCCTGCCGGTCGCCGCCGGGCTCTTCGTGCTGATGTCGGCGATGGGGCTCGCGATGCCGAACACCAACGCCCAGGCTCTGATGCGCACCAAGCACGCGGCGGGCTCCGCCTCCGCGCTGCTCGGCACGTCCTCGTTCCTCATCGGCGCCGTCGCCTCCCCGCTGGTCGGCATCGCGGGGGAGGACACGGCCGTCCCGATGGCCGTGGTCCAGGTGGTGTGCGCGGTGGCGGCGGTGGCCTGCTTCCTGCTCCTGTGCCGCCCCTGGCAGCGGGCGGGCCGCGAGGCCGGCGGCCTCTGAGCCGCCGCTGCCCGCCGGGGACCCGGTGCCTCCCGGAGCCCCGGCGCCCGCCGCGGACTCAGCCGGTCCGCGGGTAGCCGATCAGATGCGTGCGGTCCTGCCGGTCGGTCCAGCGGAACACCCCGACCCCGGTCGTCTCCGTGCCCGGCAGCCGCGCGTTGCGCGACAGCCGCTCGGTGCTCCAGGTGGCGAAGTCCATCGAGACCGGGAGCCCGCCGCCGGACAGCGCCTCCGAGGCGTCGCGCGCGTTCTCGGCCCCGTACGCGATGCCGTCGTCCGTCACCGTGGCCAGCGTCAGATGGGCGGCGCCGCCCTCGTCCTCGAAGCAGCGGCCCTGTTTCGCCTCCAGATCGAAGGCCAGGTTCCCGGCGATCAGATAGTCGCCCGAGGGGGAGAGGACCGCCTGCGGGAAACGCCCCGGCTTTATGGCGGGCTTGTGGCACTCCACCGAGGTGAGGACCTCACCGGTCGCCGCGTCGTGCACCGCCCACAGCTCGTGGGTCGCCGCCCGCTTGGTCTTCTTCGCGGGCGCCCACTTCGCCAGCACCTGGTCCGGGGTCGTCGACGTCACCACACCGCTGCCCCTGTCGGCACCCTTGGGCGCGACGTTCCTGCTGAACCAGCCGCCGCGCACCCAGAACTCCCGTGCTCCGCCCAGCAGCAGGCCCTCGGAGGTCTGACCGTGCACCTCGGTGAGCTGCTTGCAGGCCGTGCAGCCCTTGGGGTACTTCAGCTTGTCCGCGCTCAGTTCGGACACCTCGCCGGTGACCGGGTCGATCAGGGTGCTGTTCGCCTTCCCGTCACTGATCACGATGTCCGGTCCGGTCGTATGGACGTTCGGGGCCCCCGACCAGGGCACCTCGACGCGCTGCCGGTTCCCGTTCGTGACGTCGTACAGATCGAGCGCGAGGAAGGTGTTCGCCGGCGACAGCCCGTCGCCGACCTTTCCGTAGGACCAGGTCACGAAGAACTGCCGGTCGCCCTTGGCCACCGTGGCGAGCTTCGGGTAGTGCAGCGGATCCGGCAGCCGCCAGGCCTTGCCCCGCCAGCCCAGCTCGCCGGTGGCCGTGTCCACGGTGCGCACGCGGTAGCGGTTGTCCTTCGACCGCTCCAGATAGGCCAGCAGGCCCGTCGCGTGGGAGACGGCGACATCGGGGGAGGAGCCGATGATCTCCCAGCCCCGGTCCGTCGTGTACTGCGGCGGAACGGTCAGCCGGGTCACCGGCCCGGCGCTCGGCAGCACCGGCTTCGCCGTCCCGGTGGCCGCGCCGCTCTTCCGGTCGTCCTCGTCGGGGCTGCCGCCACAGGTGGCCAGCAGCAGGAGCAGGGCGAGAAAGACCACCCCGCCGACGAGCGTCAGCCGCACGATCTTCTGCCTCATGGCTCCCCTGCTGGACCATCTTGATCTGGTGCCGTCCACGCGCGGGCCAGCGTAGCAACAGGCCCACACCGGTGTGGAGTTCGCTGGATTCCCGTTCCGTACCGGTTACGTGAAGTCTTGGTGCGGACCCGGCACGGCCCCGTGGAACCCGCGCACGTCTCTCCGTACCCTCCTGGCCCCCGGCGAAGCGGAATGCGCCCGCCGGGTCGCCTCCGCCCTACAATTCGGCGGTGAACGTCACCCTCCCCACCGCACAGTCCCTGCGCGCGGCGCTGGCCGGACTGCTCGACGGACTGCCGCCCAAGCAGGCCGCGCAGGCCGTCGACCGGCTGATCGCCAGCTACCGGGGGGAGACCCCGACGGACGCCCCGATCCTGCGGGACCGCTCCGATGTCGCCGCGTACGCCGCGTACCGGATGCCCGCCACCTACGAAGCCGTACGGTCCGCCCTCGACGCCCTGGCCGGGGCCGCGCCCGGCTGGACGCCCGCCACCCACACCGACGTCGGCGGCGGCACGGGAGCGGCGGGCTGGGCGGTGGCCGGGGTCTGGGAAGGCCCGGCCACGACCGTCCTGGACTGGGCCGAACCCGCCCTCGCGCTCGGCCGTGAACTGGCCGAGGCGTCCGGCGTCCCGGGGCTCCGCGACGCCCGCTGGGAGAAGGCCCGGATCGGGGCGGCGCTGGAGCTGGCCCCGGTGGACCTGATCACCGTCAGCTATGTGCTCAAGGAGTTGACGGCAGGGGCCAGGACCGAACTGGTCGACGCGGTGGCGACGGCCGGGCAGGCGGTGGTGATCGTGGAGCCCGGCACTCCGGACGGCTACGCCCGGATCATCGAGGCCCGCGACCGGCTGATCGCCGCCGGGCTGAGCGTCGCGGCCCCCTGCCCGCACAGCGAGGCCTGCCCGATCACCCCCGGGGCCGACTGGTGCCACTTCTCGGCCCGGGTCAGCCGCTCCTCGCTGCACCGGCAGGTCAAGGGCGGCTCCCTGAGCCACGAGGACGAGAAGTTCGCCTACGTCGTCGCCACCCGCTTCCCCACCGCCCCGGCGCCCGCCCGGATCACCCGCAGGCCGCAGATCCGCAAGGGCCAGGTGCTGCTGGAGCTGTGCACCCGCGACGACGGACTGGCCCGCTCCACGGTCACCAAGCGTCACGGCGAGCTGTACCGGGCGGCCAGGGACATCGCCTGGGGCGATCCCTGGCCGCCGGAGAGCACGGAGTGAGGAGAGGTCCTAGGGCCGCAGCTCCTGGGTGCAGCACTTCACGCTGCCGCCGCCCTTCAGCAGCTCACCCAGGTCCATCGGGACCGGCTCGAACCCCCGGTCCCGCAGCGGGTCCAGGAGACCCGTGGCCCCCTGCGGCAGCAGGACGTGGCGTCCGTCGCTGACCGAGTTGAGGCCGAACGCCGCCGCGTCCGCCTCCCGGGCGAGCAGCGCGTCCGGGAACAGTCGGCGCAGCACCGCCCGGCTGCCGGGGGAGAAGGCGTCCGGGTAGTACATGATCTCGTCGGCCGCCGCGTCCAGCACGCACAGCGCGGTGTCCAGGTGGTAGTAGCGCGGATCCACCAGATCGAGCCCGACGACCGGCACCCCGAAGAACTCCTGGGCCTCGGCGTGCGAGAGCGGGCTGGAGCGGAAGCCGCGCCCGGCCAGCAGGTAGGAGGCGGTGACGGCGAAGTCCCCCTCGCCCTCGTTGACGTGCTCCGGCTCGTGGACCTCGGTGAAGCCGTGCTCCCGGAACCAGTCCCGGTGGGCCCCGGCCTCCTCGTACCGCTCCCGGTACGCGAACAGCGCGCCGAGCACCCGGCCGCCGATCACCGTGGCTCCGTTGGCGGCGAAGACCATGTCGGGCAGGTCGGGACGGGGAGTGAGCAGCTCGACGGTGTGGCCGAGGGCGCGGTAGCGGTCGCGCAGGTCCTCCCACTGGGTCTGGGCCAGCGGCAGGTCGACGGGTTTGGACGGGTCCATCCACGGGTTGATGGAGTAGGTGACCCGGAAGTGCGCCGGGGCGCACATCAGGTAGCGACGAGGGGTGGCGTCACGGTTCAACTCGGGCTCCTCGCGAACGGCGGCCGGAGCCGCGGAACGGTGGGATGCGCACGGTCTGTGCGTGAGCCCATGGTGCGCCGTGCGCGCCGGATCCGCAGTCGATCGATCGGGTGGTTCACCGGACCGCCCGGTAACGGCCACCGCCCGGATGCCCCCTGCCCGGACGTCTCGCTGCGCCCGGAGGGCTCGCCGCCTCGGATCCGCCACCGCGGGACGACCGCGAGGCGGCCACAAGACGATACGTATCGGCTTGTTCGCGCTAGATTGGACGTATGGCACCCACCAAGGCACCCGACTCCAGTCGCCGCAGCGACCGCTCCCGCCGGGCGATCCACGACGCCGCCCTCGCCCTCGTCGGAGAGGTGGGGTACCAGCGCACGACGATCGAGGGTATCGCCGCCCGCGCCGGCGTCGGCAAGCAGACCATCTACCGCTGGTGGCCCTCCAAGGCCGCCGTGCTGATGGAGGCCTTCCTGGACCTGGCGGGCCGGGCCGCACAGGAGGCCGGACCGCAGTCCGGCGACGCCGCGCAGGGCATCCCCGACACCGGAGATCTGACCGCCGACCTCAAGCTCGTCCTGCGGGCCACCGTCGACGAGCTGAACGACCCGGCGCTGGAGGTCCCCACCCGCGCGCTGACCGCCGAGGGCATCGTCGACGCGAAACTGGGCGCCGAATTCGTCACGAAGCTGCTCGAACCGCAGCTCGCGCTGTACGTCACACGCCTGCGGGCCGCCCAGGAGGCCGGGGACCTGCGCGCCGACGCCGACCCGCGGATCGCCCTGGAGCTGCTCATCGCCCCGCTGATGCACCGCTGGCTGCTGCGGACCCTGCCGCTCACCCACACGTACGCCGACGCGATCGTCGACTACACCCTCGGCGGGCTCACCCCGCGACCCTGACCCGAGGGCCCGGCGGCAACCCCCCGAACCCACCGGCAATGGCGGGAGACGTCCGGTATGCGGTGACATCGGGCGTGATGGTGCTCACTCGGTGCGGTGGTACACGGCCCCGCTGGTGAACTCTGGCCACCCGAACCGCAGGATGGTGCGACGATGGACAGGCAACGCTGAGGTGAACTGCTGAGGTGAGGGGATAGATGGGCGCCGATTCCGGCCGTTTCCGCGGCACAGAGAGCAGGATCTCCCAGTGGCTGCGGCGACGTCCCAAATCACCGGGGGCCGAGGCCGACGAGCCGGCCCGGGTCGCGCTGCTCCTGGCGGTCGCCGACGCAGGCATGCCCATCGCCCCCGCCGCCCACCCTCTCGGATACCGATGTTCGTGCGAACGCATCGGCTGTCCCACGCCTGCCCGGCATCCCATCTCCTTCGCCTGGCAGACGCAGTCGACCACCGACCGCGCCCAGATCGAGCGCTGGGCCGGCAGTCAGCCGCTGGCCAACTTCATCACCGCGACCGGCATGATCCACGACGTGCTGGACGTGCCGCTCACCGCGGGCCGCAGCGCCCTGGAGCGCCTTCTCGACGCGGGCATCGACGTCGGCCCGGTCGCCCAGTCCGGCGAGGACCGGATGCTCTTCTTCACCGCCACCCGCGGCACCCCCGAGGACGAGGACGAGTGGTGGCCCTGCGAGCTGGACTGCCACCCCGAGACCATGGACGCCCACCCGGGCCTGCGCTGGCACTGCCGGGGCAGCTACGTCCTGCTGCCGCCCGCCCGGCTCCCCGGTGAGCTCGACGTCCGCTGGGTGCGCGGCCCCGAGCACGAGCTGCCCGACCCGCTGACCCTGCTGGAGACGCTCACCGACGCCTGTGCGCGGTATGCGGGCAGTGCCGAGCAGAGCGAGCTGGACCACGACTCGATCGCCTGGCCGCTGAGCCGCTGAGCCGGTGGTTCGGTGCGCGACCGCCCGGCCGCAGCGCCGGGCGCCGTCGGATGCCGTCGGGCCGCCCGGCGGGCGCGCCGGCCCGAGCCGCTGCCCCGCCTACTCGCCCTTCGCCGCGACCAGGCCCGGCAGCCGGTTCAGCATCCGCACCTTGCCGCCGGACCCGGACTCGGAGCCGGCCGCCCCCTGGCGCGCCGGGACGTGCACCAGCTGGCTGGAGACCCGCTCCTTGGTGAGGCTGCTGTTCACCTCGCCGGTGAGCAGCGCCTTCACGTCCGCGTTGACCTCCGGCCGCAGCCCCTTCGCCGCGGTCTGCCGCTCGAAGTGCTTGCTGCTGAAGAAGACCAGCGCCCCGCCGTCCTCGGTGCGCAGCCCGAGCGGTGCGAACGCCGCACGCGTCAGCGGCTGGTCGAGGTACTGGTAGGAGAACCCCGCCCGCCGCGTGGTGCGGCGCGTCTCGCGCCAGCCCGAGGTGGACGTGGAGGGCGCGAACACGTCAGGGCTGCCGTTCTGCAGGTAGCCGGTGTACGAGGCGCTCAGCTCCTCGGGCGCCACGGCCAGGCCGTTGTCCCCGGGCTCCACCGGGGTGGCGAACCCGTCCTCGTCCAGGGTGAACTCCGGCATCCGGGAGGACGGGACGACCGCGAGGTACGACGCCTTCCACTGCGCGTCGGGGCCCGACCGTACGAACACCACCAGCCAGCGGGTGTCCAGCTTTCCGCCGTCCTGGTCCCGGTTGGAGTCGGTGTCCGCGAGGAACCAGCGCGGCCAGCCCGCCTTCTTGGGGACGACGTACGTCGCGTCGTCCAGCACCAGCGGCTTGTGCGCCTTGTTGCCGTCGGGGTTGTACGACTGCCGGGCCTTCAGCCCGGCCTGGTTGATCGCGCCGAGCGAACCCGTCACCCGGTCCGCGTCCAGCGCCGGATCGAACGCCTTGTCCGCCGCGTTGTAGGCGTCGGTGAAGTCCTTGAGCGCCTGTGCGGCCTCCGGCTTCTTCGCCCCGGGCAGCACTTCCAGCTCCCCGTGCACCGTCACACAGCCGCTCGCCGTCACGCACAGCACCGTCGCCGTCGCGAGCCCCGCCGTCAGCCGGCCCAGCCCAGGGTGTCTCGTCATCCGTTGCTTCTGCGCCTTCTGAATCCGTCGCCCGCACTGACCGTCGAAACCCTACCGGGGCGGTGGACGGTGTGCGGGCGGGGACCGGATACAGCGTCCACACCGTGACCCAGGGCCTGTCGTCAAACTGCCTCAGGCCCCGCGCACCGGCACGATCAGCGGCCTGCCCGTACGGGGATGGGGGAAGACCTCCACCGGCTGCCGGTAGACCTCGCCGAGCAGCTCGCCGCTGAACACCTCGTCCGGCGGGCCCAGTTCCGCGATCCGCCCCTCGTGCAGGACGGCCGCCCGGTCCGCGTACGCCGCGGCGAGGCCGAGGTCGTGCAGCACGACCACGACCGCGTCCCCCGCGGCGGCCCGGTCCCGGCAGATCCGCAGCACCAACTCCTGGTGGCGCAGGTCCAGGGCGGCGGTCGGCTCGTCGAGCAGCATCAGCGGGGCCCGCTGCGCCAGCACCCGGGCCAGTGCCACCCGGGCCTTCTCGCCGCCCGACAGCGCGGAGAAGGGGCGGCCCGCGAACCGCGTCACCTCGGTCGCCGCCATCGCCGCGGCCACCGCCGCGTCGTCCTCGTCCTCCCGCTCCGTACCGGCCCAGGGCGCCCGCCCCATCCGTACGACGTCCTCCACCGGGAACGGGAAGGACAGCGCGGCGGACTGCGGCAACACCGAGCGGCGCAGCGCCAGTTCGGGCGCGGACCACGCGGTGGCCGGGCGGCCGTCGATCCGCACCTCGCCGCTCCCGGCGGGCAGATCGGCGGCCAGGGCCGCCAGCAGCGTCGACTTGCCCGCACCGTTCGGCCCGACCAGGGCGACCACCTCGCCCGCGTGCGCGGTCAGACCGACGGAGTCCAGCACCTGCCGCTGCCCGAGCCGGACCGAAAGGCCGACCGCCTCGACGGCGGGGGAGCCGGGGGGCACGGGCGAGGGCAGCTCCCGGGGGCGTACCGCGAACAGGTCTCTCAGCGTCCTCATGCCCAACCACCTTGCTTGCGACGGGTCCTGCGCAGCAGCCAGAAGAAGAACGGGCTGCCGAAGAGCGCGGTCAGCACCCCGAGAGGCAGCTCGGCGGGGGCCGCCACCGTACGGGCCGCGAGGTCGCCCGCCACCAGGACCAGGGCGCCGCCGAGCGCGGAGCCCGGGACGAGGAAGCGGTGGCCGGGGCCGTTGGCCATCCGCAGCAGATGCGGGACGAGCAGCCCGACGAAGGAGATGATCCCGGCGACGGCGACCGCGGCGGCCGTCAGCAGCGCCACCACCAGCACCAGCACGATCCGCAGCCGCTCCACGTCCACGCCCAGGTGCCGGGCGGGCCGCTCCCCGAGGGCCAGCAGGTCCAGCTTGCGGGCGTAGAACGGGGCGATGAGGAGCCCCGCCAGCGCGCACGGCAGCACGGCGAGCACCTTGGGCCAGGTCGCCTGGGAGAGCGAACCGAGCTGCCAGAAGGTGATCTGGGTGATCTGCGCGTTGTCCGCGAAGAAGATGAACAGGCCGATCAGCGCGCCCGCGAACGCGTTGACGGCGATACCGGTGAGGATCAGCGTCACCACTTCGGTCCGGCCGCCGGACCGCGAGAGCGTGTAGACGAGCAGCACCGTGATCAGACCGGCGACGAACGCGCAGACGGTGATGGTCCAGTTGCCGAAGAAGCTCAGGCCGAGCGCGATCGAGGCGACCGCGCCCACGGCCGCGCCCGCCGAGATGCCGATCACGCCGGGCTCGGCGAGCGGGTTGCCGAACACGCCCTGCATCAGCGCGCCCGCACAGCCGAGGGACGCGCCGACGAGCAGGGCGAGGACGACCCGGGGGAGCCGTACGTTCCACAGGACGCTCTCGCCGACCCGGTCCAACCCCTGTCCGCCGAGGCCGATCCGGTGCTGCACGGAGGACAGGACGTCGCCGAGCGGGATGGAGTACGCGCCGATCGCCGCGGACAGCAGACAGCCGGCGAGCAGGGCGAGGGAGAGCACGGCGGTGAGCACGAACACCCTGCTCCGGGGCGACTTGGGGGCGGCGGCGCCGTCCGTTCCTTCGCCCGGGGACTTCAGCTCGGTCCCGGTGCGTTCCTCGTACGCGGTGGTCACTGGCCCGTGCCGCCCTTCGCGTACAGCTGCTCGACGATCTCGGCGAGCACCCGGTCGGTGCGCGGCCCGTAGTTGAGCAGCACCCCGTCGTCGACGGTGACGATCCGGCGGTCCATCCCGGCCGGGGTCTCCGCGATGCCGGGGATCTTCACCAGACCGTCCATGCCGCCGACCGACTCGAACCCCTTGGTCATCAGGAGGATCGCGTCCGGCGCGGCCTTGGCGAGCGCCTCGCTGGTGATGGCGGTGAAGTCCTTGTCCAGGCCCGACTCCTTGCCGGCGTCGACCGCGCCCGCCGCCTCCAGCAGCGAACCGGCCCCGGACTCCGCGCCGCCCAGCAGATAGACGGAGGCCGAGCCGCGCAGGTAGAGGAAGGCGACCCGGGGCTTCTTGCCGTCCGCGGGGTCCGGGATGGACTTCTGGACGGCGGCGATCCGGGTCTCGGTCCGCTCGGTGAGCTCCGTTCCGGCGGACGGTACGCCGAGGGCCTCGGCGACGGTGTCGATGCGGCGGCCGACGTCGGCGAGTTCCTTGGCGGGCTCGACGACGAGGAGAGGGATGCCCGCGTCGCGGATCTGGTCGATCGCCTCGGCCGGCCCGGTGGTGGTGTCGGCGAGGACGATCGTCGGCTTCAGCGAGAGCACGCTCTCCGCCGAGACGTCGTGGGCACGGGTCACCACCGGGAGCTTCTCGGCCTGTTCGAAGGTGGCGGTGATGTCCCGGGCGACCACCTGCTTCCCGAAACCGAGGGTGAAGACGATCTCGCTCAGTGACCCGGTCAGCGGCACGATCCGGTCGGTGGAACCGATCGTGACCTTCGTGCCGTCCGCCGAGTCGACCGTCACCGGCAGCTTCGGCGCGGGCGGGGCGGCCAGCGGCTCGACCCGGTCGGCGTCGGCGGTGTTCCCGGCGGACTTCGGCGCGGAGTCGCCGGCTCCGTCTCCGCCGCAGCCGGTCAGGACCAGGGCGAGGGCGAGGGCGGAGGTGAGGGCGGCGGTCGCCCTGCCCCGGGCCGGGCGACGGCGCGAAACCCGTCCGGCGTCCGGACCATCGGAGCCCTCGGGGCTCCTCGTGGCGAAGGCCTGCGTGATGTGCACGGGGCACCGTCCTGTCGTTCTGCGGCGTGCGGTCGGCCGTTCGCCGGTGACGGCGTGACCGGTAAGGGTTCCGGCCCGGGCTGGGAATACCTTAGGTTAGCCTTACCTGAGCATCCAGTCCTCGGAGGGGCCCTCATGCCGTCGTCCAGATCCACCCGCGCGCTCGCCGTCGCGCTCCTCGCGATAGTGCTGGGAGCCCTGCTCCCCGGCGCCACCGCGCAAGCGGCCGGCCGTACGGTGCAGGGCGGCCGACTGGACTGGGGCATCAAGTCCTCCTTCCAGAGCTATGTCACCGGCCCCATCGCCGGCGGCAGTTGGAGCCTCACCGGCGGCGCGGCGACGGTCGGCGGCAGCCAGTTCCGCTTCCACTCGGCGACCGGCTCCTACGACCCGGACAGCGGAGCGCTCACCTCCGGCTTCTCCGGCGGCGTGCACTTCACCGGTCACCGGAAGCCCGACGGCAGCAACGAGCTGGACCTCACGATCAGCCGTCCCACCGTCCGGATCAGCGGCGGCAGCGGCACGCTCCACGCGGACGTGGTCAGCAAGGAGCGGGGGACCGGAAAGGTCTCCAACCGCTCCCAGGTGCCGCTGGCCTCGCTCGACCTCGGCGGGATCGACATGAAGGGCGGTTCCACCCCCATCGCCCTCACCGGCGGCCCCGCCACGCTGACCACCCAGGGAGCCTCCGCCTTCGCGGGCTACTACACCGCGGGCACCCCGCTCGACCCGATCAGCCTCTCCGTCGACACCCGGGGCGCGGCCGCCGAGCAGAAGCCGTCCGCCCCGGACGAGAAGAAGGAAGAGGGCGGGAAGAAGAAGGAGAAGGCGGAGAAGAAGGAGAAGGCGGGCCGCTTCGAGGACGCCGCCGTCGACTGGGGCGTACGCCGCACCTTCCGCGAGTACGTCACCGGCTCCATCGGCCAGGGCAAGTGGACGCTCGCCGACGGCGCCCAGGACGGCGGGGCCCTGTTCCGCTTCCCGCAGGGCAAGGGGACGTACGACGCGAAGAAGCAGACGCTGGACGCGGACTTCGGCGGCAGCATCCGCTTCACCGGCGCCCACGAACTCGACCTGGAGTTCGCCGGGGTCACCGTCGCCGTCGCCAAGGGCGAGGGCACGCTGTCGGCCGACGTCACCAGCGAGGGCGCCACCCGCGAGGACGTGCCCCTCATCACCTTCCCCGCGAAGGACCTCGCGCCGAAGGAGGGTCTCGCCGTCCTCACCGAGGCCCCCGCCACTCTCACCGCCGACGGCGCCAAGGCCTTCGGCTCCATGTACAGGGCGGGTACCGCGATGGACCCGGTCTCGCTCGCCGTGGCCGTCGAGGAGAAGGCCCAACTGCCCGCGCTCCCGGACCTCGGCAGTGAGCCGACCGCGTCCGCCGAGCCCACGGAGAAGGCCGCGGAGAAGCCCTCCACCGCACCGGCGGCCGCCTCCTCCGACTCCGGCCCGGGCACGGGCGTCTACCTCGCCGGCGGCGGCGCACTGCTGCTCGTCGCGGCGGCCGCCACGTTCTTCGCCCTGCGCCGCCGCCCCGCGCGGCCTGCCTCCGACTCCTCCCCGACTTCCTGACGCCCGGCACCCCCATGCGCGCCTTATGGATCCTCACCCCCTCCCCCCACGCCTCTCTTCCCCCTCCCCCCGTTCGCTAGGAGACCCACCGACATGGCAGCAACTCGCCGCCCCATAGCCCTCGCAGCGGCCGTCGCCACCGCCGCCGCACTCGGCGCCACCGCCTTCGCCCTTCCCGCCATCGCCGCCGGATCCCCGGCCGACGCGCCCACCGCCGCCCCGAAGCTGGAGCTCGTGGACGGCACACTGGACTGGGGCATTCACGCGGACTTCCGCAGGTACGTGGCCGGTCCCATCGCCCACGGCAAGATCACTGTCACGGACGGCGCCCAGCAGGCCTCCGGCAACGGTGTGTTCACCTTCACCGGCGGCACGGGCACCTACGACACCGGGACGCACGAATCCAGGACCGCGTTCAAGGGCGGTGTCCGGTTCGAGGGCCACGAGGGCGTGCTCGACGTCAAGCTGAGCGACATCAAGGTCGGCACGGGCCGCCAGACCGGCACCATCACCGCTGACTTCAGCAGCAAGAGGATGGACGGCACCGTCGTCTCCAAGAACGACGCCCCCATCGCCGCGCTCGACATGACGGCCGCGGAGCGGGGCGGCGGCGCGGGCGGCGCGATGGTCTTCTCGGACATCCCCGCCAAGCTGACCGCCGACGGCGTGGACGCTTTCGGAGGCTTCTACGAGAAGGGCTCCGCGCTCGACGCGGCGACCCTGTCGGTCAAGACCGCCGCGCCCGGCCCGGACCCGTCGAAGGACCCGAGCAAGGACCCGAGCGACGACCCGTCGAAGGACCCGTCCAAGGAGCCCTCCAAGGACCCGGGCAAGGAGCCTTCCAAGGACCCGTCCGAGGACCCCTCGAAGGAGCCTTCCGAGGAGCCCTCCGATGAGCCGACGGCCGGTCCGTCGCCGTCCGCCTCCCGGACCGCCGCGCCCGTCAGCGGCCCGGTCGTCGACGGCACCCTGAACTGGGGCGTCAAGGAGAAGTTCCGCTCCTACGTCGTCGGTCCGATCGCGCGCGGCAAGGTCGAGACGAGCGGCGGCGCGACCACCGTCGCCGACGGCTACCGCTTCAGCAGGGCCACCGGCCACCTCGACGCCGACAAGAACACGCTGAACGCCGCGTTCCAGGGCAAGGTGCGCTTCCTCGGCCACGAGAAGGAGGGCGCGTACGAGCTCGAACTCTCCCTCAGCAACCTGAAGGTCGTCGTCAAGGGCGCCTCCGGCAAGCTCGTCGCCGACGTCTCCACCAAGGCGCTCCCGACCGAAGCGAACCGGAACCCCAAGGCCGACAAGTTGACCGGCGTGGACTTCGCCGAACTGAAGGTGCCCGCGGGCGCGCTCGCCGCCAAGGACGGCATCGTGAGCCTCAAGGGCGTCCCGGTGACGCTCACCGAGGGCGGCGCCGAGGCGTTCGGCGGCTTCTACGAGAAGGGCGAGAAGCTTGATGCCCTGAACGCCGTGGTCTCCCTCGACAAGGACGCCCGGCTTCCGGGCGGCTCCGGCTCCACCACCGGCGGTTCGGGCTCCACCGGCGGTTCCACGGCGGGCGGTTCCACCACCGGAGGCGGCGGCACGGTCGGCGGCGGCTCCACCGGCGGCACGGTCGGCGGCTCCGGCGCCCTGGCCGCCACCGGCTCCGACGTCCCGACCGGCGCCCTGATCGCCGCCTCCGGCGTCGTCGTGGCGGCCGGCGCGGGCGTCGTGATCGCGGCGCGCCGTCGTCGTGACGCCACCGCCTGATCCACTCCGCCTGATCCACTCCGCACCATCCGTACGGCCCCGGGGCCCTACCGGCAGCACCAGTGCCCGCCGGTACGGCCCCGCTGCCGTACCCCGCCCGGTTTCCCGCCCCGTCGCCCGGCAGTGCTTGAATGCCCCCCGTGAACGACTACGACGTACCCCGGGGCATCGACGTCCTGCGGGTGTTCTGCGGACCCGACGGCCGGCACGGCAACGCCCTCGGCGTCGTACGCGACGGACGCGGTCACCCCGACGAGGCCTCCCGGCAACTGCTGGCCCAGCGGCTCGGCTTCAGCGAGACCGTGTTCGTCGACGACCCGGAGCGCGGGCGGGTGGACATCCACGCCCCCGGGCTCCGGCTGCCGTTCGCCGGGCATCCGCTGGTGGGCACCGCGTGGCTGCTGGACCTGGAGGTCCTGGAGCTGGAGGTCGGGGACGTGTTCGCCCGCCAGGACGGGGAGTTCACCTGGATCACCGCCCGCCCCGAGTGGGTCCCGCCGCGCACGCTCCAGCGGTACGCGAGCGCCGCCGAGGTCGACGCGCTGCCGGCCCCGCCGCCCGGCGAGGGGTGGCTCTACGCCTGGGCGTGGGAGGACGAGGCGGCCGGAAGGGTGCGCGCACGGGCCTTCCCGAGGCGCGGCGAGGCGGTCGTCGAGGACGAGGCGACGGGCGCCGCGGCCCTGCTGCTCAGCGCGCGGCTCGGCCGGGCCCTGAACATCACACAGGGACGCGGCTCCCAGATCCTCACCGCACCCGCGCCGGACGGCACGGTGGAGGTCGGGGGCCGCGTCCTGATGGCCGTCCGGGGCTGAGCCGGACGGCCGTCCCGCTGCCGGGCCGCGTCCTTGCCCCGGTATCGCGTGCGGCTCCACCGGCGGCCGGTGGAGCCGCACGCTCACGGGCGCACTAGGTTCTCTCGTTTGGATCAGGCCGGACCCCGCGAGCCCGACATGATCCAAACGAGAGGCCCTGGCCCGTGCTCGGTCACGCGCTGAGCGGGAAGGCCTCGCCCAGCTCGCGGAAGACCGCCGTGTTCAGCGCGAAGGCCCGCTTGCACTCCTCGACGATGCGCTGCTTCTCCAGGTCGTCCGCGTTCACCGCGTCCAGCAGCTCGCGGTAACCCCGCTTGAACGCGGCCGGGTTGGTGATCTCCTCGAAGACGTAGAAGCGCACGCCGTCGCCCTTGCGCTCGAAGCCCCAGGTCTTCTCCGCCTTGTCGCGGATGATCTGACCGCCCGAGAGGTCGCCGAGGTAGCGGGTGTAGTGGTGGGCGATGTAGCCGGCGGGCCAGGTGCGCGCGCACTCCGCGACCCGGGCCGCGTAGGCGGCGGTGGCGGGCAGCGGCTCGACGCCCTCGCGCCAGTCGGCCCCGCGCAGGTGCGCCAGGTCGCGCTCCAGCTCGGTGGAGCGCATCAGCTCCGGCTGTATGAAGGGGCCGGCGACCGGGTCGTCGCGCAGGGCGTCCGCGCCTTCCTCCAGAGCCCGGTACACGAACCACAGCTGCTCGGTGTAGCGCGTGTACGCGTCCACTCCCAGCCGCCCGCCGAGCAGGTCACTCATGAAGGTCGAGGTCTCCGCTTCGGTGTGCTGCTCGTGCGACGCGGTGCGGATGAGCGTCGAGAAGGGAGTGACGGTGGCGGTTGCGTCCAAGGCGGGCCTCCGGGGACCGAGGGGACGGGAAGTCCAGAAAGAGACGGATATATCGGCAGCGACCGCCGCGGCGGTGCGGCGGCGCGTGCCGATACGCCGATCCTCCTGCTTAGGTTTACCTAAGTCAACTGGTTCCCGACTGTCTGTCGGTAAAAGGCTACGCGCTGAGGGAGCAAGTGGTTCTTCTGTCCGATTTTCGGGTGAGTTACGGGAGGGTGAGGATCTCCGCTCCGGTCTCCGTGACCACCAGCGTGTGCTCGAACTGGGCCGTCCGCTTCCGGTCCTTCGTCACCACGGTCCAGCCGTCCTCCCACAGGTCGTACTCGTGGGTGCCCAGCGTCAGCATCGGCTCGATGGTGAACGTCATACCCGGCTGCATCACCGTGGTGGCGTGCGGGCTGTCGTAGTGCGGGATGATCAGGCCGGAGTGGAACGAGGAGTTGATGCCGTGCCCGGTGAAGTCGCGGACGACCCCGTAACCGAACCGCTTCGCGTACGACTCGATGACCCGGCCGATCACATTGATCTGGCGCCCGGGCCTGACCGCCTTGATGGCGCGGTTCAGCGACTCCCGGGTGCGCTCGACCAGCAGGCGCGACTCCTCGTCGACGTCGCCGCAGAGGTAGGTGGCGTTGTTGTCGCCGTGCACCCCGTTGATGTACGCGGTGACGTCCAGGTTCACGATGTCGCCGTCGCGCAGCACGGTGGAGTCGGGGATGCCGTGGCAGATGACCTCGTTGAGCGAGGTGCACAGTGATTTCGGGAAGCCCCGGTAGCCGAGCGTCGAGGGGTAGGCGCCGTGGTCGACCATGAAGTCGTGGGCGACCCGGTCGAGCTCGTCCGTGGTGACCCCGGGGGCGATGTGCTTGGCGGCCTCCTCCATCGCCTGCGCGGCGATACGGCCCGCGACGCGCATCCGCTCCACGGTGTCGGAGTCCTGGACCTCCGGGCCGGTGTACGGCGTCGGGGCCGGCTTCCCCACGTACTCGGGACGCCGGATGTTTCCGGGTACGGAACGGACGGGAGTGATCTCCCCTGGTACGAGAAGCGACTGGCCAGACATGCCAGCGAGTCTAACCAGCGGTCCCGGGGCACCATGGCGATAAGGAAAGGAGCCGTCGATGGCCCTGTTCAAGAAGCGCACGGTGGGCAAACCGGGCGAATGGTACTACTGCCTGGAGCACAAGAAGGTCGAGGAAGGCCCGGAGTGCCCTGCGCAGAACCGGTTCGGCCCCTACACCTCCCGCGAGGCGGCACAACACGCGATGGACACGGCGCGCGACCGGAACCTGGAGTGGGACACCGACCCCAAATGGCACGACGAGGACAAGGGCGAACCGAACCCGCCCGGGGGCAACCCGAGCCCGACCGGGGGGTAGATCAAGCCCGTCCGGCGTTTGAGGACGTCTTTTCAGCCCCTCCGGCGTTTGAGGAGCGGGGTACGGGGCGGAGCCCCGGAAGCCCGGCCACCCGGCCGGGCCCGGGTCACGCCTCCTCCCGCGCCTCCCGCCTCCGCACCGCGTCCTCGTCCGTCTCCGAGTCGTACCGCACCAGCTTCGGCAGCGCGGCGGTCAGCAGCACCACGGACGCCACGCACGCCACCCCGCCCGTCCAGATCGCCGACCGGGTCCCCGTCCAGCCCGCCATCGCCCCGGCCCGCACCTGGCCCAGCTGCGGGCCGACGCTGTACGAGAGCACCTCGATGCCCGCCAGCCGGCCCCGCAGCTCGTCCGGGATCGTCTGGTTCCAGATGGTCGCGCGCCCCAGCCCGCTCAGCATGTCGCCCGCCCCCGCGACGGCCAGGCAGAACAGCACCACCCACACGCTGGAGAACCAGCCCGCCGCGGCGATGGCCAGTCCCCACGCCGTCGCGCCGAACACCACGAACAGCCCGTGCCTGCGCACCCGGCTCGTCCAGCCGCTGGTCAGCCCCAGCGCCAGCGAGCCGACCGAGCCCGCCGCGTACATCAGGCCCAGCGACCACTCCGCGTCCAGATCGTCCGCCAGGAACGGGAAGATCGTGTTCGGGAAGGCGAAGAACATCGCCGCCATGTCGATCGCGTACGTCCCCAGCAGCACCGGCCGGCTCCAGGCGTACCGCGCCCCCTCGACGATCCCGCGCAGCGACGGCTTCTGCGCGTCCCGCGCCGGCGGTGCGGGGGACAGCCGCAGACAGAGCACGACGGAGGCGGCGAACGTGCACACCGTCACCCCGTACGCGGTGCCGTGACCGGCGTACGCCACCACCAGACCGGCCAGCGCCGGGCCCGCGATGGCCCCGATCTGCCAGCGCAGCGAGTTCAGCGCGGCCGCCGCCGTCTGCTGCTTGTGCGGCACGATGCGGGCCATCAGGGAGTCCAGCGCGGGCCGTTGGAGCCCGGCGAGCGCGGACACCCCGCCGGCCACCACGTACAGCGGCCACAGCAGCGGCTCCGGGAGCAGGGCGTTCACCAGCAGGATCGCGGCGAGCACCCCGAGCCCCGCCTCGGTGAGCAGGATGACCCGGCGGCGGTCCACCGAGTCCGCGAGCGCCCCGCCGTACAGCCCGAAGACCACCAGCGGCACCAGCTCCACGGCTCCCATCGCCCCGACCGCGAGCGGGGAGCCCGTGAGGTCCTTGATCTGGAGCGGCAGCGCGATGAGCGCCATGAAGCTGCCGAAGTACGTGATCAGGCCCTGCACCCACAGCAGCCGGAAGTCCGCCGAGGAACGCCAGGGCGAGAGGTCCGGCAGCAGGGCGCGGATCCGGGCCGACAGCGCTGAGGAGGGGGAGGCGGGCGAAGGCGAGGGGGAGGGAGGCGCTGAGGTCACGAAGGGCCATGATCCGCGCTGCCGGGAGCTTCGAGCAACCGATATTCCCTGACGCCCGCAGGGCCGGGCGAAGGGGGCCGCCGATGCCTGCCGGCCCCTCCCTCACCCGAACGGAGGACCGGTGGGGAGCGGGCGGGGAGCGGGACCGGGGGCCCGCGGTGACGGTCTCCCGGGGGCTACCTGGCAGTAGGGTCGGGCCCATGACTACACAGGACAGCGGCAGCGCGCCCAAGCCCCCCGCCAAGGACCCCTGGGACCTTCCCGATGTTTCCGGCCTGAGCGTGGGCGTGCTCGGCGGCACCGGCCCGCAGGGGCGCGGCCTCGCCTACCGGCTCGCCCGCGCCGGGCAGCGGGTCACCCTGGGCTCCCGGGACGCGGCCCGCGCCGAGCAGGCCGCGGCCGAGCTGGGCTTCGGCGTCGAGGGCGCGGACAACGCGGAGTGCGCCCGGCGCAGCGACATCGTGATCGTCGCCGTGCCGTGGGACGGCCACGCCAAGACGCTCCAGTCCCTGCGCGAGGAACTCGCGGGCAAGCTCGTGATCGACTGCGTCAACCCGCTCGGCTTCGACAAGAAGGGCGCCTACGCCCTCAAGCCGGAGGAGGGCAGCGCCGCCGAACAGGCCGCCGCCCTGCTGCCCGACTCCCGGGTCACCGCCGCCTTCCACCACCTCTCGGCCGTGCTGCTCCAGGACGAGTCCATCGAGGAGATCGACACCGACGTGCTGGTCCTGGGCGAGGCCCGGGCCGACACGGACCTCGTGCAGGCGCTGGCGGGCCGGATCCCGGGCATGCGCGGCATCTTCGCGGGGCGGCTGCGAGGCGCCCATCAGGTCGAGTCGCTGGTCGCCAACCTGATCTCGGTCAACCGCCGCTACAAGGCCCACGCCGGGCTGCGCGCCACCGACGTCTGACCGGCCACGCCGGGCCCGGTCAGGGCACAACGGGGCATGGGGGACACTGGACGGGACCGCGACCCGTTCCCGACAGGAGTCGACCCCCATGCCCCGCATCGCTCTCTACGCCCTCGTCGTCTGCGTCCTCGCCGTCGTGGCGGCCGTGGTCTCCTTCGCGCAGGGCAGCCTGCTCGGGATCGTCTGGGTGCTCGTCGCGGGGCTCTCGTCGAACATGACCTGGTTCTACATCCGCAGGCACCGGCTGGCCGTCGCCGCCGACGCGGGCTGAACGAGGAGGCCTGAACGAGGAGGCCAGGCCCGAACGGGTCGGGCCGAACGAGGCGCCACGCTGTCAGTCCACCGCGCAGCCCGGGTCCTGCTCGTCGAAGAGGCCCCGCCAGAAGCGGTACAGGTCGTAACCGCAGTACCGCTGGAACTCCTCGACGCCCAGCCCGCGCAGCAGCGCGTGGACCGCGTCGAAGAACGCGATGTTCACCTCGGGGATCCACAGGATCGCGAACACGGCGATCAGCCCGAACGGCGCGATCGGCTCCACCTGGCGGCGGATCCGGTACGAGAGCCAGGGCTCGATCACCCCGTACCCGTCCAGCCCCGGAATCGGCAGGAGGTTCAGGATCGCCGCCGTCACCTGGAGCATCGCCAGGAACGCCAGCGCGTACTGGAAGGAGCGGGGCACCCCGTCGAGCGCGTCCAGCCAGAACGGGGCCGTGCACACCACCGCGAACGCCACGTTCGTCAGCGGGCCCGCCGCCGAGATCAGGCTGTGCTTCCAGCGGCCGTGGATCCGTCCCCGCTCGATGTACACCGCGCCGCCGGGCAGCCCGATCCCGCCCATGATCACGAAGAGCACCGGCAGCACGATGCTGAGCAGCGCGTGCGTGTACTTCAGCGGATTGAGCGTCAGATAGCCCTTCGCCCCCACCGAGAGGTCCCCGCTGTGCAGCGCGGTGCGGGCGTGCGCGTACTCGTGCAGACAGAGGGAGACGATCCAGGCCCCGGTGACGAACAGGAACACCGCGAAGCCGGTGGCGTCCGCGAAACCCGTCCACACCGCCCAGCCGGCGACCGCGGTGACGGCGGCGATGCCGAGGAAGACCGGGCTGATCCTCCGGTCGCCGCGGGTGGCTGCGGTGGTCATCGGCACTCGGCTCCTGGCGTGAGGGGGCGGGGGAGGGACTGTACGGCGTGCGGCGCGGGGAGCGGGACCCGGGATACGGGATACGGGATACAGGACCTGGTGACAGCGGATACGGGATACCGGATAGGGGATACCGGACCTGGGATCCGGGAACGGGGATCGTACGGGTCGGACAGGGCTGGAACGTCGGAGACCGCTTGTGTAGTTCCACCCGGCCAACGCCGTGCCCCCCTCCGTCACGGACAATGGGCCCGTGCGCTACTGCATCCTCGGTACCACCCGGGCACTCCGCGACGACGGCACGGCCGTCCCCCTCGGCGGGGCGCGGCTGCGTGCCCTGCTCACCGTGCTCGCGCTGCGCCCCGGCCGGACCGTCCCGGTCGGAGTCCTCGTCGACGAGGTGTGGGACGGCGACCCGCCCGCCGACGCGGCCGGCGCCCTCCAGGCCCTGGTCGGAAGGGCGCGGCGGGCCCTGGGCCGGAGCGCCGTCGAGTCCGTGGAGGGCGGCTACCGGCTCGCCGCCCCGCCGGACGCCGTTGACCTGCACCTCTTCGAACGTCTGGCGGGCGAGGGCAGCCGGGCCCTTCAGGACGGCGACGCGTCGAGCGCCCTCGCCCTCCTGAAGGAGGCCCTCGCCCTGTGGCACGGGCCCGCGCTCGCCGATCTGCCCGACCGCGCGGCGACGGCGTCCCGCTGGGAGGCCCGCAGGCTCGACGCACGCCGCGCCGGGCTCGCGGCCCTCCTCGCCTCCGGGCGACCGGAGGAGGCACTGCCGGAGCTGGCCGTGCTCTGCGACGCCCACCCGCTCGACGAGCCGCTCCAGGGCCTGCGCATCACGGCCCTGCGGGACGCCGGCCGCCCCGCCGAGGCGCTGGCCGCGTACGAGGAGGTCCGCGCCCTGCTCGACGACCGCCTCGGCACCGCCCCGGGCCCGGCCCTGCGCGCCCTGCACACCGAACTGCTCCACCAGGAACCGGCCGCGCCGCCGGCGCCGGGGCCCGCACCCCGCCCCGCCGCGGGCGCGCGCCTCACCCCGACCCCGACCCCGACCCCGACCCCCGCCCCGGCCCCGCCCGGGAACCTCCGGGCCCGGCTCACCAGCTTCGTCGGGCGCGACGGCGACATCGCCGCGCTCCGCGACGACCTCGCCCGGAGCCGGCTCGTCACCCTGCTCGGCCCCGGCGGCGCGGGCAAGACCCGGCTGTCCCAGGAGACCGCGGAGGCCGCCGCCGAGGGCTGGCCCGACGGCGTCTGGCTCGCCGAGCTGGCACCGGTCGACGACCCGGACAGCGTGCCCGAAGCCGTCCTGTCCGCGCTCGGCGCCCGCGAGACCGTGCTGCGCGGGGCGGGGGCCGAGGAACTGCGGGCCACCGACCGCACCGGCGCCGACCCTCTCGTACGCCTCACCGAGCACTGCGCCCCGCGCCGGATGCTGCTCCTCCTGGACAACTGCGAGCACGTCGTCGAGGCGGCGGCCGCTCTCGCCGACCGGCTGCTGACCCACTGCCCGCAGCTCACCGTCCTCGCCACCAGCCGCGAACCCCTCGGAGTGCCGGGCGAGTTCGTCCGTCCCGTCGACCCGCTGCCGGACCCGATGGCGCTGCGCCTGCTCGCCGAGCGCGGGGCGGCGGCCCGCCCCGGCTTCCGCACCGACGCGGACGGGGCGACCGCGGCCGCCTGCGCCGAGATCTGCCGCCGGCTGGACGGACTGCCGCTCGCCATCGAACTGGCCGCCGCCCGGCTGCGGATGCTCACCCCGCGCCAGATCGCCGACCGGCTCGACGACCGCTTCCGCCTCCTCACCAACGGCAGCCGGACCGTGCTGCCCCGCCAGCAGACCCTGCGTGCCGTCGTCGACTGGTCCTGGGACCTGCTCGACGCCACCGAACGCGCCGTGCTGCGCCGTCTCTCCGTCTTCGCCGGAGGCTGTTCCCTCGCCGCCGCCGAGGAGGTCTGCGCCCTCCCCGCCCCCGACGGCGGTGTCGCCGTCGACTCCCTCGACGTCGCCGCCCTCCTCGGGTCCCTCGTCGACAAGTCCCTCGTCGTCGCCGCGCCCGGCGACGACGAGGAGATGCGCTACCGGCTGCTGGAGACGGTCGGCGAATACGCCGCGGAGCGCCTGGAGGAGGCGGCCGAACGGGACGCCGTCGAGCGGCGCCACCTGGTCCACTACCGGGAGCTGGCCCGGATCACCGGACCGCGGATGCGTGGCTCCGGACAGCGGGAGGCCATCGCGGTCTTCCGGCGTGAGTACGAGAACATCCGCACCGCGCTCCGCCACGCCGTCGCCGCCCGGGAGGAGCACGAGGCCCTCTGCATCGTGCTGTCGATGGCCTGGTACTGGCAGTTGCGGGACCTGCGCTCGGAAGCCCGCCAGTGGAGTGAGCTCGCCTCCTCGCTCGGCCCCGACCCCTTCGCCCCGCCCGGTGTCCGGGCTCCGGTGCTCATGGAAGGGGCCACCGACCGGCCGCCGCCGATGGACGGCGAACAGCTCGCGGAGGCGCGGCGCGGGGTGGCACTGATCCAACTGGCCGGTGTGGACCACGCGATCACCGAATGGTCGACCCCCGAGGGCAAGGCACGCCTGGAGATCATCGCGGACACCTACCGGCCCGGCATGCCGCAGACCTGCCGCATGCCCGGAACGTTCTGGCTGTTCGCGGTCATGCTCACCAGCGACATGGACCGGCTGTTCGCGGTGCTCGACGAGACGGTCCGGGCCTCCCGGGTCCACGGTGGCGAGTGGGAGCTGGGCTCCGCGCTGAACACCCGCGCCAACCTCCTGTCCAACAGCCCCGCGCGGGTGGCGGACGCGCGCGCCGACGCCGACGAGAGCCTGGAGATCTACACCCGTCTGGGCGACGACTGGGGCGCCGCCGAGGCGCTTTCCGCGCGGGGAGAGGCCAACGAGCGCGCCGGGGAGTTCGCGGCGGCCCTGGACGACTACCGGGCCGCCGTGGAGTACGCGCAGAAGATCGGCGCACAGAGTCAGGCGGCGCTGCTGCGTGCCCGGTACGCCGGAGCCCTCATCGAGCTCGACCGCCTCCCGGAGGCCGAGACCATCCTGCGTGACGTCACCGAGAACGGTCGGCAGTCCGGTCACGAGGCGACGCCGATGGCCCGCATCCACCTGGGGTTCGTCCTCGGGCTCCAGGGGCGGGTCGACGAGGCACGCCGGGAGGCGCAGCTGGTCCGCGAGGACTTCAAGTCCCGCGACGTCGCCATCTTCGGCGGATTCGTCCACGGCGTGCTGGCCTGGCTGGACAACCTCGACGGCGCCCACGTCTCGGCCCTCGACAACGCGCTGATCGCGCTGAAGGGCGCGCTGGAGCCGCTGTCGATGATGGTGGCCCCGCAGATGCCGTCGGCCCATCTGACGGCCATCGCGCACGCGCTCGCCGGCTTCGGAGGCCCCGGAGCGGGGGAGGACGCCGCCCGGCTGCTGGCGTTCCAGGCGACGCTCCTGCCGAAGGGGCACGTGCCGAGCGTCATGGAGCACCGCAACTCGGCGCTCGCCGAGCAGGCCGCCCGGGACCGGCTCGGCGACGAGGCGGCGTACGAGGCGGCGTACGAGCAGGGCGGCGGCCTCACACTCGACGAGGCCACCGCCCTGGCGGAGACGTACCGGCACACCCCTCCGGCGTAACGCTTCTGCGCTCAGGCCGTCTCGCTCAGGCCCTCATGCTCAGGCCTTCATGCCCAGGCCCGCCGGCTCAGGCCTTCTTGCGGAACTTGGACACCGCCAGCGGCGCCATCACCAGCGTGATGCCCGCCGCCCAGGCGAGCGTCACCCAGACGGAGTTGGCGACCGGGCCGCCCATCATCAGGCCCCGCACCGCGTCCGCCAGATTGGACAGCGGGTTGTAGTCGGTGAACGTCTGGAGCCAGCCCGGCATGGTCTTCGGCGGCGCGAAGATGGAGGATCCGAACTGCAGCGGCATCAGCACCAGCATTCCCATCCCCTGGACCGCCTGGGCCGTCTTCATGGCCAGCCCGAGCACGATGAAGATCCACATGATGGCGGCGCCGAACACCGCCGACAGCGCCACGGCCGCCAGCAGCCCGAGCACCGAGGTGCCCAGCGTCATACCGAGGGCGAAGCCCATCGCGAGCAGGATGGCGATGGCGACCATCATCCGGCCCAGCTCGACCACGATCTTGGCGATCAGCACCGAGGAGCGGGCGATCGGCATCGTCCGGAACCGGTCCATGACGCCCTTGCGGAAGTCGTCGTTGACCCCGGTGCCGACGGCCATGGCGATGTTCATGCCCATCATCGCCATCAGCCCGGGAACCAGGTAGTTCAGGTAGTCCTGCCGGTTCCCGCCGAGGCTGCCGCCGACCGAGCCGCCGAAGACGTACACGAACAGCAGCGTGAAGATGATCGGCATCAGAAGGACGTCGAACATCGACTCGGGGTCCTTCTTGATCTGGAGCAGATTGCGCCGCGCCAGAGCCCCGATGTGCCGCAGATTGGCCCGCAGACCGATCCGGCCCTCCTCGTTCCGCACCTTCGGGGGCGTGGTTCCGGCGGTCCCGGCGGGGGCGGGGGTCAGTGTCGTGGTGCTCATGCGGCGACCTCCTGGGGAGCCTGGTCGGAGAGGGGCGCGGCCTTGTCGCCGGTGATCGCGAGGAACACCTCGTCGAGGCTGGGCAGGGCGGTGGAGACATGGGCGAGGGAGAACCCCCGGACGCCCAGCAGCCCGATGACGGCGGTCAGCTGCTCGTCGCTGAGGATCGGCACGTACAGCAGGCCCTCGTCCGGCACCGCCTGCGCGCCGGCGACGCCGTCGAGGCCCGCCTCCCGGATCGCCTGCGCCATCGCGGCCAGCTCCGCCGGGTCCGAGGGCCGAATCTGGAGGGTGCGTCCGCCGACCTTCGCCTTCAGCTCGTCGACCCCGCCGCGGGCGATGATCTTCCCGCGGTCGATCACGGTCAGTTCCCTGGCGAGCTGCTCCGCCTCCTCCATGTACTGGGTGGTCAGCAGTACGGTCGCGCCCTCGGCGACCATCCGCTGCACCTCGTCCCAGACCTCGTTGCGGGTCCGGGGGTCGAGCCCCGTCGTCGGCTCGTCCAGGTAGAGCACGGAGGGGTTGCCGATCATGGAGGCGGCCAGGTCGAGGCGGCGGCGCATCCCTCCGGAGTACTCCATGCAGGCCCGCTTGGCCGCCTCGGTGAGTGAGAACCGCTCCAGCAGCTCGTCGGCGCGGGCCCGCGCCTTCTTACGGGGCAGATCGAGCAGCCGCCCGATCATGTAGAGGTTCTCCCAGCCGGAGAGCTTCTCGTCGACCGAGGCGTACTGCCCGGTGAGGCCGATGGTGCGGCGGAGCTGCCGGGGCTGCTTCACCACGTCGTAACCCGCGACGACCGCGCGGCCGGAGTCGGGAGTGATCAGGGTGGACAGGCAGCGTACGAGAGTGGTCTTGCCGGCGCCGTTGGGTCCGAGCACACCGAGGACGGTGCCTTCGCGGACATCGAGGTCCACGCCGTCCAGTGCTTTGGTCTCGCCGTAGTGCTTGACCAGCCCCCGCACCTCGACGGCGTTCCGGCCGCTGCTGGGGTTCTTGTCGATTCGTTCCATGTCCACCAGCACACCAGTGCCCACCGACAGCTCGCCGACAGGCCGCCGACACGGCCCGGCACCGGGTGCCACGCAGGCGACAGCCCGCCGATGGGGGATGTCGGCGGGCTGTCGGTGGTGCGGGAAATGGCTGGTGGGCGCGGGACGAAGGCGGGTCAAAAGGCCCGTGAGGTCAGTGCGCGGGCATCAGTGGAAGGTGTGCTCCGGCGCCGGGAACGTGCCGCCGACGACCTCGTCCGCGAACTCCTTCGCGGCGTCGCCGAGCACCTGGCGCAGGTTCGCGTACTGCTTGGTGAAGCGCGGCACCTTGCCGCCGGTCAGCCCGACCATGTCCGTGTAGACGAGCACCTGGGCGTCGGTCGCGGAACCGGCGCCGATGCCGACGGTCGGGATGTGCAGCGTGCGGGTGACCTCGGCGGCCAGCTCGGCGGGCACCAGCTCCAGCACGACGGCGAACGCGCCCGCGTCCTGCACGGCCTTGGCGTCGCGCAGCAGCTGCTGGGCGGCCTCCTCGCCGCGTCCCTGGACCCGGTAGCCCATCGCGTTGACGGACTGCGGGGTCAGGCCGATGTGTCCCATGACCGGGATGCCGGCCTCGACCAGCAGCCGGATCTGCTCGTGGGACCGCTCGCCGCCCTCCAGCTTGACCGCGCCGACGCCCGACTCCTTGACGAGCCGGGTGGCGTTGCGCAGCGCCTGGACGGGACCCTCCTGGTAGGAGCCGAAGGGCAGGTCGCCGACGACGAGGGCGCGCCTGGTGCCCCGGACGACGGCGGCGGACAGCATGGCGATCTCGTCCATCGTGACGGGCACGGTGGTCTCGTAGCCGAGGTGGCAGTTGCCCATGGAGTCACCGACGAGCATGACCGGGATGCCGGCCTCGTCGAAGACGGACGCGGTCATCGCGTCGTAGGCGGTGAGCATCGGCCACTTCTCGCCGCGCTCCGTGGCGGCGGCGATGTCGTGGACGGTGATGCGGCGGGTGGGCTTCCCTCCGTACAGCGCTTTGCTGCTGTCGGCGGACGCACCCGCGGGGGAGGAGGTGCCCGTGGGGGAAGACGGATTCTCTGCAGCCTGAAGCGACATGGCCGGTGGCTCCTTCGTCATCTCGAGGCGCCCTGACGGCGTCCCCGGATCCCTTCCATGGTGGCATCCCGCCCCGCCACTCGGGAAGTGGGCCCGCACGTGTGTCCGAACGGCGGCCGGCGGGGAGCCGGTGAGGGACCGGCCGGGAACCGGCGGGCGACTGGCGGGGAAACCTTTAACAATACGAGACGGTCTCGTATCGAAATGAGGCTAGGATCGTCCCCATGCCCCTACCGTCCGGCGCTCCCGCCGCCGCGCCCCGTGTCCCCGAGGCGATCCACCGCCGTCGCTGGTGGATCCTCGCCGTCCTCATGTTCAGCCTGCTCATCGTGGTGCTGGACAACTCGATCCTGAACGTCGCGGTCAAGACGATCGCGAGCCCCGCACCCACCGGCATCGGCGCCACCCAGAGCGAGTTGGAGTGGGCGATCAACTCCTACACGCTCGTCTTCGCCGGGCTGCTGTTCACCGCGGGCCTGCTCGGCGACCGGATCGGCCGCAAGAAGGTCCTCCTCGCCGGCATCCTGGTCTTCGGCATCGGCTCCGCGCTGGCCGCCTTCTCCTCCTCGCCCGGCGAGCTCATCACCTGGCGGGCGCTGATGGGCTTCGGCGCGGCCTTCGTGATGCCCGCCACCCTCGCCGTCCTGATGAACGTCTTCGAGCGCGACGAGCAGCCCAAGGCCATAGGCATCTGGGCGGGCAGTGTCGGGCTCGGCATCGCCATCGGCCCGATCACCGGCGGACTGCTCCTGGAGCACTTCTGGTGGGGCTCGATCTTCCTGGTGAACGTCCCGGTGGTCGTGATCGCCCTGATCGCCATGGCGATCCTGGTCCCCGACTCCCGCGACCCGAAGCCCGGCAAGGTCGACCCCGTGGGCGTCGCGCTGTCCATCGTGGGCCTGGTCCTGCTGGTGTACGGGATCATCCGGGGCGGTGAACTGGCCGACTTCACCGACACCACCGTCCTCGTCGCCATCGTCGGCGGACTGCTGGTGCTGGCCGGATTCGTCTGGCACGAGAAGCGCAGCAGCCATCCGGCCATCGACGTCACGTACTTCCGCGAGCCCGCGTTCTCCGCCGCCGTCGCCGCCATAGCGCTGGTCTTCTTCGCGCTCATGGGCGTGACCTTCTTCTCCGCCTTCTACCTCCAGAGCGTGCGCGGCTACACCGCCCTGGAGTCGGGCCTGCTGATCGTTCCGCTCGCCGCCGCCCAGATGATCTTCGCGCCCCGGGCCCGGCTGGTCGTCGACCGTTTCGGCGCCCGCGCGGTCTGCACGGTCGGCATGTTGCTCGTCGCCGCCGGACTCGCCTCGTTCGCCCTGTTCGACACCGGTACGCCGGTGTGGGCGATGTGCCTCGTCTTCTTCGTCCAGGGCACCGGGATGGCGCACATCATGCCGCCCGTCACCGTCGCCGTGATGCAGGCGCTGCCCCGCGAGAAGGCCGGTTCCGGATCCGCCGTCAACAACACCTTCCGCCAGGTCGGCGGGGCGCTCGGGATCGCGGTCCTCGGCTCGGTGCTCTCCACCGTCTACCGGGGCGACATCGAGGGTCACCTCGGCGCCGTCCCGGCCGGGGTCAGGGACGTGGCGGGCGAGTCCATCGAGGCCACCCTCGGCGTCGCCGAGAAGCTCGGCCCGGTGGCCGGAAAGCCGCTGGTCGCCGCCGCCCACGACGCGTTCATCAGCGCCATGCACGTGACCGCGCTCGGCTCGGCGGCCGTCGCCCTGATCGGCGCCGTCGTCGTCGGCCTGTTCCTGCCCGGCCGGACCGCGGCGGCGACCGGGGCCCCCGAGGCCGCGGAAGCCCAGCCCGCGAAGGAGAAGCTGAGCCGCTGACACCCGGGTGCACCGGGTCGCAGGGGCCCGGTGCACCACGGTCGGCCGTGGGAATCCGGGTCGGACGGGCCCCGCGGGCCAGGCCGGCCGGTGAGGCCCGTCGCTCCGGGCCTCCCGGGTCGGCGAGAATCGGGGCGACGTACGCACCGGGACGAGCGCCGGGAACGTACGCGGGACGACATCGCGGCGAGAGGCGGCTTCAGGTGCAGGGCGAGGACGGCGAGCGGGACGGATGCGGGGCGCGGGACGGCGGCGAGCCGCCGGCCGGGACGGCTCCGGAGCCCCGCCGCGGACGGCCCCGCTCCGCCGCGGCGGAGCGGGCGATCCTGGACGCCGTCATCGTCCTCCTGGAGGCGGGCGAGCCGCTGGCGGGCCTCTCCATCGAGCGCATCGCGCGCACCGCGGGCGTCGGCAAGGCCACCATCTACCGGCGCTGGAGCGGGAAGGAGGAGCTCTTCGTCGACGTCGTACGCGACATGGAGCCCACCGACCCGCCCGTCTCCGGCACCGCCGGACTCGCCGACCTGCGTGTGATGCTGGAATCGATGCGCACCCGGGGCCTCGCCCAGCGTTCCTCGGTGCTCCTGGTCAACATCTTCGCCCAGATGAAGAGCCACCCGAAGCTGTGGCAGGAGTATTCCGGCACGGTGATCGCCCCCCGGCGCGTCGCGATGCTGGAGGCGGTGCGGCGCGCCGTCGCCGCCGGGGAACTGCGCGACGACCTCGACGTGGAGCTGATCGACGACCTCTTCGTCGGCCCCATGCTCGTCCGCACGGTGCACCGCCCCGACGCGCCGCTCCCCGAGGACCTCGTGGACCGCGTCATCGCCGCCCTGCTGGGAGGGCTCGCCCCCGCACGGGTCTGATGGCGCTGTCGGGAGGGCTCGTCCCCGTACGAGTGTGATCGTTCTGTCACAAGGCCCCCCGGCCGGCCCCGCGCCGGAACCCGTCGTCCGGCCTCCGTCGTCCTGTTTTCCGTACGGGCACTCCGTACGGTCGTGGGACGTCGGGCGGGTCTGTGGGCCGACGGCCGGAAAGACGCCGCTCATCGCCTAGGGTCGAGTGCGCGGCGATGTGCAGGGCAAGGCAGTGAGGACAGCGCGATGGTGCAGGCGTACGGGGCGGACACGGACCACGGCAGCGCGGAGCGGCCGGAGACCGGCGGGTCCCGCTTCCGGGGCCTGTGGGACAGACTGAGGTCTGACCGGGGCGTCTGGCGCCGCGGGATCGTGCTGGCGCTCTGCTCGGTGCTGCTGACCCTGCTGATGGTCGTCCACGCGCAGATCCCCAACCGGCTCGGCAACCTCGGCAGCCTCGTCGAGACGTTCCTGCCGTGGGTCGCGCTCTTCATCCCGGTGCTGCTGGTCCTCGGCCTGGTGCGGCGCTCCGCGACCGCGGTGATCGCGCTGCTGCTGCCCGCGGTGGTCTGGCTCAACGTCTTCGGGGGCCTGCTCACCGACAAGTCCGGCGGCGGCGGCGACCTCACCGTCGCCACCCACAACGTCAACGCGGGCAACCCCGACCCCGACGGCACCGCCCAGCAGGTCGCCGGTTCCGGGGCGGACGTCGTGGCCCTCCAGGAACTCCCGGGCGGGCAGGTCTCCACGTACGAGGAGTCGCTGGCCGACCGCTACCCGTACCACTCCGTCCAGGGCACCGTCGGTCTGTGGAGCAAGTACCCGCTGGCCGACACCAAGCCCGTCGACATCAAGATGGGCTGGACCAGGGCGATGCGCTCGACGGTCAGGACCCCGCAGGGCGAGGTCGCGGTGTACGTGGCCCACCTGCCGTCCGTCCGCGTGAAGCTGCACGCCGGGTTCACCGCCAACCAGCGCGACAACAGCGCCGACGCGCTCGGCGAGGCCATCGCCGACGAACGGGTGGAGCGCGTCGTCCTGCTCGGCGACCTGAACGGCACGATGAACGACCGTTCGCTGAACGCGGTGACCGCGCAGATGCGCTCCACCCAGGGCGCGGCGGGCGACGGCTTCGGATTCAGCTGGCCCGCCTCGTTCCCGATGGCCCGGATCGACCAGATCATGGTCAAGGGCGTCGAGCCGATGGCCTCCTGGACCCTCGCGGCGACCGACAGCGACCACCTCCCGATCGCGGCCCGCGTGGAGCTGTGACGTATCCGGCGGGCCGGGTGGGTCCGGTGGGACGGATGGCTGCGGTGGGACGTCCGCAACGAGCCGTTCACCTGCCGGTAGGCGCCCGGGCATAACCATCTGCGAGAATTTGTTCCGGTAACTTACATATGGCGTGAGCCGTTGTCCCGCACCCCGCGTGCCCCGGCAACGGCTTCCTGCTGTTCCCGGCCGCTCGACCCCCCGAGCCTCCCGCCCTCCTCCGAGCCTCCCGCTTCCCGAACCTCCCGTTCCGATGAAAGGTCTCCTCCCCATGCCCCTGGCTCTCCTCGCCCTGGCCGTGAGCGCCTTCGGCATAGGCACGACGGAGTTCGTCATGATGGGGCTGCTGCCCAACGTGGCCGACGACCTCGGCACGTCCGTGCCCACCGCCGGATACCTCGTGTCGGCGTACGCGATCGGTGTCGTCCTGGGTGCGCCCCTGCTCACCGGCCTCGGCTCGCGGGTCCCGCGCAAGCGGATGCTCCTGCTCCTCATGGCACTGTTCACCGTCGGCAACCTGGCCTCCGCGCTCGCCCCGGACTTCGGCTGGCTGATCGCGGGCCGCTTCCTCGCGGGTCTCCCGCACGGCGCGTTCTTCGGCGTCGGCGCGGTCGTCGCCGCCCGGCTGGTCTCCGAGGGCCGCCAGGCGCGGGCCGTCGCGACGATGTTCCTCGGCCTGACGGTGGCGAACATCGTCGGCGTACCGGCCGCCACCCTGCTCGGCCAGCACCTCGGCTGGCGGGCCACCTTCCTCGTGGTCGCGGCGATCGGCCTCGCCGCGATGGCGGCCCTCACACGCCTGGTGCCCCACATCCCCGTCGAGGCGCACCAGGACGTCCGCCGCGAACTGCGCGCCCTCGGCAACCGTCAGGTGGTCCTCGGCCTGCTCACCGCCGTCTTCGGCTTCGCCGGGGTCTTCGCGGTGTACTCGTACCTCTCGGCCATGACCACGGAGGCGATGGGCTTCGGCGCATCCTCGGTCACCCTGGTCCTGGCCCTCTTCGGCATCGGGATGACCCTGGGCGCGCTGGCCGCGGGCCCCCTCACGGACCGGGCGCTGCGCCCGACCCTCTACGGATCGCTCGGCGCGCTCGCGGTGATCCTGGTGGTCTTCCCGTTCACGGTGCACGTCCCGTGGGCCGCGCTGGTGATGGTGGTGCTGCTGGGCGGAGTCGGCTTCATGACGACGACCCCGCTCCAGATGCTGGTGATGAACAAGGCGAAGGACGCCCCGACGCTGGCCTCCGCCTCCAACCACTCCGCGTTCAATCTGGCCAACGCGGGCGGCGCCTGGCTGGGTGGCGTCGCCATCGCGGCGGGCTGGGGCTGGACGTCCCCGGCCCTGGTGGGTGCGGTGCTGGCAGTGATCGGCCTGGCCGTGGCGGCGACAGCGGGCTACCTGGACCGGGACCCGTCCCCGAAATCCCGCGTGGTGGCAGCAGGCTCCCGCACCACGGTCGACGACCCGGCGACATCAAGCCGGTCCGGCACCCACTCCAGCCCGTCCGACACCCATCACTCCAGCCCGTCCGGCGTTTGAGGACGGAACGAAGCGCCGGACAGCCGAAGCGCCGGACGGCCCAGGCAGCCACGCATGGCCGCCGCACAACCCGGCCCGTCCGGCGCTTGAGGACAGAGGCGGCCACCGGACGCCCCCGGTAACCACCCTCCCCGCTAGGACGACTCGCGCCACCGGTTCGTGATCGGCAGCCGCCGGTCCTTCCCGAACCCCTTGGGCGAGATCTTCGTCCCCGGCGGATACTGCCGCCGCTTGTACTCGGCCCCGTCCACCATCCGCAGCGTCTTCGCCACCAGCTCCGCGTCGAACCCGGCCGCCACGATGGCGTCGAGACCCTGGTCCCGGTCGACGTACATCTCCAGGATCGCGTCCAGGACGTCGTAGTCCGGCAGCGAGTCCGTGTCGACCTGCCCCGGCCGCAGCTCCGCGCTCGGCGGCTTGGTGATCGAGGCCTCCGGGATCGGCGGGGTCTGCCCCCGCTCCTCGGCGGCCCGGTTGCGCCACTTCGCCAGCCGGAAGACCGACGACTTGTAGACGTCCTTGATCGGCCCGTACGCGCCGACCGCGTCCCCGTACAGCGTGGAGTAGCCGACCGCCAGCTCGGACTTGTTGCCCGGCGCCAGCACGATCTGCCCCTCCTGGTTGGACAGGGACATCAGCATCATGCCGCGCAGCCGCGCCTGGAGGTTCTCCTCGGCGAGGCCGGTGAGCCGGAGCGACTCCATGTACGCGTCGAACATCGGCTCGATCGGCAGCGTACGGAAGTTGAGCCCGGTCCGCCGCGCCAGCTCGGCCGCGTCGCCCTTGGAGTGGTCGGAGGAGTACTTCGACGGCATCGAGACGCCGTACACGTGCTGGGCACCGAGCGCGTCGCAGGCGATGGCCGCGCAGATCGCCGAGTCGATGCCGCCGGAGAGCCCGATCAGCACACTGCTGAAACCGTTCTTCGCGGCGTACGCCCGCAGCCCGACGACCAGTGCGGAGTAGATCTCCTCCTCGTCTCCCAGCCGCTCCGCGTACCCGCCGGCCAGCTCCGGCTCATACGCGTCCACGGGCCGGTCGGACAGCACCACGTGGTCGATGCGCAGCCCGTCGTCCACCACACCGGAGGGCGCCACGGCCTCGGCGGCGGGCAGCTCCAGATCGAGGATGACGCTGCCCTCGGAGAACTGCGGGGCGCGGGCGATGACCTCGCCCTCCTTGTCGACGACGATCGAGTCGCCGTCGAAGACCAGCTCGTCCTGGCCGCCGATCATCGCCAGGTAGGCCGTCGTGCAGCCGGCCTCCTGGGCCCGCTTGCGGACCAGCTCCAGCCGGGTGTCGTCCTTGTCCCGCTCGTACGGCGAGGCGTTGATCGACAGCAGCAGCCCGGCCCCGGCGGACCGGGCGGCCGGGACGCGCCCGCCGTCCTGCCACAGGTCCTCGCAGATCGCGAGGGCCACGTCGATGCCGTGGATCCGGACGACGGGCATCGAGTCGCCCGGGACGAAGTACCGGAACTCGTCGAACACTCCGTAGTTCGGCAGGTGGTGCTTGGCGAAGTTGAGCGCGATCCCTCCGCGGTGCAGCACGGCGGCGGCGTTGCGCGGGGAACCGGCGGGCTGCCCGTAGCGCGCCGCGGCGTGCTCGGAGCGGTCCAGGTAGCCGACGACGACCGGCAGTTCGCCGAAGCCCTCCGCGTCGAGCCGGGCGGCCAGCGCGCGGAGCGCCTGTCGCGAGGCCTCGACGAAGGACGACCGCAGGGCCAGGTCCTCGACGGGGTATCCGGTCAGCACCATCTCGGGGAACGCCACCAGGTGGGCGCCCTGCTCGGCGGCGTGCCGGGTCCAGTGGACGATCGCCTCAGCGTTGCCGGCGAGGTCGCCGACGGTGGAGTCGATCTGATTCAGTGCGAGGCGTAGTTGAGGCACGCCGCCCAGTGTAATCGTCTTTCTGACGCGATGTCCCGGCGGGCCGGGCAAAATCTGCTCCGGCCCACCGGAACCGCAGGTCGAAACGGCTACCGGCCCAGACCCGCGGCTCCGGCCCACCGGAACCGCAGGTCGAAACGGCTACCGGCCCAGACCCGCCGGGGATCGCAGGGGCAATTCCGGTAGCCGACCCGCCGGGGATCGCAGGGTCAGCTCCGGTATCCGAGGACCGTCATCATCCCCGCCTCCGCGTGGTAGACGTTGTGGCAGTGGACCATCCACAGCCCGGGGTTGTCGGCGTCGAACTCCACGGTCAGCGACCGGTGCGGCAGCACGATCGCGGTGTCCTTACGGGCTCCGGCGGCGTTCCCGCCGAGCGCGAAGGTGTGCCCGTGCAGGTGGAGGGGATGCCACATGGCCGTCCCGTTGTCGAAGACGACCCGCACCCGCTCGCCCGCCTCCACCGGCCGCCGGTGCTTCGCGCTGTACGGCTGCCCGTCGAAGGCCCAGTCGTACCTCGCCATCCCGCCGGTGAGCCGGATCCGGATCGTCCGGTCCGGCGCGCGGGCGGGCAGCGCCACCGACGGGTCCGGCGCCAGCCGCCCCGCCTCCACCAGCTTCCCGTCCAGCTCCTTGGGCCGTACGGAGGCGGTGGGCACGGCCCCGCTCCCGGTCCGCAGGACGGCCAGTGCGGAGGTCTCCTTCTTCCCGGACTTCTTCCCCTCGGCCAGCGCGGTCAGCGGGAAGACCCCGTCGCCCGCGGTGACGAGGACGTCGTACCGCTCGCCCATTCCCAGCAGCAGCGCGTCACCCGTGGTGTGCCGGACCGGGAACCCGTCGGCGTGCGTCACGGTCATCCGGTGCCCGCCGAGCGCGACCCGGAAGGCCGTGTCGCCACCGGCGTTGATGATCCGCAGCCGGATGCGGTCGCCGGGCCGCGCGGAGAAGGAGGACGGGTCCTGCGGCACCCGCCCGTTGACCAGGTAGTGCGGGTAGGCCACATCACCGGCGTCCCCGCCGAGCAGTTCGCTGGTGGCCCCCATCATCATCCGCGAGGGCCCGTCACCGCTCCCGTCCTTCTCGTCCTCCTCGCCCGACATGGTGTGCGCGCCGTGGTCCGTCCCGCCGCCCATGCCCCCGGACAGCTCCTCGAGGACGGCGTCCGGAGTGGACCCGTCCACCCCGTCGACCCAGTCGTCGAGGACGATGACCCACTCCTTGTCGTACGCCAACGGTTCCTTCGGGTCCTCGACGATCAGCGGCGCGTACAGCCCCCGGTCCTGCTGGACGCCGGAGTGCGGGTGGAACCAGTACGTCCCCGGGTGCGGCACGGTGAACCGGTAGGCGAAGTCGGCCCCCGGCGCGATGTGCCGCTGGGTCAGCCCGGGGACCCCGTCCATGTCGTTGCGCAGGGCGAGGCCGTGCCAGTGCAGGGAGGTGGGCTCCGGCAGATGGTTGGCGAGGGTGAGGGCGAGCGTGTCGCCCGCCGTCACCCGCACCTCGCGCCCGGGCAGCCGGTCCCCGTACGCCCAGGAGGCGACGGTCCGCCCGCCGCCGAGGTCGAGCCGGGCACGGGTGGCGGTGAGGGAGACCTCGCGCACGGGGCCGGAGCCGCGCGCCGCCTCGGCCGCCTCGACTTCCTCGCCGCCGGGCGAGACGTACGTACCTGAGTCCTGCGCTCCGCCGGGGGAGTGCGCACCGCCGTGGTCGCCGCCGCCACCGTCGGAACAGGCGGCGAGGGCTCCCGTGCCGACGACGGCGAGAGCGGCGCCGAGCACGGCGCGTCGAGTGGGTTGCGTGGGCATGCCGATGACACCTCTGAAGAACTGAAGAACTGGATGGCTGCTATTGCCGGGAGAGGGGGCGGAGGTGAGACGCCTACTCCTAAATACGCAGCACCGAGACGCTGTCGAGCACTGATATCCGGGGCGGCGGAATCGGCCGCAGGGCCCGCAGCGGCCCCGCACCCACCGGCGTACCGAGGGGCCGCCCGTCCGCGCGCAGGCCGAGCAGCCAGGAACCGACGAGGGCGAGGCCCCAGGCGCCGAGGACGGCGAGGCAGACGGAGAGCGGATCCATGCCGCTCATGGGCGCGCCGGAGCCGGGGGAGTCGTGCGGCGGCTGCTGAGCGTCGGCGACGCCCGCAGTCAGGGCCCTGGCCGGGCCGTGGTCCGGGCCCCGGGGCGGGTCTTGAGCCGGGGCCGGGACCCGTTCCCGAGCCGGGTCCATGACCGGATCCACGACCGGGTCCTGAGCAGGCCCGGGGGCCCGGGCCATGTGCTCGCTCACGCCGGGGGGCGAGGGCGACGAACCGCCGTGCTCCGCCGGATGCCCGACCGTGTGCATGGTGACGATGCCGAACAGCAGAGCGGTGAACAGCATCAGCTGCCCGTACGTCTCGCTCCTGCTCCGCGTCCTGCCCGCCATGCGGGCCACCCTACCCCTGGCGGGTATAGGGCCCGGGGCGGGGGCGGCCCGCCACCTTTCGCTCACTTCTCCCCCCACTCCGCCGGAGCGCGGCGGGGGCCGGGCCACCGTCCAACGGGTGCTCAGCCGCGGGAGTAGACCTTCTCCGCCCAGCCCGCGATCTGCTCCTCGGTGAGGTGCTGCGCGAGGTCGGCCTCGCTGATCATGCCGACCAGCTTCTTGTTCTCGACGACGGGCAGCCGGCGGATGCGATGGGTCTGCATCTCCTCCAGGACCGCGTTCACATCGGCCTCCGCCTCGATCCAGCGGGGCGTGCCCTGCGCGAGATCGCCCGCCGTGACCTTCGCCGGGTCGTGCCCCTTGGCCACACAGCCGACGACGATGTCGCGATCGGTGATGATGCCGACCATCCGGTCGGAGTCACCGTTGGCGGACACCGGAAGCGCGCCCACGTTGTGCTCGCGCATCAGCTGCGCGGCACGGTCGAGCGTCTCGTGGGCCGGGATCCAGCGGGCCCCGCTGTGCATGATGTCTTTGGCGGTCGTCATGGGGGATTTCCTCCTGCGTGCCGATAGCACTGCCGTACGGCCCCGAGCGCACCCCATCGTCACCGGCCCACCGGGGCCACGCGACCGCAATCACCCGTTCGGGTGCGCCGACGCGAGGGTGGAAGTTGACGCACCCGTCGTCGGGCCCCGAGCTCCGGCTCAGGGGCGAGGCTCGGCATCCCGCTCGGCCAGCATGTCCCGCATCAGCCCCAGCTCGGACTGCTGGCCCGCGACCATGCCCCGGGCGAGCCGCTGTTCGGCCGGGACCGCGCACAGGGACGCACAGGCCTCGGCCATGTCGACGCCGCCCTTGTGGTGGTCCGTCATCAACTGGAGGAAGAACACCTCGGCCTCCTCACCGTCGAGGCGGTCGAGCCGCGCCAGCTCGGAGCGGCTCGCCATGCCGGGCATGAGCACCCCGTCCGCACCGGAACCCGCCTCGGCGCCGCCCGAGCCGTGCCCGCCGTGCTCGTGCCCGCCCGTGCCGGCCATCCACGCCATGGGCTGCTCCCCGCCCGGGGCGACCTTCGGCAACTCCCACAGGTCGAGCCAGCCCAGCAGCATGCCGCGCTGGTTGGCCTGGGTGTTGGCGATGTCGTAGGCGAGACGGCGTACGTCCTGGTCGTCCGTGCGGTCGCGGACGATGAACGACATCTCGACCGCCTGCTGATGGTGGACGGCCATGTCCCGGGCGAACCCGGCGTCGGCGGACGAGACCCCCGGAACACGCACAGCGGCGCCCTCCGCTCCCGCCCCGTCCCCGTCGCCCCGTGCGGAGGCGACGGTGGCCGCCCCCGCGAAGAGCAGGGCGAGGGCCACGGCGGCACCGGCCGCCCGGCGGACACGCCGGGTCTTCCGCCGCTCCACGAGGGCGTGGGAGGCCTCCACGGCATCACCCTCGGCCGTGACAGCCCGCTCCCCGGCAGCCCGTTCCCCGGCCGTCACCGCGGCACCGTCGCCAGCCCGCCGGTGCAGGGGGCGCCGGGCTCGGGGGTCTGCGCGCCCTGGACGAACTGCGCGAGGAACTGGTCCACCCGCTTGTCGTCGGCGGAGTCGACGGAGACCTGCTTGCCCCAGGCGCTGAGCATGATCGCGCCCTCCTGGCCGGCGTACGGGCTCATCAGTGTGAACGGGGTCTTCCCGACACGCTCGGCCAGCGCGGCGACCTCGGCGTCGGCGGCCTTGCCGTTGTAGGTGACCCAGACCGCGCCGTGCTCCAGGGAGTGCACGGCGTTCACGTCCGGGAGGGCCTTTTCGTATACGTCGCCGTCGCAGTTCATCCAGGACTGGTTGTGGTCGCCGCCGACCGGAGGCTTCATCGGATAGTCCACCGAACCCGTCACATGGGCGCGGCCGAGCTTCGCCGCGTCCCAGGACTTCAGCCCCTCGATGGCCGCGCCCGTGGCGTTGCCGTGGGAGTCGCCGTGCCCGCCCGGGTGCTTGCCGTCCTGGGCCGCCGAGGCGCCTGCGGACTTCTCGTTCGCCTCGGAGCTCTCCAGCAGCAGGTACGAGCCGAAGGCGACGAGACCGGCCACGACGGCAGCGCTCAGCCCTATGGCGATGGCCCGGTTGCGGGTGGCGCGGGCGCGCGGGTCGGGGGCCTGCGGCTGGGGGAACCGGGGGTCGAAGCTCATGTCGTCGAGTCCTTCTGCGAAGGGGCCGGGAGGAGGGGGGGACGGTCCGTGAACCGTTGCGCGCGGACGGGCGGAAAACCGGGCGGAAAGCCGGGAGGGAAGCCGGGCGGAAAGCCGGCCACTGCTCGGCTGCCGCCCCCGTGCGCCACGGTCGCCGATCGTAGTGGGTGGCCGAGTGCTCTCTCTCACACCGTGTGCGTAATCTGGGGGAAATCCCGGGTCGCGATACTGAAGTGTCCCCCTACCCCGGGCGGTGGTGCACGGACCGTCTGAACTGCAAGGATGTGGCAATGGACAAGCAGCAGGAATTCGTCCTCAGGACCCTTGAGGAGCGCGACATCCGCTTCGTGAGGCTGTGGTTCACCGACGTCCTCGGGTTCCTCAAGTCCGTCGCCGTCGCCCCGGCCGAGCTGGAGCAGGCGTTCGACGAAGGCATCGGCTTCGACGGCTCGGCGATCGAGGGCTTCGCACGGGTCTACGAGTCGGACATGATCGCCAAGCCGGACCCGGGCACCTTCCAGATCCTGCCCTGGCGCGCGGAGGCCCCGGGGACCGCACGGATGTTCTGCGACATCCTGATGCCGGACGGCTCCCCGTCCTTCGCGGACCCGCGCTACGTCCTCAAGCGCATCCTCGCCAAGACGTCCGACCTCGGCTTCACCTTCTACACCCACCCCGAGATCGAGTTCTTCCTGCTGAAGAACAAGCCGGTCGACGGCACCCGCCCGACCCCGGCGGACAGCTCGGGCTACTTCGACCACACGCCGCAGAACGTCGGCATGGACTTCCGCCGCCAGGCGATCACCATGCTCGAATCGATGGGCATCTCGGTCGAGTTCAGCCACCACGAGGGCGCCCCCGGCCAGCAGGAGATCGACCTGCGGTACGCGGACGCGCTCTCCACGGCGGACAACATCATGACGTTCCGCCTGGTGATGAAGCAGGTGGCGCTGGAACAGGGCGTCCAGGCCACGTTCATGCCGAAGCCGTTCTCGGAGTACCCGGGTTCGGGCATGCACACCCACCTCTCCCTCTTCGAGGGCGACCGCAACGCCTTCTACGAGTCGGGCGCGGAGTACCAGCTCTCCAAGGTGGGCCGCTCCTTCATCGCGGGCCTGCTGACGCACGCGGCGGAGATCTCGGCCGTCACCAACCAGTGGGTCAACTCCTACAAGCGCATCTGGGGCGGCTCCTCCCGCGCGGCCGGCGCGGGCGGCGAGGCCCCCTCGTACATCTGCTGGGGCCACAACAACCGCTCCGCCCTCATCCGCGTCCCGATGTACAAGCCCGGCAAGACCGGCTCGGCCCGCGTCGAGGTCCGCTCCATCGACTCCGGCGCCAACCCGTACCTCACCTACGCGGTCCTGCTCGCCGCGGGCCTCAAGGGCATCGAGGAGGGCTACGAACTCCCCGCCGGCGCCGACGACGACGTCTGGGCCCTCTCCGACGCGGAGCGCCGCGCGATGGGCATCGAGCCGCTCCCGCAGAACCTGGGCGAGGCGATCTCGCTGATGGAGAAGAGTGAGCTGGTCGCCGAGACGCTGGGCGAGCACGTCTTCGACTTCTTCCTCCGCAACAAGAAGCAGGAGTGGGAGGAGTACCGCAGCGAGGTCACGGCCTTCGAGCTGAAGAACCTGCTGCCGGTGCTGTAGCGCCTGGTCGGGGCTCGGAGAACGCACTGCGGGCGGGTCGCCTCGGTTGAACCGGGGCGACCCGCCCGCGGTCATGACCAGCCCCGGGCCGTCCAAGGACCTACCGTCCTTCCCGTCCAGGGCTGGGCAGGCCGGTCGGCCGTCGCCTCGATGGGGTGGCCGACCTTCACCGCGTGGCGGCCCCGCCGGCTCTCGGCCTTCCGGACCATGGAGCCCCGGCGATCGGGGAGCGGGCGCCGGGCCGTGGGCACGAGGGCATCGAGCACGACGGTCGGCAGTTCCCGAGGCGGCCGAACTCCATCCAAATCCGCTTGCAGCAAGTAGAGTTGACGGCTCATAACATGCACGGGATTGAGCGGGGGGCTCGGTAATGGCGCGCGTGGTAGGAATCGATCTGGGGACGACGTACTCCGCCGTGGCGGTCGCGGACCGGGCAGGGCGTCCGTCCATCGTCCGCAACCGCGAGGGCGAGAACATCACGCCGTCCGTCGTGATGTTCCAGGGCGGCACGGTCGTCGTCGGTTCCCAGGCGAAGCGCTCGGCAGCCACGGCCCCCGACCACGTGGTGCAGTTCGTGAAGCGCTATATGGGTGAGCCCGACCCGGTGTACCACTCCGAGGACGGCACCCCGTACCGCCCGGAGGAAATCTCCGCACTGCTGCTCAAGCGGCTCAAGGAGGACGCCGAGCTGATGCTCGGTGAAAGCGTCGAACAGGCTGTCATCACCGTGCCGGCCTACTTCGACGACGCTCGCCGCAAGGCCACGCAGGACGCCGGAAGACTGGCCGGTCTCGACGTGCTGCGTATCGTCAACGAGCCGACCGCCGCAGCGCTCGCCTACGGCGTCGCCCAGTCGGACGGCCGGGAGGCAGATGGCGAGGTGGAGGACGGCGAGATCGGCACGATCCTGGTGTACGACTTGGGCGGCGGCACCTTCGACGTCACCGTCATGGACATCGCGAACGGCGACTACGACGTCGTCGCGACCGACGGAGACCGCAACCTGGGCGGCTTCGACTGGGACGGCGCGCTGATGAACTACCTCAACGGCACCTTCATGGCCTCCGGGGGGCCCGACCTCAACGACGACAGTGCTCTGCAGGCTGAACTCCGCGACAAGGCGGAGATCGCCAAGCGCACCCTGTCCAACGCACCACAGTCCGTGGTCGTGCTCTCCTCCGGTGGTCGGCACGAGCAGATCCGCGTCACACGCCAGAAGTTCGAAGAACTCACCGCCGACCTCCTGGACCGTACGCGAATCATCACCGAGGGCGTACTGAGCGAGGCATCTCTGACCTGGTCCGACATCGACCGGGTGTTGCTGGTGGGCGGATCCACGCGCATGCCCATGGTCTCGGAGCTGATCACCGGCCTCTCCGGCAAGGAGCCGGAGAGGGGCATCAACCAGGACGAGGTCGTCGCGCTGGGCGCGGCGCTGATCGCCCTCGACGCCGCGGTACGGCAGGAAACGGCGCAGGACAGGCGCAAGTACGTCGGCAGTGGCGCGAGCGTGGATTCCTCTCCAGGAGACGGGCTCGCCAGGCTGACCAAGGGGCGGGTCAAGTCCATCAAGGACGTCACGTCCCAGTCCCTGGGCATGGTTGCCACCCGCGACGCGGACCATCTCGACGACCAGCTCAACGCGGTGATCATCCCGCACAACACCACCGTGCCGGCGAAGAAGAGCGACACCTTCTACACCGTCTCCGATCAGCAGGAACAACTGCAGGTACAGGTGACCGAGGGCAACGACGAGGACCTCGACTACGTCAAGATCGTGGGGCAGGGCACGATCGGGATTCCGCGCTATCCCAAGGGCGCGCCCTTCGAGGTCACCTACTCGTACGACGTGGACGGGATCATCCACGTCGAGGTGCGGGACGGCACCACGCACCAGGCGCTCGGCGAGTTCGAACTGGAGCGCCCGGACAACCTGGACACCGTCCAGTTCGAGCAGGCCACTGATCGCGTCTCGCGTACCTCGACTCTCTGAGGGCGCCTTCGTGACCACCGACTACTACGCAGAACTGGGCATCGACCGGAACACCGCCACGGACGAGCTGGCTCCCTTGTTGGACCGCGCCACCCGCACGTGGTCCGGCCGGGCCAGCCGGGCGCCGGACCCGAAGCAGCGGCGCAAGGCCGAGGACAAGGTCGCCCTGATCGGCGAGGCCCGGAAGCATCTGCTGGACCAGGCCCGACGCACGGCCTACGACAAGAGCCTCCGGGCCGCGGAACAGCGCGCCGACACAACCGCGGAGAAGGGGCCCATCGCCGACCCGCAACCCCCGATGGGCGGCGAACGGGACCGGGTCGCGCAGGCGAGACAGCATCTGAAGAAGGGCAACGACAACGCGGCGATCCACGAGCTCCGCCAAGCCGTGCAGCACAACGACCGTAACGCCGACGCCTGGCGGCTGCTGGGATCCATCCACGCCAAACACGGCCAGTACGACGACGCCCTGCTGGAGTACGAGCGAGCACGATCCCTGTACCCCAACGATGCGCTGACGCACACGTGCATCGCCGTCGTGCACGCGGCGCTGCATCAACTCTCCACGGCCGCCACCTGGCACGTCGCCGCTGCTCGCCTGTCGCCGAAGGATTTCAGCCTCGTGGTGACCGCGGCAGCCAGCCTCTACCATGCCTCCCGCTACGACGAAGCGCTGATGTGGTACGAGACGGGGCTGGCCCTCCGGCCCGGCCACCAGGAGGTGCGCGACTACATCGGCAGCATCTGGTGTATCCGTGCCGAGAGTGCGATGGCCTGGCATCCGACGTGGCAGCGCTACGTGGTCGCGTCCGCGTCGGGCGCCACTCATGTCGCGCGCTGCGTGGAGCAGGCGGAAGCAGTCGGTGTCAACGACTCCGAGGTGAACGAGCGACTCGACGCGTACCGGAAAGAGGCCGCCCGCGCATCCACCAGGACGTGGCGCTGGCGTGCCCCCATGCGTGTGGTGATGGTCCTGTGCCTCGTGCCCGCGCTGTTCGCCCCAGCACCCTTCGGCGTGGTCGGCATGGCCGCACTGGTCGCCCTGCTCGCCCTGATGGGCTTGCGCCCACGGTGGCGGCACAACCTCTACAGACTGCCGGCAGATGCTCGGCCCGACGTCGGGAGCCCTTCATGAGCACTCCGCCCGTGCCCCCCTGTGCGGATGAGGCGGCGAAGCCGCCCGAACAGCGCGACACGCAGGATCCGTTCGTGGTCGTCGCCGACGCCGTCGACGGCATGCGGGACGAACTCGCCTCGCTCAACGACCAGTTCCGGCGCAGGTTGTTGAACGACCGGGAGGCCCGTCGCAGCCTCGACGAACTGCACGAGGCCCTCGACCACACACGTAGGCAAGCCGAAGGCCGCATCCTTCAACCGCTCCTGTACGACCTGGTGCTGCTGACGGACCGCGTGCAGCGACAGGCCGAGGGAGACGACCGGTTCGCCGGGTCCGTCGCCGCGGAGCTTCTGACCCTGCTGGAGAGGTACGGGATGGCCCGAGTCCCGGTGACGCGTGGTCTGTTCGACCCGGCGGCGCAGGAGGCGGTGGGCACTATCGCCGCGCTGTCACCTGAGCAGGTCGGTCAGGTCGCGGAGATCGTACGTCATGGCTACCGAATGGATGAGCGGGTCGTTCGGCCACAGCAGGTCCGGGTCTACGTGGACCCCGGACCCGAGTAGAGGCCCGCGTGCGGTCCTGACCCGTGGGCTGGTCCCCGACGGGCGATACACTTCGTGTCGTGGACATACCTGACTGGTTCCTCTGGGCCGCTCTCGGCTTTTCCGTCCTGCAGGCGGCAGCTCTTGTCCGGATCGTTCGCCGGTTGCGCGGGCCCGATCGCGCCGTGCGTTCCATGGCGCGTCTCGAACTGCTGGACGCCGTCAGCACCGTGATGCTCATGACCGGCCTGGTGCTGAGTCTCTCAGTGGCGGTGTCCTGGTTCTGGCTCTCCCTCGCCGGCTTCGCCCTCATGGCCGCTGTCTATGCCGTGAAGGGTCTCGACCTCCTCCGCGCCCGCCGACGCTCCGCGGCCTGACCCTCGCAAGACGCTCGACGCGACGGCATCGCGCGTCAGCCCCCTTCGGCGACCCACCGCACGCCAGTCCGAGGCGCGGTCGATCCGCAGTGGGGTGTGGGCGGTGACGGACCGGATTCCCGTCGTCGGCGGCGGGCGCGGGCCAGGGGCGACCGGAGGCGCTACACCGGCGGCGTACCCGGCGGTGACGGAGCCGGGGGCGGGTTCGGCAGCGGGGGGCCCGGGTCGGGCGGGGACTTCGGGGGGCCGCTGCCGTGTCTGCCGTCGTTCAGGACCTTGCGGGCCGTCAGGCCGTAGACACCGAACGGTGGGAAGAGGTCGACGCGGCGTGGACAGTCGCCCTCCACGCACTCCTCGCAGAGCAGGTCGCGGCCGGTGGAGGTGTGGCGGGCGGCGGTGACCGGGGCGTTCCAGCACGCCTCGCAGATACGGACGTCCGTCGCGGAAAGGGCGATCATCCGGGCCTCCCGGGTGGTGCCGGTAACGCCCGGTGGGTGTGGTGCATCAGGTGCCTCCGTCTCTGGTGGGCGGACAGGTCGGTGGGTGGCGACCCGGCCCGACCGCGGTCCTGCCGAAGAATCGGCGGCCGGCGCGGGAGGTCGGGGGGCTTGTCCGGCCGTACGCCCCCGGGGCGTTCTGGCCGCCGCCTCCGCTTCCGGAGCCTCCGGGCCTGCGAACGCCTCGCACCGCGCCTGCCTCATCGGCGGGTCTCCCGCCACACGCGTACGAGCTTCGTGGCGTCGGGGCAGATCGCGCCGGTCCGGCAGGCGGTGCACGTCATCGTGTGACCGAGCAGGGCGCGGTACGCCGTGTCCGGGGATTCGGTCGTGGTCACGTTCGCCTCTCTGCTGATCTCGGCCCACACGTATTCGGCGGTGCGGTTGAGCGTGTGGCCGTAGCGGTCCGCCGTGGCCAGGGCGGCCAGGACGGCCGAGTGCGCGGTCGCGCTCAACCGGGAGGGGAGATCGGCCTCGACGCGGAAGGCGTCCGGGCCGGTCGTGACGCGCGGTTCGGTGCCTGTGGCGGCGGCCAGCATGCCGGTCAGCGCCGCGACCCGCGCTTGTGCAGAGCGCACACTTCTCCCCTGATGAACCGAATGTCACTCCATGTAATGCTGAATATTCAGCTTCAACCTGATGGGTTAGCTTTGTCAACAGCGACGCCCCTATCGACGCCGAACACACGGAGCTGCTCAAATGCCACGTGATACGCCGTACTTGCAGGTGGCGGATGCTTTGAGGGCTCGTGTGCGGACCGGTGAGTGGGCGGTGGGGGACAAGCTGCCGTCCCGCGCCCGGTTCGCCGAGGAGTACGGCGTCGGTCAGTCCGTGGCGCAGCGGGCCATGGAGCGCCTGATCATCGAGGGCATCCTCGAAGGCCGCGCGGGCTCCGGCACCTACGTCCGCCGGGCCCGCGAGCGTCGGCGCATGGTCCGCTCACGCCACCGCGAGCAGCGCGGCAGCAGTCCCTTCGCCTCGGACATGAGCGAGCTCGACCACGAGGCCGACTGGGAGTGCACCAGCACGGCACGCGTTCCCGCGCCGGAGGACATCGCCGAGCGGCTGGCGATCGAGCCCGGTGACCTCTGTGTCGTGACCGACTACGAGTTCCTCGCCGACGGCCTGCCCGTACAGCTCGCCAAGAGCTGGGAGCCGATGGCCATCACCGGCGGCACCCCGGTCCTGCTCCCCGAGATGGGCCCGCACGGCAAGATCGGCGTCGTGGAGCGGATGCGGTCCATCGGCGTGAACATCGCCACCGGCATCGAGCTGCCCCGCCCGGCCCGCGCGACGCGGGAACAGGCGAATCTGCTCGGGATCTCCATCGGTGACCTGGTCATCGAGGTGGAGCGCACGTACTTCGACCGCGAGGGCCGCCCCGTGGAGACGGCCGACATCATCGTGCCGGACATCCGCTGGGAGATCGCCTACGAGATCCGCGTCGATCAGCCGGATTCCTGAGCCGGGCGCTGACGGGTCACTGAGTCGTTGTCGTTCGTGAGGGAGGGGCTGCCCCAGCCCCTCCCTCACGCGAACCCCCGCCCCATCTCGTCCAGGATCTCGTCGATCACCGCCGCCGGTTCGCGGGTCAGGTCCTCCTCGATCCACATGCGCATCGCGATCCGGAGCGAGGAGAGGAAGCCCGCCGCCAGGACGATCGGGCGGACCGGGGCCGGGGCCGGGCCGGGGCGGGCGGCCACCGCTTCGGCCAGGTCGCGTTCCAGGGCGGCGTGGTTGGCCAACTGGCGTGCCAGCAGCGAGGGGTGACGCATCGCCAGGCGCGTGCGCACCGCCCACTCGCGCTCCGGAGGCGCCACGCGTTCCGCGAACTGGGCGACCGCCGCGCGCAGCGCCGGCCAGGCGGGTTCGTCGGCGGGGCGGTCCCTCACCGTGCGGACCAGGGCCCTGATCTGCTGCTCCTCGCCGTAGAGGAGGGCGTCCTCCTTGTTGGTGAAGTAGTTGGAGAACGTTCTGCGGGAGATTCCGGCCGCGTCCGCCACCGCCTCGACCGTCACCCGGTCGAAGCCGTGCTCCACCGTCAGGCGCAGGGTCGCCTCGTGCACGGCCTGCCGGGTGGCTTCCTTCTTGCGTTCCCGGAGTCCCGGTCCCGCGGTGCTGCTGTCCATGGGGGCATTATCCCCCGGGTGCGAGATTGTTGCGCAGTGGGCAAAATTGCCCAGTGTGCATGTATGGTGAAGCCTTCTCCCTCCCGTGCGGGCTTCCTGTGCAGCCGTCCGGCGCAGACGCCCCGTACGGGCCTCTCGTACGAACTTTCCGGAGGTTGCGCGTGAGCGCAGCAGACACCGCCACCGCCCCGGCCGGGGCCCCCGCCGTCGCACCCATGGACCACCGGCACGTCCTGCGGGCCCTGAGCGGACTGCTCATCGTGCTGTTCGTGGCGATGATCAGCAGCACCGTGGTCTCGGTCGCGCTCCCGCAGATCATCGGGTCCCTCGACGGCACGCAGTCGCAGTACACCTGGGTCGTCACCTCGACCCTGCTCGCCTCCACGGCCTCCACCCCGATCTGGGGCAAGCTCGCCGACCTGTTCAGCAAGAAGCTGCTGCTCCAGATAGCCATCGGGCTCTTCGTCGTCTCGTCGATCGCCTGCGGATTCGCCCAGTCCACCGAGCAGTTGATCGCCTTCCGCGCCGTGCAGGGGCTCGGCATGGGCGCGCTCCAGGTGCTCGTCCAGGTGATCATCGCCGCGATGATCAGCCCGAAGGAGCGCGGCCGCTACAACGGCTACCTCGGCGGCGTCATGGCCGTCGCCACCGTCGGCGGGCCGCTGCTCGGCGGGTTCATCACCGACGCCTCCTGGCTCGGCTGGCGCTGGTGCTTCTTCATCGCCGTACCCTTCACGCTGGTCGCCTCCGTGATCCTCGCCCGCACCCTGCACCTCGCCGAGGTCCGCAGGCCCGACACCAAGGTCGACTACCTCGGCGCGTCGCTGATCGCCGCCGGGGTCAGCCTCCTGCTCCTCTGGGTCACCTTCGTCGGCACCGACTTCGACTGGGTCTCCTGGCAGAGCGGCCTCATGGTCGGCGGGAGCGTGATCGTCCTCGGCGCTGCCGTTCTCGTCGAGACCCGGGTCAAGGAGCCCGTCGTCCCGATGCACGTCGTCCGCCGCCGGGACCCCGCCCTCGCCATCGTCGCCAGCCTCGCGGTCGGCATGGCCATGTTCGGCGGCGCGGTCTTCCTCGGCCAGTACTTCCAGATCGGCCGGGGCTACTCGCCCACCGAGGCCGGACTCCTCACCATCCCGCTGATGGCCGGCGTACTTCTCTCCTCGACCGTCGCCGGACGCCTCGTGTCGAAGACCGGCAAGGTCAAGCCGTTCATCGTCGCGGGCGTGATCGTTCTCGCTCTCGGCTTCCTCGGGCTGTCCTTCATCGACCACCGGACCTCGCTCGTCCTGGTGTCGCTGGGGATGCTGGGCGTGGGCGTCGGGGTCGGCATGTCGATGCAGAACCTGGTGCTCGTCCTCCAGAACACCGTCCCGCTCAGCGAGATCGGCGCGGCCAGCGGGGCGATCACCTTCTTCCGCTCCCTCGGCGGCACCATGGGCGTCTCGGTGCTCGGCGCGGTCCTCGCCCACCAGGTCTCCACCAGGATCACCGACGGGCTGACGAGGCTCGGCGTCGACCCGGCCGCGTCCGGCTCCAGCGGCTCCACGCTCAACGTCGCCGCCATGCCGCCCCAGGTCCAGGACGTCGTCCGGGCCGCCTACGGCGAGGCGACCGGCCACATCTTCCTCATCTCGGCCGGCATCGCCGTCATCGGTGTCATCGCCTCCCTGTTCCTGACGCCCACCAAGCTGCGGGACAGCGTCGATCTGTAGGAGAGCGACACCGGGGCCGTGCCAACAGCCCGCTCCCGCGCCCCGTACGGGTGCGGGAGCGGGCTGTTGTAGTGTTACCACCCCCGTACGCCACGGGGATCGACGAGATCGACCGAGGAGGTGAGACCCATTACCGCTGGATCAGGCTGGGTGCTCACCCCGCGCGATCGCGTCGAACGACCGGCAGCAGCCGACCGGACGGCATAAGTCGATCGCGGAGCGCCCATCGGTTTTCCCGAAAGGCTTCGCTCGTATGCCGGTTCACCCGTTGAGTTCCCTCTCCTCCACCGTTCTCGCCCTTCGCCGCGCCGGCTGTGTCTTCGCCGAGGACGAGGCCCGTCTCCTGCACGATGCCGCCGCGTCCGCCGACGAACTGTCCTCCCTCGTCGAGCGCCGGGCCGCCGGACTGCCGCTCGAACACGTCCTGGGCTGGGCGGACTTCCACGGCCGCCGCTTCGCCGTGGACCCGGGCGTCTTCGTGCCCCGCCGCCGTACGGAGTTCCTCGTCGCGCGGGCCGCCGCCCTCGCACCCCGCCGGGCCGTCGTCCTCGACCTGTGCTGCGGCTCCGGCGCGCTCGGCGTCGCGCTCGCCTCCGCCGCGGACACGGCGGAGCTGCACGCCTGCGACGTCGAACCCGCCGCCGTGCGCTGCGCCCGGCGCAACGTCGGCGACCTGGGGCACGTCTACGAGGGCGACCTGTTCGCCCCGCTGCCCGTCGCCCTGCGCGGCCGGGTCGACGTGCTGCTCGCCAACGTGCCGTACGTCCCCACCGGCGACGTCGAGCTGCTGCCCGCCGAGGCCCGTGTCCACGAACCGCGCGTCGCCCTGGACGGGGGCGGCGACGGGCTCGACGTCATGCGCCGGGTCGCGGCCGAAGCACCCCGGTGGCTCGCGCCCGGCGGCAGCCTGCTCGTGGAGGCGAGCGAACGCCAGCGCGACGCGGCGGTCGAGGTCCTGCGCGCCGCCGGGCTGGGCCCGCGGGTCCTGGTCTCCGAGGAGTTGTACGCCACCGTCCTCGTCGGCACCGCGGAGCAGTCGGCGATTCCTCCGTGGGGGGACCCCGCCGCCGCCCCGAACACACCCGCACAGGACTAGGCTCGAAGCGCTGTGACGCGGCGATGTGGCCGCGCCGCCGCGACAGCACGCTACGCAGTTCGGTTCGGCTGGCAGGAGAGCACGGGATGACGACCGCGCCGGGGCGCAGAAGCAGTACGTTCACCAGGCTGCTGCGGCACGGATTCACCGACCCGTCCGCCGCGGACCAGCTCCTCGGCCTGGACGCGCTGGCCTCCGTACGGTCGGACCCGGTCCTCCTGGAGGCGCTCGGGGCCACCGCCGACCCGGATCTCGCCCTGCGCGGCCTGGTCCGGATCGCCGAGGCCGAGACGGAGAGCGAGCGGCAGGTGCTGCTCGACACCCTCGTCACCGCCAAGCCCCTGCGCGACCGGCTCCTCGGGGTCCTCGGCGCCTCGGAGGCGCTCGGGGACCACCTGGCCCGCCACCCGCGCGACTGGCGGACGCTCGTCACGTACGAGGCGGTCGACCTGCACCCCGGAGTCGCCGAGTTCGAGCGCGGGCTCGCCGACGCCGTCGACCCGGACTCGCTGCGGGTCGCCTACCGCAGGTGCCTGCTCACCCTCGCCGCCCGGGACGTGTGCGGGACGACCGGCCTCGCGCAGACCGCCGCCGAACTGGCCGACCTCGCCACCGCCACCCTGCGCGCCGCCCTGGCCATCGCCCGGACGGCCGCACCCGAGGACGCGGCCCGGTGCCGGCTCGCCGTCGTCGCGATGGGCAAGTGCGGCGGGCGCGAGCTGAACTACGTCTCCGACGTCGACGTGATCTTCGTCGGGGAGGCGCGCGACGGGGTCGACGAGACCAAGGCCATGCAGGCCGCCACCCGGCTGGCCGCCCACATGATGAGGATCTGCTCCGAGACCACCGTCGAGGGCACCATCTGGGAGGTCGACGCCAACCTCCGCCCCGAGGGCCGCAACGGGCCACTCGTGCGCACCCTCAGCTCCCACCTCGCCTACTACCAGCGCTGGGCCAAGACCTGGGAGTTCCAGGCGCTGCTGAAGGCCCGCGCGGTGGCCGGCGATCCCGAGCTGGGCGCGGAGTACGTCGAGGCGGTGGCGCCGCTCGTCTGGGGGGCCGCCGACCGGGAGAACTTCGTCCCCGACGTGCAGAAGATGCGCCGCCGCGTCGTCGACAACATCCCCGCCGACCGGATCGAGCGGGAGCTGAAGCTCGGCCCCGGCGGACTGCGGGACGTCGAGTTCGCGGTGCAGCTCCTCCAACTCGTGCACGGGCGCAGCGACGCCTCGCTGCACAGCGGCTCCACCCTCGAGGCGCTGCGGGCGCTCGCCGAGGGCGGGTACGTGGGGCGCGCGGACGCGGCCCAGCTCGACGAGGCGTACCGCTTCCTGCGCTCCATGGAGCACCGCATCCAGCTCTACCGGCTGCGCCGTACCCACCTCGTTCCCGAGGACGAGGCGGACCTGCGGCGGCTCGGCCGGTCGCTCGGGATGCGCACCGACCCGGTGACCGAGCTGAACAAGGCCTGGAAGCGGCACGCCTCCGTCGTACGGCGGCTGCACGAGAAGATCTTCTACCGGCCGCTGCTGGACGCCGTCGCCCAGCTGGCCCCCGCAGAGTCCCGGCTCAGCGCGAAGGCCGCCGCGATCCGCCTGGAGGCACTCGGGTACGCCGACCCGGCCGCCGCCCTGCGGCACCTGGAGGCCCTCTCCTCCGGGGTCACCCGCAAGGCCGCCATCCAGCGCACCCTGCTGCCGGTGCTGCTCGGCTGGTTCGCGGACTCCGCCGACCCGGACGCCGGGCTCCTCGGCTTCCGCAAGGTGTCCGACGCGCTGGGCAAGACCCCGTGGTACCTGCGGCTCCTGCGTGACGAGGGCGCCGCCGCGGAGAACCTCGCCCGGGTCCTCTCCGCCGGCCGCCTCGCCCCGGACCTGCTGATGCGGGCCCCGGAGGCGGTGGCGATCCTCGGCGACCCGGAGGGGCTCACGCCCCGCGCCCGGGCCCACCTGGAGCAGGAGGTGCTGGCCGCGGTGGGGCGTGCCGGGGACGCGGAGTCGGCCGTCGCGGTGGTGCGCGGGGTGCGCCGCCGCGAGCTGTTCCGTACGACGGCCGCCGACCTCATCGGCTCGTACGGCACCGAGGACAACCCCGCCGAGCAGGATCACGGGGCCCTCGTCGACCGGGTCGGCTCGGCCGTCAGCGACCTCAACGCCGTCACCGTCGCGGGCGCGCTGCGGGCCGCCGTCCGCGCGCAGTGGGGCGACACCCTGCCGACCCGGTTCGCCGTCATCGGCATGGGCCGCTTCGGCGGGCACGAGCTGAGTTACGGCTCCGACGCCGACGTCCTCTTCGTCCACCGGCCGCGCGAGGGCGTGAGCGACGAGGAGGCGGCCCGGGCCGCCAACACGGTCATCGGGGAGATGCGGCGGCTGCTCCAGTTGCCGACCGCCGATCCGCCGCTGCTGATCGACGCCGACCTGCGCCCGGAGGGCAAGAGCGGGCCGCTGGTCCGCACCCTGAAGTCGTACGAGGCGTACTACCGGCGCTGGTCGCTGGCCTGGGAGAGCCAGGCGCTGCTGCGGGCCGAGCCGGTGGCGGGCGACGAGGAGCTGGGGCGCGACTTCATCGAGCTGGTCGATCCGCTGCGGTATCCGATGGAAGGGCTCGGCGAGGACGCCGTACGGGAGATCCGCCGGCTCAAGGCGCGGATGGAGTCCGAGCGGATGCCGCGCGGCGCTGACCCCACGCTCCACACGAAGCTGGGGCGGGGCGGGCTGAGCGACGTCGAGTGGACCGTGCAGCTGATGCAGATGCAGCACGGCTGGGCGGAGCCGGGGCTGCGCACGACGCGCACGCGTGAGGCACTGGCGGCCGCGTGCGCGGCGGAGCTGATTCCGGCGGAGGAGGCGCAGACGCTGGACGAGGCGTGGGTGCTGGCGTCGCGGGTGCGCAACGCGGTGATGCTGGTGCGGGGGCGGCCGGGCGACACGTTTCCGTCCGACCCGCGTGAGGTGGCGGCGGTCGGGCGGTACCTGGGGTACGAGCCGGGGCACGTCGGGGACATGTTGGACGACTACCGGCGGATTACCCGGAGGGCGCGGGCGGTGGTGGAGGAGCGGTTCTACGGGGCGGTGTCCTAGGCGCCCGCCCGGCCCGGGGCGTCCTGCCCCGGGGCCCTCGGGGCTCTGCCCCGGACCCCGCTCCTCAAGCGCCGGATGGGCTGGAAAGGATGTCCTCAAGCGCCGGACGGGCTGGAAAGGATGCCCTCGAGCGCCGGACGGGCTGGAAAGAACGGCCGGAAACGGTCCGGGCTACGGCCTCCGTGAGCCCGTCGTCTGCGGTGCGGGCTGTGGGTCCGGCTCCGATGCCGGGCGGGGGAGTCTGGTCCGCAGGCCGGTCAGGCGGCTCTTGCCGGTCGGGATCCGCTTCGGCAGCCGGTGCGGCAGCGAGCCGTACCAGACGCGGGAGACCCCGTAGCCGAACGCGAGGCAGGCCATGCCGCCCACCGCGTCCAGCCAGAAGTGGTTGGCGGTGGCCACGATGACGACCAGGGTGAGCGTCGGGTAGAGCAGGCCCAGGATGCGGGCCCAGGGTGCCGAGGCCAGCGCGAAGATCGTCAGGCCGCACCAGAGCGACCAGCCGATGTGCATCGACGGCATCGCCGCGTACTGGTTCGACATGTTCTTGAAGTTGCCCGACGCCATCGAGCCCCACGTCTCGTGCACGAGCACGGTGTCGATGAAGTTCGCGCCGTTCATCAGACGCGGTGGCGCCAGCGGGTAGAGGTAGTAGCCGAGCAGGGCCACGGCCGTCGTGGCGAAGAGGACCAGCCGCGTCGCCGCGTAACGGCCCGGGTGGCGGCGGAACAGCCAGACGAGGACGCCGATGGTCACGACGAAGTGCAGAGTCGCGTAGTAGTAGTTCATCGACACGATCAGCCATGTCACGGAGTTGACCGCGTGGTTGACCGTTTCCTCGAAGGCGAGGCCCAGGGACTTCTCCGCCGACCAGATCCAGTCCGCGTTGCGCAGAGCCTGTGCCTTCTGCTCCGGGACGGCGTTGCGCACGAGTGAATACAGCCAGTAACTGACCGCGATGAGCAGGATCTCGAACCAGAGCCGGGGGCGGCGGGGCACCCGCAGGGAGCGGAGCCGGGCCAGTCCGCCGGCCTTTCCGGAAGCCGGGGGAGCGGTGGACGCGGTGGCGGCTTCGGGAGCCGCCTCGGCCGCGATGGGTGAAGGATCGGCCGTAGACCGGCCTCCGTGCGCTGTCAGCTGTGTTTCACCCATAGGCAGAGAGTCTTCCATAGTGATTCCCCTGCCCCCGATCATCCTACGGTCGGGTTCCGGTCGCACGTCCTGCGTCTCAAGGACGAGGGAGCGACCCTGAGCCGCCTGCGGGGCCCGAGGCCGTCGAGCCGCGAACCACCAGCTCAGGCATGAAGACGAACTCGCTGTGCGGTGCCGGGGTTCCGCCGATCTCCTCCAGGAGCGTGCGGACGGCGGCCTGGCCCATCGCCGTCACCGGCTGCCGGATCGTCGTCAGCGGCGGGTCCGTGAACGCTATGAGCGGCGAATCGTCGTAGCCCACGACCGAGAGGTCGCGCGGCACGTCCTTCGACAGCCGGCGGGCCGCCCGGATCGCCCCGAGCGCCATCATGTCGCTCGCGCACACGACGGCCGTGCAGCCGCGTTCCATCAGGGCGGAGGCGGCGGCCTGCCCGCCCTCCAGGGTGTACAGAGAGTGCTGGATCAACTCCTCCACCTCGTCCGGTGCGAGGCCCAGCTGCTCCCGCATCGTCGCGTGGAAGCCCTCGATCTTGCGGAGCACCGGCACGAAGCGCTTGGGGCCGACCGCCAGGCCGATACGGGTGTGGCCGAGCGCCACCAGGTGCGTCACCGCGAGGCGCATCGCCGCCCGGTCGTCCGGGGAGATGAACGGCGCCTGCACCTTGGCGGAGAAGCCGTTCACCAGGACGAAGGGCACGCCCTGGCCGCGCAGTTGCTCGTAGCGCTGCATGTCGGCCGAGGTGTCGGCGTGCAGACCGGAGACGAAGATGATGCCGGAAACGCCCCGGTCCACCAGCATTTCGGTGAGTTCGTCCTCGGTGGAGCCGCCGGGCGTCTGGGTCGCCAGCACCGGGGTGTAGCCCTGTCGGGTCAGTGCCTGCCCGATGACCTGGGCCAGGGCCGGGAAGATCGGGTTCTCCAGCTCCGGGGTGATCAGGCCGACCAGTCCCGCGCTGCGCCTGCGCAGTCGCACCGGGCGTTCGTACCCCAGGACGTCGAGCGCCGCGAGGACGGATTCGCGGGTGGTCGCCGCGACTCCGGGCTTGCCGTTCAGGACCCGGCTGACCGTTGCTTCGCTGACCCCCGCCTGAGTTGCGATATCGGCAAGCCGTGCGGTCATGGGATGGGACTGTACCGGGCCGGTGTCGGATTGCCCACTGTGTACGGGGTGGCGCGGAGGTGGGGCTCCGAGGGCTTCCCGGCAACGTCTTGCAAGGACTTGCGACCCCCGCTCGCGCGCTGCGGTCGGATCGTCGCACTGCGGACAGGCCGTGTCCCGCCTGCCCCTGCCAGGGATGAGGGAGTGTCGTCAAGGGGCTTGACGGCAACCTTGAGGACACGCGAATGTAACGATCGCCAAGGCTTGCAGAAATCTTCCGCAAGGTCTTTCGGTCGTCTTTCATCCTTGTTACGTTCACGTCGACCCGGCGCCGCGACGGAGCGGTACGGCAGTTGAAGGAGTTCAGATGCGACGTGGCATAACGGCCACCGCCCTGGTCGCGGCCCTGGCGCTCGCGGCGACCGCCTGCGGCAGCGACGAGAAGTCCGGCGGCGGCAAGAGCTCGGGCGAGCTCTCCGGCACGGTGACCTGGTGGGACACCTCCAGCGTCGGCAGCGAGGACAAGGTCTTCAAGAAGCTGGCCGAGGGCTTCGAGAAGAAGCACCCGAAGGTCGACGTCAAGTACGTCAACGTGCCCTTCGGTGAGGCGCAGAACAAGTTCAAGAACGCGGCCCAGGCCGGCGACGGCGCCCCCGACGTGATCCGCTCCGAGGTCGCCTGGACGCCGGACTTCGCGAACCTCGGCTACCTGGCCCCGCTGGACGGCACCGCCGCCCTGAAGAACCAGGACGACTTCCTCAAGCAGGCCGTCGCGTCCACGAAGTACGAGGACAAGACGTACGCGGTCCCGCAGGTCATCGACTCCATGGGCATCTTCTACAACAAGAAGCTGTTCAAGGAGGCCGGCGTCGACGCGCCCGCCGACCTGGGCGACCTCAAGACCGTCGCCGAGAAGATCAAGGACAAGACCGGCAAGACCGGTCTCTACCTCCGCGGCGACGACCCGTACTACTTCCTCTCCTTCCTCTACGGCGAGGGCGGCGACATGGTCGACGCCTCCTCCAAGAGCGTCACCATCGACAAGCCCGAGGGCGTCAAGGCGTTCAAGGCGGTCAAGGACCTGGTCGACGACGGCACCGCGAAGACGGATGCCTCGGACGGCTGGGAGAACATGATGCAGTCGTTCAAGAACGGCGACGTCGCGATGATGGTCAACGGCCCCTGGGCCGTCGCCGACACCCTGACGGGAAGTGAGTTCACGGACAAGGACAACCTGGGCGTCGCCCCGGTCCCGGCCGGCTCCGCCGCCCAGGGCGCCCCGCAGGGCGGCCACAACCTGGCCGTCTACGCGGGCTCCAAGAACCTCGACGCCTCCTACGCCTTCGTCGAGTACATGACCTCCGTGGACAGCCAGGCCACCGCCGCCGGCGAGCTGAACCTGCTGCCGACCCGCACCTCCGCGTACGCCAAGCAGGAAGCGGTCGACAGCGAGATCGTCGGCTTCTTCAAGCCGGTCGTCGAGACCGCCGTCGAGCGCCCCTGGATCCCCGAGGGCGGCAGCCTCTTCGAGCCGCTGCGCATCGAGTACACCAAGGTCCTCACCGGCCAGACCACGCCGGAGAAGGCCGCCAAGGCCACCGGCGACTCCTACCGCAAGCTCCTCGAGGGCTGGAAGTAACAGGAAGGTTGGCCGACTGATGGCTGTCCACACCAGCCAGTCGGTGGTGAAGGCCGCGGGCGGGAACACCGCCCGCGGCCGGAGCCGCGGTACTGGCACCCCACCGCCGAAGCCCGGCCGTCTGAGGCGGGCCCTCTCGGTCCACTGGTACGCCTGGGCCATGGTCGCCCCGGTCGTCGTCGTGATCGGCGTGATCATCGGCTATCCGCTGGTCCGCGGCATCTACCTCTCGATGACGGACGCGGACGAGCGCAACGTCGCCCGCTCCATCGGCGTCAACGAGATCCCCGCCACCTACGAGTTCGTCGGCGCGGACAACTACATCGACGCGCTGACCGGCTCGCAGTTCCTCGGCACGCTCGGCTGGACGCTGGTGTGGACCGTCTCCTGCGTGAGCGTCACGTTCGTCCTCGGCATGGCCCTGGCGAACATCCTCAACCGCCGTATCGCCGGACGCTCCGCCTACCGCATGGCCCTCATCCTGCCCTGGGCCATCCCCGGCTTCGTCTCCGTCTTCGCCTGGCGCTTCCTCTACAACGAGGAGCGCGGTCTGCTCAACAAGGTCCTCGGCGGCGCCGGCATCGACGCCGTGCCGTGGCTGAACGACCCGACCTGGGCCAAGTTCGCGGTGATCGCCGTCAACGTCTGGCTCGGCATCCCGTTCATGATGGTCGCCCTCCTCGGCGGACTCCAGTCCATCCCCTCCGAGCAGTACGAGGCGGCCGAGATGGACGGCGCCACCGCCTGGCAGCGCTTCCGCCACATCACGCTGCCCGGACTGCGCCCGGTCTCCACCACGGTGGTCCTGCTCTCCACCATCTGGACCTTCAACATGTTCCCGGTGATCTTCCTGCTGACCCGCGGCGGACCCGGCGAGGCCACCCAGATCCTCGTGACCCAGGCGTACAAGTTCTCCTTCGAGATCAGCCCGCGCGACTACGCGCAGTCCTCCACCTGGGGCGTGCTGATCCTCGTACTCCTGATGCTCTTCGCCGTCGTCTACCGGCGAGTCCTGCGCTCCCAGGGAGACAACTGGTGACCACCGCGACCGACACCCCCGCCCGGCAGGCCGTGCCCAAGGTCCGGCTGCGCGGCGAGCGCTCCCCGCTCGCCTCCGTCGCCCTGCACCTCACCCTGATCATCGCCTCGGTGATCGCGGTCTTCCCGGTGCTGTGGGTCCTGCTGACCTCGCTCAAGCCCGCCAAGTTCGCGACCACCACGGACTTCTTCCGCGAGACGACGTTCGTCAACTACACGAACCTGATCCGCGACACGGAGTTCCTCAACTGGTTCGCCAACTCCGTGATCATCTCCGCGCTCTCCACCGTGATCGGCGTCTTCGTCGCCGCCACCACCGGATACGCCGTGAGCCGCTTCCGCTTCCCCGGCAAGCGCGGGCTGATGTGGACGCTGCTGATCACCCAGATGTTCCCGGTCGCCGTCCTCATCGTGCCGATCTACAACATCATGTCGAGCCTGGGGCTGCTCAACCAGCCCATGGGACTCGTCATCACCTACCTCACCATCTCGGTGCCGTTCTGCGCCTGGATGATGAAGGGCTTCTTCGACACGATCCCGCGCGAGATCGACGAGTCGGGCGAGGTCGACGGCCTCACCCCGTTCGGCACCTTCTTCCGGCTGATCCTGCCGCTGGCCAAGCCGGGACTCGCGGTCACCGCGTTCTACTCCTTCATCACCGCCTGGGGCGAAGTGGCGTACGCCTCCGCCTTCCTGGTCGGCGACGAGAACCTCACGCTGGCCGGCGGACTCCAGAAGTTCGTCAACCAGTACGGAGCCCAGTGGGGCCCCATGACCGCGGCCTCCGTGCTCATCGCCATCCCGGCCGCCCTGGTGTTCCTCTTCGCCCAGAAGCACCTGGTCACCGGTATGTCCGCCGGAGCCGTCAAGGGCTGACCCCCCTGGCCACCCGCACCAGCACCCGCACCACCGCACCCGTCACGGCGGCGCCGGAAACCTTGGACCCGATCCCGGCGCCGCTCCCCACCCAGACACCCCAGGGACGACATGACCCAGCACCTCGCTGCCCCCTCCACCGGCACGTCCGACGACGACCCGGGCCACCGCACCGGCTGGTGGCAGGACGCGGTGATCTACCAGGTCTATCCGCGGAGCTTCGCCGACGGCAACGGCGACGGCATGGGAGACCTCGCCGGCGTCACCGCCCGCCTGCCCCACCTGAGGGACCTGGGCGTCGACGCGGTCTGGCTCAGCCCCTTCTACGCCTCCCCGCAGGCAGACGCGGGCTACGACGTCGCCGACTACCGGGCCATCGACCCGATGTTCGGCACCCTGCTGGACGCCGACGCGCTGATCCGCGAGGCGCACGGCCTGGACCTGCGCGTCATCGTCGACCTGGTCCCCAACCACTCCTCCGACCAGCACGAGTGGTTCAAGCGCGCCCTGGCCGAGGGGCCCGGCTCCGCCCTGCGCGAGCGCTACCACTTCCGCCCCGGAAAGGGCGCCGACGGCGAACTCCCGCCCAACGACTGGGAGTCCATCTTCGGCGGCCCCGCCTGGACCCGTACGGCGAACCCGGACGGCACCCCCGGCGACTGGTACCTCCACCTCTTCGCCCCCGAGCAGCCCGACTTCAACTGGGAGCACCCGGCCGTCGCCGACGAGTTCCGCTCCATCCTGCGCTTCTGGCTCGACATGGGCGTCGACGGCTTCCGGGTCGACGTCGCGCACGGCCTCGTCAAGGCCGAGGGGCTGCCCGACCTCGGCTCCCACGACCAGCTCAAGCTGCTCGGCAACGACGTCATGCCGTTCTTCGACCAGGACGGCGTACACGCGATCTACCGCAGCTGGCGCACCATCCTCGACGAGTACCCGGGCGAGAGGATCGCCGTCGCCGAGGCCTGGACCCCGACCGTCGAGCGCACCGCCAACTACGTACGCCCCGACGAGATGCACCAGGCGTTCAACTTCCAGTACCTGGCCACCGCCTGGGACGCCGCCGAGCTGCGCCAGGTCATCGACTCCTCGCTCGCCGCGATGCGCCCGGTCGGCGCGCCCACCACCTGGGTGCTCTCCAACCACGACGTCACCCGGCACGCCACCCGCTTCGCCAACCCGGCGGGCCTCGGCACCCAGATCCGTACCCCCGGCGACCGCGAGCTGGGCCTGCGCCGGGCCCGCGCCGCCTCCCTGCTGATGCTCGCGCTGCCCGGCTCCGCCTACGTCTACCAGGGCGAGGAGCTCGGACTGCCCGACGTCACCGACCTGCCCGACGAGGCCCGCCAGGACCCCTCGTTCTTCCGCGCCGAGGGCCAGGACGGCTTCCGCGACGGCTGCCGTGTCCCGATCCCGTGGACCCGCGAGGGCGGTTCGTACGGCTTCGGCGACGGCGGCAGCTGGCTCCCGCAGCCCGCCGGCTGGGGCGAGCTGTCCGTCGAGGCGCAGACCGGCGTGGAGGGCTCCACCCTGGAGCTGTACCGCGCCGCCATCGCCGCCCGCCGGGAGCACCCGGGCCTCGGCGCGGGCACGGACGTCGAGTGGCTGGACGGCCCCGAAGGCGTCCTCGTCCTCGCCCGCCCCGGCTTCGTCTGCACCGTCAACACCACCGGCGCCCCCGTGCGCATCGCCGCCCGCGGCCGGGTGCTGCTCGCCAGCTCCCCGGTCACCGTGGACGGCGCCGAGGCCGAGCTGCCCGCCGACACCACGGTGTGGTGGACGGTGTGACACTGCCCGCGCCCAGGACCACGGCGGCTCCCCGCCTCTCCGACATCGCCGGACAGGCGGCGGTCAGCGAGGCGACGGTCAGCCGGGTCCTGAACGGGAAGCAGGGCGTCGCGGACTCCACGCGTCAGCGGGTGCTCGCGGCACTCGACATCCTGGGCTACGAGCGGCCCGTACGGCTGCGGCAGCGCAGCGCCGGACTGATCGGCCTGGTGACGCCCGAACTCACCAACCCGATCTTCCCGGCGTTCGCGCAGTCCGTCGAACAGGTGCTGGCCGGGCACGGCTACACACCCGTGCTCTGCACCCAGCTGCCGGGCGGTGCGACGGAGGACGAACTCGTCGAGCAGCTCGTGGAGCGCGGCGTCGGCGGCATCGTCTTCCTCTCCGGGCTGCACGCGGACACCTCCGCCGACCCGGGCCGGTACGCCGCGCTCACCGAGCGCGGCGTACCGTTCGTCCTGATCAACGGCTACAACGAGCGCATCAGCGCCCCGTTCGTCTCGCCCGACGACAGCGCCGCCGTGCGGATGGCCCTGGGGCACCTCGCCGACCTCGGCCACCGCCGGATCGGCCTGGCCATAGGCCCGCAGCGCTACGTCCCCTCCCGCCGCAAGCGCGACGGGTTCGTGGAGGCGGCCGTCTCGGTGCTCGGCATGGACCGCTCCGAGGCCGAACTGCTCGTCTGCTCCACGCTGTTCAGCGTCGAGGGCGGTCAGGTGGCGGCCGGCGCCCTGCTGGACGCGGGCTGCACGGGCATCGTCTGCGGCAGCGACCTGATGGCGTTGGGCGTGGTCCGCGCCGCCCGGGGGAGAGGTCTTGAGGTGCCCCGTGACGTCTCGGTCGTCGGCTTCGACGACTCGCAGCTCATCGCGTTCACCGACCCGCCGCTGACCACGGTGCGCCAGCCCGTGCAGGCGATGGCGGCGGCCGCCGTGGGCGCGCTGCTGGAGGAGATCGGGGGCAGCCCGGTGCAGCGCACCGAGTACGTCTTCCAGCCGGAGCTGGTCGTACGGGGCTCGACGGCGGCGGTACGCAACGGCTGACCGCGAAGCGGCAGCGGGCTCGTACGGCAGCGGGCACGTACAGGAGAGGCACCAGGAGTCGGCCCAGGAAGGGCCGGCGGGGAGTTGCAGCGACTCCGGGTGCCTCTCTTGTCGTGACCGGCCCGGCCGGCCGGGCGCGTGGGGTCCGACGACGTGAAGCGGTGCCGGATCCCCCGGCCGACCGGACCGGAGTCGGGATGAAACGTAACAGGCCCGCAATATCTTGCGAAAGACCTTGCAGCGATAAATCGGCAAGGAGTCGGGAAGAAAACTCCGCTGTTTCACGGATGTGCGCGGGGGGTGTCCAAAGGGTTGACCGGTGACGGGAGGGCTCGTACGGTCTGCTCCGCGGCAAGGTTTGCATTCTTGCAGCAAGAACCTTCAGGAGCCTTGAGGGCACGGCGCGTTGCCGACTGAGGCTGCACCGTCATCCCCGCTTCCCCCACCCGCAGGAGGAAAGACATGGCACGCAGATCCCTGTCTGCCGCGCTCGCCCTCGTGGCCGGCGCCGCCGCCCTCGTCATCCCCACCGGATTCGGCGCCGCCGGCACCGCGCAGGCCGCCGCTCCGGGCGACAAGGACGTCACCGCCGTGATGTTCGAGTGGAAGTTCGCCTCCATAGCCAAGGCCTGCACGGACACCCTCGGTCCGGCGGGCTACGGCTACGTCCAGGTCTCGCCGCCCCAGGAGCACATCCAGGGCGGCCAGTGGTGGACGTCCTACCAGCCCGTCAGCTACCGGATCGCCGGCCGGCTCGGCGACCGGGCCGCCTTCTCCGCCATGGTCAACACGTGTCACTCGGCCGGGGTCAAGGTCATCGCCGACTCGGTCATCAACCACATGTCGGCGGGCAGCGGCACCGGCACCGGGGGCTCCGCGTACACCAAGTACGACTACCCGGGCCTCTACTCGGGCAACGACCTCGACGACTGCCGGTCCCAGATCAACAACTACAACGATCGCGGCAACGTCCAGAACTGCGAGCTGGTCGGCCTCGCCGACCTGGACACCGGCGAGGACTACGTACGCGGCAGGATCGCCGGCTACCTCAACGACCTGCTCTCGCTCGGCGTCGACGGCTTCCGGATCGACGCCGCCAAGCACATGCCCGCCGGGGACCTCGCCAACATCAAGTCCCGGCTGACCAACACGAACGTCTACTGGAAGCACGAGGCCATCTTCGGGGCGGGCGAGGCCGTCTCGCCCTCCGAGTACCTGGGCAGCGGAGACGTCCAGGAGTTCCGGTACGGGCGGAGCCTCAAGCAGGTCTTCCTCAACGAGAACCTCGCCCACCTGAAGAACTTCGGTGAGGGCTGGGGCTTCATGGAGTCCGGAAAGTCCGCCGTCTTCGTCGACAACCACGACACCGAGCGCGGCGGCGACACCCTCAACTACAAGGCCGGCTCCGCCTACACGCTCGCCAGCGTGTTCATGCTGGCCTGGCCCTACGGCTCCCCGGACGTCCACTCCGGCTACGAGTTCAGCGACCACGACGCCGGACCGCCCAACGGCGGCCAGGTGAACGCCTGCTACAGCGACGGCTGGAAGTGCCAGCACGCCTGGCGCGAGATCTCCTCCATGGTCGGGCTCCGCAACACCGCGCGCGGCCAGGCCGTCACCAACTGGTGGGACAACGGCGGCGACCAGATCGCCTTCGGCCGGGGGAACAAGGCCTACGTCGCCATCAACCACGAGGGCTCCGCACTGAACCGGACCTTCCAGACCTCGCTGCCCGCCGGCGACTACTGCGACGTCCAGTCCGGCAAGGGGGTCCAGGTCAACGGCTCCGGACAGTTCACCGCCACCGTCGCGGCCGGCACCGCCGTCGCCCTGCACACCGGCGCCCGGACCTGTGGGGGTGGCGGCACGGACCCCGACCCGGGCCCCGGAAACGGCACCTCCGGCGCCTCCTTCGGCGTCAACGCCACCACCCGGCCCGGCCAGAACATCCACGTCACCGGCGACCAGGCAGCCCTCGGCAACTGGAACCCGGCGGTCGCGCCGAAGCTCGACCCGGCGGCGTACCCCGTGTGGAAGCTGGACGTGGACCTGCCCGCCGGGACCACGTTCGCCTACAAGTACGTCCGCAAGGACGCCGGTGGCAACGTCACCTGGGAGAGCGGCGCCAACCGCACCGCCACCGTTCCGGCCTCCGGGAAGGTCACGCTGACCGCCGACGTCTGGCGCGGCTGACCCTCCGACCCCAGCGGGCCGGTGGCACCGCCACCGGCCCGCTGCCCCGCCGACCGGCCCACTGTCCGGGCCACCGCTCGACCTACCGCTCGACCCACCGATCAAGCCCTGAGGAGCACCCTCCGTGTCCCGAACCATCCTCGGACGATGGACGGTGGCCGCCCTGTGCGCGGCGCTGCTGCCCGTCGTCCCGGCGGCCACCGCCGCCGCGTCGCCCCGGCCGCCGGCCCCGCCCTCGGACGCGAAACTCGCCCGTGAGGCGGACCGGCACGACCTCACGCGCGAGCAGTTCTACTTCGTGCTGCCCGACCGGTTCGCCAACGGCGACCCCTCCAACGACCGGGGCGGGCTGACCGGTTCGCGGCTGGAGCACGGCTGGGACCCCACCGACAAGGGGTTCTACCAGGGAGGCGACCTCAAGGGCCTCACTCAGAAGCTCGACTACATCAAGGACCTCGGCACCACCGCCATCTGGATGGCGCCGATCTTCAAGAACCGGCCCGTGCAGGGCACCGGCAAGGACGCCTCGGCGGGCTACCACGGCTACTGGATCACCGACTTCACCCAGGTCGACCCGCACTTCGGCACCAACGCCGACCTGGAGCGGCTGATCGACAAGGCCCACGCCAAGGGCATGAAGGTCTTCTTCGACGTCATCACCAACCACACCGCCGACACCGTCGACTACGCGGAGAAGACCTACGGCTACAAGCCGAAGGGCGCCTTCCCCTACCTCGACGCGGACGGCCGCCCCTTCGACGACCGCGACGGCGTCGAGAAGGTGGACCGGGACTCCTTCCCGTACACCCCGGTGAAGACGTCCGGCGTCGGCGAGAAGGTCCCCTCCTGGCTCAACGACCCCACCATGTACCACAACCGGGGCGACTCGACGTGGGCCGGCGAGTCCAACGAGTACGGCGACTTCTCCGGGCTCGACGACCTGTGGACCGAGCGTCCCGAGGTCGTGAAGGGCATGGAGAAGATCTACGAGAAGTGGGTCCGCGACTTCGACATCGACGGCTTCCGCATCGACACGGTCAAACACGTCGACCTGGACTTCTGGACCCAGTGGGCCACCGCGCTGGACGCGTACGCCGCGAAGCGCGGCCGGGACGACTTCTTCATGTTCGGCGAGGTCTACTCCGCCGACACCGAGGTGACCTCCCCGTACGTCACCCGGGGCCGCCTGGACTCCACGCTGGACTTCCCTTTCCAGGACGCCGCCCGGCAGTTCGCGTCCCAGGGCGCGCCCGCCGACAAGCTCGCCTCGGTGTACGGCAACGACTACCGCTACACCACCGACAAGGCCAACGCCTACGAGCAGGTCACCTTCCTCGGCAACCACGACATGGGCCGCATCGGGACCTTCCTGAAGCAGGACAACCCGAAGGCCGATGACGCCGAGCTGCTGAAGCGGGCCCGGCTCGCCAACGAGCTGATGTTCCTCGGCCGGGGCAACCCGGTGATCTACTACGGCGACGAGCAGGGCTTCACCGGAGCCGGCGGCGACAAGGACTCCCGCCAGACGCTCTTCGCCTCGAAGACCGCCGACTACCTCGACGACGACCAGCTCGGCACCGACCGGACGCACGCCTCGGACGCGTACGACACGAAGCACCCGGTCTACCGCTCCATCGCCGCCCTCGCCGAGCTCACCGAGGCCCACCCGGCGCTGCGCGACGGCACGCAGATCGAGCGGTTCGCGGAAGGCTCGGTGTACGCCACCTCGCGCATCGACACCGAGCGGCCGTACGAATACCTCGTCGCCTCCAACAACGGCACGAGCCCGCGGAAGGTCCAGCTCGCCACCGAGTCGGCCGACATGAACTTCCGCACGCTCTACGGCGGTTCCGGCTCGGTCCGTAGCGGCAAGGACAAGAAGGTCACCGTCACCGTGCCCGCGCTCTCCAGCGTCGCGCTGAAGGCGGACCGGACCGCGGGCGCCCCCGCGGCCAAGCCCGCGATCACGCTGAAGGCCCCGGCCGCCGGCGCCACCGGCACCGTCGGGATCACCGCCGACGTGGACGGCGGACAGCTCAACCGGGTCGTCTTCGCCGCCCAGGTGGGCAACGGGAAGTGGAAGACGCTCGGTTCGGCCGACCACGCCCCGTACAAGGTCACCCAGTACCTCGACGAGACGGTGAAGGCGGGAACGCCGCTGCGCTACAAGGCCGTCGTCGTCGACCGGGCGGGCCGCACCACCAGTGCCCTCGCCGCGACCACCGCGGGAGCGACACCGCCGAAGCCGAAACCCGTCGCCGTCGAGCGCGACCGGGCCGTCGTCCACTACCAGCGCCCCGACGGCGACTACGAGGGCTGGCAGTTGAAGTCCGGCGGACGGACAGCCGAGTTCATCGGGCGGGACGCCTACGGCGCGTTCGCCTGGATCGACCTGGAGAAGGGCACCGACTCCGTCCCGTACACCGTCGAGAGGAACGGCACGGCCGACGGACCGCAGCGGACGATCGACCTCGGCGTGACCGGACAGGTCTGGATCGAACAGGGCAAGGACGGGCAGCGGGCCGAAGCCCCCGAGGCCCCGCCGCAGGACACCGCCAAGGCGGTCCTCAACTACCACCGCCCGGACGGGAACTACGACGGTTGGGGGCTGCACACCTGGGCCGGGGCCAAGGAGCCCACCGACTGGTCCAAGCCGCTGATGCCGGTGAGGAAGGACGCCTACGGGGTCACCTTCGAGGTGCCGCTCGTCGACGGGGCCACCACCCTCAGCTACATCCTGCACAAGGGCGACGAGAAGGACCTGCCCAGCGACCAGTCCCTCGACCTCGCCACGTACGGCCACGAGGTCTGGATGCTCGGGGGCAAGCCCGGCTACCTGCTCCCGCAGACCGGCGGCGGCGCGGCCCCCGACCTGTCGAAGGCCGAGGCGCAGTGGATCGACGCGCACACCGTCGTCTGGAAGGTGAAGACGACCGACGCCACCAGCCAGCAGCTCGTGTACGCGGAGAAGGGCGGCATCTCCGTCGTCGACGGGGCGCTCTCCGACGAGGGCCGGTGGCTGCGGCTCACGCAGTCCGCGCTCAGTGACGCGCAGAAGGCGAAGTACCCGCACCTCGAGGACTACCCGGCGTTCACCGTGGACGCCCGTGACCGGGACCGCGTCCGGGAATCCCTGCGCGGCCAGCTCGTCGCCACCCAGCGCGCCGCCAACGGGGCCCTGCTCGCCGCCACCGGCGTACAGACCGCCGGCATCCTGGACGACCTGTACGGGAAGAAGGCCGCCTCCGCCGACCTCGGCCCCGTCTTCCGCAAGGGCACGCCCACGCTCTCCGTGTGGGCCCCCACCGCCCGGACCGTCTCGCTCGAACTCGACGGCCGCACCCACCCGATGAAGCGCGACGACCGCACCGGCGTCTGGTCGGTCACCGGCAAGAAGAGCTGGCGCGCCAAGCCCTACCGGTACGCGGTGACCGTCTGGGCGCCCACCGTCCAGAAGCTGGTCACCAACAAGGTCACCGACCCCTACTCCACGGCCCTGACCGCCGACTCCGCCCGCAGCCTCGTCGTCGACCTCACCGACCCGAAGCTCGCCCCGCGCGGCTGGTCGGGTCTGAAGAAGCCCGCCGCCACCCCGCTGCGGGACGCCCAGATCCAGGAGCTGCACGTCCGGGACTTCTCCGTCACGGACCGCACGGCGACCCACCCCGGTGAGTACCTGGCCTTCACCGACACCCGCTCCAAGGGCATGCAGCACCTCAAGAAGCTCGCCGACGCCGGCACGAGCTACGTCCACCTGCTGCCCGTCTTCGACATCGGGACGATCCCGGAGAAGAAGAAGGACCAGCAGCAGCCCGCCTGCGATCTCCACGTCTACGCCCCCGACTCCGAGGAGCAGCAGGCCTGCGTCAGCAAGGCCGCCGCCAAGGACGGCTTCAACTGGGGTTACGACCCGCTGCACTACACCGTCCCCGAGGGCTCCTACGCCTCCGACCCGGACGGCACCGAGCGCACGGTCGAGTTCCGGAGAATGGTCCAGGGCCTCAACCAGGCCGGACTGCGCACCGTCATGGACGTCGTCTACAACCACACCGTCGCCTCCGGGCAGGACGACAAGTCGGTCCTCGACAAGGTCGTGCCCGGCTACTACCAGCGCCTCCTGGCGGACGGCAGCGTCGCCACCTCCACCTGCTGCGCCAACACCGCCCCCGAGAACACCATGATGGGCAAGCTCGTCGTCGACTCGATCGTCACCTGGGCGAAGGAGTACAAGGTCGACGGCTTCCGCTTCGACCTGATGGGCCACCACCCCAAGGACAACATCCTCGAGGTCCGCAAGGCGCTGGACCGGCTCACGCTCGCCGAGGACGGCGTCGACGGCAGGAAGATCATCCTGTACGGCGAGGGCTGGAACTTCGGCGAGATCGCGGACGACGCCCGCTTCGTCCAGGCCACCCAGAAGAACATGGCCGGCACCGGCATCGCCACCTTCTCCGACCGGGCCCGCGACGCCGTGCGCGGCGGCGGCCCCTTCGACGAGGACCCCGGCGTCCAGGGCTTCGCCACCGGCCTCTACACCGACCCCAACTCCTCCCCGGCCAACGGCACCCGCGCCGAGCAGAAGGCCCGGCTGCTGCACTACCAGGACCTGATCAAGGTCGGCCTCACCGGCAACCTCGCCGACTACACCTTCACCGACACCTCCGGCCGCACGGTCAAGGGCTCCGAGGTCGACTACAACGGGGCGCCCGCCGGATACGCGGCCGCACCCGGCGACGCGCTGGCCTACTCCGACGCCCACGACAACGAGACCCTCTTCGACACCCTCGCCTTCAAGCTCCCGGCCGACACGACGGCAGCCGAACGGGCCAGGGCCCAGGTGGTGGCCATGGCCGCCTCCGTCCTCTCCCAGGGCCCCTCGCTCTCCCAGGCGGGCACCGACCTGCTGCGCTCCAAGTCACTGGACCGCAACTCCTACGACAGCGGCGACTGGTTCAACGCCCTGCACTGGGACTGCCGCGACGGCAACGGCTTCGGCCGGGGCCTGCCGCCCGCCGCCGACAACCAGGACAAGTGGGCGTACGCGAAGCCGCTCCTGGCCGCCACCGGCACCATCGCGCCGAAGTGCGCGCAGATCGACGGGGCCTCTGCCGCCTACCGCGACCTGCTCACCATCCGCTCCACCGAGAAGGAGTTCTCCCTGCGCACCGCCGGTCAGGTGCGGTCCGCCCTGTCCTTCCCGCTCTCCGGCCCGGCCGAGACGCCGGGCGTGATCACCATGCGCCTCGGCGACCTGGTCGTCGTCCTCAACGCCGCGCCGACCACCGCCGACCAGCGGCTCGTCGCACCGGCGGGGAAGACGTACGCACTGCACCCCGTCCAGGCCGAGGGGGCGGACTCTACCGTCAAACGAGCCAGGTACGACCGGAAATCGGCCACTTTCACCGTCCCGGGACGCACGGCGGCCGTCTTCAGGCTGCGCTGACCTCGGACAGCACTACGGTGACGGCAGACGTCGGCGATGGAGCCGCGACAGCCGTCCTGGTTCACCGGGCCGGTCCCGCCTCCCCGGGAGGGGAGGCGGGACCGGCCCGGTGTGCGCGGCAGGAGCCCCACCCGGGGCGGTCGGCTCGCCGGCGCACCCTGCCCCAGCGTGCGGACGGTGATGATGACCAAGGTGGGATACCTTCCCGACGAGACGAGCAGCTTCGTCGGGAGGCGGGCCGAACTGGCCCGGCTGGGAACCGCGTTGACCACCCGGCGGATGACCACCCTGATCGGCCCCGGCGGCGTCGGCAAGACCCGGCTCGCGCTCCGGGCCGCCCGCGCCGCCGCCGACCGTTACGCGGACGGGGCCTGGTGGGCCGACCTCTCCCCGCTCTACGACGACGGGCTGCTGCTCCCCACCGTCTCGGACGCGGTCGGACTCGCGGACCACACCCTGCGGATGCCCGTCGAGGCGCTCTGCGAATGGCTCGGCGACAAGCACCTCCTGCTGGTCCTCGACTCCGCCGAACACCTCCGCGCCGCCTGCTCCCACCTGCTGGCCGAGATCCTGACCACCTCGTCGGGCCTGACGGTCCTGGTCACCAGCAGGCAGCCGCTCGGCACCCGGGGCGAGTACGTCGTCGAGGTGCCGCCGCTCCCGGTCGACGGCGCGCCCGACGCCCTCCAGCTCTTCGCCGACCGGCTCCGCGCCGCCGATCCCCGGGCCGGTCTCGACTCCCCGGGCGACGAGGCGGCGGCCGCCGAGATCTGCCGCCGCCTCGAAGGCATCCCGCTCGCCATCGAGCTGGCCGCCGCGGGCATCGGCCGGCACAGCGTGGCCCAGCTCGCCACCCGCATCGGCAGCCGCTTCGACGTCCGGGGCGGCGGCTTCGGCGTGCCGGGCCGCAGCGGCGTCCTCGCTCTCGCACCCGGCTTCGGAGCGCCCGGGTCCGGGGCGCCGGGCGCGACAGGGGCGGACGAGGCGGACGAGGCGGACGAGGCGGAGGGGAGCCCGGACACGGCCCGCCTCGACCTCCTCGCCGACGCGACGGTGTGGCCGCGCCGCCACCGCACCCTGCGCACCGCCATCGGCTGGTCCCACGAGCTGTGCACCCCGCTGGAGCGCCTCCTGTGGGCCCGCCTCACCCCGCTGCGGACCGACTTCGACGAGGAGGTCGCCCGGGAGGTCTGCGTGGGCGGCCCGCTCACCCCGGACGAGGTGGACCGGGCCCTCCAGGGGCTCGTCGCCCAGTGTGTCGTCCAGCGCGACGGCGACCGCTACCGGATGCTCGACACCCTCCGCGAGTACGGCCGGATGTGGCTCACCGAGCTGGGCGAGGCCCGCGCCGCCGCCGACCGGCACGCGAGCAGCTTCCTCGGCCTCGCCCGCCGCGCCCACGACGGCTGGACCGGAGCCGGGCAGGTGTCCTGGTACCACAAGGTGGCCGACACCCACCTCGACCTGTGCGCCGCCCTGGAGCACCTGCTCGTCCACGACGTCGGCGGGGCCCAGGAGATGGCGGGCCGCGTCGGCTTCTTCTGGGCCTGCTGCGGCCACCTCTCCGAAGCCCGGAGCTACGCCCAGCGCGCGCTGGACGCGGGCCCCGTGGAGGGACCCCACCGGACCAGGCTGCAATGGGTCCTCGGCGTCGCGGCCCTGCTCCAGGGCGACTTCGCGACCGCCGAGAAGTACGGGGCGCTGTGCACGGCCGTCGCCCTGCTCGACCGGGACGACGAGGGCATGCTCGGCGCTGCCTATCTCTCCGGCCTCACCCAGCTGATGACCGGGGAGCCCGCCGCGGCCCTGGAGGCGGCCGGGCGGGTGCTGCGGATGACCGAGGGCCTCCCGGTGGACTCGGCCCACCGGCTGCGCTGCCACCTCATCACCGTCTTCGCGCTCACCGCGCTCGGCCGGCTCGACGAGTCCGAGGCGGCGGCCACCACGCTGCGCCGGGCCTGCGAACGCGGCGGCGAATACTGGACCCGTTCCTACGCGGACTACCAGCTCGCGCTGATCGCCCTGTTCCAGGACCGCCCGGCGGCCTCCGCCGCGCACGCCCGGTCGATGCTCGCGGGCAAGCACCGGCTCCGCGACAGCTTCGGGATCGCGCTGGGACTGGACATCCTGGCCGCCGCCATCGCCGCCCAGGGCGCGGGCGCGCAGGCCGCCCGGGTCTACGGCACCGGGCACGCGTACTGGCGCATGGTCGGCCATCCCCAGCGCGGCACGCCCGAGCTGGGGCCGGTTCGCGAGAGGTGCGAGCTCCAGGCGCGCGCGGCCATCGGCGACGAGGCCTACCAGCGCGCCTTCGAGCGCGGCCAGTCGGACAACGCGGAGGTCGGCCTCGCCGCCGCGCTGCGTACCGAGCTACAGCTCTGACCTGGGCGTGGGCGGACATCGGTGCGCCGATGGAGTCCCCGGACTACCCACACCCGGGCCATGTGGGTAAGGTTAGGCATACCTAAGTAGCCACTTGGGTTCCGCTGACCCCTCCTGGAGAACTCGGATGCGTCTTTCCCGCCCCCGCGCCACGCAGCCGACCCGCGCCGAGCGCGTCCGGTCGATCCTGACCGTCGCCCACTCCATGACCGTGGTCAGCGACGGACTGCACACCGAAGTCCGCCGCCTCGACGGCGGACGCGCGATGGGCCATATCCACCTGCACGCCCCGGACGACGGCGGCCACGCGCCGAGCGCCGAACGCGTCCCGGCGCGCCTGGAGTTCACGGACATCGCCCCCACTCCCGTACGCGACCGGCTGCGTGCCCGCGTCACGGTCACCGGGCTGCTCGCCGCCCCGTACGGCACCGGCACCGAGCAGAGCACCTGCATGGAGTTCGGGCAGGCCGTCCTGGAGGACGGCGAGGGGCGCACCTTCGTCACCCTGGAGGAGATGGAGGAGGTGGAGACCGACCCGATCGCCGCCTGCGAGGCGGGCATGCTCACCCATCTGGTGGACGACCACGCCGAACTCGTCCCGCTGCTCCTGCGCCTCGTCCATCCCCGCCCGGAGCGCGGCATGACGCGGGCGGTGCCGCTGGCGATGGACCGCTTCGGGGTGACCCTGCGACTCGAATACCCCCGCACCCACGAGGACGTGCGCCTGCCGTTCCCCCGCCCGGTCACCGAGATCGACCAGGCGGGTCCGCAGATCCACGCCCTGCTGGCCGCCGCCCGCCGCGTCTCCCACCGCAACGGCCTGCCGGCCTAGGCGGAATCAAGGGCTCAGTGCGGCAGGCGCTGCGCGGGCACGTCCGGGGCGAACGCGGAGAGCCGGGCGAGCAGTTCACCGAACGGGCCGTCCGCCGGCTCCTGGGACAGCACCCGCAGCACGATGCCCGCCATCTCCTGGTCGTACGCGGCGCTGACCGCGGCGAGCGCCGCGAAGTCGTGCACCAGCTGCGTCTCCAGCTCGGCGCGCGGGATACGCCGCCCGTCCAGCCAGATCAGCGCCGTCGACTCGGCGAGCGAGACCCAGGAGCGGACCACCAGCTCCAGCCGGGCCGGCGGTTCGGTCACCCCGAGATGCGTGATGATCTGCTCGTACGCGGCCTGCCGCACCCCGTCGATCATGGCGTTCGCCGTGGAGGAACCGACCGCCGGCCCGCCCCGCATCAGCGCGGAGAAGCCGGGGCCGTGATCGTCGACGAAGTCGAAGAACCGCCCCGTCACGCGGAGCAGCCGCGCGCCCAGGGGGCCTTCCAGGGGCTCCAGGAAGCGCGCCGCCAGCTCGTCCGCGGCCCGCCGCAGCGCCGCCTCGTACAGGCTCTGCTTCCCGGGGAAGTAGTGGTACACCAGCGGACGGGAGATACCGGCGGCCGCGGCGATCTCGTCGATCGACACCTCCTCGGGCGAGCGCCGGCTGAACAAGTCCAGCGCGACGCCGATCAGTTGCTGTCTGCGCTCGTCGACGCCCATCCTGCGCCGCATTCCGGTCGTCATACGGACAGCCTATCCGGGGCCGAGGGGGCGTCGCGCGGCGGACACCGGTCCGGCGAGCACCCCTACAGGTCCAGGACGAGACGTCCGCCTCGGCAGCGCGAGACACAGATCAGCATCGAGTCGCCCCGCTCGTCGTCGGTCAGCAGATCGTCCCGGTGGTCGATCTCGCCCTCCAGGACCCGCTGTTGGCAGGTTCCGCAGAACCCCTGCTCGCAGGAGTACGCGACATGGGGCACCGCGGTGCGGACAGCGGCCAGGACCGACTGCCCGGCCGCGACCGGCACGGTGCGCCCGCTGCGCCGCAGCTCCACCTCGAACGCCCCGGAGCCGGGGCCCGTCGCGTCACCCGGCGCGGCCGAGAACCGCTCCAGGTGCAGCGGGTGCCCCTCCGGGAGCGCGGCGGCGACGGCGTCCATCAGCGGCTCGGGCCCGCAGCAGTAGACCGCCGTGCCCGGGTCGAGCGCGCCCAGCACCGCCGCGACGTCCGGGTGGCCCGCCTCGTCCTGGGCGACGACCGTGACCCGGCCCCCGTCCGCGTCGAGCGCCTCGATCTCCTCCAGGAACGGCATCGATCCCCGCGACCTGCCTCCGTACAGCAGCCGCCAGTGGGCCCCCGACGCGGCCAGCGACCGCAGCATCGGCCACACCGGGGTGATCCCGATGCCGCCGACGACGAAGACGTAGGCCCCGGCCTCGGCCAGCGGGAAGCGGTTGCGCGGCCCGCGCACCTCGACCTCCTGGCCTTCCCGGAGCTGTTCGTGCACCTCCCGCGAACCGCCCCGGCCGCCCTCCACCAGCCGGGTCGCCACGGTGTAGGCACCGGTGTCGTCCGGGTCGCCGCACAGGGAGTACTGCCGCACCAGACCGGACGGCAGCACCAGGTCCAGATGGGCTCCCGGCTCCCAGCGCGGCAGGCCGGCCCCCTCCAGCCGGAGCTGGACGACGCCGTCGGCGACCACGGTCCGCCCGGTGACCAGCAGCCGCCGGACCGAGGTCGCGCGCCGCTTCGAGTGGCCCGATACCGGCTCGGGCAGAGCGGGCAGCGGCCACAGCGGGGACCGGGCGATCCGGCGCTCGAGGGCGCGCCGGGTGAGCAGGGCGGCGCCGGAGACGAGCACGACGGTACGCAGACGGGGCAGAGCCACGGGTCAGGCCCCTTCCGTCGCGGCGGTCTCCGCGGCGAGCGCGGCGGGGGAGCGGTTCAGGTACTCCACGGCCTGGGCCGTACTGCCCTCCTGGGAGGGGTGGTACGACCGGCTGAGGTAGCTCGGCACGGACCGCAGGATCGAGCGCGTGCTGGGCAGCGTGCCCTGCTTGCCGCTCGCGTGGAACGCCTTGAAGGAGGCCTTGCCGCCCAGCAGCGTGGGGTCGTTCTCCATGAAGAAGCGGGTGCCGCGCTGCCAGAGGAACACCAGTGCGGAGAACGCCGCCGCCCAGGTACGCACCCGCCGCCGGTAGCCGCCGTCCACGTGCATGAAGACGTCGAAGGCCACCGACCGGTGCTCGACCTCCTCCGCCCCGTGCCAGCGCAGCAGATCGAGCATCGTCGGATCCGCGCCCCGGCGGTCCAGGGCGTCGGCGTTGAGGATCCAGTCGCCGAGGAACGCGGTGTAGTGCTCGATCGCCGCGATCGTCGCCACCCGCTCCATCAGCCACCACTTAGAGGCCCGCCCCGGCGGCAGGGTCCGGTCCCCGAGCAGCTTCTCGAAGAACCAGTCGACCTGCGCGGTGTACGGGGTCGGGTCGAGGCCCAACTCCCGCAGGTGCGGCAGCACATCGTCGTGCGCCTGCGAGTGCACGGCCTCCTGCCCGATGAACCCGATGACATCCTCGCGCAGTCGGTCGTCGTGGATGTACGGGAGTATCTGCCGGTAGACGTGGATGAACCAGCGTTCCCCGGCGGGGAGCAGCAGATGGAGCACATTGATGGTGTGCGTGGTGAACGGGTCGCCCGGCACCCAGTGCAGGGGGGTCTGCTCCCAGGCGAAGGACACCTTGCGGGCCTTGAGGGGCGTCCGCTCCGACGCGACCGCCGCTGGCTGCGTATTAGACATGGCGTCAATGTACTGGCGGGTAGGTGGGGGGACCAGAGGCGTGCAGAGATTTCCGTATCGTTCCGGGAAGCACGCGCGATGATTGCGGGTATGACAAAACCCGTGCAGGCCCGCTCCTTCGACGCCATCGCCGCCGCCTACGACGCGCACCGCCCCTCCTACCCGCCCGCCCTGTTCGACGCCGTCGAGGAGTTGGCCGGGCTGCCGCTCGCCGGAGCCCGGGTCGCGGACGTCGGAGCGGGGACGGGACTCGGCACGGCGCGTCTCTACGAGCGCGGTGCCCGGGTCACGGCGGTGGAGCCGGGCGACGGGATGGCCGGGCAGTTCCGCCGGGGGCTGCCGGACGTGCCGCTGGTCCGGGGTGACGGGAACAGCCTGCCGCTGCGCACCGGTTCCATGGACCTGATCTCGTACGCCCAGGCCTGGCACTGGACCGACCCGGCCCGCTCGATCCCCGAGGTCCGCCGGGTGCTGCGGCCGGGCGGGGCGCTGGCGCTCTGGTGGAACGACGGCGACCCGTCCGTGGAGTGGCTCGTCGACCAGGAGAACCGGATGCGGGTCTTCTTCGGGGTGGAGGTCCCCGCCGTCCCGTCCCACCGGGCCCGCTTCCGGGCCGAACTGCCCGACGGGCTCGACTTCCGCACCCGGCAGGTGACCTGGAGCCGGCGCGTACCGATCGACACCCATATCGCCAACCTGGCCACCCACTCCGACTTCCTGATCGGCGACCCGGCGGCGGTCGGCGACTACTTCGACCGCGAACGGGCTCTTCTGACCGCCCTGTTCCCGGACGGTGCGGTCGAGGAGGCGTACGTCGTGAGTCTTGCCGTGGCCCGCCCCTGAACCCGCTTCCGCGTGCGGGACGGGCCGAGGGCGACATGATTCGGAAGGGTGAGGCGCGTGGTCCGTTCAGCCTCCCGGCCGATTCGGGGAAGCCCCGGCCCGAGAGCGGACCGGGTCACCGGCCCTCAGGCGAAGGCGGCCAGGGGGGCGTCCACCGGGGCTCCGGTGAGCCGGTTGGCCAGGGTCGACAGGGTGTACGTGCCGATCCCCAGGACCACTTCGAGGGCGTTCTGCTCGGTGTAGCCGTGCGCCAGGAAGTCCCGCAGGGTCGCGTCGTCCACCGCGCCCGCCGAGGCGAGCACCGCCAGGGTGAACTGCCGCACAGCTTCCAGGCGTTCGTCCGGAAGCGGGGCCCCGGCACGGTCGCGCAGGGCCGTGACGAGCGCCGGATCGGCGTCCAGGGCGGTCAGCTTCGCGGTGTGCATCGCGACGCAGAGGTGACAGCCGTTGCGGGTGGCCATCGTCATGATCAGGACTTCGCGGGAGAGCGGGTCCAGGGTGCAGGCCTCGAAGATCGCGCTGATCTTCAGGAAGCCGTCCAGGGTGTGGGGTGAGGCCGCGAGCCGGGCGATCGCGGTGGGCCGGTAGCCCAGCCGCTCGGTCACCGCCTCCATGGCGCGCCGGGAGCCGGGCGGGGCGGTCTCGGGGGTGAGATCGGGAAAGGGCATGGCGGGGCCTCACTACGCGGGGCGGATCGGGCAGGGCCAGCTACGATCGACAATATGGTTGACGAAAAAAAGGTAAACCAGGTTGTCGAATCTGGCAATGGCAATGGCAAGGGCTTCGAGCTTCCGCTGCTGCTCTTCGCGGGCTTCCGCTCGATCATCGACGCCCTGCACCGGGACCTGGCCGAGCACGGACACCCCGAGACCCGGCCCGCGTACGGCTTCGCCCTCCAGGCGGTGGGGCGCGACGGCGCGGCCATCGGCGAGATCGGGCGGCGGCTCGGGGTCTCCAAACAGGCCGCCGGAAAGACCGTCGAGAAGCTGGAGGCGCTCGGTTACGTGGAGCGCGCCCCGGACCCCGCCGACGGCCGGCGCACCCTGATCCGCCTCACCCCGCACGGCGCCGACCTGCTGGCCCGCTCCGCCGAGGGCTTCGACCGGCTGCGGGCGGAATGGGCCCGGGCGCTGGGCGGGGAGAGGCTGGCAGCCCTGGAGCGGGACCTGCGCGCGATGGCCCCCTCCGGAGCGTTCCGGCTGGACGCGGCTGGCTGGTTCACCGGCTGAACGATGGTGAACCGGCTCAGCCGTGGTCCAGATACGCCAGCACCGCCAGCACCCGGCGGTTGTCGTCGTCCGACGGGGGCAGGTCGAGCTTGCCGAAGATGTTCGACGTGTGCTTGGCCACCGCCCGCTCCGTGATCACCAACTGCGAGGCGATGGCGGCGTTGGAGCGGCCCTGGGCCACCAGTTCCATCACCTCCCGCTCGCGCGGGGTGAGGCCGCCCATCGGTTCGTCCCGCGAACGGCGCGACAGGAGCTGGGAGATGACCTGCGGGTCCATCGCCGTGCCGCCCGCCGCCACCCGCCGTACCGCGTCGATGAACTGGTCCGCGTCGAAGACCCGGTCCTTCAGCAGATAGCCGATGCCGCCGTTGCCGTCCGCCAGCAGCTCCCGTGCGTACAACTGCTCCACGTGCTGCGAGAGCACCAGCACCGGAAGCCCCGGCCGCGCCCGGCGGGCGGCCAGGGCGCACTGGAGGCCCTCGTCGGTGTGGGACGGCGGGAGCCGGACGTCGACGACGGCGACGTCCGGCTCCAACTCGGTCAGCGCTCTGGTCAGTTCGGGCCCGGTCTCCACAGCCGCGGCGATCTCGAAGTCGTACGCCTCCAGCATGCGCACCAGGCCGTCGCGCAGCAGGAAGAGATCTTCGGCTAGGACAACTCGCAAGGAATCTCCATGGTCACCATGGTGGGACCGCCCGCGGGACTGCTGACGGCCAGGACGCCGTCGAATGTACCCAGTCGCCGTTCGATTCCGCTCAGCCCCGAACCGGATCCGACGACCGCACCGCCCCTGCCGTCGTCCGTCACGGAGATCCGGAGCATCCCTTCCGCGTGGTGCAGGTCCACGTAGATCCGCTCCGCCTCCGCGTGCTTCACCGTGTTCGTCAGGGCCTCGCTGACCGCGAAGTACGCGGCCGACTCCACCGGGGCCTGTGCCCGCCCCGACAGCTCCACCGTCACCTCGGAGGCGACCGGCAGCCGCAGGGCCAGCGCCCGCACCGCGTCGCCGAGGCCCCGCTCCGCGAGGACCGGCGGGTGGATGCCCCGGACCAGGTCCCGCAGTTCGGTCAGCGCCTCGGCGGAGGACTCCCGGGCCATCGCCAGCATCTGCTTCGCCCGGGCCGGGTCCTTCTCGATCAGCGCCTCGATCGTGCCCAGGTTCATGCCCATCGCGACCAGCCGCGCCTGCGCCCCGTCGTGCAGGTCCCGCTCGATGCGGCGCAGCTCGGACGCGGCGGTGTCCACGGCCTCGTGCCGGGTCTCGGTCAGCCGCTCGACGCGCTGCTCCAACTCCTGGTCCTGGGTGGGCGCCAGCACCGTACGGGCGAGCACGAAGTGCAGGCGCAGCAGCGGCCGGCTCGCCCACAGCCCCGCGTGGAAGAGCACGATCCCCAACGCCAGGGCCGCGATCCCCGTCGCCTGGCTGTCCACCGGCACGAACCCGTACCAGTACGGATCGTCCCGGAACACCCGCCACAGGCCCGCCGCCAGGACCAGCCCCTCGACCGGGTAGATCATCAGGGCCGCCGCCAGGACCGCCACCACCGCGCCCGCCGTCATGTCGACCAGCAGCCACTGGAGGTCCCGCCAGGTCGCCGGGTCCCTCAGCAGCAGCGTCGTGCGCTCCACCTGGCCGGTGACGCCCGTCCGCAGATCCTTGGGGAAGCGCCGGTAGGGGACCGGGATCCGCACGTCCGACCAGGTCACCGCCCACAGTCGCCGCTGGTTGGCGTGCTTGCGGACCGCCTCCAGCACGACCGGGGTGGTGAACACGCCGATGCCCAGCAGGATGAAGACGATCGAGAGCACCGCGAGCACGAACAGAGTGATGGACGCCGCCAGGCCGGCCACCGACAGGAACAGTCCGCGCCCCGCCGCCAGCGCCGCCGGCCGCAGCCGTCCAGAGAACACCTTCATCGCGGGTCTCTCCCCCCTCACCGGAGCCGGGCGGGTCCCGGTTCGGATGCCAGTCTCACCCGGCCCCGCCCCGCCGCGTCAGCCGGTCCACCACCCGGCGGGGGTGTACCTGGCACCACCCCCCGACCCGCCCCCTACGCCTCCGCGACCGGGGGCCCCGACGGCTGGGGCGGACCGCGTCCGATTCCTAGATTCGAAGCGTCCCGATCACTTACCTGACGCTTACCTCCGGGGGAGAAACCGCATGAGGCGCAGAAACCGCACGAGGCGCAATCTCGCCGCACGCATCGGCGTGTGGAGCACCCACCACCGCAAGACGGCCGTTCTCGGCTGGCTGCTCTTCGTCGTGCTCGCCACGGGCATCGGCGGGGCCACCGGCATGGTCGAGATGACCAACGCCGAGAACGGCGCGGGCGAGTCCGCCCGCGCCGAGCAGATCCTCCTCGACGCCGGACTCGACAAGCCCGCGGGCGAACTCGTCATGGTCTCCACCCCCGCCGCGGGCGACTGGAAGCCGGCCGCCGAAGCCCTCGCCGACGCCGTACGGCAGACCGGCGAAGCCCAGAACATCGCCCCGCCCGTCGCCTCCGAGGACGGCAAGGAGGCCCTGATCGCCTTCGAGATGAAGGGCGAGGCCGCCACCTCCTCCGACCGGATCCAGCCCGTCCTGGACGCGGTCGCCGCCGTGGGCAAGGACCACCCGGACACCGGGATCCACCAGTTCGGCGAGGCCAGCGCGGGCAAGTGGCTCGGCGACCTGCTGGCCGAGGACTTCAAGAAGGCCGAGTTCACCGCCGTACCGCTGGCCCTCGGCATCCTCCTCGTCGCCTTCGGCGCGGTCGTCGCCGCCCTGCTCCCGGTCGGGCTCGCCCTCACCGCGTGCATGGCCGCCTTCGGTCTCCTGTCGATCGCCAGCCATCAGCTGCACCTGTTCCAGACCACGTACTCGGTGATGTTCCTGATGGGCTTCGCCGTCGGCGTCGACTACTGCCTGTTCTACCTGCGCCGCGAACGCGACGAACGAGCCGCCGGGCGCGACGCCGAGACCGCCCTGCGCATCGCGGCCGCCACCAGCGGCCGGGCGGTGCTCGTCTCCGGCCTCACCGTGATGGTCGCGATGGGCGGCATGTTCCTCTCCGGACTCCTGCTGTTCAAGGGCTTCGCGCTCGCCACGATCATCGTCGTGTTCATCGCCATGCTCGGCTCGGTCACCGTCCTGCCCGCCCTGCTCTCCTGGCTCGGCGACCGGATCGACGCGGGCCGCATCCCGCTGCTCAACCGCCGCGCCCAGCACGGTCGGGCCGGCAGCGGCCGCGTCGTCGGCCGGGTCCTGGGCCCCGTGCTCGCCCGGCCCCGCGCCTTCGCCGTCGCCGCCGTCGTCCTGCTGCTCGCCCTCGCCGCGCCCGCCCTCGGCATGAAGACCGAATCCCTCGGCCTGGAGAAGCAGTTCGGCTCCGACTCACAGCTCTCCATCGCCCACAGCCGCATCACCGAGAGCTTCCCCGGCGGCCCCGCCCCCGCGCTCGTCGTCGTCACCGCGCCCGACATCGCCGCCCCGGAGGTCACCGGGGCCCTCGACGGTTTCGAGGACGTCACCGTCCACCGCGCCGAGAACGTCGCCGAGATCGAGATCCCCCTCCCGGGCGGCACCGCCGACCTCACCGAACTACGCGAGAAGCGCCTGCCCGCCGCGTTCGACGGCACCGGGGCGAAGACCCACGTCACCGGGGAGACCGCCGGATCGGTCGACTTCAACGACCAGCTCCGGCGCGGCATCGTCCCGGTCTTCGCCTTCATCACGGCGGTCACCTTCCTGCTGATGCTGTTCTGCTTCCGCAGCTACGTCATCGCCGTGACGTCCATCGTCCTCAACCTGCTCTCGGTGGCCGCCTCCTACGGCGTGATGACCGCCGTCTTCCAGCACGGCTGGGGCGCGTCGCTCATCGGCTCGGAGGGGGTCGGCGCGATCGAGGCGTGGATGCCTCTGTTCGTCCTCGTCGTCCTGTTCGGCCTGTCGATGGACTACCACGTGTTCGTCGTCTCCCGGATCCGGGAGGCGCGCGGCGCCGGCCTGGACAACCGGGCCGCGATCGAGACCGGCATCCGGCGCACGGCCGGGGCGGTCACCGGAGCGGCGGCCATCATGGTGGCGGTGTTCGCGGTGTTCGGCACCCTGTCCATGCAGGACATGCAGCAGATGGGCGTCGGCCTCGCCGTCGCGGTGCTGCTGGACGCCACCGTCGTACGGATGGTGCTGCTGCCCTCCGTGATGCTGCTGCTGGGCGAGCGCAACTGGCGCACCCCGCGCGGCCTTTCGCGCCTGCCGGGCCCGGAGGAGGAGAACCATGAGGGACACGGCGAGCCGGCCGGCCCGGTGAGCGCCCCCGTCCCGGCGGGCCGACGGCTCTGAGACGCCCGGACGGCCCCGGACCACGGTGAGGAGGAACCGTGGCCCGGGGCCGCCGGACGTTCCGGGTGGACCGAGCGGGTCAGGGCGTGTACTTGTACCCGACCCGTCGGACCGTCTGGATCGAACGGCGGTACTCCGCACCGAGCTTGCGGCGCAGCCGGGCGACATGGACGTCGACGGTGCGCCCGTCGCCCACGTGCCCGTAGCCCCACACCGTCGTCACCAACTGGTCGCGGGTGTGCACCCGGTGCGGATGCGCCACCAGATGGGACAGCAGCTCGAACTCCAGGTACGTGAGGTCGAGGGCGACGCCGTCGACCGAAGCCGTACGCCGGGTGGCGTCGATCCGGACCGGACCGGCGGGCGCCCCCTCGTCGGCCGCCCGGTCGGGCTCCGGCTGCTGGGGGAACGGCGAGGCGCCAGGCCTGAGCCGGGAGGCCGCGACGGCTCCCGCGAGCGCCGGCTGCTGGTCGGCCGGCACGAGCACCAGGTAGCCGATCATCGGCGGCTGACCGGGCAGGGCGGGCAGGGTGTGCTGCGGGGCGGGCAGCCAGGTGGCCCCGGGCGGGAGGAAGTCCGCCACGTCGGCCGGTGCGGCGACCTCGTCACGGTCGACCGCGCGCAGCCGGTGCCGGTTCGGGTGGGCGGGGAGGGAGCGGGCGGTGGGGTGGGCCGCAGCGGGCGCCGGGGGCGCCGCGGTGGCGGCGGACGCGGCGGAGAAGGTACGGGTGTTCGCCATGAGGGTCAGCTCTTTCGCGCGAGGAGTCGTCAGGGACGGACTTGCGTCGTGCGCGCGGACCGAAGGCCGGGGTGAGCGGCTTTAGTGGGCCTGCGCGTTCCACGCGCGGCAACACACCCGGTCGAAATCATGGTGCTGACGGGAAGGCCAGAACGGTTCGAGGTCGCTGCGACCCGACGCGATGTGCTGGTAGCTGGCCATGTGCTCCATTGAAGCAGACATCGGGGCCGTGCATCAGACTCCTCTCACCCGTCGATACGGACCCTTCGCGTTACGTTCCTCACCTCCGGCCCGCACCCCACGTGCCGGAGGGGCCCGCCGAACCGGCGGGCCCCTCCTCGTGCGGACGGCGTCGGGATCAGACCTGGCCGGCCTTCTCCAGCGCGGCACAGCACGTGTCGACGATCAGGCGTGTGACGACGTACGGGTCGACGTTGGCGTTGGGACGGCGGTCCTCGATGTAACCCTTCTGGTCCTGCTCCACCTGCCACGGGATACGGACCGAGGCGCCGCGGTCGGAGACGCCGTAGCTGTACTCGTTCCACGGGGCGGTCTCGTGCAGGCCGGTGAGCCGGTCGTCGATGCCCGCGCCGTAGTTCTTCACGTGGTCCATCGGCTTCGAGCCCTCACCCAGCGACTCGCACGCGGTGATGATCGCGTCGTAGCCCTCGCGCATCGCGCGGGTGGAGAAGTTGGTGTGCGCGCCCGCGCCGTTCCAGTCGCCCTTGACCGGCTTCGGGTCCAGGGTGGCGGAGACGTCGAAGTCCTCGGCGGTGCGGTAGAGCAGCCAACGGGCCACCCACAGCTGGTCGGAGACCTCCAGCGGGGACAGCGGGCCCACCTGGAACTCCCACTGGCCGGGCATGACCTCGGCGTTGATGCCGGAGATGCCGAGCCCCGCCGTCAGGCAGTTGTCGAGGTGCTTCTCCACGATGTCGCGGCCGAAGATCTCGTCCGCGCCGACACCGCAGTAGTAGCCGCCCTGGGCGGCAGGGAAGCCGCCCTCGGGGAAGCCGAGCGGCCGGTGGCCGTCGAAGAAGGTGTACTCCTGCTCGATGCCGAAGATCGGGGCCTGGCCCGCGAACCGCTCGGCGAGCGGGCGCAGCGCTGCACGGGTGTTGGACTCGTGCGGCGTCATGTCGATGTTGAAGACCTCGCACAGGACGAGGATGTCCGCGCCGCCGCGGATCGGGTCCGGACAGGTGAAGACGGGCTTCAGCACCCGGTCGGACGCGTGGCCCTCGGCCTGGTTGGTGCTGGAGCCGTCGAAGCCCCAGATGGGCAGATCCGCCACGTCTCCCGACGGAGCGCCGTCCATGATCTTCGTCTTGGAACGAAGCTTGGCGGTCGGCTCGGTGCCGTCGATCCAGATGTACTCAGCCTTGAACGTCACGGACGCCATCCTTTGCGGGTGCAGCGGTCTATGCGGCGCAGCCTGGCAAGACGCGATTTCCCGTCCGTTGCCCGGATGTGAACCCCGTGTTACCGAGGTTTCCTGCGGTACGGGACGACGAACGCCGCGGCGAGCGCGTCGGAGACGTACGCCATCACCGCGCACCGGCCCGGCGGCGCACCGGCCCGGCGTGCCCGGCACACTGGCCCCATGGACTCAGCTGCCGGCACCACCGCACCCCTGCGCATCGGCCTCCTCGGCACCGGCCCCTGGGCGCGCGACACCCAGGCCCCCGCGCTCGCCGCCCATCGGGGCGTCGAGCTGAGCGGGGTGTGGGGCCGCCGGGCCGAGGCGGCCGACGCCCTCGCCACCGCCCACGGGACGCGCTCGTACACGGGTGAGACGGGCATCGACGCGCTCCTGGAGGCGAGCGACGCGGTGGCCTTCGCGCTGCCGCCGGACGTCCAGGCACCGCTCGCGGTCCGGGCCGCGGAGGCGGGCTGCCACCTCCTGATGGACAAGCCGGTCGCCACGACGGTGCAGGGGGCCCGCGCGGTCGCCGCGGCCGCGGAGACGGCGGGGGTGGCCTCGGTCGTCTTCTGCACGCTCCGGTTCGCGCCCGAGACCTCCGCGTGGATCGCCGAACAGGCCGCGGTGGGCGGCTGGTTCACCGCCCGCGCCCAGTGGCTGGGTTCGCTCTACGCCGAGGGGTCGACCAGCGAGTACGCGGACTCCCCGTGGCGGCGCGAGAAGGGCGGCCTGTGGGACGTCGGCCCGCACGCGCTCTCCGTGCTGATCCCGGTCCTGGGAGACGTCGAGCACCTGACCGCCGCCCGGGGGCCGTCCGGCACCACCCACCTGATCCTGCGCCACACCTCCGGCGCGTCCAGCACGGTGACCCTCGGACTGGGCGCCCCGCCCGGCGCGGCGGGCGTCGAGATCGAGTTCCGGGGCGAGCGGGGCACGACGTCGGCCCCCGGCTGGGACGGCGCCAGGACCGCGTTCCGGGGCGCGGTGGACGCCCTGGCCGAAGCGGTACGCACAGGGGTGCCGCACGCCTGCGACGCGCGGTTCGGCCTCCACCTCACGGAGCTGCTGGTGGCGGCGGAGACGCAGGCGCAGGCACAGACGGACTGACCGGCGGAGACGCGGGCGCAGGCGGGCCCCGCCTGCCCACCCGGTCCGCTCACCCCGGCGGCAGGGCCCGGCACAGGGCCTGCAACGCCTCCGGGTAGGCGGATTCGGCGGGCGTCGCGTACCCGACGACGAGCCCGTCCCGGAGGCCCTCCGCCTGCCCCGCCCGTTCCGTCTGCCCCGCCTGCCCCGCCCGTTCCGCGCCCGGGTGCAGATAGTCGGCGAGGCCCTCCACCGCCAGGCCCTGCCAGGCCGCCGCCCGGACCGCGGAACGCTCGGTTCCGGGCGGCAGTTCCAGCACCGCGTGCAGACCGGCCGCGATCCCGGTGACCCGGACGTGCGGGGCCCGCCGCTCCAGGGCCGCCACCAGCTGGTCCCGGCGGCGGCGGTGGCGCTGCCGCATCCGGCGGACCTGCCGGTCGTACGCCCCCGACCCGACGAAATCCGTGAGCGTCAGCTGCTCGGTGGCGCTGGAGAACTGCTCCCGCTCGCCCTTCGCCGCGACGACCGGGGCGACGAGCCTCTGGGGCAGCACCATCCACCCGATCCGGAGGGTGGGGGACAGGCTCTTGCTCACCGACCCGACCAACGCCACATGCTCGGGATCCAGCCCTTGGACAGCACCCACGGGCTGCCGGTCGTAGCGGAACTCCCCGTCGTAGTCGTCCTCCACGACGAGCCCGCCGGTGGCCCGGGCCCAGTCGACGACGGCCGCCCGCCGCGCGGGGTGCAGCGGTCCGCCGGTGGGGAACTGGTGGGCGGGCGTGAGGAGCACGGCACGGTCGCGGCGGGTGAGTCCGTCGACCCGGGCGCCGTCCGCGTCCACGCCGAGCGGCCGGGTGCCGACCCCGTGGGAGGCGAGCAGCGCGCGGTGGAAGGGCAGACCGTACTCCTCCGCCGCCCAGGGGCCGCCCACCACCTCCGCCAGCAGCCGCAGCCCGTGCGCCGCCCCCGAGCACACCACGATCCGCTCCGGCGCGGCCCGCACCCCGCGCACCCGGGCCAGATAGCCGGCCAGGGCCCGCCGCAGCTCGGGCCGCCCGTGCGGATCACCGGGCCCGAACGCGTCGTCGGGGGCGGCGGCGAGAGCGCGCCGCGCCGAGGCCAGCCAGGCGGTGCGCGGGAAGACCGAGGGGTCCGGCCGGCCCTGGACCAGGTCATGGACCGGGCGGGCGGCGCGCTCGGGGGTGCGCGGCCGGTGGACGGGGGTGACCGGGACGGCCCGCTCGGCGACCCGCGTCCCCGAGCCCTGCCGGGCGGCCAGCCACCCCTCCGCGACCAGTTCGGCGTACGCGTCGGCGACCGTGTTGCGGGCCAGGCCCAGATCGGCGGCGAGGGAACGGTAGGGCGGCAGCCGGGCGCCGGGGGCGAGCCGTCCGCTGCGCACGGCCTCGCGCAGCGCCGCCATCAGCAGGGCCCGGCGGTTGCCCGTGCCGGAGAGTTCCAGCGGCAGATCGCTGCCCAGGATCTCCGCCGAATTGACCCATGAATCCATCATCGAAATGCACCCCACACCCAGTCGCCTGTCGCCCTAGATTCGTACCCATGACGACGACGGAGATCAAGACGAACGACCGCACCACCACCCCGGCCACCACCGTCCGGAGCAACAGCGCCACCGGCCGGCTCGACTTCGTGAAGAGCGCTCCGAAGGTTTTCCGGGCCGTGATCGGCCTGGACGCGGCGGCCCGCGCGGGCCTGGACCCGACGCTGGTCGAACTGGTCCAGATCCGCGCCTCGCACCTGAACCGCTGTGCGTACTGCCTGCACATGCACACCACGGACGCGCGAAAGGCGGGCGAGAGCGAGGAGCGCCTGCACATGGTCGCCGTGTGGCAGGAGGCGGACCACTTCTTCACGGAGCGGGAACAAGCCGCCCTGGCCCTCACGGACGCGGTCACCCGGATCGGGGACGCCGGCGTACCGGACGAGGTCTACGACCGGGCGGCGGCCCACTTCGACGAGGAGGAGCTGGCCCACCTGCTGGCCCTGATCCTCACGATCAACACCTGGAACCGCATAGCCCTGTCCACCGCCAAGCGCGCGGGCGCGGACGAACGCTGAGCCCTCGGGGCCGGACACCGCCGGCCCGGCCCCGGAGCTCACATCAGGTGGGGCCGGAGCTCCAGCCAGGCCCGCACCTCGGCGCGCAGTTCCGGGTCCCGCACCCGGGGCAGCAGGGCACCGGCCGCGAGGGTGAGCCGCTTGGCAGCCCGGGAGGCGTTGACCGCAACGAGGTGCTCCCGGGTGTACGGGGTGGTCTCCCGGGTCGCCACGTCCGGGCGTACGCGTGGCATCGGCGCCGCCCACGGCACCGGTGACGACGAAGTCGGTGAGGAACTCCGTTCCGGGGGCTCCGCGGGGCGCGCTCACGCGGGGCCCCGCTCATCGGCGCCGGAGTGCGTGCCCGGCTCCGGTCCGAGCCCCACCGCCTCGTGCGCCGCCGTCAGGAACCGTCGTACGGCATCCGTCTCCCGGGCGTCGAGCCCGCGCAGCACCGCGTCCGTGGCCCCGATGAAGGGCCCGAAGAACGCGTGTCCCAGCTCCACCGCCCGTTCGTCGACCGCCAGGAGCACGCGTCGCCCGTCGCGCGGGTCACGCGTGCGCCTCACATGGCCCAGCCGCACGAGCCGGTCGACCACCGCCGTAGTCCCCGCGGAATGCACTCCGAGCCGCGCCCCGAGCAGGCCGGCGGTCACGTCGGTTCCCGCCCGCTCGGCGTCGAGCAGACAGATCAGGGCCCGTACGTCGGTGGGGTGCATCCCGTTGCGCGCGGCGAACTCGGCCTGCCGCAGGCCGAATTCGACGCTCACCTTGCGCAGCAGATGGATCAGTTCGGTGCGTGCCTCCGGCCCGCCGTCCGGAACGTCGGTCGTGCGCATCGCGCTCCATTCTCTCGCCCAGCGAGATAATATCCCTGGGAGTGTCAGCCCGAAGACGCCGACGAGAGGCCGTGCCATGCCGTCGTCCCGCAGCACCGGATCCGCAGGAGTTCCGGGGGCCTTGCCTCCCCCCGCCTCCTTCCTCGCCGCCTATGACGAGGTCCTGACGGCACGTTGGCCCGAGGGAACCACGACCGCGCGCATCCCGACCCCGTACGGCACCACGCACGTCACGAGTCACGGCCCCTCCGACGCCCCGGCCCCGGCCGTGGTCCTGCTGCCCGGCGGCGGTGCGACCTCCACCGTGTGGCACGCACAGGCGGCCCACCTCGGCCGGAAGCGCCGTGTGCACGCCGTCGACCTGATCGGCGAGCCGGGCCGCAGCACGCCGGGGGCGCGCCCTATCCGCACGGTGGCGGACCTGACGGGCTGGCTGGGCGCGGTGCTGGAGGCACTGGGCGCCGAGGCGGACGGCCGCCGCCCCGTGCTCGCCGGGCACTCCTACGGGGCGTGGATCGCGCTCCACCACGCTCTCCACGCGGGCGGCGCCCGGCGCCTGGCCGGACTGGTGCTCGTGGACCCCACGCAGTGCTTCACGGGCTTTCGCCCCGGCTACCTCCTGCACGCTCTTCCCCTCCTCCTCCGTCCGACACCGCGGCGCGCCCGCGCGTTCCTGACCTGGGAGACGGCCGGGGCCGATCTGGACGCGGGCTGGCTGCGCCTGTACGAGGAAGGCGCCCGCCTTCCCGCCGTGCGTCCGGTCACCGGTCCGCGACCCGGCCGGGAGGCTCTGCGCGGACTCGCCGTGCCGACGCTCGTCCTGCTCGCGGAGCGCGGCCGTGCGCTCGACCCGGTCCGCACGGCACGAGCGGTCGGCCGCACGCTGCCGGGCGCCTCGACGTACACGATCCCCGGCGCGACCCACCACACACTGCCGCTGCACGCCACGGCGGCGGCCGGGATCAACCGCCGCCTGGACGCCTTCCTGGACGGGCTGACGGACGGGTTGCCTGACGGGCTGCCTGACCGGCTCCCGGGCGGGCTTCCGGGCGAGTGACCGCCTCCGCTACCTGACTGCCTCCGCTACCGCCCCAACGCGTCCCGCACCGCTTCCTCGCTCCGCGCCACCACGGCCGTACCGTCCTCGGCGGTGATGATCGGCCGCTGGATCAGCTTCGGGTGCTCCGACAGCGCGCCGATCCACCGCTCCCGCGAACCGGCCTCCCGCGGCCACTCCTTCAGACCCAGCTCCTTCGCCGCCGCCTCCTGCGTCCGCGTGATGTCCCACGGCTCGAGACCGAGCCGGTCCAGCACGGCCCGGATCTCCTCGGGCGAGGGCACGTCCTCCAGGTAGTGGCGGACGGTGTACTCGGCCCCTTCCGCGTCGAGCAGGGTGAGCGCGCCGCGACACTTCGAACAGGCCGGATTGATCCAGATCTCCATGGGGCCAAGGTTACGCGAGGGACTGCCGAAATAGGCTCTGGCCAGGGGCGATTGTCAGTGGGGGGCAGTAAAATGGAGGGAGTTCGTGAGGGTTCCACCACGCTGCCAGGAGGATGCCGAATGGCTGTTGCCACAGTCACGACCGAGCCGCTCGACCGACAGCTCCCGATGCCCTTCCACCCGCCGCTTCCCACCCCGCTGCCGAAGAAGCGACTGCCCGCGGGCCGGCCCCGCGAGTGGTACGTCTCCCACAACCGCCGCCTCAAGGCCATGCGCCTGGCCATCGCCCTGCTCGACAGCGGGGTCTACCAGCCCTCCAGCGCCGGCAACCACCGGATAAGGATCACCGCCGAGCGGCTGGGCATCCACCCGCCGTCCGACACCACCTGCCGCATGGTCCGCGCCCTGATCCGCTACGGACGCTGACCGGACCGGACACGGACCGGACCGGTGTGGATCCGGGCCCCGGATCCACACCGGACCGCCGACTGCCGATCGGGTGGTCCTGTCGCGCGCGCAACGCGCCACGATCAAGCCCGCGCAGCCGAGCGGCCCGCTCGAAAACGCTTCGATAGCCGTACGGGAGCCCCCTAGGGTGACCGGGTGACAACCCAGGTGATCGTGCTGAACGGCGGCTCCAGCTCCGGCAAGTCCGGCATCGTCCGCTGCCTCCAGGCGGAACTGCCGGACCCGTGGCTCGCCGCCGCGATCGACGCTTTCGTCGATGCGCTGCCCGCGTCCCTGCGCACATCGGACGCGGGCATCGAGTTCGCCGAGGACGGCGGTGTGAGCGTCGGGCCGGAGTTCCGGAAGCTGGAGGCGGCGTGGCGCGAGGGCGTCGGGGCGATGGTCCGGGCGGGCGCCCGGGTCATCGTCGACGACGTGTTCCTCGGCGGCCCCGCCTCCCAGGAACCGTGGCGGAGGACGCTGGCCGGACTGGACGTGCTGTGGGTCGGCGTCCGGTGCGCGAGCGCGGTCGCCGAGGCCCGCGAGACCGCCCGGGGGGACCGCCCCCGGGGCATGGCGGCGGCGCAGGCGGAGACGGTCCACCGGGGCGTGGTGTACGACCTGGAGGTGGACACCACGCACGCGGAGTCCCTGGCCTGCGCGAGAACCATCGCCGCCCACCTCACGTGACCGGCCCGGTCGGCCCGGCCCCGTCCCACCGCATACGCGACACCGCACCCGTACACACCGCACCCGTACACACCGGCCCACGCACGGGCCGCCGAAACAGTGGAGAGCGATGACCGACCTGTGGACCGGCGAGAGAGTACGCCTGCGGGGCGTCGAACCGCAGGACTGGGAGGGCTTCCGGGCCCTGGCCCTGCACACCGTGGACGCCCGCAACGCCGATGTGGTCGAGCCGCCCCGCTCGGACGAGAGCTTCCGCGCCTGGGCCACCGAGCGCGCCGGCCGCGCCCCGAACCCGGCCGCCTACCAACTGGTCATCGAGACCCGCTTCGAGCACGCCTTCGTCGGAGCGGTGTCGGTCGGCGAGACGGACGCCCGGGCAGGCCGCTTCCGTACGGGCATCGAGGTCACCCGGGAACACCGCCGCCAGGGCTACGCGGCCGAGGCCTCCGAACTGGTCCTCACCTACATGTTCGCCGAACAGCGCAGCCACAAGTGCGAGGTGGAGGTCTACGCCTTCAACGACGCCTCCCTGGCCCTCTACCGCAAACTCGGCTTCGTGGAGGAGGGGCGCCTGCGCCAGCACGAGTTCTTCGCGGGCGCGTACCACGACGTGGTCCTGCTGGGCATCACGGCGGACGAGTACTGGGCGGGTCGGGCGCGGCCCGCACTGCGGTGAGGGCGGGCGGGGCGGCCCGGTCCTGACGGGGGCCGCCCATGAGCCGGATCCCGCGCGACTGATGGCCGTGGTGGTAGGTGAGCAGCCGGGGCGGCGGTTTGGGGAGGAAGGACGTGGTCTTCTCCGGCACGCGCACGCCCCGGGCGGCCAGCCGCCAGATGTCGTCCTCGGTGGGCGGGGCCAGCAGGACGAGCGTGCCGGAGCAGGGTTCGCCGTCGCCGTCGTGCAGATGGCGGACCGGCCGGGCCCCGGCGGGCGGACGCCAGACCCCCTCGATGAACAGGCACTGCAACACCGCCGCGTCCAGCCGTCGCCAGGCGCCGGGACGCCCGGCCAGCGCTCGGAGCAGGGGCTCCGGGCGCGGCCGGGTGAGGGAGTAGCGGCGGCCGTCCCCGACGAGGATCAACTCCCCGGGGCGCGGGGGCCGGCGCGTCGCCGGGTCCAGCTCCTCCACGTCCGCCACGGCGGCGGCCCGCGCCGCGGCCTCCCGGGGCGCCAGGTCCGGCAGGTGGCGGTGGATGGCCCGCAGCCCGAGCGGGGTGCGGGTGCTGTCGACGACGAGAGCCGGCAGCCGGTCCCAGGGCCCGGGGCGCCCGCCGCGCCGCCGCCGCAGCTCCCACGCCGCGGCGTACCGGTGGTGGCCGTCCGCGATCAGGACACTGCGGGTGGCCAGATCCGCGGCCAGCTCCCGCTGGTGCCCCGGGTCGTGCAGCCGCCACAAGGTGTGCCGGATTCCGTCGGCCCCGGTCACGACGGTGTCCGGGGCCGACGCGGTGGCCCGCCGCAGTACCGCGTCGGTGGCCCGGGCGTCGCGGCAGACCAGCAGGACCGGCTCGGGATTGCCGCCGACGAGCGCGGTGATCCGGTGCTGGGCCCGCACCTTGGCGGCCAGCACATGCTCGTGCGGCAGCACCGCGCCGTGCGAGGCGGCCAGGTCCAGCGCACCGACCACCCCGCGCTGGAGCAGGGTGTCCCCGCGGTGCTGCTCCAGCACGTAGAAGGCGGGGGTGCGGTCGCGGGACAGGGCGGAGGCCGAGCGCCGGATGCCCCGGAAGGGGTGCAGGACCGTGCCGGGCGGGCCCGCCCCGCCCGCCGGGCCGGGGGAGGGACGGTTCGCCGGCCGTGCGGGCGGGCTCGGATGTGTGCTCACGTCAGGGACCCCCGCGTCGCTATCCGCGCAGTGCGGTGAAGGCGTCTTCGATGTGCTTCAGCACGCTCGCCACGTGTGGCAGGCCCAACGGGTCGTCGGACGCCAGCGCCTCCCCCTGCTCCTCGGCGGTGTCGCCGTACAGCATGCTGGTGGCGGCCTTGAAGCGCAGGGCGCCCTCGTCGTCGCCGAGGTGGTGTCCGGCCAGGACCAGCACCCCGTACGCGTCGAGGAGATGGCGCTGGAGGGAGGGGGAGTCGGTGACGCCGAGCGTGGCCAGCCGGTCCCGGAGCGGCTCGAAGTCCGGGTAGACGTAGAAGCCTCCGGTGGGCGGGCGGCAGAGCGCCCCGGCGGTGGTGACGATCCGGTGGACCTCCCGGGCCAGCACTCCGTGCAGCCGGGCACAGGCGGCGAGCCGGGCGCGGATCTCCGGGGGCTCGTCGAAGGCGTACGCCGCGACCTCCTGCATCGGGCCGGCCAGTGTCGACCAGACCTCGCTGGCCACCGAGACCACGCCGTCACGGATCCGCTCGCCCCACGCGTCGCCCGGCAGTCGGCAGGCGCCGATCCGCCAGCCGCCCAGCGCCAGGGACTTGGAGAGGCCGGTGGTGACGACCGTGCGGTGCGGGGCCACTTCCGCCGGGCTGAGGAACGGGGTGGCCGGATCGTGCACGATGTCCCGGTAGATCTCGTCCGAGACGATGACGAGGTCCAGCTCCTCGGCGATCGCGCAGAGCTCACGCACCAGCTCCGGCGGGGCGAGGGTGCCGGTCGGGTTGTCCGGCAGCGTCAGGATCACGGTGCGCGGGTCACCGCCCGAGGCACGGGCGGCGCCGACGCTCTCGCGCAGGGCGACCGGGTCGGGCACGCCACCGCACCCGGCCGGGATCGGCACGCCGTACGCCCTCCGGCCGGCGAGCCGCGCCTGCGGGGCGTAGGAGTTCCAGGCCGGGCGGGGCAGCAGCACATCGCCGGGCAGCACGTGCTGAAGGGCCATCAGCAGGGGTTTGCTGCCGGGGCCGACGACGATCTGGTCGGCGGTCGTGGGCAGACCGCGCCGCTCGAAGTAGCCGGCGACCGCACGGCGGACGTCGGGGCCCCCGGCCACCGGGCCGTAGGCGTTGCGGTGCGCGCCGCGTGCCAGGGCTTCGGCGAGGGGGCCGAAGGCGGGCAGCCGCGACTCGCCGAAGCCCAGGTGCACGATGTCCTCGCCGGCCGCGCGGCGTTCGGCCACCAGCTGGTTGAGGGCGAGGTTGGGCGAGGTGCGCCAGGCCGGTGTCTCAGGCATGGACCAGCTCCTGCTCCAGGATCCGCGCGTCCAGTTCCGCGGAGAAGGGGAGCGGCGAGCCCTTGACGGCCGCGGCGATGTCGGCAGGGGTGTCGGCGGCGAGCCGGAGGTCGTCCAGCCAGGCGGCGCTGTCCGAGTAGTGCGCGCGGAACGGGCGGCCCACGAGGCGGGGGTCGCGGGCCTGGAGCATCCGCAGCTGGAAGAAGCGGCCCTGTGCCGTCTCCTCGACCCCGTCGACCAGGACCTTCCCGGGAGTGGCGGACATGACGGGCCCCCGTACGGTGCGTGCCAGACCGGGGAGCGTGCGGTAGGCGGTGCGGAAGATCTCGTGCGCACGGGCGAGCGGCACCTTGAAGTAGTCGTACGGGCCGGTGTCCCGCTCCACGAAGGTGTAGTAGGGCACCGCGCCGACGGCCAGTTCGGCCCGCCACAGGGTGCTCCACGCCTCCGCGTCGTCGTTGACGTGCGCGACCATGGGCGCCTGGCAGTAGGCGAGCGCGCCGGTGGAACGGATCCGGGCCACGGCCCGGCGCGCCGGCTCGGTCTCCAGCTCGCGCGGGTGGGTGAAGTGCATCATGACGGCGAGGTTGCGGCCGGAGGCGACGACCTGCTCGAACAGCCGCAGGACCTCGTCGGCGTCCGCGTCGGTGGTGAAGCGCTGCGGCCAGTACGCGACGGACTTCGTGCCGATCCGCACGGTGCGCACGGTGTCCACGGCGAGCAGCGGCTCCAGGTGGTTGCGGAGCCGGTCCGTCGACATGATCATCGGGTCGCCGCCGGTGACCAGGACGTCGTCCACCTCGGGGTGGTGGCCCAGGTACTCGACGAGGCCGCTGGGGTCGGGGGCGGCGAAGCGGAGGTCGGCGTCGCCGACGAACTGGGCCCAGCGGAAGCAGTAGGTGCAGTAGGAGTGGCAGGTCTGGCCCTGGCCGGGGAAGTAGAGAACCGTCTCGCGGTACTTGTGCTGGATGCCGGGGACCTGGTCGCCGTCCAGGGTCGGGACGTTGAGCTGCTTCTGGCCCGAGGGGTGCGGGTTGAGCCCGCTGCGGATCTGCTGCACGGCCAGGCGCAGTTCCTTCTTGCGGGTGGGGTCGTCGACGAGAGGGGCCAGCCGCCGCTCGTCCTCGCTCGTCAGCATGCCGCTCTGCGGGAACACCATCTGGAAGATCGGGTCGTGCGGAATATTGTCCCAGTCGACGAGTTGTGACAGGACGTATTCGTTGACGCGGAAGGGCAGCACGCTCGACAGGACGCGGATGGAACGAGCGATGTTCTCGGGGATTCCGAACCGGTCGGCGATTTCGTCGACATGGCGTGCACCGAATGCTCGGAAGCGCTCTTTTTCCCATACGGTGGGGGATATCGAGGGCATGCGACTTCCTCCTGCTGGGGTGGTGAGAAGGTTGGTGACTTATCCACCCTAGAAGCCGGCGGCCGACCACCGATAGAAGAATCGGTGGTCGGCCGATAGGCGCTCGCGATGCCCGTATAACGAATCGCGCGGGGCCGGCCCGGGGAGGTCAGGCGTTCGCACCCTGCCGGTCCACCTCGGCCAGCGCCCTGGGCGTGACCGTCCGCAGGAACGGGACGATGATCACCAGGGTGGCGACGGTGAAGACCATGAAGGCGGCGCGGATGCCGAACCACTCGGCGAGCACGCCCACGAGCCCGGCCCCCACCGGCATGGCTCCCCAACTGAAGAGGCGCGCGGCGGCGTTGTAGCGGCCGAGCATGCCTCCGTCGACGAGCCGCTGGCTGATGGTGCGGGAGTTGACCGTCCACAGGATGCCGCCCATGCCGCCGAGGAACGCGCCGCCGGCGACGACCCACAGATCGGTGGAGAAGACGGGCGTGGCCACCATGGCGGCGGTGCCGAGCAGATCGGCGAACATCGACCACCGGCGGCCCAGCAGCCGGTTGATCGTGGTGACGGTGAGCGCGCCGAGCAGGCCGCCGGCGCCCAGGGCGCTGAGCAGGATGCCGTAGCCGCGGGCGTCCAGGCCCATGTGGGCCGTGGCGATCAGCGGCATCAGGGCCAGCCAGGCGCCCCAGCAGGCGGAGAGCACGGTGAGGGAGAGCGCCATCAGCCGCAGCAGACGCTGCTGCCACAGGAAGCGGACGCCCTCGGCGATGCGTTGGTTGACCGTGCCCGCCGGCTTGGCGTCGTCGCGCTGCGGCTTGAAGCGGCCGACCAGGAAGACCAGGATCGCCGTGCCGATCAGATAGCCCACACCGGTCCAGCCGAGCGCGACGCTCGCCCCGGCGGCGACGAGGAGGCCGCCGACGAAGGGGCCGCAGAACTCGTTGCACGCGGTCTCGGCCCCGGCCACCCAGGCGTTGGCCCGCTCCTGGCCCGCGCGCGGCACGGCGGCCGGCACGAGGGTGGCGGCCGAGGTCAGGGCGACCACCTCGGCGACGCCCAGGGCCAGACCGGCCGCGTACAGGGCGGTGATGGTCACGGTGCCGGACATGCTGAGGAAGAGCAGGACGCCCACGACGGCCATCCGCACGCCGTCCGCGAGCCACAGCAGCAGCCGCCGGTCGAAGCGGTCCACCAGCACACCGACGTGCAGGGCCACCAGCAGCCAGGGGAGCGTCAGCGTCAGGCCCACGCCCGCCACCTGGGCGGGGGAGTCGGTCAGCCGGGTCGCCATCAGCGGCAGCACCACCTTGGTGACGCCGTCGGCGAGGTTGGTGATCGCTGTGAAGCTCACCAGGACGGCGGTGTTGCGCCCGCCGCGGTCCTTCCGCTCCGCGCCGTCCGGGCGGGGCCGCTCGTCGGTGGATGTGTCGACCGCCACGCTGCCGGACGGGTGGGTTGCCGGCGTCTCGTCCATGCCTAACCTCCGAAGGTGTTTAGGTGGTCAGTATGGCATTGATAGGGTGGGTTGACCTCCGCAACCGCGATTCACCTATCAAGATGATTCAATGGTCGATAGGAATCGTTGATCGGAAGCTGATCGGAAGGTGGCACGCCATGATCGAGACCCCCGTCGCCGCCCGGCTGATCGAGGAGTTCCTCAACACGGTCGACCTGGAGAGCGGCGAGGACGACGTCCAGGAGCCGGCCGATCTCGCCCGCTGGCTGGCCGGGCACCTGCCGGGCGGGGACGAACCCCGCCTCACCGCCGCCGAGCACCGCGCCTTTCTCGATCTGCGGGCCGGCTTCCGCGAGGCGCTGGGTGAAACGGACCCGGTGGCTCCGCACCCGCTGGCGCTCGCCGACGCCGTGCTGGCCGAGGTGCCCGTCCTGGTCACGCTGACCGGCGCGCGCCCCGGCGGGCAGGCCCTGGTTCCCGACCCCGCGCTGCCGCCCGCCCGGCGGGCGATGGCGCTGCTGGCCGTCGCCTGGGCGGAGCTGGTGCTGACCGGTCAGATCCACCGCCTCAAGAGGTGCGCGGAGCACACCTGCCGCGGCGCGTTCTGGGACGCGTCCAAGAACCACAGCCGCCGCTGGTGCTCGATGCGGCTGTGCGGCAACCGCACGAAGTCCCGGCGCTACACGGCCCGCATGCGCGACCAGTGACACCGCCGCGCACGCGAGCGTGTACGGAAACGCACGCGTCCGTATACGGCTACGGAAACGCACGCGTCCGCATGCGCCTACGGAAACGCACGCGTCCGCATGCGCCTACGGAGACAGTGACACCGTCGGCCGCCCGCCGACGCCGCGTCGCCCGGCCCGCCCTTCTCCTTTCCCTATGCCCCCATAGGGGATTCGCATAGCCGCTTCGGCCATCGCGCGCCTGAATGAACGGGCCGATCGAATGCGTTGACCGCTCATGAACGTCTCTCCATAAAATGGCGGTGCTCGTTCGGTCCGAACATTCAAGCGACATTCGAGGAGCCCGCATGCCGGAACCACTTGCTGTCGTCACCGGCGGAACGCGAGGAATCGGACTGGCTCTCAGCCGACGGCTGATCGGCATGGGCCACCGGGTCGTCGCCTTCTACGCCAACGACCGGGAGTCCGCAGAGAAGGCCGAGGTGGACAACCCCGAACTCACCGCCCTCCAGGTCGACCTGGCCGACGCCCCGGCGGTGGCCGACGCCGCCGCCCGTGTCCTGGCCGAGCACGGCGCACCCGCGGTCCTGGTCAACAACGCGGGACGCAACATCGACCGCCCCTTCCTGGAGATGAGCGACGAGGAGTGGACCACGGTCCTCGACACCAACCTCTCCGGCCCGTTCCGGCTGACCCGGGCCCTCGCACCGGCGATGATCGAGGCCGGCGGCGGCTCGATCGTCAACATCGGCGCGACCACCGGCATCCGGCCCCGCGTCGACGGGATCAACTACTGCGCCAGCAAGGCCGGTCTGCTCCAGTTCACCAAGTGCCTGGCCCTGGAGCTCGCCCCTGCGGTCCGGGTCAACTGCCTGATCCCCGGAATGATCGACACCGAGGAACTGCGCACCCGCTGGCGGCTGGACGACCCGGAGCGCATGGCGCAGACCCTCGACGAGATCCCCACCCGCCGCATGGGAACGGTCGAGGACGTCGCCGACGCCCTCGCCTTCCTCGTCGGCCCGACCGCCACCTACGTCAATGGTCAGAAACTGATCATCGACGGTGGCCAGTTCATGTGGTGAACACACACATGCCCGAGCAGATCCTCGACCAAGCCCGCGCGGCCCTCGACGCCGCCCCGCCGACCGGCGACCCCGCCTACACCCGCTACTGCCACGAACTGGCCGCCCACCTCACCGAGGGCTGGGCCGACATCCGGGCCGCCAACCGCGTCGACATCGATCGCGCCGAGGCCCGCGGCCTTCCGCCCACCCTGGTCAACCGGCTGCGCCTCACCGACGACCACCTCGCGGCCATGGTCGCCCTCACCGGGACCATCGCCCGGGAACTCCCCGTCGTCCTCGCCGACCCACCGGAGATCCCGGCCGGCGACTGGGGCGTCCTGCGCCGGGTCCGCAAGCCGCTCGGCGTCGCCTTCATGATCTACGAGGCGCGGCCCACCGTGACCGTCGACGGAGCGCTGCTCCCGGTCTCCGTCGGCAACGCGGTTCTGCTGCGTGGTGGCAAGGAGAGCGCGGCCACCGACGCCCAGCTCGCCGCGACCGCCAAGGCGGCGCTCAGGGCGGCAGGGCTCCCGACAGGGCTCGTCACGGTCCTGGACGACCCCGACCGCTCCCTGATGAAGGGGATCCTGGCCCGTCCCGACCAGGTCGACGTCCTCATCCCGCGCGGCAGCCCCTCCCTGATCGACTACTGCCGCAGCTCCAGCTCCATCCCTCTGATCGCCAGCGGCGGCGGCGTCAACCACCTGTACGTGCACCGCAGCGCCGACCTCGAACTGGCCGCCCGCGCCACGCTGAACAGCAAGATCCCCGAACCGGCCGGCTGCACCTCGGTGGAGATGGTCCTCGTCGACGAGGAGATCGCCGAGGACTACCTGGCCGCCCTGCTCGGAGCGTGCGAACGGGAAGGTGCGGACCTCACCGTGCGCCTCGATCCCTCCGTGCCCACCCCGGCCCCGGGTGCGGACAGGCCCTGGCGCACCGAACCGCTGGAACCGTACGACCTGGGGCGGGAGTTCCTCGACCCGGTGATCGGACTGCGGCCGGTCTCCGGTCCGGCGGCCGCCGCCGCGTTCGTCCGCACCCACGGCTCACAGCACACCGAGGGCGTCATCGCCCGGGACGGCGAGGTCGCCCGGGAGTTCGCCCGCCGGATCGACGCGGCCATGGTCGTCGTCAACGGATCCCTGCGCCTGCACGACGGACCCGAGCTCGGCCTCGGCGCCGAGCTCGCCATCGCCACCGGCCGGCTGCACGTCCGCGGCCCGGTCACGCTCGGGGCGCTGGTCACCAGCTCCTGGGTGGTCGAGGCCGACGGCCGGCTGCGGGACTGACCCGGGCCGCACCGGCCGGGCCGCACCGCGCGGGCCCCGCCACCGCCACGCCCCCCCCGCCGCCACCCCGTCCACACCATCCGCGTACACGCCCGTCCAGGTTCCATGCTCCGTATCGCGTACCCGGCCCCGCCCACGCCACCCGCGTACCGCGCGAACGCCCGCCCAGGCTCCACGCTCCGTACCGCGCGCGGCCCGGTCACGCTCTCGGCGCACACCATGCGCGCCGACGGGCCACCACCGCCCGCGCCCCGCCCCCGTGCACCGCCCGCGCCCCGCCTCCGTGCACCACCCGCCCTACCGATCTTCGAGAGGTTGTCATGACCCAGTCCCACACGACCGAGGCCCCCGCACCGATCACCGAGCGGCTCGACCGAGCGGCGGTGGGCGACACCGTCAAACGCGTCGTCATCGCGGAGTCGCGCCTGCCCATCGGCCCGGAGGCCATCGACGACGCCGAACCGCTCGTCGGCAAGCTGCTGCGGGTCAACTCCCTCGGCTTCGTCGGCATGTTGGTCCGCATCGAGGACGAGCTGGGCATCACGCTGCCCGACGACCTCTTCGTCGGCCGCTCCTTCCAGACCGTCGGCGACCTCGTCGACGTCGTTCTCTCCGGAGCCGAGGACGCCCGATGACCGCCACCCTGCCCACCCGCTGGCGCAGCACCCTGCCGCACCTCTCCGCGCCACTGCCGCCCGACCTCACCCCCGAGACCACCGGCCGTACCGGCGTCGGCGTCAACCTGCCGATGGAACTCGTACGGCAGAGCGTCCTGGAGCGCGAATACTGGGACATCCCCGCCGAAGTCCTCGCCGCCTACAGCAGGTTCCGGCCGACACCGCTGTGGCGGGCCACCGGCTTCGAGCAGGCCATCGGCTCCCGGGTGCCCGTCTACATGAAGTACGAGGGCGGCAACATCTCCGGCAGCCACAAGCTCAACACCGCACTCGCGCAGGCCTATTACTACAAGAAGGCCGGAGTGAAGGAGCTGGTCACCGGCACCGGCGCCGGCCAGTGGGGCACCGCGATGGCGGCCGCCTGCGCGCTGTTCGGCCTGCGCTGCCGGGTCTTCATGGTCGACTCCAGCCTGCGGCGCAAGCCGTACCGCGGAGTCCTCATGCGCATGCTCGGAGCGGAGATCCACCCCAGCCCGAGCGGCCTCACCCAGGTCTCCGGAACCCGGACCGAGGGCGTCGGCAACAGCCTGGCGATGGCCATCGGCGAAGCGGTCGAATACGCCTCGACCCACGACGACGTGGCCTTCTGCATCGGCAGCGGCGAGACCTACAGCATCCTCCACCAGTCCGTCATCGGCCTGGAGGCGCAGTCGCAGCTCGCGGAGCTGGACGCCGGCATCGACATGGTGGTCGGCGCGGTCGGCGCCGGCTCCAACTTCGGCGGCATCGCCCTGCCCTTCCACGCCGAGGCCGTCGCCACCGGAACCAGGCCGCCCAGGCTGGTCGCGGCCGAATCCTCCACCGCACCCAAACTCACCCGGGGGGTGTACGCCTACGACAAGACCGACGCCACCGGCACCGGCCCGCTGGAGGCGATGTATACCGTCGGCAGCGACTACCCGATCCCGGACGCGCACTCCGCCGGTCTGCGGTTCCACGGAGCCGCCAAGCTCATCTCCGCGATGCGCCACAGCGGAGACGTGGACGCCACGGCCGTCACCCAGCAGGAGGCCCTGGACGCCGGCCGCCTGCTCACCCGGCACGAGACCGTGCTGCCCGCCCCGGAGTCCGGGCACGCGCTGGCCGCGGCCGCCAAGCTCGCCACCTCCGGAGCGGACGGCATGCGGGCCGAGCGGGGCGTCCTGGTCTGCGTCAGCGGCAGCGGCTACCTCGACCTGGCCGCCTACGAGCAACTCCTCAACGACGAACTGAGCGACGAGGCCCCGAGCGAACAGGCCCTGCTGGCCGCCGTGTCCGGACTCAGCCCCGCCCTCGGCGGCGCGCCCCTCGGTGCCGCCCCGCTCCTCGCGGGCGCCGCGGCCGGACCGGCGGGAGGTCCCCGATGAGCGCCGTCACCGGGAGCGCCGCCGCCGTACGGACCGCGGCGGACCCCGCACCGCCCGCCCCCGACGCGGCGGCCGCTTCGCCGGTCCTGTCCGGCGAGCGGGCCGGACGGCTCGACTGCGTCCAGTCGAACCTGGCCCAGCTCGCCGACGACCTGCACGGCGGCGACGCCCACCTCGCCCTCGGCGCGGTCCCGCGCTTCCGGCCCCGGCCCGGCCCGCACGGACTGCCCACCGTCGAACCGGCACTGGAGGACCAGCTCGCCGCGGCGGCCCCGGCCGGGCTCGCCGAGACCGCCCGGTGGACCGGGGTCCAGCCCGCCGAGCTGGCCGGACTCGCCCGGACACACGGCCGCCTGTACGTGGTCGCGGACTCCTACGCCATGCCGTGGCTCCCGTACCACGGTCAACGGCACATGGAGCACAGCTACCTGGTCGCCCCGCACGGCGACCGGGCGCTGGTCGTCGACGCCTACTCCAGCCACACCCCCTGGGGCGTGGCCGCGCCCGGCCGGTGGGTGACGGACTGGTCGGTGCTGCCGGTCTCCTCGCTCGTGGTGCGCTTCGACGCGGTGCCGGCCGGCGCGGTCGAGCCGGGCCCCGGGGACTTCGCCGGGGTCGAGGAGTACGTGGCCGCCTACGCCGCCCACCCCGACCGGCAGGCCGCCCTGGAGCAGCTGACCACCGAGACCTGGCTGCTGGCCCGGTCGCGCGCCCTGCACGTGGCGTTCCTCGCCACCCGGGGCCCCGTCGCCGACCCGGTCACCGCGCACGTGCTGCGCCTGGCCCGCCTCGCCGAGCAGGCGTTCCTGGCCTACCGGCGGGTCCAGCGCGCCCGCCCGGAACCCGCCGGACTGCTGCCCGACGTGGCCGCCGCCCTCCACGCCGACCGGGAGCTCTTCGACACCCCGGACCCCGTGCTCGCCGCCGTGGCCGAGGTGGTCGCCGAGGTCGTCGGCGTCGCCGCCGAGAAGGTGCGGGAGGCTCCGGCGCTGAGCGCGCTGCGCGGTTTCGGCTCCTTCCAGGTCGTCGAGATCGTCGAGGCACTGGAGGAGAGGTTCGACGTCGAGTTCGACCCCGACGACCTCCTGCCCGAGACCCTGCACCGGCTCGACGGGCTCCGCACCCTGGTGGCCGCCGCCGGCGGAACGGCCCGCTGACGCGTCACCGCACGTCCCGCGTCCCTCTCCCCCTCCCCGCGTACTTCCCCCTCCCCTCCCCGCGTACTTCTCCCCCTCTCCGCCCCTAGGAGCATCGTGATGGACACCCGATTCACCGAACTGCTGGCGCCCTTCCTCGCGTACCTGCACGGACAGGAACTCGACCAGGACTCGGACCTGCGTGAACTGGGCCTGGACTCCATGCAGTCGATCGAGCTGCTCTTCGCCATCGAGGACACCTTCGGCATCGCGCTCGCCGACGACGACCTCAACGACGCCACCTTCGCCACCGCCGGATCCCTGTGGAGCGCGATCGAGGCCGCGCGGAACCCCGGATCCGCGACGACGGAGGCGGCGTGAGCACCGTGCTGCCGGCCGAACCGGCTGCCACCAGCGACCTGTTCGCGGGCCGGAGCCCCCTGGACCGGGCCCGGTACGTCGCCGGGATCGCCGCCGACCACGCCCCCCGGCACGACGAGGCCGCCGACTTCCCGGTGGAGGCGCTGGCCGCCCTGCGCGAGACCCGGCTGCTGGGCCTGACCGTCCCCGTCGAGTACGGCGGCCTCGGCGCGAGCGTCGACGAACTCCTCGACGTGTGCGTCGCACTGGGCCGGGCCGACATGTCCGTCGCCATGATCCTCGGCATGCACTGCCAGCAGGTGGCCGCCGTCGTCGGGCACGCCACGCAGACCCTGCGGACCGCGCTGCTCCCCGAGATCGCGGCCGGACGCGTCTACCTGGCATCCGTCACCACCGAGGCGGGCAAGGGCGGCCACCTGCTGACCGCCGGTTCGCGGACCGACCGGGCGGGCGCGGATCTGGTCGTCGACCGGTTCGCGCCGATCGTCACGGGCGGCGCCCACGCCGACGGCTTCCTCATCACCGTGCAGCCGCCGGAGGCGACCTCCCCGAGTCAGGTCTCCCTCGTCTACGCCGGCCGGGACCAGCTCTCCATCGAGGAGAGCGGAGACTGGCAGCCGATGGGCATGCGGGCCAGCCACAGCGTGGCCCTGCGGCTCCAGGGACGGGTGCCCGCGGACCAGGTCGTCGGCGGGAGCGGCCAGTTCTCCCGGATCGCCGTCGAGGTCTTCGGCCCCCTCGCCCACCTGGCGTGGTCCGCCGCCTGGCTCGGCACGGCCGCCGGAGCCCTGTCGCGGGTGGTGACCCTCCTGCGCACACCGGCCGGCCGGGGCCGCTTCGACCTCGGCTCCGAACTTCTCCTGGGACGGCTCTCCGCCGCCCGCCAGAAGATCGACACCGTGCACGCCCTGCTGCGCCACACCGAGAAGGCCGTCGCCGCCGCCCCGGACGTCTCCGCGCCCCGGGTGCAACTGCTCCTGAACGCGCTGAAGATCGGCGCCTCCCAGGAGTGCCACGCGGCCGTCGACCTGCTCGTCGAGACCGTCGGACTGCGCCACGGCTACCTCAAGGACTCCTCCACCCGGCTGGAGGCGGCCCTGCGCGACCTGCGCTCCGCGCCCCTGAACTACAGCAACGACCGCCTGCACCAGGCAGACGGCCGTCTCACGTTGATGGACCCGGAGGTGCGCCTTGTCCGATAGCCCGCCGGACCACCCGGCCAGCCCGCCGGACCACCCGGCCGAGGACGCCGCCAAGGGCCCGCCCCGCGGTACGGCCACCCGCCCCCGGCTCGCACTGGCTGTGCCGTCCGAGCCTCCCCCGGGTGCGGCGGAGCCCCCCGGGCTGCCCGCCGGAGCGGACGGCCGGACGCTCTGGGCCGCCCTCGGCGCCGCCGGCCGGCTCCGCGGCGCCTACGTCGGCGGCGACCCGGCAGCGGGCGTCGACGTACCGGTGCTGCGCAGACTGATGGCCGACGCGGACGCGGTCTCCGGCATCGGCACCACGCTCGCCCTGTGCGTCCAGATCGCCACCGCCGTACCGCTCCTCACCCTCGGTGGCGAACAGGCCGCGCTCGTCCTGGACGAGGCGCTGGCCGGACGTTCGGTCCTCGCCCTCGCCGCCACCGACGAGGGCTCCGGCTCGGACCTCACCGGGCTCTCCACCACCGTGACGATCGAGCAGGGCGGGCTCACGGTGAGCGGCGTCAAACGCTGGATCACCAACGCCACCCACGCCGACCACTTCCTGGTGCTGGCCCGGCACCGCGAGGGGAGCCACTTCACCAACTTCACCTGGGTGCTGGTGCCCGCCACCGCCGCGGGTGTGAGCATCGAGCCGGCCGACTCGGAGCTGTTCGACGGCTCCGGCACCGGCCATCTGCGCCTCGACGGCGTACGGCTGCCGCGCACCCACCTCGTCGGCCGGGTCGGCCGGGGGATGACGTCCTTCGCCGCCCATATCGCCGTGGAACGCCTCACGGGCACGCTGTGGGCCGTCGCCCTCTGCCGACGTCAGCTCCAGCAGGCCCGGAAGTCCCTCCGGGAAAGGCGGTTCGGCGACGGGACGCTCTGGTCCCTGGAGAGCGTCCGGCAGAGCTTCGCCGACTGCCTCGTCCGCGCCCACCAGTTGGACGCGCTCACCGAACGGCTGGCCGAACGCGTCGCCCGCCGTCACGACACCGCCGCGGCTTCCGTGCTGAAGGCCTCGGCCGCCCAGACCGTCGCGCATGTACTCGGCATCTGCGCCCAGTTGCAGGGCTCCGAGGGCTTCGCCACCGGCGGCGCCCAGTGGACCCGGGCCCAGGCCGCGCTGTGGAGCATCGGCGGGGGAGCCACCGAGGTCGTCCTGTCCGCGGTCGCCGGGGCCGCCGAACCGCTCCTCGCGGAGCTGGCGCCGTGACCCCGGCCCGCGCCGCCGCGACGGACGCCATCGAGTGCGAGCCCGGCATCTGGTTCATGACCCGGCAGGGCACGGCCCCGGCCCCCGGACACCCCGACGACCTCGCGGACGCCTCCGGCCTGGCCGACTGGCGGGCGGCGGAGTTCCTCGCCGGCCGGGCCCTGCTGCGCGAGCTGCTGGCCGCCACCGTGCCGGAGGCCGCCGACGACCGCGTGACGCTGGGCCCCAACGGGAAGCCGGGGCTGGCCGCCCGCCCCGACCTCGGCATCAGCATCGCCCACGACCGGGGGCACATCGCCGCCTGCGTAGCCGTCGGCCGGGCCGTCGGCATCGATGTCCAACTGCCCGCCGAGAAGCTGAGCGACGGTCTGGTACGCAAGTGCGTACGCCGGGGCCGCGAACGGCTCGACGCGTTGCCGCGGGCCGACCGGGCCCGGGAGTTCGCCTGGATCTGGACCGTGCAGGAGGCCTGTGTCAAGGCGGAGGGCAGCGGCCTGGCGGGCGGTCCCTGGACCGTGGACGTCCCCGTGGGCGAGACGTCCGGCCGATGGAAGGGCTTCGGGTGGCGCAGCCTGCGCGACCGGTCCGACACCCCCCTGAGCTGCGCATGGGAGCTGCTGTGAGCACCGCGACGAACACCGCCGTACGGTCCGGGAGTGCCTCGGGCGAAGGCGACGCCCAGGCCGGCACACCCGAACTGAGCTGCTACACCGCCGCGTTGGTTGCCTACCTGAAGGCGGAGCGGCCCGACGCCGCGGACCTCCTCGCCGACGCGGTCGCCCTCGCCGTCCGCACCGACCTGCCGGCCGGACGCCTCGCCTTCCGCCACCACCGGCGCATCGACACCGGCGGACCGGACGGCCCGCTCGTCCACCGGGGGGCCGCCAGGTGGCCCGACGTGCTGGCCGGGCTCCGGCACGAGAGCGCCCTGCGCGGGCGGGTGCTGGCCGTCGCCAACACCCGCCACGTTCCCTGGTCGCCCGCCTACGGCCGCTCGGCCGTGTCCCACTGGATCCTTCTGGAGCCCGGCACGGAACACGACGACCGGTGGCGGGTCACCGACCGCTTCGCCGCACTGCTGCCCGACGGTGAGCAACTGCCCCACACCGGCACGCTGGACGACGAGCAGCTGCGCGGGCTGCTGACCCCTCCCGGAGTGCTGCCGTGGCAGAACCGGGCCCGCGACGTCCACGCCCTGGGCGACGCCCAGGAACTGCCCGACCCGGACCACTTCGGCTGGCTCGTCCGCGAGAGGGGGAAGCCCGGGCGGGAGCCGGCCGGGCGGGAGGCGCCCGGGCAGTGGCTCACCGAACCGCTCGACGTCCTGCGCTTCCTCGCCGTCCGGCTCGGCGAGGACCCCGCCGCACTGGCCGCCCACGCCGACGACCTCTGGGCCGCCTCCCGCCACCAGCGACACCGGCTGGGCGTGCTCGCCCGCCGGGGCCGGGTGACCGCACCGGCCGCCGACACCGCCGCCCACGCCTGGGGCGAGCTCCCGCGCTCGCTGCGCTTCGCCGTCACCTCCGCCGAGCGGGGCCGCCCCCGTCCGGGCGTGGTGGCGCAGGCCTTCGCCAACCTGATCGACGCCATGACCGTCCTGCGGCGAGAGGAGCCCACCCGATGAGCGTGACCACGGCCGAGACCACGGCCGACACCGAGGCCGAGCCTTCCACGAGCCCGCGACCGGCGCACGCCGAACGGCTCTACGACTGGTTCGCGAACAGCGCCGCCGCGTACGGCGACACCCGCTGCGCCCTGGAGGTCGACGGGCAGGAGCTGAGCTACAGCGAACTGGAGCGACTGGCCGGCCACCTCGCCGCGGCCGTCGTCGCCCGGCACGGCGGCCGCCCCGCCCGGGTCGGTCTCCTCGCCGCCCGCTCCGTGCTCGCCTACGCCGGGTACCTCGCGGTGGCGCGCCTGGGCGCCACCGTCGTCCCGCTCAATCCGGCCTTCCCGATCGCGCGCAGCGCCGACGTCGCGAGGGCCGCGGGTCTGGACCTGGTCCTGGCGGACGCCGAACTGCCCGGCACGGACGGGCTGCCGGTCCCCGTGCTGCGGTGCGACGCGCGGGAGCCCGCCACCCCCGCCGCGGCCCCGCCCCGGGCGAGCGGCGGCCCCGAGGATCTCGCCTACATCCTCTTCACGTCGGGTTCGACCGGCCGGCCCAAGGGCGTGCCGGTGACGCACGCCAACGTCGCCGCCTACCTGCACCACGTGATCCGGCGGTACGGGACGGGCCCGGGGGACCGGGTGTCCCAGACCTTCGACCTCACCTTCGACCCGTCGGTGTACGACATGTTCTCGGCGTGGGGCTCGGGCGCCACGCTCGTCGTGCCCACCCGCGAGGAGTTGCTGGCCCCCGTACGGTTCGTCAACCGGGCCCGGATCACCCACTGGAACTCCGTGCCGTCCGTCGCCGCCTTCGCGCAGCGGCTGCGGGCGCTGCGGCCCGGCTCGATGCCCACCCTGCGCTGGAGCCTGTTCTGCGGCGAGGCGCTGAAGCTGCCGCAGGCGCGGGCCTGGCGGACGGCGGCGCCGCACAGCACCGTCGAGAACATCTACGGCCCGACCGAGATGACGGTGACCTGGACGGAGTACCGGCTGCCGCCCGAGGACGCCGACTGGCCGGACACCGTCAACGGGACCGTCCCCATCGGCGTCCCCTACCCGGGGCAGGACCACCTGATCCTGGACGAGAGCGGCCGGCCGGCCGACGACGGCGAGCTGTGCGTGCGCGGCAGCCAGCGGTTCCCCGGCTATCTGGACCCGGCCGACGACGTGGGCCGGTTCCGCGCGCCGACCGCGCCGTACGCCGTCCACGACGGCACCGGGCCGCTGACGCCCGCGCACTGGTACCGCACCGGCGACCGCGTGCGCCTGACGGACGGGGTGCTGGTGCACCTCGGCCGCCTCGATCACCAGGTGAAGATCCACGGTTACCGGATCGAGCTCGGCGAGATCGAATCGCTCCTGATGCGCCAGCCCGGGATCACCGACGCGGTGGTGCTGCCGGTGCCCGGCCGCAAGGGCGAACCGGTCCTGCACGCCGTGTGCGCGGGGGCCTCCCGCGACCCGGACGAACTGCTGGGAGCGCTGGGACAGCGGCTCCCCCTCTACATGGTGCCGGCCGCGGTGACCTTCACCGGGGCCCTGCCGCTCAACGCCAACGGCAAGGTCGACCGCGCCGCGCTCCTCGTATCCCTGACCCAACCGCAAGCGGCCTGAGGGGACAGACAGACATGACCGTCGACATCCAGATACCGCGCGAGCGGCCGGTCACGACATGGCCGTCCGATGCCGGCCCGCGCCACGGCACCGCGCCCCGGCCGGCCGCCCCGCACGAGGACCGCTCCGCCGACGCACCGGCACCCGGTCGCCCCGGCGGCCCCCGGGCCGAACCCGCCCTGGACGGGGCGGCCTTCCGACAGGTGATGGGGCGCTTGCCGACCTTCGTCACGGTGATCACCTCCGCCACGCCCGACGGCCCCTCCGGCTGCACCGCCACCGCTGTGCTCTCGCTGTCCCTGGAGCCCGCGAGCGTTTTGGTCTCGCTGCGCACCGCGGGCCGCACCCTCGCGCACATCCGCGCGGCCGGCGCCTTCGCGGTCAACGTCCTCTCCTGGGAGCAGCGTTCCCTGGCCGGCGGGTTCGCGACGGGCGACCCGAGCCGCCGCTTCGACCGGGTCGCCCACTCCCACGCGCACGGTGTGCCCGTCCTGGACGGCTGCACGGCCACCGTCGTCTGCGACCTGTCGGAGGCGGTGGACGTACTCGACCACACCCTGCTGATCGGCACCGCGCGCCACGCGTCCTGGCTGCCGAGGGACCCGATGGTGCTGCTCGACGGCATCGCCCACCGGGCCGCCGAGCCGCGCTCCCGCTCCGCGGCCCGCTGACACCGCGCCGAGCGGCCGGCCGTCGACGCCGCACCGGTCCGCACCGTCCACCCACGCACACGAGAGACCCGAGGAGAGCCCCGCCGTGACCATCGCCGCCGAACCGGCCGTCCTGCGCCACTCCGCACACAGTGAATTCCTGCACTCCTTCCTGCTCGCGGCCGCCCGCACCGCCCCGGACAGTCCCGCCGTGGTCGAGTTCGTGGCCAACGGCGAACTGCGCGAGACCAGCTACGGACGCCTGGCGGAGCTGGCCCGCGACTACGCGGAGGCGCTCGACTCCCTGGGCCTCGACATCGGTGACCGTGTGGTCCTGGAGTCCGACACCTCCACACAGGCCCTCGCCGTGCTGCTGGCCTGCTCACGACTGGGTCTGCCCTTCGTCCCGGTCAGCCCGGAGACTCCCGACGAGCGGTTGCACGGCATCATCGAGGCCACCGGCGCGGCACTCCACCTCCAGGCGGACGGCGGACGGCGGACCGGGCTGCCGAAGGGCACCGGCACCGCCCGGTTCGGCGGGGGCCGGCTCACGCCGGAGCGCCCGCCCGCCCGGCGGGTGCGCCACCGCCGGGAGCTGTGCCCGACCGACACCGCGTACATGATCTTCACCTCCGGCACCACGGGCCGCCCCAAGGGCGTCGTGATGAGCCACCGCGCGGTCACCTCCTTCTACCGGGGCATGTGCGCGGAGGGGCTCGTCGGGCCCGGGGCGCGCGTGGCCTCCACCTCGCCGCTCCAGTTCGACTTCTCGCTGCTCGACATCGGCCTCGCGCTCGGCAGCGGCGCCGCTCTCGTGCCGGTGCCGCGCACCCTGATGCGCTGGCCCACCCGGTTCCTGCGGGTACTGGCCGACACGGGCGCCACCCAGGTCAACGGCGTACCGTCGATCTGGCGGCAGGCGCTGCGGCACCTCCCGCACGTGCTGGAGACGCTCACCGGCATCCGCGGGGTGCTCTTCTGCGGGGAGGAGTTCCCGCTCACCGAACTCCGGCAGCTCCAGCGGCTCCTCCCGGGGGCGCGGCTGGTGAACTGCTACGGCGCCACCGAGTCCATGGCCTGCTCGTTCACCGACGTGCCGACCCCGCTGCCACCGGACCTGGAGCGGCTCTCCATCGGATTCGCCCACCGGGGCGCCGAGATGCTCCTGGTCGACGCCGCGGGCCGACTCCTGGACGGACCGGGGGAGACGGGCGAGATCCACCTCCGCACCCCGGCGCTCTTCACCGGCTACTGGGGCGACGCGGCGGCCTCGGCGGCGGCGCGGGTGCCCGATCCGGCCGAGCCGCGCTCGGGTCAACTGGTCCTGCGCACCGGGGACCTGGCGCACCGGGGGCCCGACGGCGAGCTGTACTTCCGCGGGCGTGCCGACTCACAGGTGCAGCTCCGGGGCAACCGGGTGGAGCTCGGCGAGGTGGAGCGCCGGCTGCTGGAGCACGAGGAAGTGGCGGCCGTCGCGGTGCTGGTGCGGGAGCGGGACGGCGCCGACCCGGCGCTGGCCGCCTGCGTGGTGGCACGGGACGGCGCCGGGGCGATCGACGACGGGCGCCTCACCGCGTTCTGCGCGCGGACGCTGCCCGCCTACATGATTCCGGCCGAATTCCACTTTACGGCCGATCTCCCGGTGACCGCGCACGGCAAGGTCGACCGCCGTGCCCTGGCAGCCCGCTTCACGACCGGAGATCATTGAGTGCAGCCCGAGGAGAAGACGACCGGCGAGCATGTGTATCTGACGTATGCCTATCTCAACGCTTCCGAATACGATGACTTCGGATCACTGCTGGACGACGATGTCACGGTATGGCTTCCCGGAGAAGATCCGGTGCACGGCAAGGAATTGGTCATCCTGCTGGAATACTCACGTGACCTGGTGTATTCGCTGGAGTCCGTGTGGGCCACCCCGGGCGGGGTCTTCGTCACCGGTGTGGTCCATGCGCGAATCGACCCGGTCGATGCGATGGGTTTCGTCGACATCCTGACGTTTTCTCCCCATGGACTGCTTCTCGTGCGCAAGCGCTACCATGCCCGGATGTCCGGCGCGAACCAGCCCTTGACAGCCCGTGAATCGTCGGTGTTCCGCCCGGCCTTCCGTAGGCGACTCGGTAAGCTTTTTCGGCGGTGGGTGCCGTGCTAGCTTGGGCGTTCTGCCGAGGACCAGGTGATTGCTGACGCGGGGGGCGAAATTCAGGTGAGGGAATCTGGCCCGATATACCGGATTCTCGGGCCTCTCCAAGTGACCGGGCCGGACGGCGTTGTTTGCCGCATTCCCCGCGGTAGGCAGCAGGTCGTCCTCTGCGCGCTCCTGCTGGAGGCGAACCGGATCGTCAGCACGGAAGGGCTCGTCGACGCGATCTGGGGCGCGGCCCCTCCGTCGACCGCCCGCACCCAGATCCAGACGTGCATCTCCGCGTTGCGGACCAACCTCGCGGCCACCAGGGAACACACGAGCCTGATCACCCAGGAGCCCGGCTACCTCCTGCGGGTCGACGACGAGCAGTTGGACGCCAAGCTGTTCGGCCTCCTGACCCGCAAGGCACAGGTGCTGGCCAGGGAGGGCAGGGCCGAGGAGGCGGCCGACACGTTCAGGGCCGCGGACGACCTGTGGCGCGGCCCCGCTCTCAGCGGCACCAAGAGCCTGGCCCTCCAGACCGCCGCGGCTCACCTGGACGAACGACGGCTGGCCGGTGTGGAGGGGCACGCGGCCCTCCAGCTCCAGCTCGGGCGGCACGCGGCACTCGTGCCCGAACTGGCCGCCTGCGTCGCCCGCAACCCGTTGCGCGAGGGGCTGCGGGGCCAGCTGATGCTCGCCCTCTACCGTTCCGGGCGACAGGCCGAGGCCCTGGAGACGTTCCGGGAGGGGCGGCTGCTCCTGGTCGAGCAGCTCGGCATCGAGCCCGGCGACGAGCTGCGCCGACTGGAGGCGGCGATCCTGGCCGGCGACGGCGCATTGCGCGGGCCCGGTCCCGTGACGCCTCCTCCCGCAGCACCGCTGCCTCCCTCGCCCGTTTCGCACACGCCGTCGGCCGCCCCGGCGGACCCGCCGGCCGAGATCGCCCGGCCCGAACAGGCCGCGACCGTCATCCCGTGCCAACTCCCCTCGGACATAGCCGACTTCACCGGCCAGGCCGACACCGTGAACGCCGCCCGCGCGGCGCTGGTGGCAGGAGGGGCCGCGCACGCCACGCCCGTGGTGGTCCTCACCGGGCCGCCCGGCGTCGGCAAGAGCACGCTCGCCGTGCACACCGCGCACCAACTGGTCGAGCACTTCTCGGACGGCCAGCTCTACTGCGACCTCGGCGGCACCCGCGACGAGGCCGCCACCGCCCTCGACGTACTGGGCCGCTTCCTGCGCGCTCTCGGCATCCCCGGATCACAACTGCCCGAGAGCGTCGACGAACGCGCCTCGATGTACCGCGACCTGCTGGCCGCACGCCGCGTCCTGGTCGTCCTCGACAGCGCCGCCGACTCCCGGCAGGTGCGCAGGCTGCTCCCCGGCAACGGCGGCTCGGCCGTCCTGGTCACCGGACGCTCCCGGATGACCGGCCTGCCCGGGGCCCGTTTCGTCCAGGTCGGCGTCTTCCGGACCGACGAGGCGATCGCGATGCTCTCGGCCGTGATCGGCGAGGAACGCGTGAGCGAGGAGCCCGACTCGGCACAGGCCCTGGTCCGGCTGGTCGGCCAGCTGCCGCTGGCGCTGCGGATCATCGCCGCCAGGCTGCTGGCCCGCCCGCACTGGACTCTGGAGTGGATGCTGAACCGTCTCTCCAACGAGCGCCACAGGCTGGACGAACTCGCCCACGGCGAAATGGTGATCCGCTCCAGCCTCGCCCTGACCTACGACGGTCTGAGCGAGGAGGCCAGACGGCTGCTGCGGCTGCTCAGTCTGGTCGAAGGCGGCTCCGTCGCGACCTGGACGGCCGCGGCACTCCTGAACATCGACCTCTTCGCCGCCGACGACCTCCTCGAACTCCTGGTGGAAGCCCAGATGCTGGAGGTCGAGGCCGCCGGCCGGACGGGGCCGCACTACCGCCTGCACTCCCTGGTCCTGCTCTTCGCCCGCGAACAGCAGGAGCGGCACAGTGCCGAGGACGACACCGACGCGGCCCTGCGGCGGCTCGTCGGCGGCTGGCTGGCACTCGTCGACGAGGCGCACCGGCGGCTGTACGGGGGTGACTTCACCGTCCTGCACGGCGAGGCCCCGCGCTGGCAGCCCGCCCTCGCACAGGCCGACCGGCTGCTGGTGGACCCGCTGGCCTGGCTGGAGGAGGAGCGCGCCGCCCTCTGCCGCGTCATCGACGTGGCCGCCTGCCAGGGGCTGGCCGAGGCGTGCTGGGACCTCGCGGTCACCCTGGTGACCCTCTTCGAGTCCCGCTGCTACTACGAGGAGTGGCAGCAGACCCACCAACGGGCCCTGGACGCCGTGCGCGACGCCGGCCTGTCCCGGGGCTTCGCCGCGGTCATGTGCTCCATCGGCTCGCTCTGCCTGAGCCGCGAGCACCTGGGCGCCGCCCGCCGGGCGCTGGAACCGGCGCTGGAGTCCTTCCTCGCCCTGGGCGACACCCACGGCCTGGCCCTCACCCGGCGCAACCTCGCGCTGCTCGCCGTACGGCAAGGCGACACCGCCGTCGCCCGGGAACTCCACGAGCAGGCGGCCGCCGACTTCCTCGCCGTCGACGACCATGTCGGCCGAACCAACGTCCTGGCCCACCTGGCCCGCCTCGCGATCGGCGACGAACGCCCGGACGAAGCCGAGGCGCTGCTGAACGAGGCGCTGGAGATCTGCCGGACCACCGGCAGCCGCCGTACCGAGGGCCAGGTGCGCCTGGTGCTCAGCGACCTCATGCAGCACCGGGGGCGCTACCGGGAGGCCGAGGAGCTGCTGCGCGACGTGCTGGAAGTGGTGCGCCTGCGGGGCGACATCGCCGGTGAGTCCCGCATCCTGTGCCAACTGGGCCTGGTGAACGCCCGGCTCGGCAGGACCGGCGCCGCCCAGGCACTGCTGCGGGACGTCGTGGTCATCCGCGAGCAGATCATGGACCCGGTGGGCGCGGCCGAGGCCCGGCTGGAACTGGCCCAGCTGGAGGCGAAGCACCGCGAGCGCCTCGACGGCTTCGAGTTCCCGATCACCGTCCTGGGCTGACACCGCGACGCCCCCGGAGCCGGAGACCGAAGGCTCAGGCGCCGGGGCCCGGCCAGGGGGTGTCGCCGTCCGCGAGGATCACGGTCTCCCCGCCGCCGGGCCAGGGGGTGTCGTCCTCGGCCGCGGAGGCCTGTCCAGCGCGGGGCCACGGGGTGTCGCCCGGGGCCGCCGCGATCGTCCGGCTCTCCAGGCGCCCGGTGACGGCGCCCGGCAGCGGGAGGAGGGCGCCGGCGGCGATCAGTGCGGCTGCGCTGCTGAACAGGATCTTTCGCACGTGAGTCCATCTCCTCGGTCGGTGGGCGGAGGGTCTCTCCTCCAACTGCCGAGAACGCTAGGAGCGCCCGCTACTCATCTCCTACCGTCCGGCACCTGTCCGGCTGTCACCCGGCCGGATTCACGGGTTCCGTCGCAGTAGCGGGGCGGTAGGACCGGCCCGGAGCATGAGGAGGCGAAAGGCAGTCCCGTCCCGTGCCGGAGGAGGATGGAGTGGAAACTCCTCAGCTCAGCGCCTTTGTGGCGGTCTTGGAGATAGGAAGCTTCACGAGAGCCGCAGCACGTCTGAACCTGTCCCAGCCGACCGTCACCACCCGGGTGAAATCGCTGGAGCAGGGGCTCGGCGTGTCGCTGCTCGAACGCCTGCCAGGCGGAGTGCGACCCACTCCCGCAGGCGCCCAACTGCTCCCGTACGCAAGGGAGATCATCTCGCTGACCGCCCGCGCCCGACAGGCGGTCAGCGCCGACGGCGAGCCGCACGGCTGTGTGGAGGTGGGCACCGTCGAGAGCGTCACCAGCTACCGGCTGCTGCCCATGGTCGAGTACCTCTACCGCCGCTACCCCAAGATGCAGGTCTCCCTGCACGCCGGTGCGGACACCGACGCCATCACCGCGGTCCGTGAGGGCCGCCTCGACTGCGCGTTCGTCGTCGGCTCGCCCGAGGAGCACGAGGGACTGGAGACCAGGGTGCTCTGCCCCGAACCGCTCGTCCTGGTCGGCAGCCCCTCCCACGCCCTGGTCGGGCGGGGACAGGTCGCCGACGCGGAGCTGCGCAACACCCCGATCATCCGCGCGGACAGCCGTGCCGGCTACCACGACCAGTTCGAGGAGGCGCTGGGCACGCGAGCGGAGACCGACCGCCCCCGCGTCTTCGAGCTGGACTCCGTCGACGCCGCCAAGCGCAGTGTCGCCCTGGGCATCGGCATGGCCCTCATGCCGCTGGTCGCGGTGGAACGCGAACTCGGCGAGGGAGCCCTCGCCGCGATCGACTGGGTGCCGCCCTTCGAGACGTACACCCAGGTCGTCCGCCGCAAGGCCAGCGTCTCGCACGCCGCGCTGAGCGCACTGGTGGCAGCCGCGCTCGACGTCGCCGCCGAACCGATGGAGCCACTCGTCCTCGCCGCGAGCTGAGCCGGCCTCCGACGCCGACCAGGGCCCGAACCCGTCCCTGCCCACGAAGCCCCATCCCCGTCCCCATCTCCGTCCCCGTCCACGAAGCCCCCCACCTCCGAGCACCCCGCGCCGAAGAAAGGCCCGACATGACAGCGACCCCCGCCCCCGCACCGACCGACGGCCCGGCCTCGGACGCGCCGGCCGCCGAGCGGGTCACCGCCGCCATCGCCCGACGCGTCAAAACCGGCAGGCCGATCACCCCCACCACGGAGCTGGCCGCCCTCGGGATCGACTCCCTGCTGCTGCTCCGCATCCTCGGCGACCTCGCCGTCGACCCCGCCCAGGAGATCGACCCCTACCGCCTCGCCGACGTCCGCGACGTCGCCGGCCTCGCCGACTTCGTGGAGGACTGGGCATGAGCGTGACGACCACCGGCACGCCGACGCGGCCCCACGCCGCCACCGCCCCGGACACCGTCCTCCCGGTCACCGCCGCCCAGCGCAGCCTCCTCTTCATCCAGGAGGCCATGGAACGCAAGGACCTCTACAACATCAGCTTCCGCGTCACCTTCGACGGGGTGGCCGACGAGACCTCGCTGCGCCGCTCACTGACCAGGCTGCTACGGGTGCAGCCGGCGCTGCGCACCGAGTTCGCCCTCGACGGCGGGGTGCCCCGCGCCCGGATCACCGAACCCGCCGACGTCGACCTGGAGACCAGGGACGTCACCGAGCGGGGACCCGCCTTCGCGGCCGTCGTCGACGAGGAGAGCCGCCGGTTCGCGAAGCTCGTGGTCGACCTGCGGCGGGCGCCGCTCTGCAGGTTCGCCCTGGTCCGCGGGGAGCGTGAAAGCGCACTCCTCTGCAACATCCACCACTCGGTCAGCGACGGCGTCTCCATGACGGCCTTCCTCGACGAACTGCGCGAGGGCTACCGCTCGGACGACCCGGGCCCCGCCCCCGGCCGCCGCGAGCAGCAGCTCGCCGCCGAACTCGCCGCGCAGGTCCGGGCCACCGACGCCGCCCTCGTCGCCGGAGAGGTGCCCCGGCTCGCCGCGGCCGTCGCCGCCGCACCCGCGACGACGCTCTACCCCACCCCCACCCGGCCGGTCGACACCGCCTTCGCGGGCGGCGATCTCTCCGTCCTGCTCACCGTCGAGGAACGCCGCCGCGTCGAGGCAGCCGCCCGCGAACTGTCCGTCACCCCGTTCGGCTTTCTGCTGGCCTGCTACTCCACCCTGCTGGGCCAGTACGCGGGCCAGGACACGGTCGTCGTCGGCAGCCCCTTCTCCACCCGGCGCACCATCGCCGCCCATGAACTGTGCGGCTTCTTCGTCAACACGCTGCCCCTCGTGCTGCCCGCCGCCGCGCCCACCTTCGACGAGCACTGCACGGCCGTCGCCGGCGTCGTGCGCGAGGCGATGCGCTACCAGGCGGTGCCGTTCGACGCGCTGGTGGCCGAGGTCGCTCCCGAGCGCGTGACGAACCGGAATCCGCTCTTCCAGTGCATGTTCGCCATGCAGGACACCCTGCCCACCCGGCTGGAACTCGCACCCGGCCTCACCGGGACGGTGGAGTTCGTCTCACAGGAAGCGGCCCGCTTCGACCTGTGGCTCGGCGCGACGCCCGTCGACGACGGGCTGCTCATCGAGCTGGAGTACGACACGGACCTGCTGCCGGCCCCGTACGCCGAACGCTTCCTCGCCGAGTACCGACGGCTGGTGCTGGGCGCCGCGGACGAGCCCCGCGCCCCCCTCCGCGAGCTGACCCGTTCCCCGGAAACCCGCGCCACGGCAGGCTTCCGCCGCGGTCACGAGGCCCGCGTCGAGGCGAAGGGCGGGCTGCTCGGCCTGGTGGCCGCCGCGGCCGGACGCGACCCGGACCACCTGGCCGTCGCCGACCCCGGCGGCACCGCCCTGACCTACCGCGAGCTGCTGGAGCGCACCCGCCGCGCGGCCGCCGGACTGAGCGAGCGCGGCGTGCGGCGCGGCCACGTGGTCGCGGTGGTGCCCGACAAGCTCGCCGACACCGTCGTCTCCATGCTCGCCGTCCTGTGGTGCGGCGCCGCCTACCTGCCCATCGACACCGGACTCCCGGCGGACCGGCTGAGCTACATGCTCGACCACGCGGACTGCACCTTCATGATCGCCACCGCCTCCGTGGTGCCCGGCGAGCCCGAGCGGGCCACGGTCACGGAACTGGAGCAGGCCGGCACCACGGCCGACGCGCCGGAACCCTCCGACGGCTCCGACCCCGTCTACATCATGTTCACCTCCGGCTCCACCGGCCGCCCCAAGGGCGTCCTGATGGGCCAGCCCGCCCTCGTCAACCTCCTGCACTGGCAGCTGGAGGAGCTGGCGATGGGCCCCTCCGCACGCTTCCTCCAGTTCGCGCCGCTCGGCTTCGACGTCTCCTACCAGGAGATCTTCCCGACCCTGGCCGCCGGCGGCACGGTGTACGGACTCGGCCCCACCGACCGCCGGGACCTGCGCGCGGTGGCCGAGCTGGTCGACCGCGAACGACTGACCCACGTCTATCTCCCGGTCGCCGTCCTCGGCGCGTTCGCCGCGGCCGCCGACGACGCCGGGCACACCCTGCGCACCGTCTCCTTCCTCTGCGTGTCCGGCGAACAGCTCCACCTCGACAGCCGCTCGCGCCGACTGCTCGACACCCACGAACGGCTGACCCTGGTGAACCTCTACGGGCCCACCGAGACGCACGCGGTGACCTGGCACGTCCTGCCCGGCGGCCCCGCCGGACGCCCGTCCCACGTGCCGATCGGCCGCACCCTGCCGGGAGTCGACACCCACCTGCTCGGCCCGGACGGCCACGAGGTCCCGCCCGGCGCGGTCGGCGAACTGCACTTCGGCGGCGTCTGCCCCGCCCAGGAGTACGTCAACAGCCCCGAGCGCACCGAGGCCGCCTTCCTGCCCGCACCCGGAGGCGGGCGCATGTACCGCACCGGCGACCTGGCGGTGCGCGCCGAGGACGGCGACCTGCTCTTCCTCGGCCGCCGCGACTCCCAGGTCAAACTGCGCGGACACCGCGTCGAGCTGGGCGAACTGGAGACCGCGGCCGAGCGGCTGCCCGCTGTCCGGGCCGCCGCAGCGACCGTGCGCGGCACCGGTGAACAGGCCGCCCTGTGCCTCTTCGTGCTGCCCGCTCCCGGCGAGCCGCTCGACGTCGCCCGCCTGCGTGACGCCCTCCGGCAGGACCTGCCCACGTACATGATCCCCCGGCACGTGCTGCGCATCGACGTGATGCCCCTGACCGCCAACGGCAAGGTCGACCGGGTGGCCCTGCTCCGCCGCTACGAGGCGGGCGAGCTCGAAAGCGCCGATGAGCGGCCCGTCACGGGCGACTGGACCCCGAGCCCGGCCGAGGCGACGGTACGGGAGCTGTGGACGCGCATCCTCGGCAACGAACCCACCGGCCCCCAGGACTCGTTCTTCGTGCTCGGCGGCAACTCCTTCGACGTCATGCGCCTGTTGAGCGAGCTGGCCGGAGCCACCGGCGTACGCGTGGCGGTGGCGGACTTCTTCCGCTCGCCCACTCTGGGCGCCCTGGCCGCATACCTGGACGCGGCGCCGCAGCAGGCGTCCGCCGGCCCCGCCGACCGCCGGCCCCGCTGAACCGGCCCTCCGTTCGACCGACCCCGACCACGGAGACGTACATGACCACCGTCATCGACCTGATCGAGGGATCCGTCCTTCGCCACCCCGACAAGACCGCGCTGCTCTGCGGCAGGGACCGTGTCACCTACCGGCAGCTCTGGGACGGCGCCCACGCCGTGGCGGCACGGCTGCGGGACCTCGGCTGCGAGCGCGGCGACACCGTCATCCTGGCCGGCCCGGGCAACGCGGAGTTCGTCACCGCCGCGCTCGGAGCCTGGCTGTCCGGCATCGCCTGGGCGCCCGTCGACCCGCGGATGCCGGCCGATCGCGTCCGCTACATCGTCGACGACACCCGGGCCCGCCTCGTCCTGCACACCGCCGACAACGGCCCCGAACCGGGCCTGCCCGTCGAGCGGATCAGGCCGGCCACCCAGCCGGCGCCCGCCGCCCGCCGCTCACCGCACCGCGCGACCGGGGACGACACCGCCTACCTCATCTACACCTCCGGCTCCACCGGCCGCCCCAAGGGAGTGCAGGTCGGCCATCACGGACTGGCCGCGCATCTGCGGGGCACCTGCGAGGCGTACGGACTCACCGAGCCGGACGTGCTGCTCTCGTTCTCCTCCGCCAGCTTCGACGCGGCCATCGAGGAGATGTGGGCCCCGCTGACCTGCGGGGCGACCGTGCTCCTGCGCGGCCCGTCCCTCTGGACCGGCCGGCAGCTCTTCGCCCGGGTGCGACTCCACCAGGTCACCTTCATCGCCTGCACCACCGCCTACTTCGAGGCCTTCTTCGGCGAGGAGCTGACCGAGGACGACCGCGACGCGCTCGCCTCCGTACGCGGGATCGTCTTCGGCGGCGAGGCGGTGCACCCCGGCGTCGTCCGCCGCTGGGCGGGCGGCCCCCTCTCCTCGATCCCGCTCTGCAACGCCTACGGGCCGACCGAGGCGATCATCACGGCCACGCTGTACTGGATCGCCCCCGGCTGGAACGGCGCCCGCGTCCCGATCGGCCACGCCATGCCCGGACACACGACCGTCGTCCTGGACGCCGAGGGCCGCGAGGCCGCCGACGGCGAGAGCGGCGAGCTGTACCTCGGCGGACCGTGCGTGGCCACCGGCTATCTCGGCCTCCCCGACCTCACGGAGCAGCGCTTCGTCGAACTGCCCGGCCGCGAGGGGATCCACTACCGCACCGGCGACCTCGTCGCCGTCGAGGGCGACGAGCTGGTGTTCCTGGGCCGCGCCGACCGGCAGGTCAAGATCCGCGGATTCCGCATCGAGCTGGAGGAGATCGAGGTCGCGCTGCGCGGCCTCGACGAGGTGCGCACCGCCGTCGTCGGTGTGGAGGAGCGCCCCGGCGGCGGCGAACAGCTCGTCGCCCACGTCGTCCCCCAGAACCGGGCCGACCGGGAGGACCCCGACGCCTTCCGCACGGCCCTGCGCACCGCCCTCGGCGCCACGCTGCCCGGGTACATGGTGCCCGCCGAGATCAGGACGCACGAGCAACTGCCCCTGGGCGTCACCGGGAAGATCGACCGGGCCAAGGTGCTCGCGGGCACGGGCGACTGACATGGAGCCGATCCTGGCGGCGGCCCCCGGGGTCTGGATCCTGTTCTCGACCGCCTGGAACCCCGCCGCCGGACCGCTCACCGCACCGGACCGCGCCCACGCGGACCGGCTGACGGGCAGGGCCCGGCGGACCGCGCACCGGGCCGGGCGGAGCGCCCTGCGCGCCCTGCTGACCGAGCGCTTCCCCGAGGCCGCCGCCGCGGACATCGCGTACGGGCCCACCGGCCGCCCCCACCTGCCCGACCGGCCCCGCCTCGGCGTCAGCGTCAGCCACAGCGGCACGGCGGTCGCCGTCTGCGCCGCGTACGACCGCGACGTGGGCATCGACGTACAGCAGCCGCCCCAGGAGATCGCCGACCCCCTCCTGCGGTGGTGCGCGCCGCGGGGCCGCAGCGCACTGCTGGCGCTGCCGGCGCGGGCGAGGGCACGGGAGTTCGCCTGGCTGTGGACGGTGAAGGAAGCCCTCGGCAAGGCCGCGGGAGACGGGCTGGCGGGCCACGCCTTCCACGCCGAGCCCGAACCGGGCGCCACCGGGGGAACCTGGGGCCGCTACACGTGGGCCAGCCTGCGCGCCGCCTCACGCCTACCGCTCAGCTGCGCGTACGGCCCGATCGCGACGCAAGCGACCGACCGCCGGATCGCGACGCAAGCGACCGACCGCCCGAACTCACCGAAAGGCCGACCGACGTGAACGCCGACCAGGAGTGGCTGCACCCCTTCGCCACCACCACCAACACCGCCACCACCCGCCCGCCCGGCGCGACGCCCCGGGCCCGCCTCGTCTGCCTGCCGCACGCGGGCGGCTCCCCGTCGTTCTTCCGCGACTGGCCGCGCCACCTGGACCCGGAGATCGAGCTGAGCGCCGTCTGCTATCCCGGCCGCCAGACGCGCTTCGCGGACCCGGTCATCACCGACATGCGCGTCATGGCGGACCGGCTCGCCGCCGTGCTGGCCACCGGGAGCGACCTCCCGCTGTGGCTGTTCGGCCACAGCATGGGCGCACTCCTCGCCTACGAGACGGCCCTCACCCTGCGCGAGGGGTTCGGCCGCCCGGTGGCCGGCCTCCTGGTCTCCGGAGCGGTCCCGCCGCACCGCAACGAGTCCCGGGGCATCCACACCCGGGGCGACGAGGCCATCGTCGCGGACGTCCTGGACATGGGGGCGGCGGAGAGCGAACTGCTCGCCGACCCGGAGTTCCGCGCCTTCCTGCTGCCCGCCTTCCGCGCCGACTACGAACTGATCGAGACGTACCGGCCGACACCCGGCGCCGCCCCGCTCGACGCCCCGCTGACGGCCTGCTTCGGCACCGAGGACGAGGACGCGCGACGCTGGGTCGACGAGTGGCGCGCGTACGGCTCGGGCCCCACCGCCGTGGTCTCCTACCCGGGCGACCACTTCTACCTCCAGGACGCCGCCCCCGACCTGGTCCCCGACCTGTCCCGCCGCATCCTCGCCCCCCGCCCGGCATGACCCCCGCCCCGACGGCCCGCCGCTGGCTGCTCACCCCGACCGGCGCCACCACGGGCGCCCCGGACCTGTACTGCTTCCCGCACGCGGGAGGGAATCCGGCCGAGTACGCGCGCTGGGCCGAAGGCCTCGGCGACACCACCCTGCACGTGGTCCGGCTCCCCGGCCGCGCCGGCCGCCACCGCGAGCCCCACGCCGCGACCCTGGCCGACCTGGTGCGGGACTTCGTCACCGACGTGCCGCTCGACAACGGCCCGTTCTCCTTCTTCGGCCACAGTCTGGGCGCCCTGGTCGCGTACGAGATCACCAGAGCCCTGCACACCACCGGCCGCCCGCTGCCCGACCGCCTGATCGTCTCCGCCCTCCCGGCCCCGCACCTGCCGCGCCCCGGGCATCCCCTGCACACCCTGCCCGAGGACGCCTTCCTGGAAGCGGTCTCGGCACGCCACGGCGGCATCCCCGAACCGGTCCTGGCCTCCCGCCACCTACGGGCGATGATCAGTGCCCCGCTCCGCGCCGACCTACGCCTGGCCGAAACCCACCGCCACCACCCCGGCCCCCCGCTCCCCGTCCCCACGACGGTCTTCACCGGCACCACCGACACCCCGGCCGCCACCGCCCCCGAGGCCTGGCAGCACCACATCTCACCGCCCCTCACCATCCGCACCTTCCCCGGCGGCCACTTCTACTTCCGCGAGAACGAAGCCGCGCTCCTGGCGGCCCTGCGCGGGACGCTGACGGCCGCACCGGCGTGAACCCGATCGCGACAACGGCCGAGGGCCGCCGCCTCCCGGGGGAGGCGGCGGCCCTCGGCCGTGTTCCTGACGCGGGTCAGGAGAGGTGTTCCTAGATGTCGAAGTACAGCTCGAACTCGTGCGGGTGCGGACGCAGCTGGATCGGGGCGATCTCGTGCGTGCGCTTGTAGTCGATCCACGTCTCGATCAGGTCCGGCGTGAAGACGCCGCCCGCCTGGAGGTACTCGTTGTCCGCCTCCAGGGCGTCGAGCACGGCCGGGAGGGACGTCGGGACCTGCTGGACGCCTGCGTGCTCCTCGGGAGCCAGCTCGTAGAGGTCCTTGTCGATCGGCTCGGCCGGCTCGATCTTGTTCTTCACACCGTCCAGGCCCGCCATCAGCAGCGCGGAGAACGCGAGGTACGGGTTCGAGGACGGGTCCGGGGCGCGGAACTCGACGCGCTTGGCCTTCGGGTTCGAGCCGGTGATCGGGATGCGCATCGCGGCGGAGCGGTTGCGCTGCGAGTACACCATGTTGACCGGGGCCTCGAAGCCGGGGACCAGGCGGTGGTAGGAGTTCACCGTCGGGTTGGTGAAGGCCAGCAGCGACGGGGCGTGCTTCAGGATGCCGCCGATGTAGTAGCGGGCCATGTCCGAGAGGCCGGCGTAACCCTGCTCGTCGTAGAAGAGCGGGATGCCGCCCTGCCACAGCGACTGGTGCACGTGCATGCCCGAGCCGTTGTCGCCGAAGATCGGCTTCGGCATGAAGGTCGCGGTCTTGCCGTTGCGCCAGGCGACGTTCTTCACGATGTACTTGAAGAGCATCAGGTCGTCGGCCGCGGCGAGCAGCGTGTTGAACTTGTAGTTGATCTCGGCCTGGCCGGCCGTGCCGACCTCGTGGTGCTGGCGCTCGACCTGGAGGCCGTTCTTGTCCAGCTCCAGGGAGATCTCGGCACGCAGGTCGGCGAAGTGGTCCACCGGCGGGACCGGGAAGTAGCCGCCCTTGTAGCGGACCTTGTAGCCGCGGTTGTTCTCCTCCGACCCGGTGTTCCAGGCGCCGGCCTCGGAGTCGATGTGGTAGAAGCTCTCGTTCGCCGACGTCTGGAAGCGGACGTTGTCGAAGACGTAGAACTCCGCCTCGGGGCCGAAGTACGCGGTGTCCGCGATGCCGGTCGAGGTGAGGTACGCCTCGGCCTTCTTGGCGATGTTGCGCGGGTCACGGCTGTACTGCTCGCCCGTGATCGGGTCGTGGATGAAGAAGTTGATGTTGACGGTCTTGTCACGGCGGAAGGGGTCCACCCGAGCCGTCGACAGGTCCGCGCGCAGCGCCATGTCCGACTCGTGGATGGCCTGGAAGCCGCGGATCGACGAACCGTCGAAGGCCAGTTCCTCGGCCGGGTCGAAGGTCGCTGCCGGGATCGTGAAGTGCTGCATCACCCCGGGCAGGTCGCAGAACCGGACATCGATGAACTTGACGTCGTTGTCCGCTACGTACTTCTGCACTTCGTCGGCGTTCTGGAACATCCAACTCCTCCTACTCCCGGCCCGGGAGGGACGGGGTTGTAGCTCGTGGTGCGGCCAGTGCGGTGGCACACGCTGGACCCGACCATAGGCAGGCGTGATTTCTCAAGCGTGACCCATTTGTTTCGCCCAAGTTAACCGGGGCGGTGGTGGGCGGCACCTCCGCGACTGTTTCCGGTGCCCCGCCCGGCCTCGGGCAAACGCGGGCGCAGTACCGTGGACGGGTGGACAACAGGCAAGCAATCGGATCGTGGCTCTCGGGGCCCCGCGCGGCCGCCGAGGAGATGGGCGCCGACTTCGGCTACCGGGGCAAGGGGCTCGGGCTGCCCGAGGAGGGGCCCGGCTCGGTCGCTCCGCTCGGCCGCCGCTTCGGGGCCCTCTTCATCGACTGGACCCTCTGCATGCTGATCGCATACGGGCTGCTCGCCCGCGGTGACCAGCAGGCGGCGGGCAACTGGGCGCTCGGCATCTTCCTCGTGATGAGCCTGCTGACGGTCGGCACCATCGGCTGCACGCCCGGAAAGCGCCTCCTGGGCGTCCGGGTGGTCGCCGACGACGGCGGACGGCTCGGGTTCGTGCGGGTCGCCGTGCGGACCGTCCTGCTCCTGCTCGTCATCCCCGCGCTGGTCTGGGACCGCGACGGACGCGGACTGCACGACAGGCTGTCCCGCGCCGTGCAGGTCCGGATGTGACCTTCCCGGTGCGCGCGGACGGGATCTCCCCGACACGCCCATGAGAAACGGGGCGGCCCCGGGACCGTTCACCGGTCCGGGGCCGCCCCGTTCTGCGTCACGTCGAAGTCAGCGCATCTTCCCGCCGCGCGGCATCCTCATGCCCTTGGGCATCGGGCCCTTCGGCAGCGGCATGTTGCTCATCAGGTCGCCCATCGCGCGCAGCCGGTCGTTGGTGGAGGTCACCTGCGGGCCGGTCAGGACGCGGGGCAGCTTCAGCATCTTGGTGCGGACCTTTTTCAGGGGCACCTGGCCGTCGCCGTTGCCGACGATGATGTCGTGCACCGGCACGTCCACCACGATGCGGGCCATCTTCTTCTTCTCGGACGCCAGCAGGCTCTTCACCCGGTTCGGGTTGCCCTCGGCCACCAGGACGATGCCGGCCTTGCCGACCGCCCGGTGGACGACGTCCTGGCTGCGGTTCATCGCCACCGCGGGGGTGGTGGTCCAGCCGCGTCCGATCCGGTCCAGGACGGCGGCCGCCGCTCCGGGCTGGCCCTCCATCTGTCCGAAGGCCGCCCGCTCGGCACGCCGGCCGAAGATGATCGCCATCGCGAGGACGGCCAGGACGAAGCCCAGGATGCCCAGATAGACCGGGTGTCCGATCGCGAAGCCGATGCCGAGGAGGACACCGAACGTGATGATTCCGACACCCGCGACGACAAGACCGATCTTGCTGTCGGTCCGCCTGGTCATCTTGTAGGTCAGGGCGATCTGCTTGAGCCGCCCTGCGTTCTCGGCGCTGTCCGCGCCTTCAGTTTTTGCCTTCCTCGCCATGTACCGAAGTTTACGTGGCGTGGGAGTGACCTAGGAACGGTGGTCGGCCACGGCTTCCAGCACGTGCTGGGCCTCCACCCGGTCCTTGGCGCGGCGGCGGTCCTCCAGGACGGCCGTCCAGGCGTTGCGGCGGGCGGTGCGCTGGCCGCCGCTCAGCAGCAGCGACTCGACGGCGCGCAGGGCGGTGGTGACGGACGGAAGGGCGTGGGCGCGGACCGGGGCGGCCTGCATCGTGGTGTTCCCCCTCGGAATGGATGCGCCTGTGGGGCGCGGTTGAGTACGGGAAGCAGTGACGGCGGCGGCTGCTGGGGTCGCTGCCGCACGTGTACCCAGGGTCATTGCTTGGTGTTACCAGCGCATGACCGGGCGGTCAAACACCAATGAAGCCTTGATTCCGTCGGCGCGCACGCCGAAGCGGTCCGTACGCGTCCCCGACCTGCGGGGAGCGTCCGGACCGCTTCGATGACGCGGTTACTGCTCGGTAGTGCTCGTGAGCGGATTCACACGCCCTCCGCGGCCCGGGTGCTCCCGGCGGCGGCGACGCCACGCGCCTCCATCGCCTGCTGGAAGAGACGCCCCGCGCGGTACGAGGACCGCACCAGCGGGCCCGACATCACGCCGGAGTAGCCGATCGCGTCGGCCTCGTCCTTCAGCTCGACGAACTCGTGCGGCTTCACCCAGCGCTCGACCGGGTGGTGCCGTACGGAGGGGCGCAGGTACTGCGTAATCGTGATGAGCTCGCAACCTGCGTCGTACAGGTCCTGGAGCGCCTCGCTGACTTCCTCGCGGGTCTCGCCCATGCCGAGGATCAGGTTCGACTTGGTGATCAGGCCGGCCTCGCGGGCCCGCGTGATGACCTCCAGGGAACGCTCGTAGCGGAAGCCGGGGCGGATCCGCTTGAAGATCCGCGGCACCGTCTCCACGTTGTGCGCGAGCACCTCGGGGCGCGAGGAGAAGACCTCGGCGAGCTGCTCGGGCTCGGCGTTGAAGTCGGGGATCAGCAGCTCGACCTTGGTCGCGCCGGCCTCCCGCTCCGCGGTGAGCGTGTGGATCTGGCGGACGGTCTCGGCGTACAGCCAGGCACCGCCGTCCTCCAGGTCGTCGCGGGCGACGCCGGTGATGGTGGCGTAGTTGAGGTCCATCGTGACGACCGACTCGCCGACGCGGCGGGGCTCGTCACGGTCCAGCGCCTGCGGCTTGCCCGTGTCGATCTGGCAGAAGTCGCAGCGCCGGGTGCACTGGTCGCCGCCGATGAGGAAGGTGGCCTCGCGGTCCTCCCAGCACTCGAAGATGTTGGGGCAGCCCGCCTCCTGGCAGACCGTGTGCAGCCCTTCGCCCTTCACCAGCTGCTGCAGCTGCTTGTACTCGGGGCCCATCTTCGCCCGCGTTTTGATCCACTCGGGCTTGCGCTCGATGGGGGTCTGGCTGTTCCGGACCTCCAGGCGCAGCATCTTGCGCCCGTCGGGTGCGACAGCGGACACTCCGGCTCCCCTTTGCTCTCTGCTGCGTTGGATTCGCGTCGGGTTCGCGTGGGATGCGCGAGCGATGCGCGAGGGACTCGCTTTGGATTCTTTGGCTGATACCAGGGTACGCCCGTACATCGAACGGCCTTGCCCCTGCCCAACCTGCGGCCGACGGGGCCTATTCCCCGGCCGGTGGCGGCGGTCGTGCTACTGGCCGGTACGGCCGGTGGCCCCTAGGCGGGGGCCGGAGCCGGGGCTGGAGCCGGAGCCGGAGCCGGGGCCTGGGTCGGAGCCGCAGCCGCGGCCTTCGGCTGTTCGACCACGCGCGGTGCGAGCTCCGCGTTCTCCAGGATGTCCCGCAGATGCTTCTCGGCGACCGGCAGCACCTCCTCGATGGTGATCTCCCGGCCCAGCTCGTTGGAGAGGGACGTGACCCCCGCGTCGCGGATGCCGCACGGCACGATCCGGTCGAACCAGGTGTTGTCCGGGTTCACGTTGAGGGCGAAGCCGTGCATCGTGACGCCCTTGGCGACCCGGATCCCGATCGCGGCCAGCTTGCGGTCCTCGCGGCGCTGGCCGGCGTTGGACGGGGCGTACTCGGGGCCGTTCAGCCGCGGGTCGAACTCCTCGTCCTGGAGCCTCGGGTCGAAGTCCAGCGAGAGCCCGCCCAGCGCCTGGCGCCGCTCGACCGGGTCGCCGAGCACCCAGACGCCGCTGCGGCCCTCGACCCGGGAGGTCTCCACACCGAAGTCGGCGGCCGTGCGGATCAGCGCGTCCTCCAGCCTGCGGACGTGCGCGACGACGTCGACCGGGCGCGGCAGCTTCTGGATCGGGTAGCCGACGAGCTGCCCGGGGCCGTGCCAGGTGATCTTCCCGCCGCGGTCCACATCGATGACCGGCGTGCCGTCCAGTGGACGCTCGCTCTCCGCCGTGCGGCGCCCCGCGGTGTAGACGGGCGGGTGCTCCAGCAGCAGACAGGTGTCCGGCACCCGGTCCTCGAACCGGTCCGCGTGCACCTCGCGCTGCTTCTGCCAAGCCTCCGTGTATGCGACGGCCTGGTCGCCGAAGCCCAGACGGACGAACCGCAGTTCGCTCACCGATGCCTCCCTACGTGGGCCCCGCGTGCCCGGAGGGTGTCCCCGGGGTGACGGAACCCTGCACTGATCGCGCCCGTGTCCACTGTACGACCGCTGCCCGGACGGCCCCCCGGCAGGTGCGGGGGCCCTGGACCGGACCGTCCACGGGGCGGACGTTTCCGTCAGCTCCGCCCGGAATCCTCACACGATCGGATGAACGTGGAGCAAAGGGTGGCTGCGACCGCTCCGGCGGCCGCTAAATTCGCGCCGTTCCCATGAGGGCTGCCCGTCCGGCCCCGAAGGCAGGAGACCGTACAGCTGATGTCGGAACGACCCCCGCAGCGCACGCCCAACCGCCGACTCGCCTCACTCATCGCGGAAGCCGGCTTCTCGCACGCCGGCCTGGCCCGCCGGGTCGATCAGCTCGGCCTCGAACACGGCCTCGACCTGCGGTACGACAAGACCTCGGTCACCCGCTGGCTGCGGGGGCAGCAGCCGCGCGGCACCACGCCCGCGCTGATCGCCGAGGTGTTCACCCGGCGGCTCGGTCGGCGGCTCTCCGCGCAGGATCTCGGGCTCGACGCCTGCGCACCCGTCTACGCGGGCCTGGAGTTCGCCGCCACCCCCGCCGAGGCGGTCGACATCGTCAGTGGCCTCTGGCGCAAGGACTCCGGCTCCCACATCGAGCTGCGCAAGATCGCCTTCACCCCGGCCGGACTCGTCGTCCCCAGCCGTGACTGGCTGATCGGCCGGGCCGACGAGTGGGTGGCCCGGGAGGGCGCCGCCGCCCGACGGGCCGGGGCAGAGGCCGGAGCGCCACCGCCCGCCCGCCCGGGCGGGGCGCCGCGCACCGAGGCCCGGGGACTGCCGCGCCCGACCGGCGGACCACTGCGGCCCACGCCTCCAGGCCCGTCGACCACGCATCCACCCGCCACGCACCCTTCCGTTACGCATCCGCCCGCTCCGCATCCGCCCGCCGCCGGGGCGCCGACCGCGGCCGGAGCGCTCCCCGTGGTTCCGCGCCAGCGCCAGACGGACCGCGGCCCCGGCCAGCGGGTCGGCGGCGGGGACGTCGCCGCGCTGCGTTCGGTCGGCGAGCTGTTCCGCACCCTCGACCACGCCTACGGAGGCGGCCACGCCCGGCAGGCCCTCGTGCGGTATCTGGAGCACGAGGCCGAGCCGATGCTCCGGGGTACGTACGGCGAGGCCACCGGGCGGCGGCTGTTCGCCGCGGTCGCCGACCTGACCCGGCTGGCCGGCTGGACCTCGTACGACATCGCCGCCCACGGCCTGGCCCAGCGGTACTTCGTCCAGGCGCTGCGCCTCGCCCAGGCCGCCGGGGACCGCGGGTACGGCGCCTACGTGCTGATCACGATGAGCCGCCAGGCGGTCTACCTCGGGCACGGCAGGGAGGCCGTCCAGCTCGCCCGCGTGGCCCAGCAGGGCGTCGGCTCGGCCGCCCCGCCTCTCGTCCAGTCACTGCTGCACGCGGTCGAGGCGCGCGGGCACGCCGTGCTCGGCGAGGCACGCTCCTGCACCGCCGCCCTGACCCGGGCCGAGCACGCCCTGGAGACCGCACGCCCCGGCGACGAGGTGCCGCACTGGGCCCGCACCTTCGACGAGGCGCAGCTCGCCGACGAGCTGTGCCACTGCCACCGCGACCTCCAGCAGTACCGGGCCGCCGCCCAGCACGCCGAGCGGTCGCTCCAGCTGCGCGCACCGGCGTACGCCCGCAGCAGGCTGTTCTGCCGGGTGGTCCTCGCCTCGGCCCGGCTCGGCCTGGGCGAGCTGGACCAGGCCTGTCTGCTGGGCGCGGAGGCGGCCCAGCAGGCGGCCGAGATGCGCTCGGTGCGCGCCGCGGAGTACGTACGCGCCTTCGAGCGCAGCCTGGAGCCCTACCGGGACGCCGTCGCCGTACGCGGCTACCGCGACCGGGTCGCCGCCCTCGGCTGAACCGACTCCCGGCGGAAGCCCTCGGCCGAACCGGTCGGGGCGCGGTCGGGCCGCGTCACGCCGCCTCCGGCAGGCGGGGGCTCCTCTCGTGCGTGCCCGGGACCGCCAGGTCGGTCAGGATCGCCTCGGCCGCCCGCCGCCCCGAGTGCAGCGCGCCCTGGACCGTGCTCGTGTCGCGGTGGTCGCCGCACACGTACAGCCCGGCCAGTACCCGCACCGGGCGGCGCGGATCGTGCGGGGCCTCCATCGCGGGCACCGCCTCCGGGTCGTGGTGGGCCGCCAGCAGCTCCCAGCCGTCCGTCGGCACGCCGTACAACGCCGCCAGGTGCGCCCGCACCGAGCGGTCCAGGTCCGGTGGCGGCGTCCCGAACACCGTCGAGGTGATCAGCGTGCGGCCCTCCGGCGCCCGCGAGGGATCGACCTCGCTCATCACCGCGGTGTACGCCACCGGGCCCGACCGGTCGCCGTCCAGCACCAGCGACCTGCCCGTGGGCGGCGATGCGGGCGCGCTGTGGTGAAGGACCGTCACCGGGTGGAAGGACGGCACCCGCAGACCGGGCAGCAGCTCGGCCGCGGCCCCCGCACCGGTCGCCAGCAGCAGGGAGCGGCACCCCAGCTCGCCGTGCTCCTTGGTACGTACGGAGGTGATGTCGGCGGCCGTCACATGCACCCCGGTCCGGACCGTGCCCGACGGCAGCGAGGCCGCCAGCAGCTCCGGCAGCGCCGACGACCCGCCCGCCGGTACGCACAGGCCGCCGCGCGCGTAGTCCCGCAGGGCGAGATCGGCGCACCGGCTCGACGTGGCGAGGGCGGGGTCGCTGAGCAGGGCCGTGAGCAGGGGGCGCAGGACGCCGTCCACCGTACGGGCGGGCAGGCCGAGGCCGGGCAGGGCCCCGACGGCGGTCCGCTCCGGGCGGGCCAGGAGCCGGGCCTGCGGGGCGCCCGCCAGCCGCGACAGTGCCGCGCCCAGCCGGGCCCGGTCGATCGCGCCGGTCACCACGCCGCCCCGGCCGCCCCCGCGCGCCGGGGTGCCGTGCTCGTGCCCGGACGAGCCCTGCGCAGCCCAGGGTGCGCGAGGAGCGCGGGGGGCTCGGACAGCTCGGGGGGCGCTCGATCGGGTGCGCACTGCCTTGAGTGCGCCCCTCGCGCTCCGTATGTCCCCGGTGAGCTGGCGGCGGCCCCCGCTGTGGACCAGGACACCCGGCGCGAACTCCCGCAACTCCGGAGCGCCGAGCCCCGGGGTGCCGGTCAGCTCGGGCCAGGACGTGCAGAGGAGCGGGCCCAGCCGGTCGAGCCGGAACCCGTCCACCTCGTCGGTGGCGAGCCGGCCGCCCACCCGGGGCTCGGCCTCCAGGACACTGACGCCGAGCCCCGCCCGGATGAGCAGGTGGGCCGCTGACAGGCCGGCGATTCCGGCCCCGATGATGACCACATCTGCGTGGTGTGCCGTGCTGCGCACGTGCCCCTCCCCGAGTCGGTGCGACTGGTGGGAGGCTCTTGCCCCCAACAGGCCCCCGGAATGCCGGAGTTCGCAACGAGGCTAGGAGGATGGCTGATACTGCGTCAGACGCGCGTACCGGGGAGCACCGGGGCACGGGGTCGCACACACCGCGCCCGGCGGGTGGTGAAGGGCGCGCGGCCCCGGCCCTCCGGCGCGGACCAACGGCCCCACGGCCCCGCCCGCCCGCTCAGCGCAGCGCGGCGCGGATCGCCCCGTCGATGCCGGGGAAGGCGAACGAGAAGCCGGAGTCCAGCAGCTTCGCCGGGATCACCCGCTGGCTGCCCAGCACGTCCTGCGCGAACTCCCCGAGCGCCAGCCGCAACGCGGGCGCCGGCGCGGGGAACAGCGTCGGGCGGCGCAGCACCCGGCCCATCGCCGCGGTCACCTCGGCGTTGGTGACGGGCTTCGGCCCGGTCAGGTTCACCGGCCCGGTCAGCGACTCGGTGTCCAGGATGTGGCGCAGTGCCGCGACATGGTCGTGCAGCGCGATGAAGCTCCAGTACTGGCGGCCGTTGCCCAGCTTCCCGCCGAGCCCCGCCTTGAACAGCGGGAACAGCCGCCCCCAGGCCCCGCCCTCGCGGCCGACGACCAGCCCGGTCCGCGCGTGCACCGTGCGGACGCCCGCTTCCTCGGCGGCGGCGGTGGCCGCCTCCCACTCCTCGCAGACAGACGGCAGGAACCCGTCCCCGGGCGGCGCGCTCTCGTCCACCGGGCGGTCCCCGGTGTCGCCGTAGAAGCCGATGGCGGACCCGGCGAGCAGCACGCGGGGCGGGGTGTCGAGCGAGGCGACGGCCTCGGCGACGGCGGCGGTGCCCAGGACCCGGCTGTCCCGGATCTCCCGCTTGTAGGCGTCGGTCCAGCGGTGGTCGCCCACCCCGGCCCCGGCCAGGTGCACGACGGCGTCGCAGCCGACGAGGCCGGCCACGTCCACGTAACCGCGCTTGGGGTCCCACTCGACCTCGTCGCCGGCTCTGGCGGGGCGGCGCACCAGGCGGGCCACCTCGTGCCCGTCGGCGCGCAGCGAGCGCACCAGCGCCGCTCCGATGAGTCCGGACGATCCGCTGACGGCGATACGGGAGCTCGGCATGGGCCCATCCTGCCCCATGAAACGTCTCGAATACCGGGAACGCCGCGTGGCACAGTGGCCCCATGGCCCGACTCACCCTCCACCCCGTCCGCACCGCCGTGCCCGCCGACGAAGACCAGCTCGCCGAGCTCGACCGGTCCACCTGGTCGACACTGCACGCGGTCCTGCCGCGGCCGACGCCCCCGTACGACCCCTTCTTCGGGGAGCGGTATCCGCCGGAGGACTTCCTCGTGGTGGAGGCGGACGCGGAGACGGCGGGCGGCGCGGCCCGCGTCGCCGGGTACATACGCCTTGTCCCGCCCACCCCGCTCGCCGCCAACGCCCACGTCCGCCAGATACGGGGCCTCGCCGTGGCGACCTGGGCGCGCGGGTCAGGCGCGGGGCGGACCCTGGTGCGGGCCGCTTTCGCCGAGGCCCGCCGCCAGGGAGCCGGCCGGATCACGCTGCGGGTGCTCGCGCACAACGACCCCGCCCGCGCCCTGTACGCCTCCGAGGGCTTCGCCGTCGAAGGAGTGCTGCCCGGGGAGTTCTTCCTGAACGGGCGTTACGTCGACGACGTCTGCATGGGACGCTCGCTCGGCCCCGCCTGAGCGCCGGGGGTCACCGGGGCCCGAAGCGGTCCCACAGCTCGGGGAAGCGGGCGGCCAGCGCCTCCTCGTCCTCGAAGTCGACCGGGGAGCCCAGCGGCTCCGCGGCCTGCGGCGGCAGCCCCAGGTCCGGCGCGACCACGCCGGTGAGCTGCTCGTACGCCTCGTCGGCCGCGTAGCCCAACTCCTCGCCGTCCCCGTCGGCCTCCTCGTCGAAGTCCTCCAGCAGCTCCGCCAGACCGTCCGGATCGTGCAGCGCCCCCTCGAAGACCTCCCGGCCCTGGCCGATCAGCCAGCAGCGGAAGTAGTCGAACGCGTCGTCGCTCGCCCCGCCCAGCAGCACGGCGGCCGCGCCCCACAGATCCCAGTGGTAGGCGCGGTTGTAGCGGGCCTCGAAGTGCCGGGCGAAGTCCAGCACGGAATCGGGATCGAGCTGCACCAGCCGTTCCACCAGCAGGTCGGCGTGGTCCTCGGGGTCGCCTTCGGCGGCCTCGCGGGTGCTGTCGATGATCTCCCAGAATTCCGTTTCGTCCATCACGGGTCCAGCATCCAGCCTGCGGAGGGCTCCCGCACGCGCAGACACCGAATTGAAGCCTTTCAGCGATACATCTCGCGCAGGCGTTCGGCGGCGTCCGCGAACCGGATCCGCAGCGCATCGGGTGCCAGGACCTCCAACTCGGGTCCCAGCGCGAGCAGCTGGCCGTAGGCCACGTCCAGTGATTCCACCGGCAGCGTGAGGGTGCGCCACCCGTCCGGGCCGGGCTCGGAGGCCTCCGCGAGCGCGGTGGCGGCCGCCGCCCGGTCACCGGTGTACGCCAGCATCCGCGACCCGCGCTCGGACACCCGTACGGTCACCTCACCGCGCAGCAGGGACCGGGCGAACCCGGCGGCCCGCTCCTCCCAGAACCCGGGCAGGTCGAAGGTCTCGTCCCGGTCGAAGCGTTCATCGGCCAGCTCCACGGCCGTGAACCGGTCGATCCGGTACACCCGGAAGTCCTCGCCCGCCCGGGCACAGAGATACCAGACCCCGGCCTTGAGGACGAGGCCGTACGGAGCCAGCTCCCGCGCCACCTCCGTCCCCTCCCGCTCGCGGCCCCCGCCCCGGCGGTAGCGGGCCCGCAGCAGCCGGTCGTCCCAGACCGCGTCGGCGATGACGGGCAGCAGCTCGGGGGTCTCCGGCTCGTGGTACCAGGAGGGGGCGTCCAGGTGGAAGCGCCGGGCGGCGGAGGCGGAGGCGTCGCGCAGGGAGGGCAGCAGCGCCGCCGACACCTTGAGGCGGGCGGCCGACGCCGCGTCCTCCAAGCCCATCTCGCGCAGCGCGGCGGGCAGCCCGGAGAGGAACAGCGCCTCCGCCTCGTCGCGGGCGAGACCGGTCAGCCGGGTGCGGTAGCCGCCGACGAGCCGGTAGCCGCCGGCCCGGCCGCGCTCCGCGTACACCGGGACGCCCGCGTCGGAGAGTGCCTGCGCGTCCCGGGTGACCGTACGCTCCGACACCTCCAGCTCGGCCGCCAGTTCGGCGGCGGTCATCGCGGGGCGGGCCTGAAGGAGCAGCACCATCTTGATCAGCCGGGCAGCGCGCATGGGCCCATTGTGGCGGCAGGCACGCCCGCCTCGCGCCGACGCCGAAACCCCCGGCCGCCGGGCGGGCGCGTCGTCGGACGCGCCCGCTCCGGTGACCGGGGGCTCCGGCTTCGTACAGGAGAGGTCCGTAGGGGAGCGGGCTCAGAGCCCGTAGCGCTCCCGGGCCTCCTTGATCGCGGAGGCCGGGACCTCGCCGCGCCTGGCGAGCTGGGCCAGCGAGGCCACCACGATCGACTGGGCGTCGACGCCGAAGTGGCGGCGGGCCGCGGCGCGGGTGTCGGAGAGGCCGAAGCCGTCCGTGCCGAGCGAGGACCAGTCCTGCTCCACCCACTGGCTGATCTGGTCCGGGACCTGGCGCATCCAGTCGCTGACCGCGAGCACCGGGCCCGGCGCACCGGAGAGCGCCTGCGTCACGTACGGGACCCGCTGCTCACCGCGGAGCAGCGCCTCGTCGGCCTCCAGCGCGTCGCGGCGCAGCTCGCCCCACGAGGTGGCGGACCAGACGTCGGCCGTGACGCCCCAGTCGGCGGCCAGCAACTCCTGGGCCTCCAGGGCCCAGTGGATCGCCGTGCCGGAGGAGAGCAGCTGGATACGCGGCGCGTCCGCCTTGGCGGGCGTGCCCTCCTTGAAGCGGTACAGGCCCTTGACGATGCCCTCCTCGACGCCCTCGGGCATCGCGGGCTGGGGCTTCGGCTCGTTGTAGACCGTCAGGTAGTAGAAGACGTCCTCGGCCTCGGGGCCGTACATCCGGCGCAGGCCGTCCTTGACGATCACCGCGACCTCGTACGCGAACGCCGGGTCGTAGTTGAGCGAGGCCGGGTTGGTGGCCGCGATCAGGTGCGAGTGGCCGTCCGCGTGCTGGAGGCCCTCACCCGTCAGGGTCGTACGGCCCGCCGTCGCGCCGACGATGAAGCCCTTGCCGAGCTGGTCGGCGAGCTGCCACATCTGGTCGCCGGTCCGCTGCCAGCCGAACATCGAGTAGAAGATGTAGAACGGGATCATCGTCTCGCCGTGCGTCGCGTACGACGTGGCGGCGGCGATGAAGTCGGCCATGGACCCGGCCTCGGTGATCCCCTCGTTGAGGATCTGGCCGTCCTTGGCCTCCTTGTAGTACATCAGCTGGTCGCGGTCGACCGGGTCGTACGTCTGCCCCAGCGGCGAGTAGATGCCGGCGGACGGGAAGAGCGACTCCATACCGAAGGTACGGGCCTCGTCCGGGACGATCGGCACCCAGCGCTTGCCGGTCTCCTTGTCCCGCATCAGGTCCTTCACCAGGCGGACGAACGCCATGGTGGTGGCCATCTCCTGCTTGCCGGACCCCTTGTACAGGGCCTTGAACGCGCGCTCCTCGGGCTGCGGGAGCGGCGCGGAGGCGTGCATGCGGCGGGCCGGGGCCGGGCCGCCGAGGGCGGCGCGGCGCTCCTGGAGGTAGCGGACCTCGGGGGAGTCGGCGCCGGGGTGGCCGTAGGGGACGAGACCGTCCTCGAAGGCGCTGTCGGGGATCGGGAGACCGAGCAGCTCGCGCATGCCCTTGAACTCGTCGATCGACAGCTTCTTCATCTGGTGGTTGGCGTTCTTGGACTCGAAGCCCTTGCCGAGCGTGTAGCCCTTGACCGTCTGGGCCAGGATCACGGTCGGCGCGCCCTTGTGCTCGACGGCCGCCTTGTACGCCGCGTACACCTTGCGGGCCTCGTGGCCGCCGCGCGAGGTGTAGAAACACTCGCCGATCTTCGCGTCGGTCAGCAGCTTCGCCAGCTCGACGAGCGCGGGCTCGGCGCCGAAGAAGTGCTCGCGGATGTAGGCGACGTCGCGGGTGGCGTACGTCTGGAACTGCGCGTCCGGGACCTCCCGCAGGCGGCGCAGCAGCGCGCCCGTGGTGTCCAGCTGGAACAGCTCGTCCCAGGCGTTGCCCCAGAGCGTCTTGACGACGTTCCAGCCGGCCCCGCGGAACTGCGCCTCCAGCTCCTGGACCACGCGGAAGTTGGCGCGGACCGGGCCGTCGAGGCGCTGCAGGTTGCAGTTGATGACGAAGGTCAGGTTGTCGAGCTGCTCACGGGAGGCCAGCGCGAGGGCCGCCGTCGACTCGGGCTCGTCCATCTCGCCGTCGCCCAGGAAGGCCCAGACGTGCGAGTTGGCCGTGTCCTTGATGGTGCGGTTGGCCAGATAGCGGTTGAAGCGCGCCTGGTAGATGGCCGAGAGCGGGCCGAGGCCCATCGACACGGTGGGGAACTCCCACAGCCAGGGCAGCCGCCGCGGGTGCGGGTAGGACGGCAGACCATCGCCGCCCGTCTCCTGGCGGAAGTTGTCCAGCTGCCGCTCGTTGAGCCGGCCGTCGAGGAAGGCGCGGGCGTAGATGCCGGGGGAGGCGTGGCCCTGGATGTAGAGCTGGTCGCCGGAGCCGTCCCCCTCCTTGCCGCGGAAGAAGTGGTTGAAGCCGGTCTCGTAGAGCCAGGCCGCCGAGGCGAAGGTGGCGATGTGGCCGCCGACCCCGTACCGGGCGCCCCGGGTCACCATCGCGGCCGCGTTCCAGCGGTTCCACGCGGTGATCCTCGACTCCATCTCCAGGTCGCCGTCGAACTCGGGCTCGGCGGCGGTCGGGATGGAGTTGACGTAATCGGTCTCCAGCAGCTTGGGCAGCGCGAGACCGGCGCCCTCGGCGTGCTGCAGCGAGCGGCGCATCAGGTACGCGGCACGGTGCGGGCCGGCGGCCCGGGTGACGGCGTCCAGGGAGGCCGCCCATTCGGCGGTCTCCTCGGGGTCGCGGTCCGGGAGCTGGTCGAGCTCGCTCGGAAGCTTTCCTACGGGGTCGGTCATGATCGCCGCCTTCCGGGGAGGAGGGGGGTGGAGAAGGCCCTGGCTGGCAGGACAGGGCGATGGGGCCGGTGGGCCCGCGGATGAACTGTAAGGCGCTGATCGATGATCGATCAAAGGATTGAAGGCAAAACTTCTCGATATGGAGAAAAGTGGCATGGGGTGCCTCGAAAGAGGGCACGGAGTGACGCGAAATAGCGTGCAAATAGGGCGCTGACCTGCACGGAAGAGCAGGCTGGACGCCAGATGATCGGACCCCGCGGGAAGGTCGGGCGCGGTGCGCCGGGAAAGCTCACAGGCGCCGGGAAGGCTCAGGCGCGGGGCGCGCAGCCCAGCACGTGCGCCTTCACCAGGGCCCCGATCCCCGGGTCCTCGGCGAGGAACGCGTCGATGAGCGCCTGGTGCTCCTCCGCGTACGACTTCTGCACCGTGCCCAGCCAGCGGATCGACAGGGCCGTGAACACCTCGATGCCCAGCCCCTCCCAGGTGTGCAGCAGCACCGCGTTCCCGGCCGCCCGCACCAGCTCCCGGTGGAAGCCGACCGTGTGCCGCACCTGCGCCTCGCCGTCGGCCAGCCGGTCCGCCTCGTACAGCGCGGCCACGTGCGGGGCCAGCGCCGAGCAGTCCCGGCCGAGCCGCGGGGCCGCCAGCTCCGCCGCGATCTGCTCCAGGCCGGCCCGGACCGGGTAGCTCTCCTCCAGGTCGGCGGCGGTGAGGTTGCGGACCCGGACGCCCTTGTTGGGCGCCGACTCGATCAGCCGCAGTGTCTCCAGCTCGCGCAGCGCCTCGCGCACCGGCGTCTGACTGACCTCCAGCTCGGTGGCGATGCGACGCTCCACGATCCGCTCACCCGGCTTCCAGCGCCCGCTGACGATCCCCTCCACGATGTGCTCGCGGATCTGTTCGCGCAGCGAGTGGACGACGGGCGGGGTCATGGAGGGCTCCTTCAGGGCAGACCGGTGCTGCCTACATCATCACGACCCCACGGGGGCCGGTGGTGATTAGACAATACGGCGACGCCCCCGCCCGGATGAGTTCCGGACGAGGGCGTCGCTGGTGAGGCTGGTTACAGCAGGGGTGTTCAGAGGCCGAGCTCGACCTCGAACTCACCGGCCTCGAGGATCGCCTTGACCGACGTCAGGTAGCGGGCGGCGTCCGCGCCGTCCACCAGGCGGTGGTCGTAGGAGAGCGAGAGGTACGTCATGTCGCGCACCGCGATGGTCTCGCCGAGGTCCGGGTGGTCGATGACCACCGGGCGGCGGACCGTGGCACCGATGCCCAGGATGGCGGCCTGGTTCGGCGGCACGATGACCGTGTCGAACAGGGCGCCGCGCGAACCGGTGTTGCTGATGGTGAAGGTGGCGCCGGACATGTCGTCCGGCGTCAGGCCGCCACCGCGCGCCTTGCCCGCGAGCTCCGCGGTCTTCTTGGAGATGCCGGCGATGTTCAGGTCGCCCGCACCCTTGATGACCGGGGTCATCAGACCCTTCTCGGCGTCCACGGCGATGCCGATGTTCTCCGAGTCGAAGTACGTGATGGTGCCCTCGTCCTCGTTGATCCGGGCGTTGACGACCGGGTGGGCCTTCAGCGCCTGGGCCGCCGCCTTCACGAAGAACGGCATCGGGGACAGCTTGACGCCCTCACGGGCGGCGAAGGAGGCCTTCGCCTGGTTGCGCAGCTTCATCAGCTTGGTGATGTCGACCTCGAGGACCGAGGTCAGCTGGGCCTGCGAGTGCAGCGCCTTCATCATGTTCTCGCCGATGACCTTGCGCATGCGGGTCATCTTGACCGTCTGACCGCGCAGCGGGGACGTCTCCAGCTTCGGCGCCTTGGCGGCTGCGGGAGCAGCGGCCGGGGCCGGAGCGGCTGCGGCGGCCTTGGCCGCCTCCGCGGCGGCGACGACGTCCTGCTTGCGGATCCGGCCACCGACGCCGGTGCCCTTGACCGCGCTCAGGTCCACGTTGTTCTCGGACGCGAGCTTGCGGACCAGCGGCGTGACGTACGCGCCGTCGTCACCGGAGGGCGCGGCCGGGGCGGCCGGCGCCGGGGCGGCGGGGGCGGGCTGCGCCGGGGCGGCGGGAGCCGGAGCCGCAGGGGCTGCCGGAGCGGCGGGGGCCGGGGCGGGAGCCGCGGGGGCCTCCTGCTTCGGCTCCTCGGCCTTCGGTGCCTCTGCCTTCGGCTCTTCGGCCTTCGGTGCCTCTGCCTTCGGCTCTTCGGCCTTCGGTGCCTCTGCCTTCGGCTCTTCGGCCTTCGGTGCCTCTGCCTTCGGCTCCTCGGCCTTCGGCGCCTCGGCCTTCGGGGCCTCCTGGGCCGGGGCGGCGGGCTGCGCCGGAGCCGCGCCCGGGGCGCCGATGACGGCGAGCCTGGCGCCGACCTCGGCGGTCTCGTCCTCGCCGACCACGATCTCCAGCAGCACCCCGGCGACCGGGGCGGGGATCTCGGTGTCGACCTTGTCCGTGGAGACCTCCAGCAGCGGCTCGTCCTCGGCCACCTCCTCGCCGACCTCCTTGAGCCAGCGGGTGACGGTGCCCTCGGTGACGCTCTCGCCGAGCGCCGGGAGGGTGACGTCGGTGCCCTCGGCGGACGAACCACCGGTGGTCGCCTCGGCGGTCGGGGCCTGGGCCGGAGCCTCGGTCTCGGTCGACGGGGCGGTGGGCGCCTCCTCGGCCTGCGGGGCCGGGGTGGAGGCGGGCTCGGCGGCGGGGGCCTCGGCTGCCGGAGCCTCGGCCTCGGCCGGAGCGCCCGAGCCGTCGTCGATGACGGCCAGCTCGGCGCCGACCTCGACGGTCTCGTCCTCGGCGACCTTGATGGAGGCCAGAACACCGGACGCGGGGGCCGGGATCTCGGTGTCGACCTTGTCGGTCGAGACCTCGAGCAACGGCTCGTCGGCCTCGACGCGCTCGCCCTCGGCCTTCAGCCAACGGGTGACAGTGCCCTCGGTGACGCTCTCGCCGAGCGCCGGAAGGGTTACGGAAACCGACATGGTTTCAGTTGCTCCTTACGAAATTGCGGAAGTGGTCGGTCGTCGCGCCCGGGACCGGGGGATCAGTCGTGCGCGTGGAGAGGCTTGCCGGCCAGCGCCAGGTGAGCCTCGCCCATCGCCTCGTTCTGCGTCGGGTGTGCGTGGATGAGCTGGGCGACCTCGGAGGGCAGCGCCTCCCAGTTGTAGATCAGCTGTGCTTCGCCGACCTGCTCGCCCATGCGGTCGCCCACCATGTGGACGCCGACCACGGCACCGTCCTTGACCTGGACGAGCTTGATCTCGCCCGCGGTCTTGAGGATCTTGCTCTTGCCGTTGCCCGCGAGGTTGTACTTGAGGGCGACGACCTTGTCCGCGCCGTAGATCTCCTTGGCCTTGGCCTCGGTGATGCCGACGGAGGCGACCTCGGGGTGGCAGTACGTCACCTTGGGCACGCCGTCGTAGTCGATCGGGACGGTCTTGAGACCGGCCAGCCGCTCCGCCACCAGGATGCCCTCGGCGAAGCCGACGTGGGCGAGCTGGAGGGTCGGGACGAGGTCGCCCACGGCCGAGATCGTCGGGACGTTGGTCTGCATGTACTCGTCGACCAGGACATAGCCGCGGTCCATCGCGACGCCCTGCTCCTCGTAGCCCAGGCCCTGCGAGACCGGGCCGCGGCCGATGGCGACGAGCAGCAGCTCGGCCTCGAAGGTCTTGCCGTCGGCGAGCGTCACGCGGACGCCGTCCTCGGTGTACTCGGCCTTGTCGAAGAAGGTGCCGAGGTTGAACTTGATGCCGCGCTTGCGGAACGCGCGCTCAAGAAGCTTGGAGCTGTTCTCGTCCTCGACCGGGACGAGGTGCTTGAGGCCCTCGACGATGGTGATCTCGGTGCCGAAGGACTTCCACGCCGAGGCGAACTCGACGCCGATGACGCCGCCGCCCAGCACGATCGCGGACTTCGGGACGCGGTCCATCTTCAGCGCGTGGTCCGAGGAGATGATCCGGTTGCCGTCGATCTCCAGGCCGGGCAGCGACTTCGGCACGGAGCCGGTCGCCAGCAGCACGTGGCGGCCCTGGACGCGCTGGCCGTTCACGTCCACCGAGGTGGGGGAGGAGAGCTTGCCCTCGCCCTCGATGTAGTGGACCTTCCGCGAGGCGATGAGCCCCTGGAGACCCTTGTACAGGCCCGAGATCACCTCGTCCTTGTACTTGTTGACGGCCTCCATGTCGATGCCCTCGAAGGTCGCCTTCACGCCGAACTGGGCCGACTCGCGGGCCTGGTCCGCGATCTCGCCCGCGTGCAGCAGTGCCTTTGTGGGAATGCAGCCGTTGTGCAGGCAGGTGCCGCCGACCTTGCCCTTCTCGATCAGGGCGACGTCCAGGCCCAGCTGCGCTCCGCGCAGGGCCGCGGCGTAACCGCCACTGCCACCGCCGAGGATCACTAGGTCGAAAACGGTGCTGGCGTCGTTCGCCACGTCACGTCCTCCATGCATGTGCGCCGTACGCCGGGCCCCGTCGCTGGGGTGTGACCGGCCGGTCGGCTGGTGTGCGGCCGCTTTTGTCTTCGGCCCTGTGGTGGGGGCCCTGTCCTGCCGAGAACCCATCTTCGCACTTGTCGACGGTGGGCGGGACGCGGGGCCCGGGTCCGGAACGGATGATCGTCCCTTCCGGAGGGTTACTGCTGCGTAGATACCTGCGGATCAGGCCGGTGTTCGTCGAGAGCGAAACCCGCTCGCCCTCCGTCGCCCATGCGTCGCTCGCCCTCCGTCGCCCATGCGTCCTGTGCCGCTCATCCTTGCCGCTTCCGCTCGGAGAACACGTACGGCCCCGGACCTATGCCCGGGGCCGTACGCGACGGAAGGCGGGAACTCAGCCGAGATCGCCGTCGGCGGTGCGCTCGGCGAGCCGCACCAGGGTGCGGACCGCGGAGCCCGTGCCGCCCTTGGGCGTGTAGCCGTACGGCGCGCCCTCGTGGAAGGCCGGGCCCGCGATGTCCAGGTGCGCCCAGGCGATGCCCTCGCCCACGAACTCCTTCAGGAACAGGCCGGCCACCAGGCCGCCGCCCATCCGCTCGCCCATGTTGGCGATGTCGGCGGTGGGGGAGTCCATGCCCTTGCGCAGGTCGGCGGGGAGCGGCATCGGCCAGGAGGGCTCGCCGACCTCCTCGGCGATCTCGTGGATCGAGGTGCGGAAGGCGTCGTCGTTGGCCATCACACCGAAGGTGCGGTTGCCGAGCGCCAGCACCATCGCGCCGGTCAGGGTCGCCACGTCGACGATCGCGTCCGGCTTCTCCTCCGAGGCGCGGGTCAGCGCGTCGGCCAGGACGAGCCGGCCCTCGGCGTCGGTGTTGAGAACCTCGACGGTCTTGCCGCTGTACATGCGCAGCACGTCACCGGGGCGGGTGGCGTTGCCGGAGGGCATGTTCTCGGCCAGCGCCAGCCAGCCGGTGACGTTGACCTTCAGGCCCAGGCGGGCGGCCGAGACCACGGCGGCGAACACGGCGGCGGCGCCGGCCATGTCGCACTTCATCGTCTCGTTGTGGCCGGCCGGCTTGAGCGAGATGCCGCCCGAGTCGTAGGTGATGCCCTTGCCGACCAGGGCCAGGGTCTTCTCCGCCTTCGGGTGGGTGTAGGCGAGCTTCACCAGGCGCGGGCCGCGCTCGGCGCCCTGGCCGACGCCGAGGATGCCGCCGAAGCCGCCCTTGACCAGAGCCTTCTCGTCGAGGACCTGGACCTTGATGCCGTGCTCCTTGCCCGCGGCGGTGGCCACGGCGGCGAAGGACTCCGGGTACAGGTCGTTCGGCGGGGTGTTGATCAGGTCGCGGGCCCGGTTGATCTCCTCGACCAGGGCCAGGGCGCGCTCGACGGCCGCCTTGTAGGCCTTGTCGCGCGGCTTGGCGCCGAGCAGGGCCACCTCGGCGAGCGGCAGTTTCGGGCCACTGTCCTTGGACTTCGCGTCCTTGGGGGCCAGCTTGTTCTCGCCACCCTGGTAGGCGGTGAAGGCGTACGCGCCCAGGAGCGCGCCCTCCGCGACGGCTGCGGCGTCCTCGACGGAGGCGGCGGGCAGCGCGAAGCCGGCCTTCTTGGAGCCGTTCAGCGCACGGGCCGCGGTGCCCGCCGCGCGGCGCAGCGCCTCGGCGTCGTAGGCGTCCTCCTTGTCCGGGACCGGACCGAGGCCGACCGCGACGACGACCGGGGCCTTGAGACCGGACGCGGCGGGCAGCTTGGTCAGTTCGCCCTCGGCACCGGTGGCGCCCAGGGTCGCGAGGATGGCGGCGAGCTTTCCGTCGAACGCCTTGTCCACGGCCTCGGAGCCGGGCGCGAGGACCGGTCCCTTGACGCCCTTGGCGACGCCGACGACGAGTGCGTCGGCGCGCAGCGTCGCCGCACCGGCAGTGCTGAGAGTGAGAGCAGTCACGGTGGTGAAATCTCGCTTCCGTTGAGTTCGAGTTCGGTCGAGGGGTGGGCCGACCGTGCCCGGCGCATCGTAGACGCCCCGACGATGTGCCGGGAATGAGCCTACGCGCGCGGTTCCTGCTCCGTGACGGCGGCGGGCCGTTCCGGACTGCTACGGAGGTCGGTTCCGCCCGCCCCGGCGCTGCCGGGCCGTCAGGAACCCAGCGCCAGCGCCACCAGGGCCGCCGTCGCCGCGGTCTCCCCGACGCCCCCGAAGACGTCCCCGGTGACCCCGCCGAACCGCCGCACGCAGTGCCGCAGCAGCAGTTCGGCGGCGGCGAGCGCGCCGAGCACCGCGAGCGCGTGGTGCAGCGCCCCGTACGGGCCGAGCAGCGCGCCCGCCGACGCGCACAGCGCCACCGTCACCACCGCCGCGAGCACCGCCCACCCGGCCGGGACCGTGGACGCCACCACCGCGCCGAGCCCCTCCGGCCGGGCCGCCGGGACGCCCTGCCGGGACGCCAGGGTCAGCGCGAGGCGGGCGGCGACGCCCGCGACGACGGCACCGAGAGCACCGTGCGCCCACCCCTCCCCGTACAGCTCGAAGAGGACCGCGACCTGGGCCAGCAGCACCAGGAGGAGTGTGATGACACCGAACGGCCCAATGTCGGACTGCTTCATGATCCGCAGCGCGTCCTCGGCCGGCTTCCCGCTGCCGAGGCCGTCCGCCGTGTCCGCCAGACCGTCCAGGTGCAGCCCCCGGGTGAGGGCGGCGGGCACCGCGGCGGAGGCGACCGCGGCGAGCAGCGGCCCCGAGCCCGCCAGCAGCGACAGCGAGCCGAGGGCCCCGGCGAGCAGCCCCACGACGAGCCCGGCGAGCGGGGCGCAGAGCATTCCGGAGCGGGCGGTCGCGCGGTCCCAGCGGGTCACGCGGACGGGCAGCACGGTCAGGGTGCCGAAGGCGAAACGTATGCCGTGGCTGTTCAGGGAGGTCACCGCGCGCAGGCTAGCCGCTGGGCCCCGCCGATAGATTGGGTGAAACGCGCCAATCGCCGCGAAACCTGACGTAACGGGAGTGGGTGGCATGGGTCACTGGTGGCACGACAACATCGCGGAGCCGGGCAAGATGCCGTTGCTACTCGCGCTGGCCGCCTTCGTCCTGACCTTCGCGATCACCCGCACCATCACCCGCATGATCCGCGCAGGGAAGGGCCCGTTCCGCGACATCACCCCGGGCGGGGTGCACATCCACCACGTGGTGCCCGGGGTCGTGCTGACGGTGATCGGCGGATTCGGCGCGGTGGCCGGTGGGCGGCACGGCGTGGCCGCCGGGATCTGCGCGGTGATCTTCGGGGTGGGGGCCGGCCTGGTGCTGGACGAGTTCGCCCTGATCCTGCATCTGGACGACGTGTACTGGACCGAGGAGGGCCGCCGGAGCGTGGAGGTGGTCGTGCTGACCGTCTCGCTGGTGGGGCTGGTCCTGGCGGGCTTCTCGCCGCTCGGCGTCGACGACGTCACCGACGAGGAGGAACAGGGGAGGCTCAGCCTCATCACGACCTACGTGATCAACTTCTGCTTCGTCCTGATCACCCTGTTCAAGGGCAAGCTGCGGATGGCCGTGCTCGGCACCCTCGTCCCGTTCGTGGCCCTGGTCGGCGCGATCCGGCTGGCCCGCCCCGCCTCGCCCTGGGCCAGGCGCTTCTACCGCCACCGCCACCGGGCCCGCTCCCGGGCACTGCTGCGGGCCTACCACCACGACGTGCGCTGGGCCGGGCCGCGCCGGAGGTTCCAGGACCTCATCGGCGGCGCCCCGGACCGCGTCCCGTCGCCGCCCGCGCCCAGGTCCTGAACGCGCCGCCGCGTAGCGCCACTCTCGTACGCGACACACCACCAGGACGGCGGCGACGGCGGCCAGATGCTCACGGCCCGCCAGGTTGTCCTTGACGAGGACCTCCACCACCATCGCGAGGACCACCAGCGCGCCGGTGAACCGGGCCCGCCGCTGATGGCAGACGTACACCGCGAGTCCCACCACGGCCGCCGAAGGGCCGGTGTCCACCACCTGCGCGTCGGAGGAGGGCAGCCCGAGGAACGTCTCCGGCCCGAGCACGATGCCGATCCGCGCGTACAGCGTCCCCGCCAGCGTCGCGACGTACGCCACCGCGAGCGTGCGCCACCGCCCCAGACACACCTCCGCGACGCCGAACACCAGCAGGATCTGGGCCAGCGCGCCCCACACCGGCAGATCGAGCGCGGGCACGAACAGGGACAGCGGGGTACGCAGGAGGGCGAGCGGGAGCGGGTCCTCGGCCCGTACGGCTCCGAGGCTCTGCACCGGCCGGTAGCCCCAGGCCTGGTTCTGCGTCAGCTGGACGGCCGCGGTCAGCGCCACCGCGCTCGTCGTCAGCGCGAGCGCCCGCACACCGCGTCCGGCGAGGCCCCGCCGTACGGCCGTGGACAGCGGGCCCCACTCCCGTCCCCCCGCCCGGCGCAGGGCCCGGAGACGGCTCATCCGCTCTTCTCGAACAACAGCATGGAAGGGGTCCCCGGTCGGTCGGACGGACGGTACGCGGTGTCGGCGAGGACGCGCGCCGACACCGCGATCCCTCTCCAAGACGGACCGGGACATGGCGAAGTTGAGCGACACCCGAGTGATGCCGATCTCGTCCGCGTGGTGGGCCGGGGAGCCGGAAGCCTCAGACCCCGTCGAGGGCCGCCGCCTCCGACTCGGGCCCCGACTCCGCGTCCTGCGTATCGTCGCCGTCCTCGCCGTCCACGGCCTTCTCCGGTTCCCGCTCCGGCAGTTCGGCGGCCAGCGCCGCCGCCGCCTGTACCAGCGGCAGGGCCAGCAGCGCGCCGCTTCCCTCGCCCACCGTCACGCCGTGGTCCAGCAGCGGGGTCAGCGCCATCCGGTCCAGCGCCTTCGTCTGCGCGGGCTCACCGCTGACCTGGCCGGCCAGCCACCAGTCCGGCGCCCGGAACGCCGCCCGCTGCGCCACCAGCGCACAGGCCGCCGAGACGACCCCGTCCAGGATCACCGGCATCCGGCGCACCGCGCTCTGCAACAGGAAGCCCGTCATCGCCGCCAGATCCGCCCCGCCCGACGCCGCCAGCAGCTCCAGCTGGTCGCCGAGCACCGGCCTGGCCCGGCGCAGCGCGTCCCTGACCGCCGCGCACTTGCGCATCCACGCCAGGTCGTCGATGCCCGCACCGCCGCGACCGGTCACCACGGAGGCGTCCGTTCCGCAGAGCGCCGCGACGAGGGTCGCCGCCGCCGTGGTGCCGCCCACGCTGAGGTCGCCGAGCACCACCAGATCGGTGCCGGAATCCGCCTCCTCGTCGGCGATCGCCATGCCCAGGCGGACCGCCCGCTCGGCCTCCTCCGCGCTGATCGCGTCCTCGACGTCGATCCGCCCCGAACCCCGCCGCACCCGGTGCCGCACCACGGACTCGGGCAGCAGCTCCGGATCGCAGTCCAGGGAGACGTCCACGATCCGCATCGGCACCGAGAAGCGCCGTGCCAGCACCGCGACCGGGCTCGCCCCGTCGAGGGCGGACCGCACCAGCTCGTACGCGCTTCCCGCGGGCCGGCCCGAGACGCCCAGCTCCGCCACCCCGTGGTCACCGGCGAAGAGCACCAGACGCGGCTGCTCGACGGCTCTGACCGGCACGGACTGCTGCGCGGCGCTGAGCCACTCGCCCAGCTCGTCGAGCCGTCCGAGCGCCCCCGGGGGCACGGTCAGCCGCTCGCGCCGCTCCTCGGCATCGCGCCGCACACCCCCGTCGGGGCGTTGGATCAGGTCGGAGAAGTCGTCCAGGTTCACGGAGGTCTGCCTCGCGGGTCGTCACGTCGGGTCCGGTCCGGGGAAACCCGGCGGCGGGCCCCCAGGGCGTGTCCGGCGGATCAGGACCGGACAGGCCCCAGCCGGAACAGTACCGGTCGGCCCACCCCGGGAGCCGTGCCGCGAACCGGGAGAGGGCCGGCCGGCCGGGCGGCCCGCTCCGCCCCCGGCAACCTCCCTCACCCCCGCAGCACCAGCACCTGCCCCGCCACCACCAGCAGCACCTGCTCGCACTCGGCCGCCACCGCCGCGTTCAGCCGCCCCAGCTCGTCCCGGAACCGCCGCCCCGCCGACGTCGCCGGCACCACCCCGGACCCCACCTCGTTGGTCACCAGCACCACCGGCCGCCGGGTCCCGCGCACCGCGGCGACCAGCTCCACGACCCGCTCCCGCAACGCCGTCTCGCCGCCGTCGTGCCACCGCTCGTCCTCCCAGGCCTCCACCCGGTCCATCGCGTCGGTCAGCCACAGCGACAGGCAGTCGACCAGCAGCGGCGGCCCGTCCGCCCGCAGCAGCTCCGTGACCTCGCAGGTCTCCTCGGTCCGCCAGGCGCCGGGCCTGCGCTCCCGGTGCAGTCCGATCCGGGCCGCCCACTCCGGGTCCCCGTCGCGGCGGCCGCCGGTCGCCACGTACACCACGTCCGGAAACGTCTCCATGCGCTGCTCCGCCTCCAGCGACTTCCCCGACCGCGCGCCCCCCGTCACCAGCACCCGGCGCGGCACGTCCGGCACCGCGTGGTACTCGCCCACCACCAGCGTCGTCCCGTCCGGCACCGCCCGCGCACCGGCCGCCGCCAACCGCCGCTCCAGCGCCGGGCCCGGCGGGGCGTCGTGGTCCAGGTGGACCGCGATCACCTCGGTGGCCGGCCCGACCGCTCCGGCCGACCGCAGCCGGGCCACCGCGTCGGGCCGCCCGATCACATCGAGGACGACCGTGTCCAGGGGCCGGTCCAGCTGTTCGGGCAGGCCGGAGGGGGCGGCCCCCGGGGGCAGGTACAGCAGCCGCTCGCCCTCCGGGGCGGTCACCTCGTACCCGGTCCCCGGGGCGTCCATCGCCATCGCCCGCACCCGGTGCCCGCTGATCAGCGTCAGGACCTGGCCGTCCGGCACCCGTCCGGCCCGGGGCAGCAGGGCCGGCAGTTCGACGGCGGGCCCGTCGTGCGGGTGCGTCAGCAGCACCTGCCGGACCGCGCCCAGTGAACGCCCCGCACGGGCGGCGGCGAACACCGCCCCGGGGGTGAGGTCCAGCAGCAGCGCGTCGTCGACCAGCAGCGCCGTCGCGGCCCGCGCCCACGGGCCGCGGGCCGAGGCGCAGGCCGCGCAGGGACAGGAGGGGCGCGGCAGCCCCTCGGGGGCTCCGGTGCCGAGCAGAGTCAGTTCCACACCTTGATCCTCCCGTGTCCCCGCGCGAGGTGCGCGTCCGGCTACGCTTCGGGAAGCAACGTGACTGAAGGAGACTGGCATGGCGTGGACGTGGCGGTTCGAGAAGTCCGACGGTACGGAGACGGAGCCGGCGCTGCAGCCGGAGGAGTTCACCACCCAGGGCGACGCGGAGTCCTGGATCGGTGAGTTCTGGAAAGAACTCCTGGAGGGCGGCGCCGCACAGGTGACGCTCTTCGAGGACACCACCAAGATCTACGGCCCGATGAGCCTGAAGGCCGACAGCGCCTGACCGACGGACCGAAGCGGGCAGCGGAAGGGCGGGTGGTACGGGAAGGTTCCCGTACCACCCGCCCTTCGGCCGTCCCGCGCTCCCAGATCTCCCGAGCCCTCAGATCTCCCCGAGCGTGACCTCCGCCGTCCGGCTGTCGCCGTCGCGCGTGTACGTCACGGTCACCTTCTGACCGGGCTCGTCACCCGCCAGCGCCTCGGAGAGCGAGGTGATCGTGGTGACCTCGCTGTCCTCGATCCTCGTGATGGTGTCCCCGGGCTTCAGCCCCGCGTCGTCCGCCGCGCCGCCCCGGTCCACGCTGACCAGCGCGACCCCGGCGGGGCGGTAGTTGTCGTCGACGACCGTGCGGCCCGTGATGTTCAGCGCGGCCCGGCCCGAATCGGTGACCCTGCCGTCCTTGATGATCTGGTCGGCGACCGTCTTCACCATCGAGACGGGGATCGCGAAGCCGATGCCCGGAGCCGCGCTGTCACCCATCTGCGGGTCGGTCGCCGCGAGGGTCGGAATGCCGATCACCTCGCTGTCGAGGTTGACGAGCGCCCCGCCGCTGTTGCCCGGGTTGATCGCCGCGGACGTCTGCACCATGTTGGCGATCGTCGCGCCCGTGCCGCCGCCCGCCCGGCTCTCGCTCACGGTCCGGCCGAGCGCCGAGACGATGCCCTGGGTGACGCTGCTGGACAGGCCGAGCGGCGAGCCCATCGCCAGCACGATCTGCCCCACCTCGACCTTCTCCGCGTCGCCGAACTTCGCGGGCTTCAGCCCGTCCGGCACCTCGTCGAGCTTGATCACGGCCAGGTCCTGCTCCGGGTAGGAGGAGACCAGCGATGCGCTCAGCACCGCCTCCCCGGTGGCGACGCTGACCTTGAACGTCTTCTCGTCCCCGACGACATGGGCGTTGGTGACGATGTGCCCCTTGCCGTCGTAGACGACCCCGGAACCGAGTCCTTCCGAGGCGTCGATCTGCACCACCGACGGCAGGACGTCGTTGATCACGTCCTGGTAGGCGTTCTCCAGGTCGTCGGGGGCGCGCTTCACCGAACCCTGCGCCGTACCCGACGCACTGGCCTCGGGGGCCGGAGCCGCCGGACCCGTACCGGAGCAGCCGCCCGCCAGGGCGATGGCGCAGACGGCCGCGGACAGGGGAAGCAGCAGCCTGCGCGCCCGGCTGCGGGAGGGGGATACGTCCATATCCGGAGTCTGGGGCCCGCCCCGTTCGGGTGCCCGTGCTGATGGGCCGAACGGGCCTCCGTAACGCCTGCTCTAGCCGCGCACGCCGCACAGATGCAGCAGCGCCGCCACACCCCGGTAGGGGTCGGTCCGCCCTGCCCGGTCCTCCAGGGCCAGGACCCGCTCCAGCTCCTCGGCCGGCAGCTCCGCCCCGTCCGCCGCGTTGTCCGTGAAGACCCGCACCCCGTACCAGGCGTGCAGCGGCGCGGCGATGCCCGCGAGCGTGGCCCGCAGCGCGTCGAGCCGGTCGGCCCGCACGGTGAGGCCGAGGCGGTTGGTGTACGTGGCGGAGTCGAAGGCGGTCAGGGCCGCGCCGAAGTCGCCGGCCAGCCCCGGGCGCATCGCGAGCGCGTCCGCGTTCCTCACGAGGAGGGACAGCAGCCCGCCGGGGGCCAGCATCCGGGCGAGCCCCGCCAGCATCGGGTCGGGCTCCTCGACGTACATCAGGACGCCGTGGCACAGCACCACGTCGAAGCTGCCGGGCAGGAAGTGCACGCCGGTGTCCCGGCCGTCGCCCTCGATGAGCCTGACCCGCTCCCGGATGCCCTCGGGCTCGGTCGCCAGGGACTCACGGGCCGCCGTCAGCATCCCGGCGTCCGACTCCAGGCCGGTCACCGAGTGACCGGCCCGCGCCAGGCGCAGCGCCTGGGTCCCCTGGCCCATGCCGACGTCCAGGACGCGCAGCCGCTGCCCCACCGGGAACCGCCCGGCTATCTGCTCGTCCAGCTGCCGCGCGACGAGCTCCTGGCGGACCCGGTTGCGTACGCCGCCGAGACCTGCCAGCCACGCCGAGGAGACCCCGGTGAAGCCGGAGGCCTCCGTACTCAGGGCCGCTCTCCGCGCTTGACCTGCGGCTTCGGGAGCCGCAGTCGGCGCATCTGGAGCGTGCGCATCAGGCCGTACGCCACGGCTCCGCGCTTCGGCGTGTCCGGGAAGCGCTCGCGCAGCTGCTTCTTCAGGCGGATCGAGATACCGACCGAGTCGATCACGATGAGGATGATCACGCCGAGCCAGAGCATCAGGGAGATGCTCTGGATGTTCTGCACCTGGATCACGCTGAGGATCAGGATGATCACGGCGAGCGGCAGGAACCACTCGGCGATGCAGAAGCGCGAGTCCACGTAGTCGCGGACGAAGCGCCTGACCGGGCCCTTGTCGCGGACCGGGAGGTAGCGCTCGTCGCCCGACGCGAGCGCCTCGCGCTGTCGGGCCAGGTCGGTGCGCCGCGCTTCGCGCTGGCGCTTCATGGCCGCCTTGCGATCGGTCGGCGCACTGGACGCGGCGCGACGGCGCTGCGTCTGGGCCTCGCTGCGCTTGGGGGTGGGGCGACCCTTGGGAGCCTGCGGGTCGCGGGGCTGCTGGGAGAGGTCCGCCGTCACCTTGTCGGTGGGGGCCTTCTCTGTCTTGGCACGGCTACGGAACACAAAACCCAAGGGTACGGGGTCGGCGCGCGGGCCCGGAGACCCGGGCGGGAACGATCCGGCAACGGACGGCGTCCCCACATGTGTCCCGACGGGGCGATACGGGTGTCAACCGCCCGTTACCGCGTCCGTCACCAGAATGTTCCAGGGCCTCACCTACACCCTGGGCGGGAGTGTCCACGGGGTGCAGTCGTCCTTGGGGAGGACCACATCCGCGTCCGAACAGTGCGGTAATAGAGACAGGGCCCGTACTGTGGGTTCTATCGGGAGTGCTGGAGCTCAGTCCGTCAGAAGGGGGCGCGCGAAGCCCATGAGCGGTGTCATGAAGCGTATGGGGATGATCTTCCGCGCGAAGGCAAACAAGGCCCTTGACCGGGCCGAGGATCCGCGCGAGACCCTCGACTACTCGTACCAGAAGCAGCTGGAGCTGCTTCAGAAGGTGCGCCGCGGCGTCGCCGACGTGGCGACGTCCCGCAAGCGTCTGGAGCTGCAGCTGAACCAGCTGCAGGGCCAGTCGTCCAAGCTGGAGGACCAGGGCCGCAAGGCGCTGGCGCTGGGCCGCGAGGACCTGGCGCGCGAAGCGCTGTCCCGGCGCGCCGCCCTCCAGCAGCAGGTCACCGACCTGGAGACGCAGCACACCACGCTGCAGGGCGAGGAGGAGAAGCTCACCCTCGCGGCCCAGCGTCTCCAGGCCAAGGTCGACGCCTTCCGCACGAAGAAGGAGACCATCAAGGCCACCTACACGGCGGCCCAGGCCCAGACCCGGATCGGCGAGGCCTTCACCGGCATCTCCGAGGAGATGGGCGACGTGGGGCTCGCGATCCAGCGGGCCGAGGACAAGACGCAGCAGCTCCAGGCGCGGGCCGGCGCCATCGACGAGCTGCTCGCCTCCGGCGCCCTGGACGACCCGACCGGCACGGCGAAGGACGACATCGCCGCCGAGCTGGACCGGATCTCCGGCGGCACCGATGTGGAGCTGGAGCTGCAACGCATGAAGGCCGAGCTGGCCGGCGGCTCCTCGTCCTCGCAGCAGGCCATCGAGGGCGGCGCGCAGGACAGCGCACAGCAGTCGCAGCAGTCGTCCCCGCACAAGTTCGACAAGCAGTAAGGCAGCGTCATGATCGTACGGATCATGGGGGAGGGCCAGGTCAAGCTGGCCGACAGTCACTTCGTCGAACTGAACGAGCTCGACGACGTCCTCCTCAAGGAGATGGAGAGCGGCGACGGCCCCGGCTTTCGCACGACCCTCCACGCGCTCCTGGACAAGGTGCGCGAGCTCGGCACTCCGCTGCCGGACGACTCCCTGGAGCCGTCCGAGCTGATCCTGCCGGCGCCCGACGCCACGCTCGAAGACGTACGGGCCATGCTCAGCGACGGTGGGCTCATCCCCAACTGAATCCACGGGACGGCCCCGCCGGGCCCGTGGAACGCCGCACCAGTACCCCGCACCCCTGCCCCGCGCCCGGTCCGCCGGACGCGGGGCAGGGGCGTTCCCGTCCGCCGCCCCGGGAAGACCCCGCCCCCGATGACCGGCCGCGTACCGTAGCTGGACGTGACCACCCTCTCGTCCGGCTTCGCGCGCGCCCGCCGCTGGCTCCGGGACCATCCCCTCGCGTTCGACGCGACCCTCGCCCTCGGCTCCCTCGTCGCGATGATCGCCGGCTCGTTCGCGGACCCGGGCACCGGACACGGGCCGACCTTCGGCACCCGCACCCCCGAGCCGTTCAGCGTGCTCATGATGGTCCTCGCCGCCGTGGCGCTGGTTCTGCGGCGACGGCGTCCGATGGCGGTGCTCGCCGCCACCACGGGCCTCTCGGCCACCGAGTACATCCTGATGGATCCGCCCGCCCCGGTCGTCATGAGCACGGTCATCGCCCTCTACACCGTCGCCTCGCGCACCGACCGCCCCACCACCTGGCGGGTCGGGCTGCTGACCATGGGGGCGCTCACGGCGGCCTCCATGTTCTTCGGCTCGACGCCCTGGTACAGCCAGGAGAACCTCGGGGTGTTCGCCTGGACCGGGATGGCCGGGGCCGCCGGGGACGCCGTACGCAGCAGACGCGCGTTCGTCGACGCCATCCGGGAACGCGCCGAGCGGGCCGAGCGCACCCGCGAGGAGGAGGCCCGCCGCCGGGTCGCCGAGGAGCGGCTGCGGATCGCCCGGGATCTCCACGACGTCGTCGCCCACCACATCGCCCTGGTCAACGTCCAGGCCGGGGTCGCCGCCCACGTCATGGACAAGCGCCCGGACCAGGCCAAGGAAGCGCTCGCCCACGTCCGCGACGCCAGCCGCTCCGCGCTCAACGAACTCCGGGTCACCGTCGGTCTCCTGCGCCAGCAGGGCGACCCCGAGGCGCCCACCGAACCGGCCCCCGGGCTCGCTGTGCTCGGCGAGCTGGTCGACACCTTCCGCAACGCCGGGCTCCCCGTCGAGGTGGCGGGCTCCGACCACGGGAACCGGCTGCCCGCCGCCGTCGACCTGGCCGCGTACCGGGTCATCCAGGAGGCCCTGACCAACGTCCGCAAGCACGCGGGCGCCGGGGCCAGGGCCGAGGTGAGCGTCGTACGGGTGGGCGCCACCGCCGAGGTCACCGTGCTCGACAACGGCCGGGGGGCCACCGCCCGGCGGCCCGGATCCGCGGCCGACGACGACCTCGACAGCGGCGGTCACGGCCTGGTCGGCATGCGCGAGCGCGTCACGGCCCTCGGCGGGGCCCTCACCGCGGGGCCTCGGTACGGCGGCGGCTTCCGGGTCCATGCGATCCTTCCCGTCGAGGCCCGCACGGGTGAACCGGAGCGGCCGGGCACAGCGGGCGGGACGGGGCTCTGCCGATGACCCAGCCGACAGCGGAACCGACACCGGTACCGGCACCGGAACCGACGGCTGTTTTGCAGCGGGCCCCGATCAAGGTGCTGCTCGCCGACGACCAGGCGCTGCTGCGCAGCGCGTTCCGGGTGCTGGTGGACTCCGAGCCGGACATGGAAGTGGTCGGCGAGGCCGCCGACGGGGCCGAGGCCGTCGAGCTGGCCCGCGCCACGGGAGCCGACGTGGTGCTCATGGACATCCGGATGCCGGGCACCGACGGACTCGCCGCCACCCGCATGATCAGCGCCGACCCGGAGCTGTCCGCGGTGCGGGTGGTCATGCTCACCACCTTCGAGGTCGACGAGTACGTGGTCCAGTCGCTGCGCGCCGGAGCCTCCGGCTTCCTCGGCAAGGGCGCGGAGCCGGACGAACTCCTCAACGCCATCCGGATCGCCGCGGCCGGCGAGGCGCTGCTCTCCCCGGCCGCGACCAAGGGGCTCATCGCCACCTTCCTGGCCCAGGGAGGCAGCTCGGGGGAGGGGCCGGACAGCGCGGAGTACGCCGAGCGGCTGGCGGCGCTCACCGGCCGCGAACGCGAGGTGCTGGTGCTGGTCGCGGGCGGCCACTCCAACGACCAGATCGCCGAGCGGCTCGCGGTCAGCCCGCTCACCGTCAAGACCCATGTGAACCGGGCGATGGCGAAGCTGGGAGCCAGGGACCGGGCCCAATTGGTGGTAATCGCCTACGAATCGGGCCTGGTGCGTCCCCGGGCGGACTGACCGGGTGGAGGTTCGGCGTACAGCGGCGTACTCCACCTGCGGTATGCGCGGCATAAGAAAGCAGCCCGGGGGGCGACGTTTCGGCGGCGCGGAGCGGAGATCGTAGGACTGGGCTGGAGGTTCGGGTCCCTGACGTTCTCCCCCTCCCGCCGTCTGCCGCGTACGCCACAGAAGAGAGACCCACCCATGTCCTGGCTGTCCAGATTCAGCCTCGCGCAAAGGGCCCTGATCGGGCTGATCTCGATCGTCGCGCTGGTCTTCGGCGCGATAGCGATCCCGCAGCTCAAACAGCAGCTGCTGCCCACCATCGAACTGCCGATGGTCTCGGTGCTGGCGCCCTACCAGGGTGCGTCTCCCGATGTGGTCGAGAAGCAGGTCGTCGAGCCGCTGGAGAACTCCCTCAAGGCCGTCGACGGCGTCGAGGGCATCACCTCCACCGCCAGCGAGGGCAACGCCCTCATCATGGCGACCTTCGACTTCGGCGACGAGGGCACCAAGCAGCTCGTCGCCGACATCCAGCAGGCGGTGAACCGCGCCCGCGCCCAGCTGCCCGACGGAGTCGACCCGCAGGTCGTGGCCGGTTCCACGGACGACATCCCGACCGTCGTCCTCGCCGTCACCTCCGACAAGGACCAGCAGGTCCTGGCCGACCAGCTCGACCGCACGGTCGTCCCGGCCCTGGAGGACATCGAGGGCGTCGGCCAGGTCACGGTGGACGGTGTGCGCGACCTCCAGGTCTCCGTCGTCCCCGACGACAGGAAGCTCGCCGCGGCCGGCCTGGACGCGGGCACGCTCGCCCAGGCCCTCCAGACGGGCGGCGCCACCGTGCCGGCCGGTTCCTTCTCCGAGTCCGGCAAGAGCCGCACCATCCAGGTCGGCGGCGCCTACACCTCCCTGAAGCAGATCGAGGACCTCCAGGTCGTCGCCAAGGACCCGGCGGGCGGGGCGCCCGGAAAGCCGGTGCGCCTCGGTGACGTGGCCGAGGTGAAGCAGGAGCCGTCCACGGCGGTCTCCATCACCCGCACCAACGGCAAGCCGAGCCTCGCCGTGATGGCGACGATGGACAAGGACGGCAGCGCCGTCACCATCTCGGACGCCGTCAAGGACAAGCTCCCCGACCTCCGCAAGGACCTCGGTGCGGGCGCGGAGGTGACGGTCGTCTCCGACCAGGGCCCCGCCGTGTCCAAGTCGATCTCGGGCCTGACCACGGAGGGCGCGCTCGGCCTGGTCTTCGCGGTCGTCGTGATCCTGGTCTTCCTCGCCTCGATCCGCTCGACGCTGGTCACCGCGGTCTCCATCCCGCTCTCGATCGTCCTCGCGCTGATCGTGCTCTGGACCCGCGACCTGTCGCTCAACATGCTCACGCTCGGCGCGCTCACCATCGCCATCGGCCGGGTCGTCGACGACTCGATCGTGGTCCTGGAGAACATCAAGCGCCACCTCGGCTACGGCGAGGAGCGCCACGCGGCGATCATCACCGCGGTCAAGGAGGTCGCCGGAGCGGTCACCTCCGCCACCCTCACCACCGTCGCCGTCTTCCTGCCCATCGGTCTGGTCGGCGGCATGGTCGGCCAGCTCTTCGGCTCGTTCTCGCTGACCATCACCGCGGCGCTGCTGGCCTCCCTGCTGGTGTCGCTCACCGTGGTGCCGGTGCTGTCGTACTGGTTCCTGCGCGCGCCCAAGGGCACGCCCGGCGACGCGGCGGAGGCCCGCCGCCTCGCGGAGGAGAAGGAGGCGGCCAGCAAGCTCCAGCGGATCTACGTCCCGGTCCTGCGCTTCGCGACCCGCCGCCGGGTCACCAGCCTCGTCATCGCCGTCGCCGTGCTCCTCGGCACCTTCGCGATGGTCCCGCTGCTGAAGACGAACTTCTTCGACGCCGGCGAGCAGGAGGTCCTGACCGTCAAGCAGGAGCTGACCCCCGGCACCAGCCTGGAAGCCGCCGACGAGGCGGCCCGCAAGGTCGAGAAGGTCATCGAGCAGGACAAGGGCGTCAAGGACTACCAGGTCACCGTCGGCTCCTCCGGCTTCATGGCCGCCTTCGGCGGCGGCACGGGCGCCAACCAGGCTTCCTACCAGGTCACCCTGAAGGACGCCGCGGACTACGAGGACGCCCAGGACCGCATCGACGAGGCCCTCGGCAAGCTCGACGGCATCGGCGACACCACCATCGCCGCCGGCGACGGCTTCGGCTCCCAGGACCTGAGCGTCGTGGTCAAGGCCGCAGACGGCGACGTCCTGAAGAAGGCCGCCGAGGCGGTCCGCACCGAGGTCGCCACCATCAAGGACGTCACCGACGTCCAGAGCGACCTGGCGCAGAGCGTCCCGCGCATCTCGGTCACCGCCAACGACAAGGCGGCCGCCGCCGGATTCGACTCCGCCACGCTGGGCGGCGTCGTCGCCGGAGCCGTACGCGGCACGCCGGCCGGCACGGCGACGCTCGACGACACCGAGCGCGACGTCGTCATCCGCTCGTCCACCCCGGCCGCCACCATGGCCGAGCTGAAGGCCCTGCCGCTCGGCCCGGTCCAGCTCGGTGACATCGCCGACGTGAAGGTGGTCCCCGGACCGGTCTCGATGACCCGGATCGACGGACAGCGATCGGCGACGATCACCGCCAAGCCCGTCGGCGACAACACCGGCGCGGTCAGCACCGATCTCGCCAAGAAGATCGACGCCCTGGACCTCCCGGAGGGCGCCACCGCCACCATCGGCGGCGTCAGCGAGGACCAGAACGAAGCCTTCGCGCAGCTCGGCCTCGCCATGCTGGCGGCCATCGCGATCGTCTTCATGCTGCTGGTGGCCACGTTCCGGTCGCTCGTCCAGCCGCTGATCCTGCTGGTCTCCGTCCCGTTCGCGGCGACCGGCGCCCTGGCCCTCCTGCTCATCACGGGCACCCCGCTGGGCGTCCCCGCGATGATCGGCATGCTGATGCTCATCGGCATCGTGGTCACCAACGCGATCGTGCTGATCGACCTGATCAACCAGTACCGCGCCCAGGGCCTAGGGATCGTGGAAGCCGTCATCGAGGGCGGCCGCCACCGCTTCCGCCCGATCCTGATGACGGCGCTCGCGACCATCTTCGCCCTGCTCCCGATGGCGCTCGGCGTCACCGGCGAGGGCGGCTTCATCTCGCAGCCGCTGGGCGTCGTGGTGATCGGCGGCCTGATCAGCTCCACGCTGCTGACCCTGCTGCTGGTGCCGACGCTGTACGCGATGGTCGAGCTCCGCAAGGAGCGCCGCGCCAAGAAGAAGGCCGCCAAGCGCGCCGCGAAGACGGGCGTACCGGACCGGGCGGAGCCGGAGGAGGCCCGCGAGGCCGAGCCGGCGAAGGCCTGACCCGGAAGCCGAAGGGGCCTGTCCCACGCGCATGCGCGTGGGACAGGCCCCTTCGCCGTTCCCCGCGTGGCGGCCGGGCCGCTAGGTTGCGGCCATGGAGATACAGCCCCGCCCCTACCGTCACCCGCACGTCTCCCGGCTGGTCGACCGGTTGCAGGCGGAGTACGTCGAGATCTACGGGTCGCCGGACGACAGCCCCACCGACCCCGGGCAGTTCTCGCCCCCTCGCGGATCCTTCGCGGTGGGGTACGTGGAGGGGGAGCCCGTCACCATGGGCGGCTGGCGGTTCCGCGAGGACGGACGCGCGGAGCTCAAGCGCATGTACGTCACCGACGAGCACCGCGGCCGGGGGCATTCCCGCACCGTCCTGGCGTGGCTGGAGGGCTCGGCCGCCGCGGCGGGAGCGTCGGCCATGGTTCTGGAGACGAACCAGCGGCACCCGGCGGCGATCGGCCTGTACCGCTCGTGCGGCTACACCGAAACGCCCGCCTTCGGCCACTACCCCGACGACCCGCTCACCGTCTGCCTGGGGCGGCCGCTCCAGCCCTGTCAGGTCCGGCCGACCGGCCCGCCGCCGTCGGGCCGGTGACCCTCAGGCGTCCCCGCCCAGCGCCTGAATGATCCGGTGCCACGTCTTCCCGTGCGGGTCGGGGCGGCGGACGCCGAGGGCGACCGTCTCCCGCACCAGCCGGGCCCGGGTCTCCTCGGACGCCTTGTGCAGCAGCGCGGCCAGGTCGTCCGGCTCGAAGCCCTCGGTGGCCCCCGCGAGGACCAGGGCCACCTGCGCGTGGGTGAGCGAGGAGAGCCGGTCGCCGAAGACCTGGCCCTCGATGCCCCCGCCGTGCATCAGCGCGACGCCGTCCCCGGCCTCCAACGCCCGGTCCACATAAGCCTGGAGGGCCTCACGGTCCTCGACCAGGCGGTACGCGGCGTCCAGCCCCTCGGCGCGGCCGATGTCCAGCATCGCGACGTGGGCCAGCGGGGTGTCGTCGGGCGGCTGGACGGTCAGCAGGCGCGGGTGCTCCTCCAGAAAGGCCCGCGACTCCGTCCAGTCCGCGCACTCCAGCCACTGGGCCAACTGCTCCCGCAGGATCAGCGGATCGTAGGCGGCGGTCACCCCGTGGGCGAGGACGGCCTCACGCAGCAGGGCGTGCCGCTGCGCGCCGTGCGGGTCCAGCACGGCCAGTTCGTCCAGGGCCGACGCCGCCTCCTCGCTGCCGAGGGCTTCGGCGTGCTCGGACCAGAAGTCGCGCGAGCGGGGCCAGTTGGGCGCGAACATCCACGTAACGACGAGATCCAGCGTCCCCGGCGACAGGGCGAGCCAGTCCGGCACGGGCGTGAAGGTCTCGTCCTCCCAGGCCGTGTGCACCGCCGCGATGTCACCGTACGCGCGCAGCGCCTGCCGGGCCCGTACGGTCACGGTGTCCGCGCCGCCGGTCCTCTCCGCGTCCTCGTCGAGCCAGTTCACCAACTCGGTCACCCCGGTCGCGGGCCAGGGGGCCGGGCAGCGCAGCAGGAAGGCGCTCCGCTCCACGACCAGACGCCGGGCGGTCTCCGGACCGGCCCCGGCGAACTCCTCGACGGTCCCGTCGAACTCCTCGATCGCCGCCGCGTGCTCGCCGGTACGGGCGAGCGCCCGGGCCAGGTCGTCGAGGGCACGGACCAGGGCGGCGTCGGGGGCGCCGGGGACCTCCAGCGCCAGCGACCGGTGGAGGGCCACCGCTTCCCAGAACGCCTCCACAGCCCCCTCGGCGTCCCCGTTCAGCTCCACGTACGTGCCGAGCACCTGGAGCGAGTCGGCCAGATCGGCCAGGACCGCGTCCCCCTGTTCGCGCAGGAGGTCGACGGCCTCCCGCGCCGGGGCCAAGGCCTCCTGCGGGTCGCCGGTGCCGGCCAGGCTCCGGGCGAGGGTGCGCAGCGCGGCGGCGAGGCCGGGGCGGAAGACCGCGGGGCGCAGCGCGGCCGACTGGCGGTACAGGGCGACGGCTTCCTCCGCCACCGGCAGGCCCGCCCCCGCGTCACCGGCCCTGTCGAGGTGACCGGCCAGGCCGTCGAGCGCGGCGGCCAGCTCCGGACGGAAGACGTCCGGCCGCTGCGCCGAGAGCGCGCGGAAGCGGCCGCACGCCTCCTCGGCCGCTTCGATCGCCCCGGAGGCGTCGCTCACGGCCGCGCGGTGGCCGCCGAGGGCGTGGAGAGCCGCGGCGAGCCGGGGGAGGAAGGCCGCCGGGTCCTCCTCGGCGAGGTCGGTGAGGAGGCCGACCGCTTCCTCGGCACGGGGCACGGCCTCCACGACCTCGCCGGCGCCCGCCAGGCGCGTGGCGCAGTTCAGGAGGCAGGCGGCGAGCGCCGGGACGGAGGCGCCCGGCTGCTCCTCCTCGACCAGCTCGCGCTGGAGCCGCACGGCCTGCTGCGCGAACGCCACGGCGGCCGCCGGGTCCCCGGTCTCGGCGACGCGGTCGCCCAGGGCTCCCATGGCCAGGGCCAGCTCCGCCTGGAAGGCGCCGGGGCGCTTCATGCCGAGTTCGGCGTAGATCCGCGCGGCCTCCTTCGCCGGGGGCAGCGCGCCCGTGCGGTCCCCGGCGGCGGAGAGCAGGTCCGACAGCCGGTGCAGGGCCCCGGCCAGAGCGGGCGGGCCGCCGGCGGGGTCCTGCTCGGCGGCGACCCGCAGGCCGCGCACCTCCTCCTCCGCACACGCCAGCTCCGTACGTGCCGACTCCGTACGCGCCTCTCCGGCACGCGCCGACGCGTCGGCGGAGGCGTCCTCCTGCCGCACCTCGTGCCCCGCGCCCGCTCCCCGCGCCTCGTCGCCGACGCCCGTCCCGCGGTCCTCGTAACCCATGCCCCGCCCCACCGTTCTCGCTGTTCGTTCCGCTCAGCCTCATCGGGCTTCGCCGGTCCCGTCCGCGCGAGGGTCTCGCTGCGGTGAGTAGCAGCGTAGTTACACGGTGGTGTCATCGGTCGCCGTATGGGAGAACCGGCCCGACCGGAACGTTCCTGCCGGTACGCGGTACGCGGCACGCCGATACATCCCACCCCCGTGTACGCGAAAGCCCCGGTACACCGACCTGCGGCATACCGGGGCTTGCGGCACTTCCGGGACTTCCGGCGCTTCCTGCCGGACCTGCGCGGCCCTACGGCAGCGCGAGCATCCGCTCCAGCGCGAGCTTCGCGTACTTCTCCGTCTCCGGGTCGACCTCGATCCGGTTGACCAGCTTGCCCTCGGCCAGCGACTCCAGGGTCCAGACCAGGTGCGGCAGGTCGATGCGGTTCATCGTCGAGCAGAAGCAGACCGTCTTGTCGAGGAAGACGATCTCCTTGTCCTCCGCGGCGAAACGGTTCGCCAGCCGGCGGACCAGGTTCAGCTCCGTACCGATGGCCCACTTCGAGCCGGCCGGGGCCGCCTCCAGGGCCTTGATGATGTACTCCGTCGAGCCCACGTAGTCCGCGGCGGCGACGACCTCGTGCTTGCACTCCGGGTGCACCAGCACGTTGACCCCGGGCATCCGGGCCCGGACGTCCTCGACCGACTCGACCGAGAAGCGGCCGTGGACCGAGCAGTGCCCGCGCCACAGGATCATCTTGGCGTCACGGAGCTGCTCGGCGGTGAGGCCGCCGTTCGGCTTGTGCGGGTTGTAGAGGACGCAGTCCTCAAGGCTCAGCCCCATGTCCCGCACGGCCGTGTTGCGGCCCAGGTGCTGGTCGGGGAGGAAGAGGATCTTCTCGCCCTGCCCGAAGGCCCACTCCAGGGCCCGCTTCGCGTTGGACGACGTACAGATCGTGCCGCCGTGCTTGCCGGTGAAGGCCTTGATGTCGGCGGAGGAGTTCATGTACGAGACGGGCACCACCTGATCGGCGACCCCGGCCTCCGTCAGCACGTCCCAGCACTCGGCGACCTGCTCGGCGGTGGCCATGTCGGCCATCGAGCAGCCGGCCGCCAGGTCGGGCAGCACGACCGCCTGGGCGTCCGTGGTCAGGATGTCCGCGGACTCCGCCATGAAGTGGACGCCGCAGAAGACGATGTACTCGGCCTCCGGACGGGCGGCCGCGTCGCGGGCCAGCTTGAACGAGTCGCCGGTGACGTCCGCGAACTGGATGACCTCGTCGCGCTGGTAGTGGTGGCCGAGGACGAAGACCTTGTCCCCGAGCTTCTCCTTCGCGGCACGGGCGCGCTCCACCAGGTCCGGGTCGGACGGGGAGGGCAGGTCGCCGGGGCATTCGACGCCGCGCTCGCTCCTCGGGTCGGCCTCACGGCCGAGCAGCAGCAGCGCGAGCGGTGTCGGCTGTACGTCCAGGGGCTGGGCCGTGGTCACGTCACGCACCCTTTCTAGTCTGCGAATGCAAGATCACTCCGCGGACATCCGCGAAGCGCTTCGGCGAACTCGCCTTTTCGTCTATTTGACGCTATCTATCATAGCCGCTTCGTGTCACGTTGACGATGCCGATAGCGTCGATGTGACGCATCCCCCGGGCGGCACGGTGTGCGAGCATGAAAAGGAACAGACAAGCGCTTGGCCCGGAATGAATCCGCGGGTCTGGCGGTTGAACCGTCGGCAAGCAGTCCGTACAACCCGGGAGAGAAGCAGATGTCCGTATCGGACGAGACCACCACCGTGAGCGACGGCATCCTCCTGTCCGACGCCGCCGCCGGCAAGGTCAAGGGCCTGCTGGAGCAGGAAGGCCGCGAGGACCTGGCGCTGCGCGTCGCCGTTCAGCCCGGCGGTTGCTCGGGCCTGCGTTACCAGCTCTTCTTCGACGAGCGCTCGCTCGACGGTGACGTCGTGAAGGACTTCGACGGCGTCAAGGTCGTCACCGACCGGATGAGCGCCCCGTACCTGGGCGGCGCCTCCATCGACTTCGTCGACACCATCGAGAAGCAGGGCTTCACGATCGACAACCCGAACGCCACCGGCTCCTGCGCCTGCGGCGACTCGTTCAGCTAAGTGCTGCGCGTACGGAGGCGGCCCCGGGATCAGTCCCGGGGCCGCCTCCGTACGTGTGTCCGCTCATCCCGCTCATCCGGCCATCCCGCTCAGCCGCGCGGCACCGCACCGCCCGACGCCGCGTCGATCACCGTGCGGTCGCCCAGCGGCTTCTCCAGGGTCACCGTCCGCGTCAGCTCCTTGGCGATCATGATGCAGGCCTTCTTGCCCTCCTGCGGCTTCTCCGCCACCGAGATCGCCACCTGGCCCGCGCTCTCCTTCGCGCTCGCGGTGTACGTACTGCACACACCGCCCCAGAACGTCACCTCAAGGGTTCGTCCGTCCGCGCCGTACGACGTCACCTTCCGGTCCCCGGAGGGTACGGGCGTCTCCGGCTTCTCGATGAACTCCGGGTCCACGGCGACCTGTGTGACCGTGTTCTCCGGGCCGCCCGGGGCCTGGCGGACCGTGAACAGCCAGGACGGCACCAGCGTCTGCCGTCCGTCCACGTAGTTCAGCGCGAGACCGAACACCGCGTCCTGGACCGTCTGCTCCACCGGCGCCCGCTTGCCGTTCGACGGGACGCACTGGGGGTCCGAGGGCTTCGGCTCGCCCTGGTGCGGTACGGGAGTGGCGCAGCCGCCGACGTCCCGCTCGGCGTCGCCCTTGCCCCGGCTCGCCGCGTTCAGCTGCTTCAGCGCCTCGTCCGCGCCGACCGTCGGGTAGGTGTCGCCCTTCTCCAGCGCCTTCAGGTGCCCGCTGCCGCCGGTCACCTTGCCGTCCGGGCCCACCTGGACGCCGGTCGACCAGCCGTACGTCGGGAGCCCGTCGATCCTCGGGTCGGCGTTCACCACGCGGACGTCGCCCATCAACTGGCCCGCGTTGAGCGCCGCGTCGTCCTGCCCGGTCGCCTTGAGCACCGGGACCGCGGCCGCCTTCGCCGCCGTCTCGCTCACCGGGTCGCCGCCCGGCTCCGAGGCCCCGTTCGCGCACATCGTCCCCGGCGCGCACGGCTTGGACGGGGTGCTGCGGGCGAACGTCCAGGTGCCCGGGGCCTGCTTCGTCACCTTCAGGAGGGCGCCGGGGCCGTCGTCGTCGCCGACCACCCAGGACGTGCCCTCGGTGCGCGGCGAGCCGGGGATGCCCAGCGCCTTCGCCAGTCGGGCGACGTCGCCCGGCGCGACCGCGCCCTTCGCATGGTGGATCGCCGCCTCGTCCGGGCCGTCCGGGAGGTCACCGGCGGCCCGGTAGATCACGGGCGGACCGCCCGGGTCCGGTTCGCCGGGTGCGATGCCGGGGGGAGGGGAGTTCGGGGACGTACTGCCCGGACCGTCCCCGGCGGGAGCGTCCAGGGCCAGCGGCAGGGCCTCGCCCCGCGCCGACGAACCACTGTCCGCCTTGCCGCCGTCGCCCGCGGCGGTCGAGGCCCAGTAGGCCCCGCCCCCTCCGGCCAGCAGCACGGCCGCGGCCACCGAGGCCACCGCGAGCGGCGGACGCCGCCGCCGGGGGCCGGTCACGTCGTTGTCGGGTCGCTCGGTGCTCACCGGATCGCTCCTTCGACTGCGTTGCCGTCGCGGTGCCTACCGCGCGTCCCCGGGCGGGGACACCGATGGGACGGAGCGGAGGAGTGTGCGGTTCCCGCGGCCGGGGCCGACCGGACGCGGGCACCGTGCGATCGCCGCCGGAGTCCGAACGGAAAAGGCCGAAATGTGATGTCGTCCGTCCCGTCCCGGCCGGTCCTCAGTCGCCGTACTCGGACATCGCGTCGATCAGCCGCACCGACGAGGGCGGGACCGTCACCCCGTTGATCAGGGGCGGCTTCACCGGGGAGGGGGTGCTCTTCACGGCCGCCGTCCAGTGCGGCGCCATCCGCGCGCAGTCGCCGCGCAGTGCGGCCAGGCTCAATTCGGACTCGGGCAATGCGGTGTGCTTCGACATATCCGCACCGTAAGCACGGTCGCGCTCAGGTAGAAAGCCCTACTATCGGGTAGTTTCCCCTTTTTCCGGCCGTCGACTCACCCGGTAGCGTGAACTGTCACGTCGTCCCGGAGGGCGCACTCACGGCCCTTCGCCTTCCGCAGGAGTAGCCTCCCCGTGCGTATTGCAGTCACCGGCTCGATCGCCACCGACCACCTCATGACCTTCCCCGGCCGCTTCGCCGACCAGCTGGTCGCGGATCAGCTGCACACGGTCTCCCTCTCCTTCCTGGTCGACAACCTCGATGTGCGCCGGGGCGGTGTCGCCGCCAACATCTGCTTCGGGATGGGCCTGCTCGGCACCCGCCCGATCCTGGTCGGCGCCGCGGGCTCGGACTTCGACGAGTACCGCGCCTGGCTCGACCGGCACGGCGTCGAGACCGGCTCGGTCCGTATCTCCGAGGTACTGCACACCGCCCGCTTCGTCTGCACCACCGACGCCGACCACAACCAGATCGGCTCCTTCTACACGGGCGCGATGAGCGAGGCCCGCCTCATCGAGCTGAAGAGCATCGCCGACCGCGTCGGCGGCCTGGACCTCGTCTCCATCGGAGCCGACGACCCCGAGGCGATGCTCCGCCACACCGAGGAGTGCCGCTCCCGGAACATCCCGTTCGCCGCCGACTTCTCGCAGCAGATCGCGCGGATGGACGGCGAGGACATCCGTATCCTCCTCGACGGCGCCACCTACCTCTTCTCCAACGAGTACGAGAAGGGGCTCATCGAGTCCAAGACCGGCTGGAGCAACGAGGAGATCCTCGCCAAGGTCGGCCACCGCGTCACCACCCTCGGCGCCCGCGGCGTCCGGATCGAGCGGGTCGGCGAGCCGGTCATCGAGGTCGGCTGCCCCGAGGAGGACAGCAAGGCCGACCCCACCGGCGTCGGCGACGCCTTCCGGGCCGGCTTCCTCTCCGGCCTCGCCTGGGGCGTCGGCCTGGAGCGCGCCGCCCAGGTCGGCTGCATGCTCGCCACCCTGGTCATCGAGACGGTCGGCACCCAGGAGTACACCCTGCGCCGCACCCACTTCATGGACCGCTTCACCAAGGCGTACGGCCACGAGGCCGCCGCCGAGGTCCGGCAGCACCTGGCCTGATCAGCTGAGCCGGCGGACCACATGGGCCGACCCGCGGTCCGCCGGCTCCTCGCCCACGTACTCCTGGCCCCGCATCTCGCACCAGGCCGGGATGTCCAGGCGCGCCGCCTCGTCGTCGGCGAGCACCGTCACCGTCGCGCCCACCGCTACCTCCCCGATCACCTTTGCGAGCTCGATCACCGGGATGGGGCAGCGGCGGCCCAGCGCGTCGACCACCAGGGACGCGGCGGGCCCGGGGGAGCTGGGGGGTGTCCGGCGGATCATGACCGGGTCCGCGGCGTCTCGCGGCGTCGAGAGCGGGGCGACCGCGCCGAGCCGCTCGCGGACCTCGGCGACGACCCCGGGCAGGACTTCCAGGAAGCGGTCCACGTCCGCCCCGGCCGTGCCCGTCGGCAGCGACACCCGCACGTTCCCCTCCGAGAGCACCCCCATCGCCCCCAGCACATGGCTCGGAATCAGGGTGCTGCTCGTGCAGGACGAGCCGGACGACACGGAGAACTCCCTCCGGTCCAGCTCGTGCAGCAGGGTCTCCCCGTCGACATAGAGACAGGAGAAGGTGACCAGATGCGGCAGCCGCCGCTCCGGATCACCCACCACCTCGACATCGGGCACCCGCTCGGCCACCACGGCCCGGATCCGGTCCACCAGGGCCCGCAGCCGCACCGACTCCGCCGCCGCCTCGCTCCGTACCGCGCGCAACGAGGCCGCCGCCGCCACGATCGCCGGCAGGTTCTCGAACCCCGCCGCCCGCCCCGACTCCCGCTCCCCGGCCGGTCCTCGGGGTGCGAAGCGCACCCCCTTGCGGACCGCGAGCAGCCCGACCCCGGCCGGACCGCCCCACTTGTGCGCGCTCGCCGTCAGCAGTGACCAGCCCCCCGGGACCGGTCCCCAGCCGAGCGACTGCGCCGCGTCCACCAGCAGCGGCACCCCGGCCTCCGCACAGCGCGCGGCGACCTCGGCGACCGGCTGCTCGGTGCCCACCTCGTGGTTGGCCGACTGGAGGCAGGCCAGCGCGGTGTCCGCCCGCAGCGCCCCGCCGTACACCGCCGGGTCCACGGCCCCCGTGCGGTCCACCGGGACCTCGGTGACCGAGCCGCCCGCCGCCTCGTGGGCCGCCGCCGAATGGAGTACCGACGAGTGTTCGACCGCCGACAGGGCCAGATGGCGGCCGACACGCCGACGCCCCGAAAGAGCCCCGGCAATTCCCGCGTGCACCGCCGTCGTCCCGGAGGAGGTGAAGACCAGCTCGTCGGGACGGCAGCCGACGGCCTCCGCGGCGGCCTCCCGGGCCGCGTCCAGGAGCAGCCTGGCCCGCCGCCCCTCCCGGTACAGACGGGCGGGATCGGCCCAGCCCTCGTCGAGCGCGGCAAGCAGCGCCTGGCGTGCGACGGGGTGCAGGGGGGCGGCGGAGGCGGCATCGAAGTAGGGCACCCCGCCACGCTAGCCCGCACCCGGCCCCACCTCGCCGGGGGCCGTTCCTCCCGGACGGGCGAGTGGGCGTCAGATGGGGGCCGGAGGCCCGGATTCCACTCCATGGGGGTGTCGGGCGGCGCGTTGGGCACCCTCCCCGCGCGACCCCAAATAGCGTCCAGTAGGGTTTGGTCCGCATAAACATCCAAACCCCTGCCCGCGTCAGGGCCGGCGACCGACCAGAGACATACGGGCGCGCCGACCGTGCGGGCGAGACTCTCGGGAAGGCGCTACGTGAGTCCCAACGGCTCCGACCGCTCGTCGCGGCGCCCGATGCGGCGGAAGCTGCCGCAGGTGCTGACTGCGGGCCTGGTCCTGGCGACGGCCTCCGGTTGTTCATACAACTGGGAGGATTTCCCCCGCCTCGGAATGCCCACTCCGGTTACGGAAGAGGCCCCTCGGATCCTCTCCCTCTGGCAAGGCTCGTGGGCGGCAGCGCTCGTCACGGGTGTCCTTGTCTGGGGACTGATCCTCTGGAGCGTCTTCTTCCACCGGCGTAGCAGGACCAAGGTGGAGGTACCTCCGCAGACCAGGTACAACATGCCCATCGAGGCGTTGTACACAGTGGTTCCCCTCATCATCGTCTCGGTGCTCTTCTACTTCACCGCACGAGATGAGTCGAAGCTCCTCGAGCTCTCCGAAAAGCCCGCCCACACCATCAACGTGGTCGGCTTCCAGTGGAGCTGGGGCTTCAACTACATCGAGAAGGTGGATGGCCAGCCCGCGGCGGGCCCCGAGGTCCCCAAGGAACTCGACGCCATCCCCGACCGGTTCCGCAAGGACTTCCCCGAGGGCGCCGGCGGCGTCTACGACGTGGGCATCCCCGGGACCCGCAACCCGCAGAACGGCAACCCGGGTCCGACCCTGTGGCTGCCGAAGGGTGAGAAGGTCCGCTTCGTCCTGACTTCGCGTGACGTCATCCACTCCTTCTGGGTGGTGCCGTTCCTCATGAAGCAGGACGTCATCCCGGGCCACACCAACGCGTTCGAGGTCACTCCCAACAGGGAGGGCACCTTCATGGGCAAGTGCGCCGAGCTCTGTGGCGCCGACCACTCCCGGATGCTCTTCAACGTCAAGGTCGTCTCCCCGGAGCGTTACCAGCAGCACCTCAAGGAGCTGGCTGAGAAGGGTCAGACGGGCTACGTGCCGGCAGGCATCGCGCAGACGGACCCGGCCAGGAATGCGGAGAAGAACCAACTGTGAGCATCCTCAACGAACCTCAGGGTGCCGCTCCGGCAGACGACTCGTACGAGGACGAGCTGCCCGTGCGGCGCAAGCAGCCGGGAAACATCGTCGTGAAGTGGCTGACCACCACTGACCACAAGACGATCGGTACGCTCTACCTGGTCACGTCGTTCGTGTTCTTCTGCATCGGCGGACTCATGGCGCTCTTCATGCGCGCCGAGCTGGCCCGTCCGGGCACGCAGATCATGTCGAACGAGCAGTTCAACCAGGCGTTCACGATGCACGGCACGATCATGCTGCTGATGTTCGCGACGCCGCTGTTCGCCGGATTCGCGAACTGGATCATGCCGCTGCAGATCGGCGCGCCCGACGTGGCGTTCCCGCGGCTGAACATGTTCGCGTACTGGCTGTACCTCTTCGGCTCGCTCATCGCGGTGGCCGGCTTCCTCACCCCGCAGGGTGCGGCCGACTTCGGCTGGTTCGCCTACTCCCCGCTCTCGGACGCGGTCCGTTCGCCGGGTGTCGGCGCCGACATGTGGATCATGGGTCTGGCCTTCTCCGGCTTCGGCACGATCCTCGGCTCGGTCAACTTCATCACCACGATCATCTGCATGCGCGCACCCGGCATGACGATGTTCCGCATGCCGATCTTCACCTGGAACGTCCTGCTGACCGGTGTCCTGGTCCTGCTGGCCTTCCCGGTCCTCGCCGCCGCGCTCTTCGCGCTGGAGGCGGACCGAAAATTCGGTGCGCATATCTTCGACGCGGCCAATGGCGGCGCATTGCTCTGGCAACACCTCTTCTGGTTCTTCGGCCATCCAGAGGTGTACATCATCGCGTTGCCATTCTTCGGAATCATTTCCGAGGTCATCCCGGTATTCAGCCGCAAGCCGATGTTCGGCTACATCGGTCTGATCTCCGCGACGATCGCCATCGCCGGCCTTTCCGTGACGGTGTGGGCGCACCACATGTACGTCACGGGCGGTGTGCTGTTGCCGTTCTTCTCCTTCATGACGTTCCTCATCGCCGTGCCAACGGGCGTGAAGTTCTTCAACTGGATCGGCACGATGTGGAAGGGGTCGTTGTCCTTCGAGACACCGATGCTCTGGGCCGTCGGCTTCCTGATCACCTTCACCTTCGGTGGTCTGACCGGCGTCATCCTCGCCTCGCCCCCGATGGACTTCCACGTCTCGGACTCGTACTTCGTCGTCGCGCACTTCCACTACGTCATCTTCGGCACCGTGGTCTTCGCGATGTTCTCCGGATTCCACTTCTGGTGGCCGAAGTTCACCGGCAAGATGCTGGACGAGCGGCTCGGCAAGATCACGTTCTGGACGCTGTTCGTGGGCTTCCACGGCACGTTCCTGGTGCAGCACTGGCTCGGTGCCGAGGGCATGCCGCGTCGTTACGCGGACTATCTCGACGCCGACGGCTTCACCGCGCTGAACACGATCTCCACGATCTCCTCGTTCCTGCTCGGCCTGTCGATGCTGCCGTTCTTCTACAACGTCTGGAAGACCGCGAAGTACGGCAAGAAGATCGAGGTCGACGATCCGTGGGGTTACGGCCGTTCGCTGGAGTGGGCGACCTCCTGCCCGCCCCCGCGGCACAACTTCCTCACGCTGCCGCGGATCCGTTCCGAATCCCCGGCGTTCGACCTGCACCACCCGGAGATCACGGCGCTCGAACAGCTCGACCACCTCTCCGAGTCGGACAAGGCCCTCGCCGGCGGCAAGGAGGCAGGCAAGTGAAGATCCAGGGACAGATGTTCATCTGGCTGAGCGTCTTCATCCTCGCCATGGCCGTCGTGTACGGCGTGTGGTCCAAGGAGCCGGTCGGCACCACGGCCCTCTTCCTGGCCTTCGGGCTGTCCATCATGATCGGCTTCTATCTGGCCTTCACGGCCAACCGGGTCGACGCCATGGCCCAGGACAACAAGGAAGCGGACGTCGCCGACGAGGCGGGCGAGCTGGGGTTCTTCGCCCCGCACAGCTGGCAGCCCCTCTCCCTGGCGGTCGGCGGAGCCTTCGCCTTCATGGGCGTCGTCTTCGGCTGGTGGCTGATGTACTTCTCCGCACCCCTGCTCCTGATCGGCCTCTTCGGCTGGGTCTTCGAGTACTACCGGGGCGAGAACCGCACCCAGTGACACCGCACCCCGTGGCACCGCACCGCCGGTGACACGCGCTACACCACGAAGGGCCCGCGTCGCCGACAGCGACGCGGGTCCTTCGCTCGTTTGCAGTCACTGAACGCGCTGGAACGGATGAATCTTCTTAGCGTGGACGGCATGAACCACACGCCGCGCATCCGCACCGTAGTGAGCTGCACCCTGCTGGTCGTGACCCTCGCCGCGGGTGCGACCGCCTGTGGCTCGCCCGACGGCCACCCGCTCTCCACGAAGCCTTACGACGCGGGCGACCAGGTCTCCTTCAACGGCCCCTCCGACAAGGAGAAGGCCGACCCCGACAAGCCCCTGGAAGTCACCGTCAAGGGCGACGAGGGACGCATCACCGACGTCAGCGCCGTGGACACCGGCGGCCGCCACCTCGCGGGGGAGCTCTCCGCCGACGGGAAGCGCTGGCGCTCCACCGCTCCGCTCGCGGCCGGCACCGGATACACCGTCAGGGTCGCCATGGAGAACGGCGACGGCGCCCCAGGCGTCCGTACGCTGTCCTTCGGCACCTCCTCGCCCAAGAAGCTGCTGAAGGTCGCCTTCGGCCCGGAGACGGGCACCTACGGCGTCGGGCAGCCCATCACGGCGGAACTCAGCGCTCCGATCACCGACAAGGCGGCCAGGGCCACCGTCGAGCGCGCCCTGAAGGTCCGCTCCACCCCGGCCGTCACCGGCTCCTGGTACTGGGTCGACGACAAGAAGCTGCACTACCGCCCGAAGGAGTACTGGCCCGCGAACGCCTCCATCGAGGTCCGCTCCAACCTGGCGGGCATCAAGGTGACCAACGCGCTCTACGGGGCCGAGGCCAAGCCGCTGAAGCTCGCCACCGGCGACCGGATCGAGGCCATCACCGACGCCGCGGACCACACCCTGACGGTGCTCCGCAACGGAGAAGTGATCAATACCATTCCGGTCACCACCGGCAAGCCCGGCTTCTCCACCCGCAACGGGGTCAAGGTGGTGCTCGCCAAGGAGCAGTTCGTCCGTATGCGCGGCGAGAGCGTCGGCATCGCGGCCGGCTCCTCGGAGTCGTACGACCTGCCGGTCTACTGGGCCACCCGGGTGACCTGGAGCGGCGAGTACGTCCACGCCGCCCCCTGGTCCACCGGCTCCCAGGGCAACGCCAACGTCAGCCACGGCTGCACCGGCATGAGCACCGGCAACGCCGCATGGTTCTTCGACACGGTGCGCGAGGGCGACATCGTCACGGTCGTCGGCAGCGAGGGCGAGGACATGGACCCGTTCGGCAACGGGTTCGGCGACTGGAACCTCTCCTGGGAGAAGTGGCAGAAGGGCAGCGCCCTCCACGAGGGGGCGCCGGACAGCCCGCAGACGCTCCAGGCCGCCCGGCTGCGTCCCCACGTCTGACCCGGGCCCGGACAGGTGCCGTACCGCGCCGGACGCCCCTCAGCGGGCCGTGGGGGCCTCTCAGGCCTCCACGGCGAGCCGCTGGCGCAGCAGCGCAGCCAGCGCGTCGGCGAACTCCACCGGGTCCACCGGGAGCGTCACGGCGGCCTCCGCCCGGCTCCAGGTGGCCAGCCACGCGTCCTGCGGGCGGCCGATCAGCAGGAGCACCGGCGGGCAGCGGAAGATCTCGTCCTTGATCTGGCGGCAGACGCCCATGCCGCCGACGGGAGCCGTCTCCCCGTCGAGCACGCAGACGTCGACGCCGCCGCCGTCCAGCGCCTTGAGGACGGCCGGGAGTGTCGCGCACTCCAGGAACTCCACCGGTGGGACGTCCGCGGCAGGCCTGCGACCGGCTGCCAGCCTCACCTGCTCGCGGATGTTGGCGTCGTCGCTGTAGACCAGGACCGTGGCGGTCGCCTGCATTGTTCCTCCGTGACATCGACGTCGTCGGGGCTCTCGGGGCATGAACCGATGCGCGGATCGTACTCCGCCCGACCGGCCGTCAGCACCGGTAATGACCACCTTCCGATGGGCCGTTCGGCGCAGGGTGCGACCCCTGCAGACGGTACGGACACACCGAACGGCACCCCCCGGGGTGAGGGCGGGATAAGCGACCGACATAATGTCGGTCGTGGCGACAGCAACGACAGTAGAAACCGGGCACGCGCACCCGTCGGTCAATCGACCGAACCTCACCAGCGTCGGAACCATCATCTGGTTGAGTTCCGAGCTGATGTTCTTCGCGGCCCTCTTCGCGATGTACTTCACCCTGCGATCGGTGATGGGACCCGATTACTGGAAGGAGATGTCCGATCATCTGAACTTCCCGTTCTCGGCGACGAACACCACGATCCTGGTGCTCTCCTCACTCACCTGCCAGCTCGGCGTTTTCGCAGCCGAGCGGGGCGATGTGAAGAAGCTCCGCACCTGGTTCATCATCACGTTCGTGATGGGTGCGATCTTCATCGGCGGCCAGGTCCTGGAGTACACCGAGCTGGTCAAGGACGCGGGGCTCTCCCTCTCGTCCGACCCGTACGGCTCGGTGTTCTACCTGACCACCGGCTTCCACGGTCTGCACGTGACAGGCGGTCTCATCGCCTTCCTGCTGGTCCTCGGCAGAACGTACGCAGCCAAGAGGTTCACCCACGATCAGGCCACCGCCGCCATCGTCGTGTCCTACTACTGGCACTTCGTCGATGTCGTATGGATCGGCCTGTTCGCAACGATCTACATGATCAAGTAACCGGGCTCGCACCCGCCCACCATCGACGCAGAAGATCCTGACACCGGGGTAATCCGTGAAAAAGCTCTCCGCACGACGACGCCATCCGCTGGCGGCGGTCGTCGTACTACTCCTCGCGCTGGCGGCCACCGGGGGGCTGTACGCCGCGTTTGCGCCTGCGGGCAAGGCGCAGGCCGATGAAACCGCCCAGTCCCTCGCCATCGAAGAGGGCAAGAAGCTCTACGCCGTAGGCTGCGCCAGCTGCCACGGAACCGGCGGTCAGGGCACCACCGACGGGCCGTCCCTCGTGGGCGTGGGCTCCGCCGCCGTCGACTTCCAGGTCGGTACGGGCCGTATGCCCGCGCAGCAGCCGGGCGCCCAGGTACCGAAGAAGAAGGTCATCTACACCCAGGCGGAGATCGACCAGCTCGCGGCGTACGTCGCGTCGCTCGGCGCCGGTCCCATCACGCCGACCGACAAGCAGGTCGACCCCGCGGGCGCGGACGTCGCCAACGGCGGCGAACTGTTCCGCACCAACTGCGCCCAGTGCCACAACTTCACCGGTAAGGGCGGAGCCCTGACAGAGGGCAAGTACGCCCCCGACCTCGAAGGCGTGAGCCCGAAGCACATCTACGAGGCCATGCAGACCGGCCCGCAGAGCATGCCCTCCTTCCCCGACACGACGATGCCGGAGCAGGAGAAGAAGGACATCATCGCGTACATCGAGACCGTGAACGGTGACGAGACGGAGAGCCCCGGCGGCCTGGCCCTCGGCGGTCTCGGTCCGGTCAGCGAAGGTCTGTTCGCGTGGGTCTTCGGACTCGGCGCGCTCGTCGCAGTCGCCGTTTGGGTCGCGGCCCACACCGCTAAGGCCAAGAAGTCATGAGTAGCCAACAGATTCCAGAAGACAACCTGCCTGTGGTGCAGGAGACCGCGCACGGCGCGGTGGAGCGTCACGACGACCCGTTCGCCGACCCGGGGCTGCCGGCCCACCAGCCGCGCATCCAGGACCTCGACGAGCGCGCCGCGAAGCGCTCGGAACGCGCCGTCGCGTTCATGTTCACCCTCTCGATGCTGGCGACGGTGGGCTTCATCGCCTCCTACGTCATCTTCCCGGTGGACAAGATCGTCTACATCTGGCCCTTCGGCCATGTGAGCGCGCTCAACTTCTCCCTGGGGCTCACCCTGGGAGCGGCGCTCTTCTTCATCGGCGCGGGAGCCGTCCACTGGGCGCGCACCCTGATGTCCGACGTCGAGGTCGCCGCCGACCGCCACCCGATCGAGGCCCCGCCCGAGGTCAAGGCGCAGGTCCTGGCCGACTTCAAGGCCGGTGCGGAGGAGTCCGCGATCGGTCGGCGCAAGCTGATCCGCACCACCATGTTCGGTGCGCTGGCCCTGGTGCCGCTCTCCGGTGTGGTCCTGCTGCGCGACCTCGGTCCGCTGCCGGAGAAGAAGCTCCGCACCACCCTGTGGGCCAAGGGCAAGCAGCTCATCAACATGAACACGATGACGCCGCTGCGCCCCGAGCACATCACCGTCGGGTCGCTGGCCTTCGCCATGCCCGAGGGGCTCGACCCGGAGTCGCACGACTTCCAGACGCAGATGGGCAAGGCCGCCCTGATGATCGTCCGCATCGAGCCGGACGACATCAAGGACAAGCGCCAGCGTGACTGGGCCCACGAGGGCATCGTCGCGTTCTCCAAGATCTGCACCCACGTCGGCTGCCCGATCAGCCTGTACGAGCAGCAGACGCACCACGTGCTCTGCCCGTGCCACCAGTCCACCTTCGACCTCTCCGACGGCGCTCGCGTCATCTTCGGTCCGGCCGGCCACCCGCTTCCGCAGCTGCGGATCGGTGTCAACAGCGAGGGCAACCTCGAGGCGCTCGGCGACTTCGACGAGCCCGTCGGTGCTGCCTTCTGGGAGCGCGGATGAGTACTGCGACAAAGAACCCCTCCGCCGCCGGTCCGGCGGGCGAGCGCAAGGCCCCGGCCGGCGAGCGGGTGGCCGACTGGGCGGACGGCCGGCTGGGCATCTACGGCCTCGCCAAGGCCAACATGCGCAAGATCTTCCCGGACCACTGGTCCTTCATGCTCGGTGAGGTCGCGCTCTACAGCTTCATCATCATCATCCTCACGGGTGTGTATCTGACGCTGTTCTTCCAGCCGAGCATGGGCGAGATCGTCTACCACGGTCCGTACGAGCCCATGCAGGGCATCCGGATGTCCGAGGCCTACGCCTCGACCCTGAAGATCAGCTTCGAGGTCCGCGGCGGTCTGCTCGTCCGGCAGATCCACCACTGGGCCGCGCTGATCTTCCTGGCCGCCATGTTCGTGCACATGATGCGCGTCTTCTTCACGGGCGCGTTCCGCAAGCCGCGCGAGATCAACTGGCTCTTCGGCTTCCTGCTGTTCGTGCTCGGCATGTTCACCGGGTTCACCGGCTACTCCCTCCCGGACGACCTGCTCTCCGGTACGGGTGTCCGCTTCACCCAGGGCGCGATCCTGTCCGTGCCGATCGTCGGTACGTACATCTCGATGTTCCTGTTCGGCGGCGAGTTCCCCGGCCACGACTTCGTGGCCCGGTTCTACTCGATCCATATCCTGCTGCTGCCGGGCATCATGCTCGGCCTGCTGGTGGCGCACCTGATCCTGGTCTTCTACCACAAGCACACGCAGTTCGCGGGTCCCGGCCGGACCAACAAGAACGTCGTCGGCATGCCGCTGCTGCCCGTGTACATGGCGAAGGCCGGAGGGTTCTTCTTCCTGGTCTTCGGCATCATCGCGGCCATCTCCGCCATCGCCACGATCAACCCGATCTGGGCCATCGGCCCGTACCGGGTCGACCAGGTGTCCACCGGCGCACAGCCCGACTGGTACATGGGCTTCGCCGAGGGCCTGGTGCGTGTGATGCCGGGCTGGGAGATCAACCTGTGGGGTCACACGCTCGCCCTGGGCGTGTTCATCCCGCTGGTCGGTTTCGGCGTGGTCCTCACCGCGATCGCGGTCTACCCGTTCATCGAGTCCTGGGTCACCGGCGACAAGCGCGAGCACCACATCCTGGACCGCCCGCGCAACGTCCCGACCCGTACGGGCTTCGGCGTCGCCTGGATCACGGCGTACTTCATCGGCCTCGTCGGCGGTGGAAACGACCTGTGGGCCACGCACTTCCACCTGTCGATCAACTCGATCACCTGGTTCGTCCGGATCTTCTTCTTCGTCGGACCGGTCATCGCGTTCATCGTCACCAAGCGGATCTGCCTCGGCCTCCAGCGCCGCGACCGGGAGAAGGTGCTGCACGGTCGCGAGACCGGCATCATCAAGCGCCTGCCGCACGGTGAGTTCGTCGAGATCCACGAGCCGCTCAGCCCCGGGCAGCTGCACACGCTCACGGCGCACGAGCAGTACCAGCCGCTCGACCTCGGCCCCGCGGTCGACGAGAACGGCGTCAAGCGCAAGATCTCCCCGGTGCAGAAGCTGCGTGCCAAGCTCAGCAAGGGGTACTACGCCGACGGGAACCAGATCCCCAAGGCCACCCCCGAGGAGTACAAGGAGATCAGCGAGGGCCACGGCCACCACTGATCACCTGAACCGATCGCCACCGTGAGGGCCCCGTCCATCCGATGGACGGGGCTCTTCGCGGTCTCTCCGGCTGGATAGGGTGGAGCCATCTTTCCTGACCGGCTGTGGACCCTGGAGCGGACCATGAACGTTGTGACCCCGAACGGCGGCGACAGCGTGGCGGACCGCTCCTGGCCCGGCCTCCTGAACCCCCTCCTGCGCGGCGAGGACCTCAGCTCCGAGGAGACCGCCTGGGCCATGGACCGCATCATGAGCGGCGAGGCCACCGACGCGCAGATCGCCGGGTTCGCCGTCGCGCTGCGGGCCAAGGGCGAGACCGTCGACGAGGTCACCGGACTGGTCCGCGCGATGTACGCCCACGCCAACACCATCCAGGTGCCGGGCCGGACCGTCGACATCGTCGGCACCGGCGGCGACCTCGCCAAGACGGTCAACATCTCGACCATGTCCGCGATCGTCATCGCGGGCACCGGCGCCAAGGTCGTCAAGCACGGCAACCGCGCCGCCTCCTCCGCGAGCGGCTCCTCCGACGTCCTGGAGAAGCTCGGCGTCAACCTGGAGCTGACCCCGCGGCGGGTCGTCGAGGTCGCCGAAGCGGCGGGCATCACCTTCTGCTTCGCCGTGAAGTTCCACCCCGCCCTGCGCTACGCCGCCAAGGCGCGCAAGGAACTCGGCGCACAGACCACGTTCAACATCCTGGGCCCGCTCACCAACCCGGCCCAGGTCCGCGCTCAGGCGGTCGGCGTCGCCGACGCCCGGATGGCGCCCATCGTCGCGGGCGTGCTGGCCGACCGGGGCAACTCCGCGCTGGTCTTCCGCGGTGACGACGGACTCGACGAGCTGACCACCACCGCCACCTCCCGGGTCTGGGTGGTGCGCGACGGCGCGGTCCGGGAGGAGCCCTTCGACCCGCGCGACGTCGGGCTGCCCATCGTCCCCGTCGAGGCGCTGCGCGGCGCCGACGCCTCGTACAACGCCGATGTGGCCCGCCGCCTGCTGGACGGCGAGGGCGGAGCGGTGCGCGAGGCGGTGCTGCTCAACTCGGCGGCGGCCCTGGTCGCCCTGGACCCGGGCCCCGGCACGCTGACCGAACAGCTCGCGGCGAAGATCCTCGTCGCCGCCGAGGCCATCGACTCCGGGGCCGCCAAGCGGGCCCTGGAGCGCTGGGTGGCGGCCAGCAACGCCTGAGCGCCCCCCGGAGGCGACTTTGCGGCACACGGTGTGACACAGGGCGCAGTCCGGATGCCGGACTGCGCCCTTGCGCGTGTGCGCACGTATGGCAAGATGCTGCGCAGGTCATGAGTGACAGCGACTACGGCCCCGGCCCGCTGTCCGGCAACCCTCCGTCCGTGGCGGGGTGCCCCGGGTGAAGACCAGGCCGCAGGCAGCGAGGTCTGCGGCAAGCGCGGGCCCCTCGGCATCCAGCGGATGCCAGCCCCCGGGGTCCTGGTCCCTAGGGAGTCTTCTGTGAGCAAGCGAATGCGCTAGGGCTGACCGCCCTTCTTCAGCGCACCCTCTTTCCTTTCCTCCTCCCGCGCTGCCGCGTACATCGCCGGCGCCGGATTTCGCCTGCCTTTTACGGGAGTTCGCCATGTCTGTCCCCACCGCTGCCCTCGACTCGTCGGTTTGTGCCCCGCTGCCCGTTCTGGGGCAGAACGTCACGGTCCCGCTCGTCACCGGCGGTGAGGTGACCTACGCCGCGCTCGACTACGCCGCCAGCGCCCCGGCCCTCCAGCGGGTCTGGGACGACGTCGCCGCGTACGCCCCGTACTACGGCAGCGTCCACCGCGGTGCCGGCTACCTCTCGCAGCTCTCCACCGACCTCTTCGAGAACAGCCGCCGCACGGTCGCGGAGTTCCTCGGCTGCCGCACGGACGACCAGGTGGTCTTCACCCGCTCCACGACCGACTCCCTCAACCTGCTGGCCGCCGCGATCCCCGCCGACTGCCAGGTCTTCGTCTACGAGACCGAGCACCACGCGTCCCTGCTGCCCTGGCGCGACGCCCAGGTCACCTACCTCAACGCGCCCCGCACCCCGGCCCAGGCCGTCGAGGCCCTGGAGCGCGCGCTCGCAGAACGCGACCCCTACGGCCCCGCCCTCGTCTGCGTCACCGGCGCGTCCAACGTGACCGGCGAGCTGTGGCCGGTGAGGGAGCTGGCCGCCGCCGCCCACGCGCACGGCGCCCGCATCGTCCTCGACGCCGCCCAGCTGGCCCCGCACCACCCCGTGGACATCGCCGAACTGGACGTCGACTGGGTCGCGTTCTCCGGCCACAAGCTGTACGCGCCCTTCGGCTCCGGTGTCCTGGCCGGCCGCGCCGACTGGCTCCAGGCCGCCGAGCCGTACCTCGCCGGCGGCGGCGCGTCCCGCAAGGTCGCCCGGCGCGCCGACGGCGGTGTGGACGTCGACTGGCACACCACGGCCGCCCGCCACGAGGCCGGTTCGCCCAACGTCATCGGCGTCTACTCCATCGCCTCCGCCTGCAAGGCCCTGACCGAGGCCGGCTTCGAGGGCCTGGTCGCCCGGGAGCAGGAGCTCGTGGGCCGGGTCCGGGAGGGGCTCGCCGAGGTGCCCGAGGTGCAGGTGCTCTCGCTGTTCGGCGACGACGCCCCCCGGGTCGGCGTCATCTCCTTCGTGGTGCGCGGCTGGAACAGCTCGCACTTCGCCGCCGCCCTCTCCGCCGAGTACGGCATCGGCGTGCGCGACGGCCTCTTCTGCGCCCACCCGCTGGTGCGCACCCTTCTCGGCAGCGACCCGCAGGACCCGGGCGAGTGCGGCGCCCCGGAGGCCGAGCCGGGCGAGCGGTCGCTCAACGCGATCCGGGTGAGCTTCGGCGCCGGTACGCCCGACGAGCACATCGACCGGTTCCTGCGCGCGGTCTCCGAGCTGGTCCGCGAGGGCGCCCGGTGGAACTACCGCACCGAGGACGGCCGCTGCGTCCCGGACCGGGGCGAAGCCGCCCAGGTCCGAGACACGTTCTGATGAAACACCTCGGCCGGGGACGGGCGCGCCGCCCGTCCCCGGCCGAGGTGCGTCGCCGGTGTGTCCTGGGGCCCGTCGTCAGGCCCTACGCGTCGAGGCCGATGGCGAAGGCCGCTTCCAGGTCGTGCTGGGAGTACGTACGGAACGCCACGTGGGTGTCGGTGCCCTCGACGCCAGGGATCTTGCTGATCCGGCCCGGGATGACATCGGCGAGGTCGTCGTGCCTGGCGACCCGGACCATGGCGATCAGGTCGTAGGTGCCGGTGACGGAGAAGACCTCGCTGACACTCTCCAGCGCGGCGATGGCCTCGGCGATCTCCGGAATCCGGTCCACGCTGGTCTTGATGAGCACGATCGCGGTGATCACGGCTGGCTGTCTCCCTCGGTGGCTGGAACCTTCACTCTAGCCCTCCGCCCATGAACCACCCAGGCGTAGAGGAACCCGGCCGCGAAGCCCGCCACGTGCGCGAGGTACGCCACCCCGGGACCGCTGCCCGCCCCCTGCGCCGCCGCCCACTGGAGCCCGAACCAGAAGACCAGCACGATCCAGGCGGGGAAGCGCAGCGGCAGGAAGAAGAGGAACGGGAACAGGCTGGTCACCCGGGTCCTGGGGAACAGGTGGAGAAACGCGCCGAGCACCGCGGAGATCGCCCCCGACGCACCCACCAGCGTCTGCCCGGAGTCCGCGTGGGCCGCCGCGTAGCAGACCAGCGCCACATAGCCGCAGCCCACGTAGAACAGGGCGAACCGCAGCCGGCCCATGCGCTCCTCGGCCATCGCGCCGAACACGTACAGGAACAACAGGTTCCCCAGCAGGTGCAGCCAGCTGCCGTGCACGAACAGCGCGGTGAACGGTGTCATCAGCGCGTGCGCGGAACCCTCCCACAGCTCGGCGGGGATCACTCCCCACCGCTCGAAGTACGCGGCCTGGGCGGCGAGGAGAGCCTCCTCGCTTCCGTGGGCGGCGCCGCCGAACCCGGAGAGCGGACTGATCAGGAAGGCCACACCGCAGACGCCGATCAGTCCGTAGGTGACCGGGGCGCCGCTCGACACCGCCGCGTCCCGGATCCTCCCGGCCGTGGTCCGCCAGTCGGCCTGCCGCCCATCGATCATGTACAGAGCATGGCGTACCGGTGGAGAACGGGACGGAGCGCCTCGCCGTGCCGATGCCTATACGCGAGGCCGTAGGGTTACGCCAGGACTTCCGCAGTTCGACGGCGCACCGCGAGATCCTTGGCGTAGACAAGTGGAGACGCGGCGGCGTGCCCGGCGCGGGCTCCTGGAGACGACGAAAGAGGACGCAACGATGACGACGGTTCCCCTGCCGACCGACTCGACCCGCTGGCGCTGCACGCTGTGCGGCAACCTCACGCGCTTCGACGTGACCCGCTCCTCCAAGGTCGTGGAGTACGTGCACCTCGACCTGGCCGGTGAGTCGAGTGTCGAGGAGCGGGAGGTCGTCAGTGAGACCATCGAGTCGGTCCGCTGTCGTTGGTGCAACGCGGTGGACCAGATCGAACTGGTGGACAGGCCGGGTGCCGCTTCCTGAGGAAGCGCACCCATCACATATCTATGGGGTGACGGACGGTGGATCAGCCGACCAGCGGCGCCGGACCGGCCGATGAGGCCGACGGCGGTGCAGAGGCGCTCGGCCGTCCGCTGCCCGAGGGTGTCCGACGGCGGGTGATCGCGCTGGTCTCGGACGCCTTCGGCGGCCTGACCGTCTCCGAACTGCCCGCCCAGCTACGACAGTACGCCCGGTTCACCCCGACCCGGCGGGCGAAGTTCGCGGGGAACGCGATGGCCGCCGCGCTGGAGAGCGACGCCCTCTTCCGGCAGCGCATCGGTGAGCGGCTCGGCCAGTCCCAGCCCGAGCTGACCGGTGCGCTGGAGGCCGGTTCGCCGCCCGCCGCCGCCGATCCCCTCGATGTGGCCGCGGCCGCCTACGTGCTGCGCCCGGTCGGCTGGGTGAAGCTGGTCGAATCGGCCGGCGAGGAGGTCCAGCGCGCCGACGCGGAGCGCGCCGACGAGGAGACCCGGCGCGAACTGGAGCACCTGCGCGAGGAGCTGGAGCGGGCCCGCACCCACACCCGCGCCGAGACCGAGCGGCTGCGCACCGAGCTGGAGGCGGCCCGCAAGGAGGCCGAGTCGCTGCACCGCAAGCTGCGCAGCGCCCTGAGCGAGGTGAAGCGCGGCGAGGCCGCCCTGCGCCGCGGCGCCGCCGAGGCCGACGCCCAACGCGCCGAGTCGGCCGCCCAGCTCTCCGTCGCCGAGAGCGAGTCGCGCCGGCTCAAGGGGCGACTGGGGGAGGCCGAGGCGGCCCTGGAGGCGAGCCGCCGGGCCGCCCGCGAAGGCCGCTCGGTGGAGGACATGCGGCTGCGGCTACTCCTGGACACCGTGCTGGACGCGGCTTCCGGGCTGCGGCGGGAGCTGGCGCTTCCCCCGGCGACGACGCATCCCGCCGACACCGTGGACGCGGTGGAGCCCGGTCGGATGTCACCCAAGGACATTGCCGCCAGGGCCCTTTCGGAGACCGATCCGGCCCTGCTGGACCAGCTGCTGGCGCTGCCGCAGGCCCACCTCATCGTGGACGGTTACAACGTCACCAAGACCGGGTACCCCCAGATGCCGCTGGAGAAGCAGCGGTTGCGGCTGCTGGGCGGGCTCTCGGTGCTCGCGGCGCAGACCGGCGCCGAGATGACCTGCGTCTTCGACGGGGCCGAGTTGGCCGCCCCGGTGCTGCTGGCCCCGCCCCGGGGCGTGCGGGTGCTGTTCAGCAAGGCCGGGGTCACGGCGGACGAGCTGATCCGTCAACTGGCCCGCGCGGAACCGCCGGGACGGCCCGTGGTGGTCGTCTCCACCGACCGGGAGGTGGCGGACGGCGTGGCCAAGGCCGGTGCGCGACCGGTCGCGTCCGTCTTGCTCCTCAAGCGTCTTTCGCGCGTCTAGCGGAATATGCGCGGCATGTGTGACATGCCGGATTTCTGGGAACGTACCGTCAAGTCGCCACTACACGCGGTGGGGTGAGAGTAAAGAAGTGCCTGGTGTGACGAGAAAAATCCTGTGAGGATTTGAACTGATCACAAGATGGTCACTAAGGTCATGCCTCGAACCTTCGCACGGTTGATCACCCATTGGGGGTGACGGCGAAGGAACCGCCGAGTCCGTCATGTGCACGGAGCCGGGGAATCTTTCCCCCACAGCCCGGTAGGCGGCTCTGAGGAAGAAGGAGCTCGCCTTCGTGGCGTCCCACCGTCGTCCCAAGCAGCCGAGCCGCACCCGCGTGACCGTGCTCACCGCGACCGCCGCCGCGGCCGTGGCCCTGACCTCCCAGGCCGCCCACGCCGATCCCAAGCCGAGCAAGAGCGAAGTCAAGGCGAAGGTCGACAAGCTCTACCACGAGGCCGAGGCCGCCACCGAGAAGTACAACGGGGCCAAGGAGCAGCAGGACAACCTGAAGAAGGAAGTCGACGCGCTCCAGGACAAGGTCGCCCGTGGCCAGGCCGAGCTCAACACGCTGCGCACCGAACTCGGTACGATCGCCACCGCGCAGTACCGCTCCGGCGGCATCGACCCCTCCGTGGCCCTCTTCCTCGCCTCGGACCCGGACAGCTTCCTCGACCAGGCCTCCGCGCTCGACCAGTTGACGGTCAAGCAGACGGAGTCGCTGCAGAAGATCCAGTCCAAGCAGCGCACCCTCGCCCAGCAGCGCAAGGAAGCCCAGGACAAGCTCGGCGACCTCGCCGACGTCCGCAAGGCGCTCGGCGAGAACAAGAAGAAGTACCAGGGCAAACTGGCCGACGCCCAGCAGCTGCTCAACACGCTGACCCAGGCCGAGCGCGCCAAGATGCAGAAGGACGAGCAGCGCGCCAGCCGCGCCGCCAGCGACCGGGTCGAGCTCGGCAACGAGTCCCCCGCGTCCGGCCGTGGGGCCGCCGCCCTGGCCGCCGCCGCCACGCAGATCGGCAAGCCGTACGTCTCCGGCGGCTCGGGCCCCAACTCCTACGACTGCTCCGGGCTGACGCAGTGGGCCTTCGCCCAGGCCGGCGTCTCCATCACCCGGACCACGTTCACCCAGCACAACGACGGCACGAAGATCGGCCGCAGTCAGCTCAAGCCGGGCGACCTGGTCTTCTTCAACAACCTGGCGCACGTCGGCTTCTACGCCGGCAACAACCAGATCCTGCACGCCCCGAAGCCGGGCACCGTCGTCCGCTACGAGTCGATGGACTACATGGGCACCTTCCAGTTCGGCGTCCGCATCTGACGTCACGGCATGCCCGCGGCACCCCCGAACGAGGGAATCGCCGCACACCGCACTGACGCCCCGCCCCGCCGGAGACCAAGGTCACCGGCGGGGCGGCGTCGTCTGTCCCCTCCGTCGCCACCGGCGCGGTCTTTTGCCGGTGGGTAGTCGCGCGATTACTGTCTGGCTGCCGCGCAGCTCCCGGTCTCCGTCCGCCCACCCGGGCGGCAGGGGCTGCGCACTACCGCGTCAGCGGAAGGGAGTGCGGCTACCTGTGGTGTCCCATCGCCGTTCCACACAGTCCGGCTTCACCAGAGGCGTCCGGGTCACGGTCATCTCGGCGGCCGCCGCCACCGTCGCCGCGACGCTGACCGGGGCCCCGGCGAGCGCCGACCCGAAGGACACCCGGGAGAGCGCCAAGGCCGCCGTCGACCGCCTCTACGGGGAGGCGGAGCGGGCCACCGAGCGCTTCAACGAGGCCGGGGAGCGCGTGGACCGGCTGCGCGGCGAGGCGGACCGCTCCCAGGACGCCACCGCCCGGGGCCAGGAGCGCGTCAACCGGATGCGCGACGCGCTCGGCGCGATGGCGGGCGCGCAGTACCGCACCGGCTCCATCGACCCGGCGCTCGCCCTCCTGCTCTCCGCAGACCCGGACACCTACCTGGAGCGGGCCGCCGCCCTCGACCGGGCCGGCGCCCGCCAGGCGATGACCCTGGACAAGCTGCGGCACGCACAGCGGGGGCTCGCCCAGACCCGCGCGGAGACCACCCGCGCCCTGACCGAGCTGGAGCGCAACCGGGCCGCCGTCACCCGCCACAAGCACGCCGTCGAGTCCAAGCTCCGCGAGGCCCGCCGGCTGCTGGACTCGCTGCCGCCGGAGGAACGCGCCACCTTCGACCGGGCCTCGCGCTCCGGCCGCGAGGGACCGTCCGATCTCTCCGGCGTCGCCCCGGGCTCGGCCCGCGCGATGTCCGCCGTGGCCGCCGCCCACCAGGCGCTCGGGAGACCCTACGTCTGGGGCGCCAACGGGCCCTCCGGATTCGACTGTTCCGGCCTGATGCAGTGGGCCTACGCCCAGGCCGGGGTGAGCCTGCCCCGCACCTCCCAGGCCCAGCGCCACGCGGGCCGCATGGTGCCCCTCTCCCAGGCGCAGCCGGGGGACCTGGTCGCCTACCGCGCGGACGCCAGCCACATCGGCATGTACGTCGGCAACGGCCAGGTCATCCACGCCCCCTACCCGGGCGCCCCGGTCCGCTACGATCCGGTCGGCATGATGCCCGTCTCCTCGGTGACCCGGATCTGACCGTACGACCGGATCTGACCGTACGATCGGCAGGGTGGCCGTACGAGGACGTGACGCGCGGGGGGGACGCCCCCGGGGACGACGGCGTGCGGCGGGCAGCCTGCTCGCCGTACTCCTGACCGCCTCCGCCTGCACGGCCCCCGCCGACCCGGACACCTTCCTCACCGCGGGCGCCCTCGACGCCGTCCTGGAGCGCCGCGCGGCGGCCGTCCTCGCCCACGACCCGGCGGGCTACGTCGAGGGCCTCGCGCCGGACGCCGCGAAGCTGCGGGCCGCTCAGCGCACCGAGTTGGACCGGCTCGCCGACGTGCCGCTGAAGTCCTGGGGCTACGACGTCAAGGACATCACCGAGCAGGACGGGCGATGGGCCACCGCCGACGTGGAGCTGCGCTACCGCATCGACGGGTACGACACCGCCCCGGTCGCCACCCGCCGCGTCCTGGAGCTGATGCGCGACGGCGAGCGCTGGTACATCACCGCCGACCGGCCCGCCGAGGGCGCCTCCGGGCAGCTGTGGCAGCAGGGGGACGTCGAGGTCGTCGAGGGCGCCCACAGCATCGTCCTGGGCGTCGGCCGGAGCGAGGAGGAGCTGCGCCAGGTCGCCGACACCGTGGACCTCGCCGTACCGGCCGTCTCGGACGCCTGGCCGCGCCCCTGGACCCGCCGGGTGGTCGTCCTCGTCCCGGACTCCGTCGAGGACATGGCGGGACTGCTGGGCTCGCCGGAGGCCAGCTACCGGGGCATCGCCGCCGTCACCACCGGCGAGGTCGGCGGCACCGGCGAGCGCCCGGCCATCGCCGACCGGGTGATCGTCAACCCGCAGGCGTACGCCACCCTGGGCAGCTTCGGGCAGCGGATCGTCCTGACCCATGAGACGACCCATGTCGCCACCCGGACCAGCACCTCCACCGCCACCCCGGTCTGGCTCTCCGAGGGCTTCGCCGACTGGACCGCCTACCGGGGCGAGGACCGCGCCGCCGACACCATCGCCCCGGAGCTGGCCGAGGCCGTCCGCGGCGGCCGGACCCCCGCCGAACTCCCCGCCGACCCGGACTTCGGCTTCGACGGCGACCCCGCGAAGCTGGCGGGGGCCTACGAGGGCGGCTGGCTGGCCTGCGAGCTGATCGCGGAGCGGTGGGGCCAGGAGAAGCTGATCGCCTTCTACGAGACCGTCGGAGCGCACGACGGACGCGAGGGAGCGGTGGAGCAGGCGCTGAACGCGGTGCTCGACACCACGCCCCAGCAGTTCACCGCCGACTGGCGCGACTACCTCGCCACCCGGCTCGGCTGACCCCCGCCCGCGAGCGGGGCGCCCTCCCCACGCGGCCGCCCCGGCACCGTCGACCGCCACAGCCGCCGCGCCGCGACCAGCGAGGCCGCCACCAGCAGCCCGTTCCGTACGAGGAGGAGCGTCACGCCCCACGCGTCGCTCGCCACCACACGGCCGAAGCCGATCGGGAACTCCAGCAGCGTCACCCCCGCCGCCACCAGCACCAGGACGGCCGGAAGCGTCATCGCCGCCCCTCGGAACACCAGGCACACCGCGGCCAGTCCGACCAGCCACACGACGTACTGCGGGCTGATCACCCGGCTGGTGACCGTGAACAGCAGCACCGCAGTGAACGCCGCCTCGGCCGGGGTGTGCCCGGCGAACGTCCGGGCCCGCAGCCGCCACAGCAGCAGCCAGCCCAGCGCCAGGACGCCGAGCCCCAGCGCCAGCGTCGACACCAGCTCCACGTGCGGGCCGAGGAACTCCAGCGAGCCGTAGCGCAGCTCCACCCGCCCCTCCCAGCCGAACCGCCGCGCCACATGGAAGACCAGCGCCCCCAGGGACTCGACCTCGGTGCCCCGGTCCCGCTGGAAGGCCAGGAACGCGAACGCCCCCGGCATCCACAGCGCGAACGCCGCCGCGAGCCCCGCCGCCGTCAGCGCCGCCGACGTCCACGCGGCCCGCGTCCGGCGCCCCTTGCGCACCCCGACGAGCAGCAGCGCGGGCCACCCCTTCAGCAGCGCCCCGAACGCCGCCAGCGCCCCCAGTGCACGGGGCCGGCGCACCCCCGCCAGCAGCGCCGCCACCGCGACCGCCGTCACCATCAGGTCATAGCGGGCGTAGACCGTCGGACCCAGCAGCGGCACCCCCGCGATCCACACCCAGGCGCCCGCCGCCCTTATGCCCGGCCGCCGGCCCACGTACAGCAGCAGCCCCAACACCAGCGCGTCGCAGAGCAGCACCAGCACGAAGAACGCGGTCGCGTACTCCAGGAACGGCAGCAGGGCGGGGGAGAGGATCGCCAGGGCGGCGCCGGGCGGGTACTGCCAGGTGACGTCGTCCAGCGGATACGTGCCGGTCAGCAGCACCTCGTACCAGCTCCGGTAGATCACCGACACATCCACCGTGACGTCCGGTCCGGGCACGGTGACCACCTTGAACACGCAGGCCAGCAGCCAGGCCCGCGTCAGCGCCCACAGGGCGTACGGCCACGGCCCGGCGCCGATGGGTCCTCGTCCCGCCATCGCCGCCATCGCCGCCTCTTCGTCGCTCGTGCCCGGCCGGGTCTCCCGGCGGCTCATGATGCCGCCGGGAGAGCGCGTCACCGGTGAAGCGCGGCCGTTCGGTACTGTCGGCCACGATGGACAAGACCTTGATCGTGACCAACGACTTCCCGCCCCGCCCCGGTGGCATCCAGGCGTTCCTGCACAACATGGCGCTGCGCCTGGATCCCGACCGGGTCGTCGTCTACGCCTCCACCTGGAAGCGCGGCAAGGAGGGCGCGGCGGCCACCGCCGCCTTCGACGCCGAGCAGCCGTTCCCCGTGGTCCGCGACCCGACGACGATGCTGCTGCCGACCCCGCGCGTCACCAACCGGGCCACCGGTCTGCTGCGCGAACACGGCTGCACCTCCGTCTGGTTCGGCGCCGCCGCCCCGCTCGGCCTGATGGCCCCCGCGCTGCGCCGCGCGGGCGCCCGGCGGCTCGTCGCCACCACCCACGGCCATGAGGCGGGCTGGGCGCAGCTGCCCGCCTCCCGGCAGCTGCTGCGCCGGATCGGCGACGGCACGGACACCGTCACCTATCTCGGTGAGTACACCCGCTCCCGGATCGCCGGGGCCCTCACCGCCGAGGCCGCCGGGCGCATGGTCCAACTGCCGCCCGGCGTCGACGAGAAGACCTTCCACCCGGCGTCCGGCGGGGACCGGGTCCGGGCCCGCCTCGGGCTCCTGGACCGGCCCGTGGTCGTCTGCGTCTCCCGCCTGGTGCCCCGCAAGGGCCAGGACACGCTGATCCTGGCCATGCCCGCGATCCTCGCGCGGATCCCGGACGCGGTGCTGCTGATCGTCGGCGGCGGACCGTACGCCAAGGACCTGGAGCGGCTCGCGGCCCGGACCGGGGTCCAGGACTCGGTGCGCTTCACCGGCCCGGTGCCCTGGGCCGAACTGCCCGCGCACTACGGGGCCGGGGACGTCTTCGCGATGCCCTGCCGCACCCGCCGCGGCGGCCTCGACGTGGAGGGCCTCGGGATCGTCTACCTGGAGGCGTCCGCGACCGGCCTGCCCGTGGTGGCCGGCGACTCGGGCGGCGCCCCGGACGCGGTGCTCGACGGCGAGACCGGGTGGGTGGTGCGCGGCGGCAGCGCCGAGGAGTCGGCGGACCGGATCGTGACGCTGCTCGGGGACCCGGAGCTGCGACAGCGGATGGGGGAGCGCGGCCGGGCCTGGGTCGAGGAGAAGTGGCGCTGGGACCTGCTGGCGGAGAAGCTCAAGACCCTGCTGTGAACACGTCGTACGACGGAGGGGCGCGCGCCCCCCCCCCCCGCGCGGGGCCCCCCCCCCCCCCGCCCCCCCCCCGGGGGGGGGGTTAGACACAACCACCGCCGCGCCCGGCATCGCCCCCCCCGGACGCGTCAGCATCAGCGGCGG